>NZ_JBVIFR010000015.1:0-214176 GCF_055571235.1 Streptomyces sp. NPDC030991
ACACTCCCCTCTTCTACACACACAACACCCCCCACCTCCCCCCCCCCCCCCCCCCCCGCCCCTCCCCCCCCCCCCCCCCCCCCCCCCCCCCCCCCTCTCCCCCCACGACCCGCCCGTAGACGCATTGCGGGCGACACCTGACATTCCGGAGTTGGGCGCGTGTGACGCGGGCCCGGCATCCGGCGCGGGGTTCCGGAGGGCAGTCCGGCCCGCGCGGGGCTGATCTTCGCGCGCCTGGAGCCGCGGAACTGACGGACCCCCTCGCGGTAGTCCACGCCCGCGACAGTGCATCCCGCATGTGCCGCCATAGGGATGTACTGCCGGTACACCCCTCGGCAGTGACTCGCTAGGCGCGCGCAGAGGGCGTTACCTGGAATGCGTGGTGCTTCTCCTGCCGGTCACGACGGCCGGGAGGCGGGGGTTCCGCACCCGGCCCGGACGGTTCGCCGCCGGTGTTCCGGGGACCGCACCCAGCCCGGACGAAGGCCGCGCCACCTGTCGCCCTCCCCGTGAACCACACCGCTCTTGGCCCGGGCCGATCCGATACGGCCCACCCCGCACCCACGCTATCGAGGAGAACCACCGTGACCACCTTCGCCCTCGTCGGCGCCGGCCCCGGCCTGGGGCTCGCGGCCGCCCGCCGCTTCGGCACAGCCGGCCACAGCGTCGCCCTCCTCTCGCGCAGCGCCCAGCACCAGGACGCCCTGGCAGCCGAACTGGCGAGAGAGAACGTGCACGCCCGCGGCTTCACCGCCGACGTCCTCGACCCCGTCTCCCTGATCGAGGCCCTGCGCGAAGCCGCGGACACGCTGGGGCCCGTCGAGATCCTCCAGTTCAGCCCGGTGCCCCGCGGCGACTTCATGAAGCCGGTCCTGGACACCACCGCGGCCGACCTGGACGATCCGCTGGCGTTCTCCGTCAAGGGGCCGCTCACCTGCGTAGACGCCGTCCTGCCCGGCATGCGGAAGCTCGGCAGGGGCACACTGCTGTTCGTCAACGGCGGCAGCGCGGTACGCCCGCATCCCGACCGGGCCGGCACCTCGATCGCGTTCGCCGCCGAGAGCGCCTACGCGGCGATGCTCCACTCCGCGCTCGCCCCGGAGAACATCCACGCCGCGCAGCTCATCGTGCCCGGGGCGATCAGCCCCGACTCCGAGCACTCCAGCCCCGAGGCGCTCGCCGAGCGGCTGTACACCCTGCACACCGCCCGCAAGGGCTTCCGCCACTACGCGGAGCCCATGCCCGGCCCGCAGGACGACACCCCGTGACCTCCGCCCTCCGCCGGGTCGTGACCGCCCTCGCCACCACCGGCGTCCTGCTGCTGACCGCAACCGCCTGTTCCGGCGACCCACCCGCCGCCGATCAGACCCCCACTCCCGCCTCCGCGCCCGCGCGGGGGGCCGCCTCCGAGCGGCCGCCGACCTCGGCGTCGGCGAGTCCGTCCGCATCAAGGAGCACTCCGATGGACATCCGCGTCACCCTCGACGGGCGTCCCGTCGATGCCACTCTGAACGACAGCCCCGCCGCCCGTGATCTCGCCGCTCTGCTTCCGCTCACCCTGGACCTGGCGGACTTCCACGGGACCGAGCGGATCGCCGACCCGCCAAGGAAGCTGACCACCGAAGGCGCCCCCGAACCGGCCGCGGCCACAGCCGGGGACATCGCCTACTTCGCACCGTGGGGCAACCTCGCCCTCTTCTGCAAAAGCTGCCCCTCGGCCTCCTCCGACCTGCTGATCCTCGGCCACATCGACGCCGACGCCGACCAGCTCGCCGAGGCCGACCGCATCACCATCGAAGCCACCTCCTGACCGCGCCCACCCCCCTCCTCGTACGGAAAGAAGTTCTCGCATGTCCTCCGCCCCCAGGCCCGCCCCCGGCCGACTGCCCTTCGTCGTCTGGGTGCTCGCCGCCGGCACGTTCCTGATGGGCACCACCGAGTTCGTCATCGCCGGGCTGCTCCCCGAGATGGCCGCCGACCTGAACGTGAGCGTGTCGCACGCCGGTCTGCTGATCACCGCGTTCGCCATCGGCATGATCATCGGCGGGCCCACGATGGCCATGGCCACCCTGCGCCTGCCCCAGCGCCACACCTTGGTCGGCGCACTGGCCGTCTTCGCTCTCGGACACGCCGTCGCCGCACTCAGCACCTCCTTCACCGTCGTGCTGGCCGCCCGGGTGGTGACCGCCCTGGCCACCGGCGCGTTCTGGGCCGTCGGCTTCGTCATCGCCACCACCACCGCCGGGCCCGCGAACGCCACGCGGGCGGTCGGCGTCATGATGGGCGGCCTCACGCTGGCCAATGTCGTCGGCGTCCCGATCGGCTCGTTCGTCGGCCGGTTCACCGGCTGGCGCGGCCCGTTCTGGGCGCTGGCCGTCCTCGCCGCCCTGGCCGCCGTGCTGGTCGGCCGGTTCATCCCGCGTACCGGACAGCGGGCCGAGGTGTCGGTGCGGGCCGAGGTCCGGGCCCTCCGCCAGGGGCGGCTGTGGCTGGCGCTCGGCGCGGCTGTACTGATCATGGGCGGGGTCCTGGCGACGTACACGTACATCACGCCGCTGCTGACCGACCGGGCAGGCATCCCGGCCGGTGCCGTGCCGCTGGTGTTGATCGCCTTCGGTATCGGTGCGCTGGGCGGCACCGTCATCGGCGGGCGGCTCGGGGACCGCCACCCGATGGTCACGACGATCATCGCGGCCGCCGCCACCTCCCTCGTCCTGCTGGCCCTGATCCCGGCCTCCGGCAGTCCGGTGGCCGCCGTGCTCCTGATCTTCGGCATGGCGCTGACCGGATTCACCGTCAACCCGGTCGTCACCTCCCTCGCCGTCCGCTTCGCCGGCGACGCCCCCACCCTCACCTCGGCGCTGACCACCTCCGGCTACAACACCGGCATCGCCGCCGGATCCGCCCTCGGCGGCATGGCCCTGGACTCCTCGCTCGGCCTGACCGGGCCGGCCCTGGTCGGCGCCGTCTTCGCCGCGCTCACCCTGCTCCCGCTCATCGCGCTCGCACTCAGCGGCGCCCGTGCCCGCACGCGGATCGTCACCCAGCGCGCCACCGCGACCCCCGTACGGGACGACGCCTCCACACCGGCACACCACTGACATCCGCCCGAACGGGCCACGGCTCGGCCATCGAAGGAGAGATTCGCATGACCGTCACCTACGACTTTCACGGCAAGAGCGCGTTCGTCACCGGTGCCGCCTCCGGCATCGGCCGCACCACCGCCCTGGCCTTCGCCCGCGCCGGGGCGCAGGTCGCCCTCGTCGACCGGTCCGCCGACGGCCTGCGTGAGACCGCCCGCCTCATCGAGGCCGACGGTGGTCACGCCCTCGCCCTGACCTGCGACGTCACCAGCGAAGAAGACGTCCAGGCCGCTGTCGACCGGACAGTCGAGCGTTTCGGGAGCCTGGACGCCGCGTTCAACAACGCCGGCGTCGAGCAGCCCGTCCAGGCGGCCGCCGACACCGCCAAGGACGACTGGGACCGCATCCTCGGCGTCAGCCTCACCGGTACGTTCCTGTGCACCAGGGCGCAGATCCGCCAGATGCTCCGGCAGGACGGCGGCGGGGCGATCGTCAACGTCTCCTCCGGCGCCGGGGTCAAGGGCTTCAAGGGGCAGGCCGCCTACGCCGCCGCCAAACACGGCGTCATCGGCTTCACCCGCTCCGCGGCCCTCGACCATGCCGCCGCGGGCCTCCGTATCAACGCCCTGTGCCCCGGCATCATCGACACCGCTTCGGCGACACTCGCCCCGGCGGCCGCGAAGGACTCATCGCCGACGAACCCGTCGGCCGCCTCGGCAAGCCCGAGGAAATCGCCTCGGCCGTCCTGTGGCTGTGCTCCGACGACGCCGCCTTCACCACCGGCACCGCCCTCGTCGTGGACGGCGGGCAGACGGTCTGACCTGCGGGATCCCACAGAGGAACCACCCGCCGAACCCCCGTGCGAGGAGTCATCTCCATGAACCCCGCCTACGATTTCACCGGCCAGGTCGCCTTCGTCACCGGCGCCTTCTCCGGCACAGGGCCTTCGGCGACGAGCTCCGCCGGTAACGTGATCGCCTGCCGCATGGAATGTCCATGTGTCCGACCGGCCCGTGCGGGGCCCCGGTGGCGAGCGATGGGACCGTGATGAGCGAACTGGTGAAGCCCGAGATCGAGGCTCCCGAGGGCGACGCGCCCACCGAGTTGACGGCCCGCGACCTCGTGCTCGGGGACGGGCCCGAGGCGCTGCCGGGCAGGGTCGTCCAGGTTCACTATGTAGGGGTCACGTTCGCGTCAGGAAGGGAGTTCGACTCCTCCTGGGAGCGGGATCGGCCGTTCAAGTTCGCCGTGGGCGGTGGGAAGGTCATCAAGGGCTGGGACAGGGGAGTGAGGGGAATGAGGGTCGGCGGTCGGCGCGAGATCATCGTTCCCCCGCGTCTTGGTTACGGCAGGCAGTCACCCTCGCCGTTGATCCCGGCGGGCTCGACGCTGATCTTCGTCGTGGACCTGCTCACGGTCGTGGGTGGGCCTGCCGGAGCGAGGTTCGGCTCGGTCTGAACGTTGCGCTCGGTGCCGTAGCCGGAGGTGCTCGATGTCTCACCTCTCCACCGGCACAGGCCCCTGTGGGTCCCCGTCCTGCCGCACTCGACATCCCGCATGCCCCAACCGCGTGACGGTCTTCGTCGCGCTCGGTGCGTCGCGTCAGGGGTGACCTTCGGAGTCTTCGCCAGGAGCGGCGCCGATCGCACGCTGGTCATGTGGGGAACCGGGCAGACCATCGCGCTGGGCGCCATGCTGCATGTGGGCGCCGTGACGGCAACGCCGGGTTCGTCGTCTGCGGAGCCGACGGCACCGCCACTCGTCATCGGCAGCGACGAGGGCGTTCAGCGCCTCGTCTCGTACCGGGTCAGGATCACGCCGCAGGGGAGTGTTCGCGTCTCCACCAGGTTCAGGTTCACCCAGTTGTCCAGCGCGGTGAAGAACGGTGTCCCGCCGCCCACCAGGACGGGCGCGGTGGCCAGCACGTACTCGTCGACCAGTCCGGCTCGCACGGCCGCCCCGGCGAGCGTGGCGCCGCCGATCTCCATCGGGCCGCCGTCCTCGGCCTTGAGCCGGATGATCTCGGCGACGGCATCGCCGGTGACCAGGCGGGTGTTCCAGTCGACCTTGTCGATCGTCGCGGAGAACACCACCTTCGACATGTCCCGCCAGCGGTGCGCGAACTCGATCTCCGCCGGGGTGGCATGGGGTTGCTGGTCGCCGGTCGGCCAGTAGGAGCTCATCGTCTGCCACAGTCTGCGCCCGTACAACGACAGATCGGTCGCCTGCAACTGGTCGGACCAGAACTGGAACAGGTCGTCGCTCGGCACACTCCAGCCGATGTCGTCACCGGGCGCGGCGATGTAACCGTCCAGGGTCAGGTTCATGCCGTAGACCAGTTTCCGCATGACGCCAGCCTTCCGTAGGGGCTCTCGCCTGTACAGACCGGCGCGGCGCGGGCAACTCATCGGTGCGCGCGATCGGAGCGGCTCTGTCGAACCTGTGGCTCCTGGAACCCCAGGGACCGTCCGGTTGCCGCGTCCTCACCGACTGGAGGCCGCGGACGGCGCCGAGGTCTCGAGGCTCGGGCCGGGGCTCGCAGCGGGCCGATGCGCCCCGCCCGCTGCCAGCCGCTCTGTGATCCGGTCGAACAAGTCCGTCAGCGGCGCACCGACATCCTGGCCGAACTCGGTCAGCCCGTACGTGACTTGAGGTGGCGTCGTCGGCTCGACCTTCCGCCACACCAGGTCGTCCTGGACCAGTGCCCGCAGTGTCTGGGCGAGCATCTTCTCGCTGATGCCCCGGATGCTGTCGCGCAGCTCGTAAAAGCGAAGGTCGGTGCTCCGCAAGGAGATCAGCACCCAGATACCCCACCGGCTCGTCACGTGGTCGACCACGTCGCGCGCGGGGCAGTCGGTGTGAAACACCTCATAGTGATGGCTGACCTCGGCCTGCCTCAGCTGCGCACCTTCTGTCATGTCCGGAGCTTACCTCTGGGTATGTTCTTACGAAAAGTAAGCCTGCCTCCTAGCGTCAATCACCGCAGTGCACAACGGACTAGGAGCTGAACATGATCGTGGTGACCGGAGCTACCGGGAATGTGGGACGGCCTTTGACACAGGCCCTTGCCAAGGCGGGCGAGCAGGTGACGGCGGTGTCACGGCGCGCGGTGGCCGTGCCGGCCGGGGTCCGGCACGTGGCGGCCGATCTGGCCGAGCCGCAGGGCCTCGCCCCCGCTCTGGACGGGGCGAAGGCGCTGTTCCTCCTGCTCTCCGGCGACCTGCACGCCCCCGAAGCCAGACCGACCGACCTTGTCGACCTGGCCGTTGCCTGCGGGGTCCGCCGAGTCGTCCTGCTGTCTTCGCAAGGAGTGGCGACCAGGCCGCTCGGCCCGTCGCGGATCGCGATGCGCGCGGTGGAGGACGCGTTGCGCGGGTCCGGCCTGGACTGGACCGTCCTGCGGCCGGGCGGCTTCGCCTCCAACGCCTTGGCGTGGGCGGAGACCGTCCGCACGCAAAGGACGGTCGACGCCCCCTTCGGCGATGTCGGGGTTCCGATCGTCGACCCGGCTGACATCGCCGAGGTCGCGGCGGCCTCCCTGCTGGACGACCGGCACACCGGCGCCACCTTCGAGCTGACGGGACCCGAGGTGATCACGCCCCGCCGGCAGTCGGAGGCCATCGCCGTCGCGCTCGGCTCACCGGTGCGGTTCCATGAACTCACCCGCGAGGAGGCCAAAGTCGCGATGACCCAGTTCGTGCCGCCGGAACTCGCCGACGACACTCTGGACATCATCTCCGCCCCGAACCCCGACGAACTGCGGGTCAGCCCGGACGTGGGACGAGTCCTCGGTCGCGCTCCGCGCCCCTTCAGCGACTGGGTCGCCCGCAACATCGCTGCGTTTCGCTGAGGCACGACGCAGCTGAAGCGCCGGGCAGCCTCGTGCTCGCACGCTGACGCGCCGCCTGCTGGCTGCCCCGGGGCCCGAAGATGCTGAAGCTGGCCGCTGAACGCACCTGGGGGGCACACACGTATGTCGTGCCCACCGAACACACCGCACGGGCACGCCGACTCATCGGGCCGGAGGTGTTTCTCGGGGTGGAGCGGGCCGTTGTGCCCGACCACGGTCTCGACCGGGCGCGGGAGGTGGCCAAGTACTGACCGCCGACCCGGCCAGAATGCCGCGACGAGAATGGCGTGAGCCGGCCCCCGTTCTGATGCCCCGCCATCACCGGGAGGCCGCCCCGAGCCCGACGACCTGACCGTCGCCGATCGTCGCTGAAGAGGAACTCCGCCCTGTCATGCGCCACAGCAGAGCCGCCTACGATCATGATGAGCTACTGCGGGAACATCGGACGGCCTCGAGGTTCGGCCAGGTGCGGGGAGAGACATGGACACAGGAGAGACGAAGCACGGGGAGCACGGGGCGCTCAGTGCTCTGAAGGGCGCGTACAAGGCCTTTGCGGGTGCGGTGACCTCACTCAGTGAGGACGACTCCTGGCTGCCAAGTGGATGTGCGGGATGGGCCGTTCGAGATCTCGTCTTCCACTGCGTGGCCGACGCGCAAAGGGGATTGGTGGCTCTGCACACGCCCGCTGACGGGCCTGCGGACCGAGATCGCGTCACCTACTGGGCGGACTGGCAGCCGGACGCAGCACACGCGGCGCACGAGCGGACGAACATCCGGGTGGGCGCCAGCATGTTCCTGGACTTCGAGCAGTTGCGAGAGCTGTATCTGGCGACTGCGGCAGCTGCCGTCACCGCGGCTGAGCGCAGCGATCCCCAGCAGTTCGTCAGTACGCAGGGGCATGTACTCGCCGTCGGCGACCTGCTGGAGACCCTCGCCGTGGAGGCCACGATCCATCATCTCGACATGGTTGCTCACCTTCCGGCATCTGTTCCGCGCCCGGAAGCCGCCGGGCTGGGGTGCGTACGGGGCACTCTCGACGGCCTGCTCGGCCGCCCGGTGCCCGTGAACTGGAGCGATGAGCACTACGCGCTGGCCGCGACCGGGCGGCTGCCGCTGACCGCGGCCGAGAAACACCGACTGGGCACCGACGCTGATCGGTTCCCGCTCTTCGGATGATCGCGGCGCCCCCGCCAGAACCCCGGCGGTCTTCGCAGCCGCGAGCCTGAGGGGGCTTCTCGCCGGGGGCGGTCGTACAGCGGAGGCGGCAACTTCAAGTGACGAGGCGGAATTTGCCGTCTAGGAGCTGTCTCGTGGGTTTCGACCGGCCTCAACACGGCCTCCCCTCCTACCTACCGTCGCCCGGTGGGGACTTCGGCGGCAGAGTCGTCGACAGGCGTTCCGCGATGTTCCGTACGACGACGGCCGCGATCCTCGTGGCGGTGTCACACAGTTGCCCGGCCGATTGTGGGGCGTACACGGTCAGTTGGAAGAGTTCGGTCGTGCGGTCGCCGACCGAGTCCGTGTAGGTGCGGTGCGGAGTCCGTACGGTGCAGCTGTCGTCCTCGGCCTCGTCAGCGATGAAGTAGCTCTTCGTGTCGGCGACGTTCACCGGCGTCCCGTCGTCGGCGTCCAGCGAGTTGTCCCGGCTCAGCTGGATCTCCACCGCCCGGTTGCCGTCGTCGCTCGACCAGTCGCAGTCCCAGGAACCGAAGCCGCGGTCCCGGTTGTCCGCCTTGACGCCGGGCAGGAGCCTGAGCGCGGCGGCGTCGAGCAGGGTGCAGGTGTCGAGCCGGGCCAGGGAGTTCCTGGCCGGCGCCGGACGCCGGGGCGCCGGGCCCTCGGTCAGGACGCCGACCACGTGGTCGGTGGCGGCGTCGGCCATTTGGCACGGGTCGGGCGCCGCCTTGTTGAGCTGCTTCCCCATGACGCGGATCTGTTTGCCGTCGGCTGTCAGGACGGCCCGGTCACAGGCTCTCCCGTCCCGCTGGAGTGTCACGACCGTGAGGTTGCCGACCAGGCGGGTGGCGAGGACGTCGCTGAATTCGTCCTGGTCCGAGTCGAGGTTGACCTGGACATCCGCGGTGTCGTCACCGCTGTTGTTGCGCACCAGGACGTCGCACCGGTCGACCTCCCCGTAGTCAGGGTCCAGGGCGGTGCCACCGAAACGGCTCAGTGAGGCTGCGCTGATGAGCCCGCAGGGGTCCGCCGTGCGCTCGTCGCCGAGGGTGCCTGCCTGCGCCGTGGCCGACGGCTTCGCGTCGGCCACGCCATTGTGGCCCCCCGTGTCGTCCCCGCCGCCATCGTGCTTTCCGCCCCACGGGCCCAAGAGGACGAGCCCGGCCGTGATCGCGCCGGTCACGGCCAGCGCCACCGCTGCGATCACCAACGGGCGACGCCGGCGGCGCCCGGGCCCGGGTGGCTGAAGCAGGAGCGACGTGAATTCCCGTCGGCGGCGCGGGAGGTGTGACAGTCGCAGCGTGCGGGACGCGAGATCCCGCGTCTGGCCGTCGTGCAACTGCTCCTGGATGTGCGCGGGCGGGGGCGCGGCGCGTGCCAGCAGTTTCTGCGCTCCGGCGGCGTCAGGGCGGTTCCGGGGCTCCACCTCCAGCAGTGCGGTGAGCGGCCCGTCCAACGGACCGGCTCGGCGCATGGGCTCGATGTGTCCTTCGATGGCCCGGGCCAGATACGCCATGAGGTGTTCGGCCTCCCCGTACGGCGACTGGCCCTCGACCGCGGAGAACAGGGAGGCCCCCAGGGAGAACACATCCGACTTCTCGCCGACGGACAGCCCCCTGGCGACTTCCGGGGCCAGGTACCGGGGTTTGCCGCGCACACTGCCCGTCGTGCTCTGCGTGACGTCGCTCCTCAGGGCCCGTGAGATCCCGAAGTCGGTCAGTCTCGCGATGCCTTCGTCGGTGACGAGGATGTTCTCCGGCGTCACATCGCCGTGCACCACGCGCTCACTGTGGGACTTCGCCAGCGCGGCCGCGATCTGGCAGCCGATCGACCCGGCCTCCTCGGGCGTGAGAAGGCCCCTTTCCGTCACGATCTGGGCGAGGCTGCGCGAAGGGACGTACTCCATGATGATCCAACAGGTGGCGCCCTCGTCGACGAAGTCGAAGACGCCCACGATGTTCGGGTGGTGCAGCCGCCCGGCGTTGCGCGCCTCGCCCATGAGCCGTCGTGCGGCCCGGGCGTCGTCCAGGCGTGCGCATTTGACGGCTACTCGCCGTTCGAGCCGTTCGTCCCAGGCCAGCCAGACGACACCCATCCCGCCTCTGCCGATGGGTTCCTGCAAAAGATAACGGCCGTCGATCTTGTCCCCGGCCTCCGGTGTCACCCGCGCCGCCCCATCTCTCGCCCCACAGCCGACCGTTCTGTCGAGTGACGGAGTGTACCCAGTCCGCGCTTGTCGGTGATATTTTCCACCGGACTTCGTGCGAACCTGCCCACAACCCCTACAGCGGGGCTGCGGTCAGCTGGCTGCTCGCCTCCCACGCAGCCGTCGCCTTCTCCGCCGCTCGGGACGTCCACGGTCCTCCGCGCCGAATGCCGACTGCGAGGGACTTCCGCGGGCCCCGACGTGGACCGCGCCGGAGGCAGCCGTCCCGGTCGACCCTGGCGCCGACCGGGTTTCGTAGGCACCTGCGCGCTGTCGCGCCCGCGTTCATCTTGAGCGCCGGGCCGACGACTGTCGACCGTCAAAGGCGCGGCGCGAGCCTCCCTTCTCCTCCGCGCCCGCGGTGTCACATCGAAGATGGTCCGCAGATCTACTCGGTGCCGCTGTCCTCGAACGTCCATACGGCGTGCTTGCCCGGACCGACGACGAGCTTGGAGTGGCCGATCCGTTCCACGTGACGGGCCTTCACGGACTGATTGAGTGACAGCTCGACCCGCTGCAGACCCGCGTCGTCGCGTGCCACGGCGTCGAACCGAATCGAGGTGTTTCCGCCTTCCGCGACGACGCCGCCGGGAACACTCCGGACGGCGAAGCCGCCGGCCCGTAGCAGTGGCACGGTGTCGGCGAGATCGCCCTCGGTCACCGCGAGGCGGACGGCGGTCACGTCCCGCATCAGATGGGTGCGGTAGCCATCGGACAGGTAGCGCTCCCGGCCGACGTCACCCGGGAAACTCGCCGGCTCGGTGTTGCCGCGCGGATCGGCGAAGTACTCCGGCCGGTACTCCATCGCCCAGGCTCCGAAGGCGTCGTACTGGGCGGTGGTGAGGAGGGCGTCGAACCACGGAACCGGGACGCCGTCACCAAAGTCGCGTGTCTGGAGGAACTCGATGGGGTCGGCGACGCCCTCCTCCTTCAGCCGCCCGGCGACCGTAGCGATGTCTCCGGCACGCTCGGTCGAGAGACCCAACCCCGCAGAGCCGAGAGTGCCGTCCTGGCCGGCGATGTCACCTACTCCGAACAGTTCGAGATAGGTCTCACGGCCCATCAGATACCGTCCGGTCCAGGTCTGTCCGTCGGTACCGGTCGTGGTGCGGACCTGGAAGTCGGCGAAACTGCGCAGGTACTCGGAGTGTTCGATGGCGTCGGCGGTCTCGCGGTCCAGGACACCGTAGGAATGGTTGTAGAACAGCAACTGCCGGTCTTGCGACGACTGGCCTTCCTCGGCCTGCGCTGTCCCCACGCCACCCCCGATCGCACCGGTCAGGGCCAAAGCGAGCACGGTGATCATCCGTATTGTCCGGCGAATCAGCATGCGAGAGAGCGTAGGGGGGGGCCAGCGCAAAGACGCTGACCCTTTTCCGAACCAGGCTGATTCTCGAACCAGGCTGAAATGGTCACGGCCAGCGAGCCTTTGGGGCGACTCATTCGGTCCGGATCGTGATGGCGTCACAAGTGCAGCATTCGTTCATGCGCCCCCACGCACCCGGAAGCACGAGCATGGCGTGGCGTGGCGTGGGCGATCCCCGCAGGGTGGGGGACGTGCCGGGAAGACCCGCCCGAGTCCCTGGAGCGTCATCTGGACCGACCCGGGCTGGACACATTGGGGGTAGCGGCCGGTGTACGGCGGACGGACGGAGCTCTGGGGTGCACCACCGGCCCTCCGATCCAGCCGTCCATCTGGATGTGCCAGCCTCGCACATCGTCACAGTTCGGGTGTACGCCAGGGGCCGGGAGGACTCTGACCAGCGGTTCGTGGAGGGCCTCGGCAGGGACGAAGTTGTCAACGAAGGGCGGGGGGAGTACGTGGTAAGCCCGATGCGAACGCTGACCTCTCACCGCCCGTGACTCCGGGTCGGTCGAACTACCCTGAGATTCGGTCAAGGTTCAGCGCGTCGGGCCCCCGAAGGCGCCTCACCACCTGTCGAAGGCTCTGAGACCATCCGACGCTATCCCACGGTGACGGTCACCGAAGTGGACCCACCCCATGCCGCTCAACTCGTCCTCACCGGGCCGGGTACAGGCAGGGACGGTCTTCGACTCTGGGACGGGGACGTCCTCCACGGCGTCGACCCAGTCCCCTGATCACTGGTCCTTGTGGCATGCGGGGCCCCGAACCTGGCGGCTCGGAAGAAGCTGGCAGAGCCCTGCGCGACCTGGCCGATTCGAGGGCACGGCTAGGCGTGGCTCAGAGGGCCTCTTTCCCCTTCGCACCTCGGCCCTCGGTACGTGCAGTTTCTGCTGGCACGGGGACTGTCGCCTGTGTGCGGGCGCGGCTCCCCGGAAGGCAGTTGATCGCTGCGATGGCCGCGGCGGTTGCGGCGATGATGAGCAGGAGACGGTGGTCCACGAGTGCGAGCAGGCCGGCTCCTGCAGCGAGTGCGATCGCGTTGGGGGCATAGAGGAGGGTGTTTGCGGTGGCCGCCACGCGGCCCAGCAGATGGTCGGGGGACTCGCGTTGGACGGCTGTCAGGGCTGCGATCAACACGCAGGGCAAGCCTGCGCCGATCATTGCGCTGCCGAGCAGAACAACCGGCATCGAAGGGACGATGCGCAGGGCGACGCCGAGCGCGAACAGCATGATTCCGGCTGCGGCGAAGACCTGTTCGGATATGCGCCGCAGCAGGGCTCCGGCGAACAGGCCGATGACTACGGAGCCGGCACCCTGCACGGCGTAGAGGACCCCGGCGAAGGCCGGCGGGCGGTGGAGGCCGGAGTCGACCACGGCATACACCGAAGCCCCGTTCACCCCGGCCACGCCCATGGTCGCGGCTCCGGCCAGTACCAGGCGCCACAGCACCGGGTGCCGTCGCAGATAGCGCATGCCTTGGGCGGTCTGGACGCTGAATCTTTGGTTCGTGGCCGGGCGGGGCGCGGGCTCGGATACGCGTATGAGGGCGAAAGCCAGGGCGGCCAGGACGAAGGTGACCGCGTCCAGCAAGGCCACTGCTCGGCCGCCCAGGCGCACGAACAGGAGTGCTCCCAGGAGTGGTGCGGCCAGTTTCATGCCCTCGTTCACCGTCAGCCGCAGACCGTTGAAGTCGCCGCGGAGCGTCCTCGGTACAGCGGCGGTCACCAAGGCGGACTCCGCCGCGTCCATCAGCACCGAGCTGACGCCGTACACCGTCAGCACAGCGAACAAGATCCAGATCTGGCTCCGGGAGTTCACGGCGAGGAGCGGCAGCAGCACCACGGCCATGCCGAGGTTGCTCCAGATCAGCAATGGCCGCCGGTGCACACGGTCGGCCAGAGTGCCGATCAGCGGGCCGAGCAGGATGGGCGCCCAGACACAAAAGGTCGTCAAGGCGGCCAGACTGTCCGACCCGGTCAGTGATTTGGTCCACACCCCGGCTGCCAGGCTCATCGCAGAGTTGCCGAAGACCGAGACGAGCACACCACTCAGGTAGATGATCACATTGCGGTCGCGTAAGACCCGTCCCCCGCCCCAGCCCATCCGCTCGTCCCCTTCACCGCCACGGAAACCCAGGCGCCCCCGCCCGGTGTACGCACAGCATTCTGCCTGCAGCACCAGGAAGGAGGCAGGCCGCAGTTGCCACGCGAGCATCGGCCGCAACAGCCCACCTGACGCCGTGAAACCGTCCACATCCAGACCCGTTCGGGCGAGATGCCTCCGTGAAGCGGCTCGACATTGCCACGGCCGCGATGGAGCTCCCGCCTGACACCGTCCTCGATGGCATGATGTGTCGTGCACAGCGCCTTGCGATCGATCAGCCCACTTACGCCGTGGGTGACGCCTGCGGCGCGGCACAACCGGCAGCAACGGCCGGACCCGCGCCCACAGTTCATCCGATACGAAACGTGCGGCCGACGGCCCGGTATCGCGTCGGGGGCGCGTCGCGGGATCAGCGTGACGGCTTCACCACGTAACCCAACGCTAGTAGACCAAGGCCCAGGACCAGCACGGTTGGCGAGCGTAAATACCAGCTCGTCAGCACGACAAGGGCGCCCGCGCCCCAGAGCCGGGGACTGCGCACACCACGCTGAAGCCATGAACCGGGTACCCGCTCGAGCGCAAGCGCATGAATTCCCACCACCGCGAGCGTGCCTAGCAGCACGGCAATCAGAATTACTCCCGCGATGAACACCATGCCCCGGTCCTGGCCCCTGTTCGTCCGTCGTCCGCTCCGCTCCGCGGTCAACTCCGCACAATAGTCGGGTATTCGTTATGCGCGGGGCTCGGCCGGTGGCGGCGGGACCGGCCTCGGCCACGGGTACAGGTTCGACGTGGTTGCGGAGGATATTGACGTGTCCCTCGCGGGCTGGAACTGGACGGCGGCGGCGAGGCCGAGGGCCTACTGCTGTGCGGGTTGCAGTTGCTCGAAGCCGTGCCGTTGCGCGGTGACCCAGGTCCGAGGCCTTCGCCCTGGACGACGACCAGCTGACCGGCCGACGTCGGCAGGCTCCCACCTCAGGCCAAACGTGCCTGTAGGAGCCGCGGTCAGCATTGCTGGTTGCTGGTCGTTGCCCAGGCCGGGCGCCAGCTGGGGGTGGCGTCGTCCGGTTCCTGGCACCGACCTTCGGTGAGCATCCCGGCCGCTGACCCGACGCGTTCTCCGGCTTCCTGCGGTCACGTGCAACCGGTCGGTACCCTGCCGCGGTCCTTACGGAGTATGGGATCGTCTTCGCCCCGGCGCCGGACCGAGCGGCGCGGACTGCGTCTGTGGCCGGTCGGTATTGTCCTGGTCATGGCCTTCACGGCAGCCGTCCTGGTGGCCGGCGCCGTCTTCTACACCGGGTGGGAGCTGCTCGGTGTCGGGGGACTGAAGCCCGAGCACCGTATCGGCTCCTCCACGCTTTTCGACCTGGTGAAGCTTTCCTTCGGTGTGGTCGCCGGCGTCGGAGCCCTGGTCGCCCTGGTCGTCGCGTACCGCCGCCAGCGAGTCGACGAAGACGGCGCGTTGCGCGAATCAACCCGCCTGCACACCGAGCGTTTCACCACGGCCGTCTCTCAGCTCGGTGACGATTCCGCCGCGGTCCGTCTTGGCGGCGTGCACGCTTTGGCCGGACTCGCCGACGATGCCCCCACCCGGGAATTGCGCCAGACCTCCATCGACGTACTCTGCGCCTACCTGCGTCTGCCGTATACCGCGCAATCCGAACTACCCCCGAGCAACACGGATGCCCGACACGCCTACCTGGGGCTGCGGGAAGTCCGGCACACCGTCATCCGTGTCATCCGGGACCATCTGCGCCTGGCCGCCGGGCATCCGGGCTGCTGGCGAGGGCACGACTTTGATCTCACCAACGTCGTCTTCGACGGCGGGGACTTCTCCGGTGTCGTCTTCTCCGGCGGCGCAGCCGACTTCAGCAGAGCTGTCTTCTTGGGCAGCGGGGTCATGTTCGACAGAGCGGTCTTCTCCGGGGGCGTGGTCGATTTCAACCACGCAGACTTCGCCGCAGGCACGGTCAGTTTCGACAGCGTGACCTTTTCCGGCGGTGCGGCCCGTTTCACGGAAGCAACCTTCTCCGGTAGCAGGGTCACCTTCAACAGCGCGGTCTTCTCCGGCGGAGCGGTCGACTTCAGCGGTGCGGCCTTCTCCGCCAGTAGTGTCACGTTCGGAGGCGTGGACTTCTCCGGCAGCACGGTCACGTTCGATTCCGCGCACTTCTCGGGCAGCACGGTCACCTTCGACGGCGCGCACTTCTCCAGCGGCACAGTCACCTACATCCGCGCAGAATTCTCCGGAAGCCATGTCTACTTCACCGGCGCGAACTTCTCCGGCACCGAGGTCACCTACAGCGGCTCGACCGTCACCGGCGGCGCGGTCGACTTTTTCGCCGCGGTCTTCTCCGGCGGTACCGTCACCTTCAGCAGCACGGAACTCTCCGGCGGCACAGTCGACTTCCGAGCTGCGCGGTACTCCGGTGCCATGACCAGATTCAGTGGCGCCGTCTTCTGCGGAGCGCAGGTCAACTACAGCGAGGCGGTCTTCTCCGGCGGGGCCGTGCACTTCATGGGCGCGGTCTTCTCCGCCGGCACAGTCAACTTCATTGGAACGTCTTTCTCCGGTGGCACGGTCAACTTCGGCAGCGCTAGATTCTGCCACGACATAGTCACCTTCGATCGCGCGAACTTCTCCGGCGGCACAGCCGACTTCCTCAACGCAACCGGCACAGCCCCGCCCGGACTGATGCTACCGAGCGGACTCCCTCTCGTCGGCGTCCGTGTGCCTCCTAGCTGGTCCAACTGACGTTGTACTGCAGTCGAGGTGCTGGAATGCCCGCTGCTTGTAGGGAATCTCTCTGACATACAGCGAGGGCTCACAAGAACCGTCACAAACCCCGTTCCCACGGCGGCGCTGCCGGAGCGGTCCGGCCTCGTCCTCACCGCCCACGGTGACTTGGCGCAACCAGGCATCGCGTCCACCGACTGCCTCCACCGCCCGCGTCCCCACCGACCCGGCCGACTACCAGGAAGGACGTAGCTTCGTGCAGGTCTTGAACCCGGACCGAGGGGAGCCTCGCCGTCGCCCAGGCATTCGGGGCCGAGAAGTGTGAAGGAGCCCGGGCTGATCGCCGAGCACTCCAGCCGTAGATCGTTGGCGCGTCGTCCCACCGACTACACCTACGGGTGCGTGTCCGTGATCGCGATGACCTCGTCGAGGCGGTCCAGGGCAGCCTGGAGGTCGTTGACCTTGGCCTGGATGCGGTCGCGCTCGGCGCGCAGCATGGCTCGCTGGTCGGTGTCGGTGTGCCCGGAGTCCCAGCACGGAAGGAGTTCCGTGATCCGCCGACTGGTCAGGCCGGCGGCGAACATCTGCTGGAAGAAACGGACCAGGGCGATGGCGTCCTGCCGGTAGAGGCGCTGCCCGGACGGGCTGCGCTCCGCGATGAGCAGCCCCTGCTGCTCGTAGTAGCGCACGGCACGTACCGAGACGCCGGCCCCCCGTGCCACCTCGCCGATGCGGATCAACCGCTCGGTTGCGGACTCTGTGACGGTCATGGTGATTCCTCTCACCCCAGTCCTGGCTGCCAGCACTTGCCTCTGACGTCAGCGTCAGGTTCTAGCGTACGGGGCATGGACATCAACAACTCAGTCGCCCTGATCACCGGAGCCAACCGCGGCCTGGGCCGCGCCTTCGCCCAGCGCCTGCTCGAACGGGGCGCCCGCAAGGTCTACGCGACAGCCCGCCGACCGGAGACCGTGGACCTGCCCGGGGTCGAGGTGATGCCCCTTGACATCGCCGATCCCGCATCCGTGAGGGCCGCGGCCGACGCCGCCCCGGACGTCTCGCTGCTCATCAACAACGCGGGGATCCAGACGGGGACCGACCTGGTGACCGGTTCGCTGGACGCGGTACGGCACGAACTGGAGACCAACGTGTTCGGCCACCTGGGAATGGTCCGGGAGTTCGCGCCGACGCTCGCCAGGAACGGCGGAGGCGCGATCGTCAACGTCCTCTCCGCCATGTCGTGGTTCGGGGGCAAAGGCGCCAATGCCTACCACCTGACCAAGGCCGCCGCCTGGGCCATGACCAACGGCGTCCGCCTGGAACTCGCCGAGCAGGGCACGCTCGTCACAGCTGTGCACCTCGGTCTGGCCGACACCGACATGGCCGCGGGCTGGCCCGTGGCCAAGATCGCGCCGTCGGACCTGGCCGACGCGGCGCTCGACGGTGTCGAAGCGGGTTCCGCCGAGGTCCTCGCCGACCAGTGGAGCCGGGACGTCAAGTCCCGGCTGCCGCTGACACCGGAAGAGTTCAACGCCGCGATGGACCAGGCCCTGGCGGGGCTCACGGCGGCCTGAGCGGCACTCGGGCCGCACGGGCTTCGGTCGGTTGCTTTCTGAGGTCGGTCAACTGTCCCTTCATCCGCGGCTGTGGATCTGCATGTTGTGGCCTCGCGTCGCCCGGAGTGGCAGCCCCTGCCGAGCTGACCGTCGACGGCAAGACAGGCTTGCCTGCGCCTGGGCGGGGCGCCTCGAAAAGGGGCCCCGCCCACCACACGCCCACCGGACGGCAAAACCCGCTTGCCGCACCCGTGGACACCGAAGTTCGCGTCAGCTCGCCTGGCAGACGAGTGTCGGTGTGCCCGCGCCGCCCGGTGCCGCGCCGAAGCCGAACGAGGTCGACGACCCGACGGCGAGTGCGCCGTTGTGCGCGGCGTTGCGGGCGGTCACCGTCCTGCCGGTCTGGGTGTGGGTGGCGTTCCACATGCTGGTGACGGTCTGGTTCCCGGGCCAGTCCCAGGTGACCTGCCAGGACTTGGTGGCCGATGTGCCGGTACCAGTGACGGTGATGTCGGCGTTGAAACCGCTTCCCCAGTCACTGCTCACCTTGTAGGTGGCCGTGCATCCGGCCGAACCGCCGCCCGAACCGGAGGTCGTCGCGGAGACCGGCTCCGAGGCCGGTGACGTGTTCCCCGCGGCGTCGCGTGCCCGCACCGTGTACTCGTAGCGGGTCGATGGGGTGAGCCCGGTGTCGGTGAAGGTCGTACCCGTCGCGGATCCCACCTTGCCGGTGCCACGGTAGACGTCATAGGCGGTGACCGCGGTGTTGTCGGTGGAGGCCGTCCAGGACAGCGAGACGCTTGTGGCGGTCGTGCCGGTGACCTTCGGTCCGGTGGGCGTCGAGGGTGCCGTGGTGTCGTCCCCACCTCCCTCGCCGCCGGTGAATCCGGGTGCCTTGATGGAGGCCAGGTAACCGTCCTTGACGGTGTCGACGCTCTGCCAGTCGTCCTTGAGGATGCCGCCCGTGTCACCCGAGTTGGGGTTCCACGACCAGAAGGTCCAGCTGACGCTGTCCGCGCCGTAGGTCTTGGTGGGGCGGAGGTAGTCGACCAGGGCGGCCAGCCATTTCTGGTCGATGCTCGACTGCAGGGTGGTGCCGAATTCCCCCAGCCATACGGGGGCGATGTTCTGCTTGAAGATGTATCCCCAGTTCTTGTCCCAGACTCCGGGCATGTTCGCGGGGAAGGACGGGTCGTTGAACCAGGGCTGCTGTGCGACGCTCGTGGCGTAGTCGTGGGCCGAGTAGACGACCCGGTTCGCGACGGCGAGACGTACGGGGGCCGTGGCCACACCGGCGAGGTTGCCGCCCCACCAGGTCGACTGGCCGTTCACCGTCTGCACGCCCTCGACGAAGATCAGGAGGTCGGGGTTGACGGACAGCACGGCGTTGCCCGCTCGCTCGGCGGCGAGCCGCCAGTCGGTGGACGTGTCCCCGCATCCCCAACAGGCCGGGTCATGCGGCTCGTTGTGCAGGTCGATGCCGACCACGGCGGTGTTGCCCTTGTACCGGGTGGCGAGCGCCTTGAGGTGGGTGATCCAGGCGGTCTCGGGGACCGAGGCGGTGTACCAGAGGGCCGACTGGGCCGAGGAGTCGGGGCGGTGGCGGTCGAGGACGACCTTGAGGCCGATGGAGCCCGCGTAGTTCACGATCTTGTCCATCACCTGCAGGGAGTCGAGCCCCTCCAGATCGGTGTTGAGACCGTTCGCGTACGTGATCCCGGTGGGCGTCGTGCCCTTGAAGATGTCGTCGCTGTAGGGCAGGCGGACCGTGTTGTATCCGAGCGAATTCATCTGGTCCAGCATCGACTTGTAGTCGCGGGACCAGAGGCCGTGCGGGGCGTAGTTGGCGGTCTCGAACCCGAACCAGTTGATCCCCGCCATCCGCACCGGTCGGTCCTGTGCGTCGAGGAGCAGGCGGCCGCTGGTGTGCCAGTACCCGGAGCCGGCGGAGGCGAGCGCCGCTCTCGACGGGGGAGCGGGGGACGCCTGTGCGGGGGTGGTGAGCAAGGGTACGAGGGCGATCGCGAGGGTGGCGAAGAACGCGAACAGGAAGTTCCAGGAGCGGCGGGCGGGCGGATGTCTCATGGGGGTCCTCTCGAACGGGACGGGAACGCCTACGGGGCCAGGGTTTTGGGAGCGCTCCCATCTGAACCGAAGGGGTGCGGAGGGTGCATAGCGGTTGGGAGGGAGGTGGAGGCGCCCGGTATGAATGACGCGTATGCGCGAGCGGCCCGGAACGTCCTGTTCCGAACCGTCCGCCCGTCAAACCCGGGTCGCGCCCATGGAAGCCACTAAGCGTGTACGCGTCAATACCCCGCGCACCGATCGGCGCACGAGGCTAAAACCCGTACGGCGGTGCGCGCACCCCTCGTGAGGTAACACGCACCCCGGGGTGGAGCGGAAGCTGAAGCAGAGCGACCGTGAGGTCGCTCTGCTGGGTTCCTCCTCCGACGCGACCTCGACCGGGAGGCCGGCGGACGGGGTGGCGTCACGCAGGAGCGTCGAGCGGCGGGTGTTCGAGCACGCGGGGCTTGTATTCGACCAGTTGGATGCGGCCGTCGAAGGTGCGGTGCTCGATCATCTCAAGGGCAACATCCGGATAACCGTCATAGATGCGTTCTTCGCCCGTGGCTCCGGTGATCACCGGGAACATCACGACCCGGAAGCGGTCGACGAGTCCGGCTTGCAGCAGGGACCGGCACAGGCTGAGACTGCCGATCGTGCTCAGGAGCCCCGAGCCGTTCGCCTTCATGACGCGGACCGCCTCGACGGCGTCGTCGCGGACGAGCGTGGAGTTGGCCCACGTCAGTGGCTCCTTGAGTGAGGAGGAGAAGACCACCTTGGACGCCTGTGTGAGCTCGTCGACGGACGCCTCTTCCTCGGGCCTGAACTCGTCCTGGCCCTTCGGGACCTCGCCTGCGGCGAAGCCTGACATCAGACGGTAGGTGTTGGCTCCCATCAGGTAGGTCGCCTGGGGCTGCTCGCCGAGCCATGCGAGATACTCCGGGCCTTCCAGGCCCCAGAACCCGGGCCATCCCTCTCCCGACGCGTAACCGTCGAGGGAGGTGATGAAGTCGACGAGAAGCTCCGACATGGCGGTGTCCTTTCCTTGGGGTGACACCACCTTGGACCGGTCGGGAGTCACGAACTCATCGGCGGCGCGGTGAAGTAACGAGAAAAAGACGGTGCCGCCCGCGCGGCCGGGACTGACAGCGACGAGACGGAACGGAGGGCGACCTCCCGCAGCGGCGAAGGGTGAGTGTTCTCATTGAACGTCGAGCAGTGCCACCGTCAGGAGGACACCATCAAGACCAACGAAGCGACGGCCGTGGCGCAGTAGAAACCGGGAAACGCAAGGTTGTAGAGCACGTGGGCGCGCAGATGGAAGGTGAGGGCGCCCATGTAGAGCAGGACGAGACCGCAGGCCGCGGCGGCACCGAGGGGGCGCAGTGCCGCGTCGAAGAGGCCGAGGAGGAGGCCCGCCGCACCCGCCAGTTTCAGGGCGGCCAACCGAGGCAGCCAGGCTCGGGGCACACCCACCTGCGCCGAGTTGACCAGCACGAAGCGCGCCCCGGCGAGGTCGGCCGCGGCGATACCGATGTTGACAGCGGCGGTGAACACGGTGACGACGAGGAATGCGAGGTGGGAATCGGTCATGCCATCAGGGTCCGCGGGCGTTTCGGCACCGTCCAATACCCGCTTGTATAACGTGATGGTATGGACGTGGACACGCGCCTGCTCCGGTACTTCGTCGCAGTGGCGGAGGAGGGCAGCCTGACCGGGGCCGCGCAAAGACTCTTCGTCTCGCAGCCCGCGCTGACCAGGCAGATCCGGCGCTTGGAGGATGCTCTCCGGGTACCGCTCTTCGCGCGATCACGGTCCGGGATGGCGCTGACCGAGGCCGGTCGAGAGCTCGCCGCGCGGGTGCCCGTACTGCTGGACGGCTGGGACGAGGCGGTACGGGCAACCGGCCGGGCGGCGCGGGTGCTGCGCCTGGGCTTTCTGGACGCGGGTGCCGTGGGCGCCGTCCACGAGGTCATGGCCGAGTTCCACCGGACGCAGTCGGAGTGGCGGGCGGAACTGCGTCAGTTCGACTGGTCGGATCCGAGTGCCGGCCTGGCCCGGGGCGAAGTGGATGCGGCAGTGGTGCGTCTGCCGTTTCCGGGCCAGGAGGCGCTGAACGTGCGGGAGTTGTTCGTTGAGGAGCGTGGGGTGCTGCTGCCGGCTCGACATCCGTTGGCGAACGGCGGGGCGGTGGAGTTCCGGGACCTCTGGGACGACCCCTTCGTCGCGGTCGGGGCCGAGACCGGAGCCTGGAGGGAGCACTGGCTGGCGGCGGGGGAGCGGGGAGGGCACCCGGTCCGGATCGGCGCCGTCACCAGCCGGCCCGACGAGTGGCTCGGAGCGGTGGCTGCCGGCTGCGTAGCGTTGGCCCCGGCGTCGGCGGCCCGTTTCCACTCCCACCCGGACGTGGTGTTCCGTCCGGTCCGAGGGGTCTCACCGAGCCGGGTAGCGCTGGCCCGACCGAAGGGCCGGACACGCGAGGCGGCGCTGGATGGGCTGCTGGAGGCCATCGCGACGCGGCTGAGCCGGAGCTGACGACGACCGACGGACCGCTGGCACGCTGCCCGGCCGGATCGGCGCCACTCCCGGCGACAGCCGTGGGGAACGGGCTCGCCGAGCACGAGGCCCCCCACGGCGACCGCCTCGGTCGGGTGTGCCTGGTAAGCCATGAACGCCGACCGCGCCGCTTCGATTGCGCTCGCTGTCTGATGAGGACACTCGGTCGAGCGGTGGGCAGACACCGGTAGGGTGCCCCGTTATGGACGCGGGGGCAGAAAACGAGATGGTTGCGGTCCCGTCTGGACAGGTGACGCTGTCGGACCGGCGGACGCAGAGCAGTTGGCCGGTCGAGGTCGCGCCGTTCGAGATGTCGGCGTTCTCCGTCACGCAGCGCTGGTACGCACGAGTCACGGGCCGGCGGCCGAGTAGCGCCCAGGGCGAACGGCTGCCGGTCGAAGGCGTTTCATGGTGTGACGCGGTCCGGTTCTGTAACGCCTTGTCCCGGGATGAGGGGCTGACGCCCGCGTATCACCTGAGCGTCGGCGCCGAGACGGCCGAGTGGGACGCCTCCGCAGACGGATACCGGTTGCCGACCGAGGCCGAATGGGAGCACGCCTGCCGTGCGGGCACTACTGGCCCGCACTACGGCCGGCTCGACGAGGTTGCCTGGTACCAGGGGAACGCCGATGGCCGGGTCCACTCCGTCGGCGGCAAGCAGCCCAACGCGTGGGGTCTGTACGACATGCTGGGAAATGTGTGGGACTGGTGCTGGGACGTCTACGACGCCGAGGTGTACGGGGCCTACCGAGTGCTCCGGGGCGGTGGTTGGGCCGACGAGCACTGGAGCTGCCGGGCGTCGGTGCGGCGGCGCAGCCACCCGACCTTCCGGATCGACGACGTCGGATTTCGCGTCGTGCGCTCCACACTGCTGCCGCGGCCGTAAAGCTCGTAACACACCACTGCCGCGGCCGTAGAGCTCGTAACACACCACTGCCGCGGCCGTAGAGCTCGTAACGGGATCTTGTTGCAGTGCCTTCGTCACGCAGGCCCGCACCCCGGCGCCGGCCGCCCATGGGTTGTGGCAGTTTCGCTCAAGCGGCGTGGCGGTTCTTGCGGCGGCGTACGGCGAGGGCGGTGCCACCACCCGCGGCGATCAGGAGGGCGGCCACGCCGGCGTTCGGCACGGGGTTGTCGATTGCGCCGGTCTCGGCGAGGTGGGAGCCATGGGCCGCGGTCGACGGGGCGCTGTTGTGAGCACGGCACCATCGGCGCTCCGGGTCCTGAGGTGACGCCGATCAGTTCCCACCGGCCGCCTCGGCCCTTTCCTTGAACTCGGTGTCGGAGGTGGTGCCAAAGCCCAGGAGCCGGGTCGGTGTGCCCGGCCGCCCGGCCTGCTCGGCGATCTCGATGGGCTTCTGGGCGACCGGGCGGTCCAGGCGTATCAGCGCGATGTCGTTCTTGTTGGCGGTCTTGCCGTCACCGCTCACAGAACCGGGGTGCACGAAGGTCCGGCAGCCACACTTCCGCCAGGCCATTTCCCCGGTACAGAGAGGGCTGGCCACCCGGGTGACATACCTCGCCGCCACAGGAAGCAGGGGTTACGCCGAGGGCGCCGCGCTCGCGTGACCGTCGCCTGCCTCCGGATCCTGCGGCGGGTCGCTGAGCTGCTCGCGCACATAGTTCCAGACCACCGCGATCAGGGCGGCGGCCGGTACCGCGAGCAGGCTGCCCACGACGCCGGCCAGGTTCGCGCCCAGGGTGACCGCCAGCAGGACCACCGCCGCGTGCAGACCGAGCCCGCGACTCTGGATGATCGGTTGGAACACGTTGCCTTCGAGTTGCTGCACCGCGACGATGATCGCCAGCACGATCAGGGCGTCCGTCAGGCCGTTGGACACCAACGCGATGAGCACCGCCACGAAACCGGCGAACAGGGCACCCACGATCGGCACGAACGCCGAGATGAAGGTCAGTACCGCCAGGGGGAGTACGAGGGGGATGCCCAGGATCCACAGGCCCAGGCCGATGAAGACCGCGTCGAGCAGGCCGACCAGGGCCTGGGACCGTACGAACGCGCCCAGAGTGTCCCAACCGCGCGCTGCCACGATCGGTACGTCGTCGGCGAGTCGGCCGGGGAGCTGACGGGCGAGCCACGGAATGAACCGCGGGCCGTCCTTGAGGAAGAAGAACATCAGGAAGAGCGACAGCACCGCGGTGACCACACCGTTCATCACGGTGCTCACTCCTGTGAAGAGAGCGGTGACCATGCTGCCGACGCTGTCCTTGATGCGGGCGGTCGCCGAGTCGACTCCGTCCGATATCTGGGCGTCGTCGATGTTGAAGGGCGGCCCCGCGGCCCAGTGGCGCAGTTTCTCGATGCCGTCGGCCACGCCGTCGGACAGGTCGCCGGACTGGGATGCCACCGGCACGGCGATCAGCGCCACGAGGCCCGCTGCGACCACCAGGAACAACACGGTCACCACCGAGGCGGCCAGGGCGGGCGGCCACCCGCGCCGACGCAGGAGGCGGGTCAGGGGCCAGGTCAGTGTGGTGAGCAAGAGGCCCACTATGAGCGGCCAGACGACCGACCACATCCGGCCCAACACCCATAGGGCCACCGCGGCGGCCACAAGAACCACCAACAACTCGACGGAGACTCGTGCCGATCTGCGGAGCGCGGCGGCGGTTTTCGTGGAACTCAGAGTGGCAGACATGGGGCACACCCTATTGATGCTTCAGTCACACGCCGGGACCGGAGTCAGCTGGGGGCGGTTGCCGGGGCACGTACCACCACGATCTCGCGCACGGGGCGGGGTTGGCCGTGCAGGGTGAACTCCCCCCGCACCGGCTTCCCCCGAGCCGGAACGGCATCGACGTCTTCCTCGGCCTGGATGCCGGCCAAGGCGGACACCATGCCACCGCCGCTTCTGCGAATACGCCGATCCGGCGCTCTTCCCCTTGCCTCGCGGCCGGACCGCCCATACCTTACTGCCAAGTAAGTTGACTCTACAGTAAGGGGGTTGGCCTTGGACGCCTACCGGATTGTCGTGGTCGGCACGGACGGCTCGGAGTCCTCGTTCGCGGCGGTCGAGGCAGCGGCCCGGCTCGCCGCGGTCTGTGGAGCCGAACTCGTGATCGCCTGCGCTTATCTGCCGTTGCGGGGACGCGAACTCGACGTGGCGCAGGACCAGTTAGGGGCCGAGGCGTACCAGGTCGTGGGCTCGGCGCCCGCCGAGGACACTCTGCGTACGGCCGCGGACCGGGCCCGCGCGCAAGGAGCGGCGAACGTACGGACGGTCGCGGCGCAGGACGAACCGGTCCCCGCGCTGTTGCGGATCGCCCGGGAGTGCCCCGCCGATCTCCTCGTCATCGGCAACCGCGGCCTGCGCTCGCTCGCCGGGCGCATCCTCGGCTCCGTACCCGCGGACATCGCCAGGAAGGCAGACCTCGACGTGCTGGTCGTGCACACCACATGACCGCTCCGAGAGCGGCGGACGACGCGGCCGCCCCTCCTCCCGGCGTCGACGACCTGCGACGCGCCGTCGAAGAGGCGCTGCTCCAGGGGAGCCGCACCTGGACGAGGCAGGAGGTCGCCGAGCGATCCGGGGTGGGACCCGAACGCACCGCTGAGATCTGGCGCGCACTCGGGTTCGCGACAGTCGACGACGACGCGCGGGTGTTCACCGACGCCGACATCGAGGCGCTGCGCGCGGGCGAACGGCTCATCGCGGCCGGGCTCACCACCGAGGAGAGCGAGACGCTGATGGCCCGTGCCCTGGGCCATCACCTGTCCCGGCTCGCCGAGTGGCAGGTACACACCCTCTGGACCTGGATCAACCGGGACGCGAACGCACCCTTGAGCGCGGTGCGGCTGGCGGAGCATGCCGCGGCCCTGCTGCCGGAGATGGAACTGCTTCAGCGACACGTGTGGCGCAGGCACCTCGCCGCGCATGCCGGGCGAGTGCTCGCCGAGACGCGGGAACACGACCTGGGCCGGCGCGGACAGCCGGACCACGGGGAAGACGAGCCGGTGCCGCCCGGTGACGGCGCCGATGTCCGCGCCCTGGCGGTGGGCTTCACCGACATGGTCGGTTACACCCGCATGACCCGGGGACTGGACAACGCCGAACTCGGCCGCGTACTCGACCGGTTCGAGAGCCTGACCGGGGATGTGGTCGCCGACGGAGGCGGCCGGGTGGTGAAGACCATCGGCGACGAGGTGCTCTTCCTCTGCGAGTCGGCGGTCGCGGCCGCCGACATCGCCCTGGAGCTCACGGCCCGCGCCGAGGCGGATCAGCGGCTGCCGCAGGTGCGGACCGGGCTGGCGCACGGCTCCGTCCTGAGCCGCTTCGGTGATGTCTACGGGGCGACGGTGAACGTGGCCGCCCGGCTCACCGCGGTGGCCCGCCCCGGCACCGTGCTGGCCAACACGGAGTTCGCCGGCGAACTCGCGGGCATGCCGGCGTACGCACTCAAGGTGCTCCGTCCGGTGTCCGTACGCGGGTACAAGAGGCTGCGCCCGGTGTTGCTGCGGCCCGTGCCCGACCTTCGGCGCGAGAGGAAGGAGGTGTGAGGACAGTGCCCCGGACGTGTGGTCCGCACCGGGCGCCGGGGTGCCCGCACACCCTGGACGTGCGGTCCGCACCGGGCACCGGGACCCGCACCCCGGCGCCCGGCTATGTGCTCGCGCGGGCCCGCGCGGGCGAGTGGTCCCGCCCCGGGCGCGCCGTCAGCTCACGCCGCCCGCCACAGCGCAGGAACCCCCGGCGGCTCCCAGCCCTTCTGGGCGGTATGCGCCTGAAGACAGACGTAGGCGCGGCCGGCGTACGTGACCCGGTCGCCCGCCCGGTACGCGGTGCCCACGGACCAGGTCCCGCCCGGCGGGGTGGGGGTGGGGGTGCCGGGGCCCGGGTCCTGCGGGATGTCGAGGACGAAGTCGAAGGCCGCCTCCCGGCCGCCACCTCCGTCACGTACGTTCATCAGCAGCCGGGCGTCGAAGAGGGTGTCGGTGTTGTTGCGCGGCTCGTTCGGGAAGTACAGCTGCGTGGTGAGGACCGGACGGCCGGGCGCCTGCAGCTTGACGTGGAGATGACGGGTACGTCCCGGGTACAGGCCCGGCACGATGGTGGTGAGCGTGAAGGAGCCGCGGGAGTCGGTGAATTGGTGCCCGCGCAGTCTGAAGCCCGTGTTGTCGTAGGCGCCGCCCGCGTCGGCCTGCCAGAAGTCCAGCAGGACCCCGGACAGGGGGAGGCAGGCGCGGCCGAAGGCATAACCGGTCACGGTGAGCGGGGTACCGGGCAGGCCGGTCTCCCGGAGGTTGGTGCGCTGCGGTGAGTTCGGTTTGAAGTAGGGGCCTTCTATCTGCTCCGGGGTGGGATCGTCGCCGTCGTCGCACGGCGGGGTGAGTTCCGGTGCCGTGCCGCTCGTCGCCACGGTGCGGGCGAGAGCGGGGCCGGCGGTCAGGGCGACGGGGATCGCGGCGGTGGCCGCGAGCGCCGCCCGCAGCAGCGTCTTGCGGCGGATGAGCCCGGGGGAGTCCGCTCCGCGGCCGGCGCCGAGGTCGTCCGGGTCCGTGCCGTGTGTGCCTGCTTCGTGCATGTCTCCTCCTCGTGGGGCGGTGGGCACCGAAGTTAGGCGGGCGCGGGCGGCGCCGCGAGGGACTGGTGACGGTGGCTGTGGTGTTTTCGGAAGGCTCCGGGGCTGCTGCCGGTCTCGCGCCGGAAGAACCGGCCGAAGTAGGCGGGGTCGCCGAATCCGGTGCGGGCGGCGACCTGCCGGACGGACAACTGGGTGTGGGCGAGCAGCTGTTGCGCCAGGTAGACGCGTGCCTCGATGAGCAGCCGCCCGGGCGGCCGGCCGGTGGCCGCACGTACGGCCTGAGTGAGATACCCGGGGGTGACTCCCAGCCGGTCGGCGCACTCCCGCACGGTCTGCCCCACCGTCTCGGGGCGGGCGACGAGCCGCGCGAAACCCTCGGCAACGGCGGCCGTGCGGCCCTCCGCTCCCGGCTCCCGGCGCCGCCCGTCGGGGTCCGGGAGCCGGGCGGCGCGCACGACGAGCACGTGGAGCAGGGAGCGCAGGACGCTCTCGTGCCCGGCGCGACGTTGCCGGTGCTCCGCGACCAGTTCGGCGATCAGCCACCGGATCGACCGGTCCTGCTCGGGATCGAGGTCGAACCAGCAGTGTGCCCCGAGCTCTCGCAACACCTCCCGGTCGCCCGGGTGGTCCATCAGGAGGTCGTCGGTGAACAGCACGACCGACCCCTCCGGCCCCTGGCCGCCCGCCCAGTGGTGCACCTGACCGGGCAGGACCACGGCCAGCTGCGGAGGTCGCACCGGCCACCGGGCGAGATCGACGACGTGGTCGCCCGAGCCCGCGCGGACGTGGACGATCTCGTAGAAGGTGTGCCGGTGCGGCCGGTCCCACCGGGACAGCGGTCCCACCTCCTCGAAGGAGCCGGCGGCGAAGGGCGGGGCGCCGGACCGTGCCACCTCCAGCCGGTGCAACGGCACATCTCCCGCGCCGTGGGGCAGGCTCGGAACTCCCGGGGGGACGGTGGTGCTGCGCATCGGTGCGGCTCCTCTCGCGGAACACCGGCCGGGTCGGGCAGATGCGTTCCCGCTCTGGTCTGTACCAACCCCTTGTCCGATGCCCGGGAGCGCCGCAAGCTCCCCTCATGGAGCTGGAGTTGCGGCATCTGAGGACCATCCGGGCCATCGCGGACGCCGGCAGTCTGACGCGCGCGGCGACGGCGCTCGGGCTCGCCCAGCCCGCCCTCAGCGCACAGCTGAGACGCATCGAACGGGCCCTGGGCGGCGCGCTGTTCGAACGCGGCCGGCACGGGGTGCGGACCACCGCCCTCGGCGAGCTGGTCCTGGAGCGCACCCGGATCGTGCTGCCCGCGGTGAGCGACCTCCGGCTCGAAGCCGCCCGCTTCGCCCGGGCCCGGCCGGGCGGGGACCGGCAGCGGCTGCGGTTGCGGCTCGGCGGGACGCACGGACCGCTGCTGGGCGCGCTGGTGGACCTGCTGGCCGACGCCGCACCCGGCACCACCGTCTCCACCTGTGCCTCCTGGTCGGAACGGGAACTCGCCGCGCTGCTGACCGAGGGCCGCCTGGACTTCGTGCTCACCGGCGCCTGCGGCCTGGCACCGCCACCGGAGTCCCCGGACGTCCTGTGGGAGGAGGTCGCCGTCGACCCGGTCTTCGTGATGCTCGCCGACGGTCACCGGCTGGCCCGCGTACGGGAGATCGACCTGGCGGCACTCGCCGACGAGGAATGGGCGTGCGTGCCGGGCGACGGCTGCTTCGCGGACTGCTTCACCACGGCCTGCGCCCGGGCCGGTTTCTTCCCCCGGCGCATGTACGAGACGGACACCGCGTCCTGTGTGCACCTGGTCCAGGTGGGCCGGGCGGTGGGCCTGTGCCGGGCCACCTTCCCGCCGACTCCCGGACTCATCACCCGTCCGCTCGCCGGTACGCCCCTGTCCTGGCGGCACCTCCTGGGCCGGCACTCCGCAGGGCAGCAGCCGGACACCGCGGGCACCGTGCTGGCCCAGGCACGTGAGGCGCACGCGGGAGCGGCGGCGCGCAGCGGCAGTTACGCGCGCTGGCTCGCCCAGCGCGCTCCGGACCGGTCCGCCGTGCGGAGCCCGGTACAGAACGCCCTGCCGCACCCCGCCCACCCTCCGCGGCGGGTTCCATAACGTGCGGGCAGGGGGTCGATTGATGTCTTACGGGCCGCGACGGACCCCCTTACGGTGTCGGCACTCCCACCGACTCCGAGGAGACCTCCCATGCCCCCAAGACCCCTCAAGGCCACCTGCGTGGCCGTCGCGGCGGCCGGTGCCCTGCTCGCCGCCGGGCTGACCGGCTCCGCGAGCGCCCAGCCGGCCCCCTCCGACCCCGCCGCCCCGACGGCTGCCGAGCACCCGCGCACGGCCGCGGCCCCGCCCGGCCTCCTCGCCGCACTCCAGCGGGACCTCGGCCTGAACCGACGGCAGGCCGACCGCCGCCTGGCCAACGAAGCCGGGGCGGGCGCCACCGCGGGCCGGCTCCGCGCCACCGTGGGCGCGCACTTCGCGGGCGCCTGGGTGAGCGGGAGACTGTCGGACACCCTGACCGTGGCCACGACCGACCCGACCGACGTACGCGCCATCCGGGCGCGGGGCGCTGACGCCGTCGTCGTGGACCACTCCCTGGCCGCACTCGACGCGGCCAAGGCACGCGTGGACCGGGCCGCCACGCTCCACCCCGGCACCGACACACCGGTCCGGTACGTCGACGTCCCCACCAACACACTCGTCGTGGAGGCGACACGGGCGGACGTCGCCCGCGCCCTGCTCGCCGCGGCCGACGTCGACGCCTCCCTCGCCCGGATCGAGCGCATCACCGAACGCCCCCGCCCGCTCTACGACCTGCGAGGCGGTGACGCCTACTACATAGGCAACAGCAGCCGCTGCTCCATCGGATTCCCGGTGACCCGCGGCACCCAGCAGGGGTTCGCCACAGCAGGACATTGTGGTCGCGCCGGCAGCACCACCACCGGCTCCAACCGGGTCGCGCAGGGCACCTTCCAGGCGTCCGTCTTTCCCGGCAACGACATGGCCTGGGTCGCCACGAACGCCAACTGGACGGCTACGCCGAACGTCAACGGTTCCAGCGCGCAGGTCGCCGGGTCCACACAGGCCATGGTGGGCTCCTCCGTGTGCCGCTCCGGCTCCACGACGGGCTGGCACTGCGGCACGGTGCAGCAGCTCAACACCAGCGTGACGTACCCGGAGGGCACCATCGGCGGAGTCACCCGCACCTCGGTGTGTGCCGAACCGGGTGACTCGGGCGGCTCGTTCATCTCCGGCAGCCAGGCCCAGGGCGTCACCTCGGGCGGTTCAGGCAACTGCACGAGCGGCGGCACGACCTACTTCCAGCCGATCAACCCCATCCTCCAGAACTACGGCCTCACCCTGAAGACCACCACGTCCGGCCCCGGCGACCCGGGAGACCCCGGCGACCCGGGCGGCACCTGGTCTGCGGGCACCGTCTATCAGGCGGGCGCCACAGTGACATACGGCGGTGCCACCTACCGCTGCCTGCAGGGCCACCAGTCCCAGCCGGGCTGGGAGCCGCCGAACACACCGGCGCTGTGGCAACGGGTGTGAGCCAAGGGCCAGGCGTCTACGGCGACGGCCCCGCGGGGCGCGCCGCGCCTGTAGGGGCCTGTCATGTACAGATGTACGCACCGCGCGCCCGTCGTGGAGGCCGCACGGCGGAGCCCTGTGACAGGAGTGATGCACGGACGTGACGTCCTGCTGGCAGGGTGATCACGGTGGACATGTTCGAGGAAGCCGACGGCCTGGTCAGGCCAGGACAGAAGAAGTCTGCCGCCCCAATGAAGTCGGTCCGTGCGGCCGTTGGGGTGGCCTTCCTCCTGGCCGCGATGCTGGCGGGACTCGTCGGCTGCGCGCCGTCCTCCGGGCCCACACTCCTCGCACCGTCGGTCTTCTACGTTCCGCGCGACGCCGACAGCAGCACCGTGCTGCGTGTTGAGGAGAACCAGGCGGCCGACGTCACGGTCACCTTCGACGCCAACGCCCTGAAGGACATCGCGGTCATCGAGACGGCGACGGACAGTTGCCCCGTCCGCCTGCCGGTCTTCCGCTGCACAGGAGAGCACAAGGCCCCCTCCCAGGGCGGCCACCACCAGTCCTTTCGCCTGAGCCCCGCGGCCGGCTCCGCGGCGGGCGACTCGGCGGTGCTGCGCTACCGGGTGACAGCGCCCGGCAGGCCCACTGTCGGAGGAAGCACCCGCATCGTGATCGGCAAGCCGGAGCTGGCGGTCGCCGCACAGGCCGATCGGCTCGACGTCGACCCGGGCGGCAGCCTCGGCGTCACGCTGACCCTGCGCAACACCGGGGATGTGCCCGCCCGCGGAGTCGCGCTCTTCATCAGCACCCGGGACGGCCTCACCCCGACCGTCCAGCACCGCAACTGCCGCTACCGGGGCAGCACATCGGTGTGGTGCCGCCTGCCGGCCGCCGATGTCGTCATTCCTCCCGGCGCGTCCTACCGACTCGGCGCCCGAGAGGTCTTCCGGGCCGCCCGTGACGCCACGCATCCGCGCGTCTCGTTCGAGGCAGCCGCCCTCGGGACCGACTACGTGCCTCCCGGTGAAGTGGCGTCCCAGTACCGGCCGGGCGACAAAGCCGCGCTCCGCCTGGTGCCCGGCAGAACCCAGGGCGAGCAGACGCACGGCACCGGTTCGGCGGAGCTGAAGGTGTCGGTGGACAACGAGAGCGATCTGGCCGCCGTCGCGGGCACCGTCCGGGGACCGATCGGCAGCCGTGCCACGGTGCGCGTCGGCGTCCGCAACGACGGCCCAGGTGCGCTGCCCGCCCCGGCGCGGATCACGTTCACGGTGCCACCGGGGACCACCGTCGTGTCCTCCCCGTACGCATTCGAACGCGACGAGGAACTGATCGACCAGGACTGCCGCGCGCTCGGCCCGAACGGCACGCCGCTGGCCCCTGCGTCCGAGAGGCAGCCCCCAGCACGTCGGTACGTGTGTACGACGCAGGTCGGGGCGGAGGGGGCCACGACCACCTTCCCCTTCGCTCTGCGCATAGACAAGGATGTCGCTCACCGGGCCGGCCAGGTCAGCGTCTCCGACGGCGAGGGCGGGCGCGTCAGCCGTGACGTCACCACCGCCAACGACACCGCCCACGTCACCGTGGCGGTCTGGCCGGGACCCTCCTGGGCCACACCCGGCCGCTCCGTGGCGGCAGCGATCACCCTCGCGGTTCTCGTCCTCGCCGCGGCTCTGGGCATGTGGCACCGCAGGCGCTCCTGCCGTCAGGGCGCCACGGCGTAACCGAGGTCCCGCGAAACCGTCGATCACCACGGCTCCAGCACAGAACAAGGGCGTCCGTGACGGCCGCCCGCAACGGCCCGCATCAGCGCACCAGGCAAGGGGGCTCTCGCAGTCCCTGTATCAGCAGGGTCTCCAGAACGTCCGAAACGCCTGCCAACATGAACACGCACCGCAGCTCCACCCGCACCAGTTCAATCCGGCGACCCGAATGCGCGACCGTGTCGGCGCATTCTTCACAACAGATAGGGACGGCGACCAATGGCGGAGAGCCAATTCACCACGCACACACAGCTTTTCGATCTGAGTGGGAAGTGCGCGCTTGTCACCGGCGGCACCAGGGGCATCGGGATGATGATAGCCCGCGGCCTTCTCCAGGCGGGCGCCCGCGTCGTCATCAGCTCACGCAAGGCGGACGCGTGCGCGGAGGCACAGCGTCAACTGTCCGAATTCGGCGACGTTCGAGCAATACCCGCCGACCTGTCCAGGCACGACGAGTGCCGGCGCCTCGCTGATCTCGTCGAGGCCGACTCGGAACGCCTGGACATCCTTGTCAACAACGCGGGAGCGATGTGGCGCGAGCCGCTGGAGACGTTCCCGGACGAGGCCTGGGACACAGTGATCGACCTCAATCTCAAGTCGCCGTTCTGGCTGGTGCAGGCGCTGCTCCCCGCACTGCGCAAGGCGGGCACCGCCGATGATCCCGCGCGGATCATCAACATCGGCAGCATCGCCGCCATCCACGTAGCCCAGTCGCCCAACTACTCGTACGCCAGCAGCAAAGCGGCACTTCATCAACTCACCAGAGTGCTTGCCGGCGAGCTGGGCCCCCAGCACATCACGGTGAACGCGGTAGCACCGGGTGTGTTCCCGTCGCAGATGATGGCGTCCACGCTCGATGTCATCGGTGACACGATCGCGGCGGCGGCCCCATTGCGCCGGCTCGGCCGGGACGACGACATGGCGGGAATCGCCGTGTTTCTCGCCGGCCGCGCGGGGTCCTACCTCACGGGCGCCGTCATCCCGGTGGACGGTGGCATTGCGACGACCGCATCGGGAACCCCCTAGGCTGCGGGACGGACTTATGGTGAGGGAATGGCCCCGATGGACATACGCACCGAGATCCGGGAGTTTCTCACCTCGCGTCGCGCCCGCATCGCACCCGAGCAGGCGGGTCTGCCCGCTTACGGCGGCAACCGCCGGGTCAAAGGTCTGCGCCGCGAGGAGGTAGCGCTGCTCGCGGGGGTGTCGGTCGACTACTACGTGCGCATGGAGCGCGGCAGCCTCGCCGGTGCCTCCGATGGCGTGCTCGACGCGTTGGCCTCTGCCTTGCAACTCGACGAGGCCGAGCGCGACCACCTGTTCCACCTCGCGCGCCGATCCAGGACGCCCGGCGGCCCGCGCCGGCGTAGGTCTGCCGTGACGGTGCGCTCGACGCTGCAGCAGGTGCTCGACGCGATCTCCGGTGCGCCGGCCTGGATCGGTAACGGCCGTTATGACGTGCTCGCCATGAACCAACTCGCCCGCGCGCTGTATTCGCCCGTGCTGGCCGACCCGCGACGGCCCGCGAACACAGCGCGGTTCGTCTATCTGGATCCCGAGGCGGCCAGCGACTTCTTTGTCGACTACGACCAAGTCGCCGCCGGCGTGGCCGCGAAGCTACGCATGGAAGCCGGCCGCAATCCGCACGACGAGGAGCTGATCGCCCTGGTCGGTGAATTGTCCACGTGCAGTGAGCTGTTTCGGCAGCGCTGGGCGTCTCAGGACGTGCGGCTGCACCGATCCGGCCGTAAGCGTGTGCGCCATCCGATCGTGGGCCGGCTCGACTTGGACGTCGAGTCCCTGGAACTGCCTGCCGAGCCCGGCCTGCACCTCAACATCTACACCGCACCCGCGGGCACCCCGACCGCTGACAATTCAGCGCTCCTGGCGTCATGGGCGGCCACCCAACAGACGCTGGACAGCGTCTAGGGTCGCGTTCCATGACGAGGATCACTCCACCACGCCCGCTTGATGTCGAGGCGCTCTTCCCGGAACTGGCTGCTCACCGGGGTACGACGACGCGGCTCCACCCGCGACCGGGCAGCCCGCAGACTTCTGACAGCTCGGTGGGTGGTCCGATGCTGTGGCCGGCGAACGAGCCGTGGCCGGTATGCGATGAGGCCCACGGCAGGGGGCGAGGGCGGCGCCCGGCCGACATCCACCGCTACCGGCGGATCCTGGATGTCGCGTGGGCTCGCGAACAGAGCCCGGGCCCTACGGAGGAGGAACGGGAGCTCCTGGCCGAGCTCTACCTGGAGCACCGGCTTCCCGAGGCACCGAAGACGGATCCGCTGCCACTGATCGGCCTGGCCCAGCTGTATCGGCGGGATGTCCCGGACCTGCCGCAGGGGCCGGACGACTGCGACCTGCTCCAGGTGTTCTGGTGCCCCTTCGACGCGCACGGCCCGAGCCGGTACGACCTGAATCTGTCTCTGCACTGGCGGCGGTCGTGGGAGGTCGGGGACGTGTTGGCCGTTCTCCCGCAGCCGTTGGTCGTCGGGTCCGCCGGGTTCGTACCCGAGCCCTGCGTCCTGCGACCGGAGCGGGTGACCACCTACCCGTTCGCCGGCCTCCTGCCCCCTGAGCTGTGCGCCCGGCTCGACGCTTGGGAGGAAGCCCAGGAAGAGGAGGCCGAGCGGCAGCCCCACACGAACGCGGCCGATCCGGTCTACTACCAGTACGACCTGTCCATCCCGCCCGGCTGGCGCGTCGGCGGCTTCGCCTCCTGGCACGCCACCGACCCCTACCCCATGGACTGCCAGACCTGCCGCACGCCGATGCACCTACTGCTGACCATCGACAGCTCGGAGTGGGACGGCGGCAGCGGTAGCTGGAAACCGCTGGAGGATCGAGACCTGCCCGCCCACCGCTCTGCCACGCCCACCGAAGTCGTCGTGGGCCGATCCGGCGAGCTGAACCTCTTCGCCTGCCCCACCGATCCCGACCATCCGCACCGCTGGAGCATCCAGTAGCACCACCGCGTGGGCGAGACTCTCCTACGGGGTCTGAAGGCGTTGATCTACAGGTAGTCGGCGACGAGGTCGGCGAACTCCTCAGGCGTGATCACCTTGACGCCCAGGTCATTGGCCTTGGCGGCCTTGCTGGACAACTTGCCGCCCGCGGCGGGGGTGCAGACGAGGTAGGCGGTCTGCGCGGTGACGCTGCTGGCGTCCTTGCCGCCCGCACGCTTGATGAGGTCGTTCATGGCGCTGCGGCCGAGCTCGGCGAGCGGGCCGGTCATCTTCCCGGTGACGCAGACCTTCAGCGGCTTGCCGTCCTCACCGACCAGCGGGCCCTGCCCGGCGCTCTCGTCGACGGGCTCGGTCATCGTGGCACCGGCCGCGACCATTTTGTCGATCACCGGGGCGAGTTCGGCCAGCGCTTCGACGATGCCCGGCGCCTTCTCGGTGCCGATGCCGTCGACCTCCCGCATGGCCTCGGCGTCCGCCGCCCGGATGGCGTCCATCGTGGTGAAGTGGGCGGCGATCCGCTGCGACAGGCGGCGGCCGGTGTTGCGGACACCCAGTGCGCACAGCTGCCGGTTCAACGGCTTGGACTTGGCGGCCCGGATCTGCTCGACGAGTTTGGCGCCGCGCTTCTCACTGCCGGAGGCCTGGATCAGCGTCTCCAGATCCAGGGTGTACAGGTCGGCGACGTCCGTGACCGCGCCGGAGGCGACGAGCGCGTCCACGTAGGTCTGGCCCAGGCCGTCGATGTCGAGGCAGTCGCGCTGTGCGGCGTAGGCGATCAGGGCAGGCAGGCGGCAGGCCGCCCCCTTCTCGCACCGCCACCGCTCCTGGCGCTTGTCGATGGCGCTGCCGCAGTGGGGACAGACCTCGGGGAAGGGGATCTCGACGGCGTCGGCCGGGCGCAGGGCGACGACCGGCGCCTGGACGCGGGGGATGATGTCACCGGCCTTGAACACGGTCACCGTGTCGCCGATGTGCAGGTCCCGGCGCCGGATGTCGGCCGGGTTGTGCAAGGTCGCGAACTCCACCGTCGAGCCGTCCACCTCGACCGGCGCCAGACGGGCCCGCGGGGCGATCACACCGGTGCGGCCCACGTTCCACTCGACGCCCAGCAGCGTCGTGGTCCGCTCGACGGCAGGCAGCTTGTAGGCGATCGCCCAGTGCGGGTAACGCGAACCGAACCCCGCCCGGGCCTGCTCGGCGGCCGAGTCGGCCTTGATGACCACACCGTCGATACCGAACGGCAGGCCGGGACGCAGCGCCTGGACCGCCTCCACGCGCTGCTGCGCCTCGGCCAGTGTGGCCACGACGCTCAGGCCGTCGGGCGCGTCGCCGGTGGTCTGTACCCCCGCGGCGGAGACGAGGCCGAGCAGCTCGGCGTGGGCCGCGCCGTCGGGCAGGAACGTCTCGCCGGGCAGGTTGACGGCTCCGTACGCCCAGAACGTGAGCTCCAGGGTGTAGGGCCGGTTCTGCGCGCGCAGCGTGCCGGAGGTTCCGTTGCGCGGGTTGGAGAAGACCTTCTCGTGGTGCGCGGTGCGGATCTCGTTCGCGCGCTCGAACTGGTCCTGGGTGAAGAGCACTTCACCGCGGACCTCGAAGGTGTGCGGCTGGGGCAGCCGCGCGGGCAGGCCGACGAGGGAACCGATCACATGGCTGATGTCCTCACCGAAGCGGCCGTCGCCTCGGGTGACGATCTGGGTGAGGCGGCCGTTGACGTAGCGGGCGGCGATCGCGGCGCCGTCCAGCTTGTACTCCACGGTGTAACCGCCGGCGACCGGCCGGCCCAGTCGGCGCTCCAACCCCGCGCCCCAGTCGGCGAGCTCGGCAGGGGTGAAGACATTGTCCAAGGACAGCAGAGGTGCGGTGTGGGCGACGTCGCCGACCGGCGCGGCGCCCGCGGCGACCTTGTCGGTGGGGGAGTCCGGTGAGACCTCGTCGGGGTGTGCCTGCTCCCATGCGGCGATGCGGCGCAGCAACTGGTCGTAGGTCGCGTCGTCGAGGACGCTCTCGGTGGTGAAGTCGCCGTCCCCACCGTAGTAGGCGCGGGCGGCCTGGCTGACGCGGGCGATGGCGTCCTGGTACTGGGCAGGGCTGGTCAGCGCCTCATCGGCGCCAGATGCGGTCATGCAGACATCCTTCCTCAAGGGTCTGACAAAGCAGGTGGGCGCAGCCCCTCTCGACGGACGGCCCTACCTGCGTGAACTGCGGCTCGACACGCACCCGGCCGGTCGAACCGGGTCCCCGGGAGGGCATTGCCGCGATCTGCTCCGCTCGACCGGTATCCACAACTGGGAGACGGTCTCCGCGCCGACCTCCACGGGCTGCGTCCGCAGAAGCTCAGGACCGGGTCGGCTCCCGTACGGGTTCGAGGGGAACCACTGCGTGAACACGTCCCGCCACAGCCCCTGGAGGGCGCTCGGATAGGGCCCGTGGTTGTCGAAGACCGCCCAGGTCCCGGCCGGCACGTCGAGGGCGTCGAACGCCTCGGCGGTCGCCTCGGGCCCGGTCACCACGCCGATCCAGTAGTCCGCGTCGGCGCCCTCCGCCCGGTTTTCGGTCAGGTACACCGCCGCCGACAGGATGCCTTCCGGCTCCTGCCCGGCCAGATCCTTCATGCGGGCGATCGTCCGTTCGTCCAGGGTTTCCAGGTGCGCCGCGGCGGTCTCGTTGGCCCCGTCGTGCACGAGCGGGACCCGGGCCTTCCTGCCGACGAAGCGGAACGGCCCCTTCTCGACGATCCGGTACCGGATCGTCGTACGTCCCTCGATGACGACACGGAAGGACATGCGGGGTTGTGCCGTCAGGACCGCGCCCGTGCAGCGGGCCTCTCCCGGTCCGATGCCGTGCACCGACCGGAACGCCCGGGCGAAGGCCTCGCCCGAGCCGTATCCGTACCGCACCGCGACATCGAGCAACGTCCGCTCCCCGGCCAGGACGTCGGCCGCGGCGAGCGTCATCCGTCGGCGCCGCACGTAGACCGGGAGCGGCATTCCGGCGAGGGTGAGAAACAGCCGCCGGAAGTGGTACTCGGACACCGCGGCGATCCGCGCCACCTCGGCGATGTCGACCTCACGGCTGCCCCGGTCGAGGCATGCCTCCAGGTGGTCCAGCGCCTGATTCACCCGCTCCAGCACGCGCACCCGTCCTTTCCGGCTCGTGCCTCTCTTGTGCCTGCCTCTGCGGTAGCCACGCGCTACGCAGCCGCGGCCGTCACCGGCTCCGCGGTCCCGGGCGCCGGCCGGACGGTCATGACGCACATGCTCGACGAGCCGCCCCAGGGCGTCATCCGGGGGAGCAACTACCGTTACGTGCGGCGGACTTCACGACCGTCAGGTCGCCACTGCCCGAGTGAGACAGGCCCCGAGCTTCCCCGCCCGACGAAACCGGCGCGGGAATGGTCGGGTGGGAAGCCCGGGCGCTCCCTGAGGCTGATGCCATGACCGATATCGAGGGAGTGTGTGAGCCACGGTTCGCGGCGGTAGGCGCGGCCCTGTCGGCTTCGCTGAGGAAGGACGACGTGGGCGCCTCGGTCGCCGTCTACCTCGACGGTGAGCCGGTGGTCGACATCTGGGGCGGGTACGCCGACGCGGACCGCTCGGTCAGCTGGGGGCGTTCCATCCTCACCTGCGTGAACTCGACGACCAAGAACATGACGGCCTTGTGCGCGCTCGCCCTGGCCGACCGGGGCCGACTCGATCTGTCCGCGCCGGTCACCGCCTACTGGCCCGAGTTCGGCGCGGCCGGCAAGCAGAACGTGCTCGTGCGGCACGTGCTGTCCCATACCGCCGGGTTGCCGGACCTGCCCGGACTGACCACGGTCGAGGAGCTCTACGACTGGCAGGGCGTGACGACACGGCTGGCCGCGCAGGCCCCCGAGTGGGAACCCGGAACGGCCGCCGGATATCACGCGCTCACCTTCGGATTCCTGGTCGGTGAGATCGTCCGCCGCGTCACCGGCCGCAGCATCGGCGAGTTCTTCGCCGAGGAAGTGGCCGAGCCGCTGGGCGCGGACTTCCACATCGGTCTCTCCGCCGAGCACGACCACCGCGTCGCACCGCTCATCCCGCCACCGTCACTGACCGACGCCTACGCCTCCGGCGCACCGCCCGGACCGGACGGCGCGCGCCGGGAGCACACCGGTGCCGCGGTCCGGGTCAGGGACGTCAACTCCGTGGCCTGGCGTCGTGCGCAGCTCCCCGCGGTGAACGGCTACGGCAACGCGCGGTCCGTCGCGCTCGTCCAGTCAGTACTGGCCAACCGGGGTGCGGCCGGCGGGGTACGCCTGTTGTCCCCCCAGGGCTGTGAGCCCGCGTGGCAGGAGGTGTTCCGCGGCGAGGACCGCGTCCTGCGGTCTCCGATGTCCTGGACCGTGGGCTTCGGCAAGTTCGGCAGCACCTTCGGTTGGGGCGGTTGGGGCGGCTCCCTGGTCGCGAGCGACCCCGAATCTCGCCTGACAGTGGCCTACGTCATGAACCAGATGCTGGACCGGGACCGGCAGGAGGACCACCGCGGCATGGGGATCATCATGGCCGCATACGACGGACTGCGGTGACAACCCGGGGGAAGGGGGCAGCTTCGAAGAGCCGTGCCGTGCGGCCCCCGATGCGCCCCCGTGTCTGCCGGGTGAAGCGGGACCAGTCACTCGATGACCTTGGGTGTAGGTCGGTGACCTGCGGGATACCTGCTCCTCATGGAAATTCTGGCAGTGCTGCGCGATGCTGACCGGTCCCTGACACAGCGGGTGGGCTGCGGCATCCCGCCGGGCTTCGGCAAGGTGCTGTCGGCGGTGGAGGAGGCGGCCGAGAGTACGAAACTGTGGTGGGGAGCGGCCGCCGTGATGGCATGTGTGGGCGGGCGGCGCGGCCGTAAGGCGGCGGTCAGCGGGATCGCCGCCCTCTCCGTGGCGCAGCTGCTTGCCAACGGAGTGGGCAAGCAGCTGACCGACCGGCCCCGGCCGCCCAAGGAGTGGTTCCCGCACGACGAGGCCGACGACCGGCCCGACTCCTCGTCCTTCCCCTCCGGGCACACCGCCGCCGCGGTGGCCTTCACCGCGGCGGTCACGCCCATGTGGCCGACGGCCGGCGCCGTGTGCGCGGTGCCGGCCGCCTTGGTGGCCCTTGAGCGGGTGCAAAGCGGGGCCCACTACCCGAGCGACGTTGCTGCCGGCGGCGCCATCGGTGTGGCCGCCGCTTGGCTCACTCGCCTGGCTCCGCGCGTGATCCTGCGCCACTGGCTCTGAAGGCCGCCCGCACGTCAGGCGATGTTCGTCCGGCGTGGCAAGGGCGGCCTCTGGGACCCGGCGGACGCGGTGGCGGCGCGCGCGGCTCTGGCCGCCGGGGCATGACCGCATCACCCAGCTGCGGTTTCGCCCCCGAGTTCACTCTGGCCGCGGGCCCTTCGCGTGCCGGACAGCTCACTTATCGAAGCAATGGGCAACATCTGGTCCGTACCAGCATCTTGACGCCCCCTTAGTTCACTCCTTAAATCAACAGGCGAAACGTTTTCACCTCCCCCACCTCGGGCCGGTCCCTCACTGCCCCGGAAGGACTGAGACGTGACCTCCCATCGCCTGCTTCGCAGATGCCTGTTCGCCGCCTTGTCCGCCACGCTGGTCGCATCCGCCGCGACCGGCGTGGCCCACGCGGAACCATCGGATGTCGCCGCCGCCGCGGTGACGTTCTCCGACACCTTCGACGGCGCCGCCGGGAGTGCGGTCAACTCGTCGAAATGGACGCTGGAGACCGGTGACAACGTCAACAACCACGAGCGCCAGTACTACACGTCCGGCACCAACAACGCCGCCCTGGACGGCCAGGGACACCTGGTGATCACGGCCAAGAAGGAGAACCCGTCCAACTACCAGTGCTGGTACGGCACGTGCCAGTACACGTCGGCCCGGCTGAACACCTCGGGGAAGTTCAGCGCCCAGTACGGGCACGTCGAGGCGCGCATGAAGATCCCGCGGGGGCAGGGCATGTGGCCTGCCTTCTGGATGCTTGGCACGGACATCGGGTCGGTCGGCTGGCCCAACTCGGGTGAGATCGACGTGATGGAGAACGTCGGCTTCGAGCCCTCGGCCGTCCACGGCACCCTCCACGGCCCCGGCTACTCCGGATCGGCGGGTGTAGGCGCCGCCTACACCCTGCCCGGCGGCCAGGTCTTCGCGGATGCGTTCCACACCTTCGCTGTCGACTGGGCGCCCAACTCGATCAAGTGGTCGGTCGACGGCGTCGTCTACCAGACGCGCACGCCCGCGGACGTGAGTGGCAAGACCTGGGCCTTCAACAAGCCGTTCTTCCTGATCCTCAACCTGGCAGTCGGCGGCTACTGGCCGGGTGACCCCAACAGCTCCACGGTCTTCCCCGCCCAACTGGTGGTGGACTCGGTGTCGGTGACCACGAGCGACGCACCCGCCGGCGGCGCGATCAGGGGCCTTGCGGGCAAGTGCGTCGACGTCGCCGGTGCGAACTCCGCCAACGGCACCCCAGTACAGCTCTACGACTGCAACGGCTCCTCGGCGCAGAAATGGACCGTGGGCTCCGACGGCACGATCCGCGCGCTCGGCAAGTGCCTGGACGTGACCGCCGGCGGCACCGCGGACGGCACCACGGTCCAGCTCTACGACTGCAACGGGACGGCCGCGCAGAAATGGGCGGTCAGCTCGGCGAACGACATCGTCAACCCGCAAGCCGACAAGTGCCTGGACGTGACCGGAAACAGTTCGGCCAACGGCACTCGGCTCCAGATCTGGACCTGCTCGGGCGGCGCCAACCAGAAGTGGACCGTCGGCTGACCCGCTGACCCGCTGACCCGCTGACCCGCTGACCCGCTGACCCGCTGACCCGCTGACCCGCACGGCTAAGTAGGCGCGCGGGCGTGACGGGCCTCCTGGGGCAGGTGGCTTTGCATGACCGGCCGACGGGGTGAGGGGTTCGGCCCCGTCGCTGTCGCCCAGGATCTGGCGGATCCGCTCGGGCGAGGGATGAGGGAGGCGCCCCTCTCTCAAGGGGTGAGACCTCCGCGATCTACGGTGCGCCGCGCCACGTCGCGCAGCTTGAGGTTCTTCTCCTGTGAGTACCGGCGCAGGACGTCGAAGGCCTGTTGTTCGTTCAGATCGTGGCCGGCCATGATCAGGCCCATTGCTTCGCCGATGAGGCCCCGGGTCTCCACGGCTTGTCCCAGCTGGTCCTGTTCGCGGGCGGCGGCGAAGGCGACGGCCGCATGGGAGCCGAGCAGCCACCCGGCGGTCTCGCAGTCCTCGGTGAACACCCCGGGCACTGTGGAATACAGGTTGAGGGCGCCCAAGTCCTCGTCATGGGTGTAGAGGAGGAAGCCCATCATGCTGCCGATGCCCAGTTCCCTGGCCTCAGGGGCGTACTGCGGCCAGCGGGTGCTTTCGGTGGTCATGTCGCGCACGCGGAAGACGGGATGGCCGAGCCGAGCGGCATCGAAGCAGGGCCCTTCGCCCAAGCGCTCCTGCAGATGATCGCTCTCGGAGACGAGCCGGTCGGTGGGGGCCAGTGAGAGGCCCTTGCCGTTCTTGAGCCAGAGAACGCCTGCCGATTCGCAGCCAGGGATGAGCTTGACGGCGGCCGAGGTGATCGCGGCCAGGGTCGCGTCGCTGTTCTCTTTGTCCTCCAGCTCGCGGGCCATCACTGCCAGCTGCACTGCGAAGTCCCGCCAGTCCATGGTGTGTCTCTCTCTCGGTGCCGCAGGCCGACACACTTCCAGGGTTTCACGAGGCTCAGGAACGAGCGCAGTCTCCCAGAAGAGAGGGGAACCGGCCACGCAGAACCGCAGGATCCTTTGACAGCATCCGCAGCCCCCGGTTCCAGCCGTCTGCGTCTGCACCGATCGGCGCCCGCGCGCAGTCCCGCGGCCGGGCGAGGCGGCGCGCCCTTCGCCGGGCGGACGCCCGCGGATGCGAATGGTTGCCGCGCGACGCGAAGGGGCAGCCCCCAGCATCTGGGGGCTGCCCCTTCGCGTCGCGCGGTGCGCGTCAGTGCTTGCCGATGTCCTTCGCCTTTTCCTTGGCCTGGCGGGCGTCGCCCTTCATCTGCTGGGCGCGGCCTTCGGTGGTGAGGCGTTCGTTGCCCACAGCGCGTCCGGCGGTCTCCTTGGCGGCGCCGGCAGCCTGGTCGGTCTTGGCCTTGGCCTTCTCGTTGGCAGTCATGTCCGCTCACGCTCCTCTGGCATCGACAACGTGCGTGCACTCTCCGCTTGGCCTGTCAGCGGTGAGGCAAACATGGCCCCCACCCGCAGATCACTTTCTGATCCAGGGTGGACGTGGGCATTTCGCAGTGCGGCGGGGCCCTCTTCGGCGCGGGTTACGCGCTGAAGGCACTGTGGTGGATTGCGGTCATCGTGCTGGTGGTCCGGCTGCCTGGTGGTCCGGCTGCCTGGTGGTCCGGCTGCTCGACCTCGTGATCAGGCCCGCCGCCGCGAGTGCCCGTAGTATGAGGGTCGGCGAGCGCTGGACAACGCCGGCATGACCTCGGTCTCGTCGGTGAAGTCGAGGCCGCCCCCGAAGGAGACGACGGCCACCCGCTCCTGCTGGGTCGTGTCGAGGCTTTGTCTGTCGGGGACCCATCCGCAGTCCCTTTTAGCCGCTTCCGACGCCATGACCAGTAGGTACTCCGCTAGGTACTCCGCGGCCACCGTTCGTTTCCCACCGCAGCAGGCAAGTCGGCGCATACCGTCACGGCAAGGCTCCGCGCGCTCGGCCGGGCGAGCGGGGGAGTGGGGCTGGAAGTGTCGGGCAGGCGGAGGAGAACGAAAGACACGCGAGCCGTGTCTGCGTGTGCAGGGAGAGAGGATCCACGTGGCCATGAGTGTTGCTGAAGCATTGGGGACGTCTGAAGCCTTGGACCACGACGTCAGCTGCGCAGAGGCGCGGTCCAAGGTCCGCTCGGTGCTGGCGGAGGTGTGCCGCGCGCTGCCCCCGGCCCAGGCGCAGCGCCTGCGTGACGACGCACTGCTCGTGGTCAGCGAGCTGACGGCCAACGCCCTCCTGCACGCGGGCGGCGTCACTCGCTTCACCGCCCGCGTGACAGGGGGTGAGCTCCGGCTGCGGGTCAGCGACGCCAGCCGCGCCGAGCCACAGTGCCTGCCGACGATCCGCGGCCTGCCCGGTGGCTACGGCTGGAAGGTGGTCCAGCGCCTGTGCTCCAGCGTGCACGTCGACGTGGGACCGGAAGGCAAGACGATCACCGCGACGTTGGCACTGCCCTGACCGGCCCCGCCTCACGCGGTCCCCGTTCGCCTATGAGAATCTGCCGGTCATCAGGTGTGCCCACCGCACGTCGGGGTAGCGGTGGGGCCAGACAGGAACCGGCGGAACAGGGGCGGGACGTATGAACACCGTGGCACTCCACGACCAGAGGCATCTGACGACCGGGACGGTCCGGGAGTCTTTGATCGAGCGTGCTTACACGGATCCGGCATCGATCGCGCCGAAGGATGCCCGTGAGGTCGGTCGGCACTTCTTCGACCGGCTCACCCAGCTCGAAGAGGGCACGCGCGAGTACAGCTACGTGCGCAACGTGCTGATCGAGATGAACCTCTCCCTGGTGCAGTACGCCGCTTCCCGGTTCAAGCACCGTGGCCCGCAGGAGATGGAGGACATCGTCCAGGTGGGCACGATCGGCCTGATCAAGGCGATCGACCGGTTCGAGCTGACCCGCGAGGTCGAGTTCACCTCCTTCGCGGTGCCGTACATCACGGGGGAGATCAAGCGGTTCTTCCGTGACACGTCCTGGGCCGTGCATGTGCCGCGCCGCCTTCAGGAGGCGCGGATCGAGCTGTCCAAGGCCACCGAGGAGCTGCGTACCCGCCTGGGCCGTTCCCCCTCCACCGCCGAGCTGGCGGAGCTGATGCAGCTGGAGCCGGCCGAGGTCGCCGAGGCGCAGCGGGCCTCCAACGGCTACAACAGCGTCTCCCTGGACGCGGCCGTCAACGGCAAGGACGACGAGTCCGACACGATGCTCGCCGACTTCATCGGCATCGACGAGGACCGCTTCGAACTCGTGGAGAACTTCCACTCCCTCGCGCCGCTCATCGCCGACCTCGACGAGCGTGACCGCCGCCTGATCCACCTCCGCTTCGTCGAGGAGCGCACCCAGCAGCAGATCGGTGAGGAGCTCGGCTGCTCGCAGATGCACGTCTCCCGCCTGATCACCCGCGTCATCGGCAAGCTCCGTACGGGACTGCTCACCACCGAATAACCGGCCGGGCCCTGCCTTCTCGGCCACCCTCCTGCACCGCGTTCGCTCTGTCGTCCCTTCCTGGGGGCGACAGGGGCGATCCGTTCAGACGCCTGCTGCTCCGGACCTGACCCGCCCTGTCCGCGTCGCACCGCGATCTGACCGCCGCTCGGCAGCACCGGGTCATCGACGCGCTCACCGAGCAGCGCGGCCTTCGCCGGAGCAACGAGGATGCCGCCGGCCTTGCTGATCTCCTCTTGACGTGCACCGTTGCCGTCTCTAGCCTCATTGCGCTCAGGTGATCAGCATGGTGCGGAACCGGGCATGGGGTGGGGATAGAAGTCAATGACCTGGTACTTCAAGGCGCTCAGAAACTACTTCGGATTCCGCGGTCGAGCGAGCCGCAAGGAGTACTGAAGGAGTACTGGGTGTACATGCTGATCAACCTTGCGATCCTGTACGCGTTGTGGGGTCTCGGTACTGCTCTTGATCAGCCCTCGTACTGCTTCCTCTACGCCCTGGCAGTCGTGATTCCCACGGTTGCAGTCGGCGTCCGCCGTCTTCATGACGCCGGCCTCAGCGGCTGGTTCATGCTGCTCACCCTGGCGCCTCCGGCGGGGATCGCTCTCATCGTCCTCCTTGCCAAGGAAAGCAAGCCGGAGATCAGCACCTACGCTCCTGGCCCCAATGCGACATGGACTACACCGCCCCCAGCGGGAAGCTGAAGCTGCCGCTGAAACCAACAGGCGCGCGCGGCGTGCTTTCTCTCGTCCCCTGCGACGCCGCAGTGGCACGTCTATGGCCGGTGTCTCCAACAACCTCTCCGAGGTCCGCCTCAAATTCCTCGCCAGCCTGGCAGCGACCAGCACCCCGGCGGCGGAGCCCACCGACTGGCTCAGCTGAACGGCCGCCCCGGCGTCAGGGGCGGCCCGGCCGCCGGTGAACCGTAGGACGTGGTGCGGGACTTACTGACCCGGGGTCAGCGCGGTCCGCGCCAGTTCGCGCAGCCAGGTGTGGGCGGGGTCGGTGTCGTAGCGCTGATGCCATGACAGGTAGATCGGCGCCGGTGGCAGTTCGAGTGGCAGGGGGAGTACCACCAGGCCGAGGTCCGCGACGGCGGAGCGTGTGGTGACGTCGGGGACGGTGACCAGGAGATCGGAGCCGCGGGCGAACTCGAACGCGGCGGCCTCGGTGGGTGCGGTCGCCACTACGTGACGGGTGAGGCCGAGCCGCGTGAGAGCGTCGTCGAGGGTGTTGCTGAGGCTTCCGCGGCGCGAGACGGTGATGTGCTCGGCGGCGGCGTACTGCTCGGCGGTACAGGACCTGGAGCGGGCGAGGGGGTGCCCCTGCGCGGCGACGATCACGTGGCGGGTCTCGCCCACCTTTTCGGAACGGACATCCGGTGCGCTGGGGAGGTTCGCGTTGGCTTCCAGGTCGACCTCGCCGCGCCGCAACTCGGGTGTGTCGGTGCTCGATTCCGCGAGGAAGCGCAACCGCACGCCCGGCGCCTGTCCGCGTACGGCCGCGAGCAGCGCGGGTCCGCTCAGAGCAAGTAGGGAGTCGTGCCAGCGGAGTGAGAAGGTGCGCTCCAGTGTCGCCAGATCGAGTTCACGGCTCGGGGCCAGCACTCCCTGGACTTGGCGCAGCAGCTCGTGCACCTGTTGCCGGACGGCGATCGCGTAGGGGGTCGGCGTCATCGTGCGGCCGGTGCGCACCAGGATCTGGTCCCCGGTCGTGCGCCGGATCCGGCCCAGACTCCGGCTCATCGCGGGGGCCGTGACGTTCAGGCGTGCGGCCGCCCCGGTCACGCTTCCTTCTTCCAGCAGCGCGTCGAGCGCGGCGAGCAGATTCAAATCCAGTTGCATGACAGTCAATCTAGCCTTGCTTTGCATGCATTTGAAGTTAATGCCTGGGCTCTCTATCGTCGAGGCAAGAGAGCGCACGACGGCACCGCACCCGCACAGCTCGGCCCGACCGGCCTCATCCCTCCTCCTCCACACCGGAGCACTCCCATGTCCGAAACGCCTCAGACCGCTGACCTTCCCGCTTCCGACGCCGCCCTGCTCGCTCAGACCGTGCTCGCTGTCCGTGCGGCCGGTTCGGCGCTGCGCGAACTCTTCGGAGACGTGGTCCGCCACCGGACCCGCGAAGAGCTCATGCACGCGCTCGCCGTCAACGACGACACGGCCCTCGGCATCCTGCGCCCCCGCCTGACCGACCTGCGTCCGCAGGCCCGCTGGGTGGAGGAGGAACTCGACGGGGGCGCTCTGCCGGCCGGCGAGTGGTGGGTGGTGGACCCGGCCGAGGGCAACATCAACCACCTGCACGCGCTGCCGGAATGGGCGGTGACCGCCACCCTCGTGCGCGACAACCAGGCGGTCCTCACCGCGGTCCACCTGCCGCTGACCGGCGAGACCTACACCGCGCTCGCAGGCGGCGGAGCCCACCTCGACGACCGGCCCCTGCACGTCTCCGGTACCGACAGCCTGTCCCTGAGCCTCGTGGCCACCAGCCAGGCCCGGCCCGACGAGGACGAGCAGGTCGTCCGCCGCGTCGGCTCCTCGATCACCGCGATGCTCTTCGACGCGCTCGTCGTCCGCACCGCCGTGCCCGCGACCCTGCACCTGCTGCACGTGGCCGCCGGCCGCATGGACGCCTTCTGGCAGTTCGCCGGTGCCCGCGCGGATCTGCTGCCCGGGGCGCTGCTCGTCACCGAGGCCGGCGGGCGGATCTCCGACGCCGAAGGCCGCCCCTGGAGCCCCGCGAGCGAAAGCTTCCTGGCCGCCGCACCCGGCGTCCACAGCGAAGCCGTCACCACCCTGTCCCGCTGACCAGGTAGCACGACCTACCGCAGCGTCACGACCCGTACGAACAGCTGCATGACCCGTGCGAGCAGCTTCACGACCTATACGAGCAGCATCACGACCTGCAGACCTGCAAAGCACTGGAAGGGCCACACCACCATGACCACGATCGCAGTCCTCGGAAACGGCCGTGTCGGCGGCAACCTCGCCGATGCCCTCACCCGGGCAGGGCACGAGGTGACGGCGGTGGGCCGCGCACACGGGGTCGCCGCCGCTGCTGCCCGGTCCGCGCAGATCATCATCAACGCCACCCCGGGCGAGAACTCCCTGGAGAGGCTCGCCGCCCTGCGCGACGAACTGCGGGAAAAAATCCTCGTCGATGTCGCCAACGCCACCACCGACGGACCGGACGGTCTGCCCGCCGACCTGCTTTACCCCGGTTCCAGCCTCGCCGAGAAACTCCAGGAAGCACTGCCCGAAACGCGTGTGGTGAAGACGCTCAACACCATGCTCTTTCCCGTGATGACCGCGCCCGCCAACCTCACGCAGCCTCCCAGTGTCTTTCTCTCCGGCGAGGACACGGGAGCCAAGCAGGCCGTCCGTGAACTGCTCGTGGACCTCAGCTGGCGCACGGAGTGGATCATCGATCTCGGCGGGATCCGGACCGCGCGTGCCACCGAGGCAGCGGTCCTGTTCGTTCCGCACGTGATCCGGTCCAGGGGCTTCTTGCCCTTCGCGATCTCGGTCGCCGTCTGACGGGGGCAGCCCCTGAGTCTGCCCATCAGTCCCTCGGTGCCGCGGGCGCGGCAACGGGGAGGAGCAAGTCACGGGTCTCCCCGGGCCGGACGGTGACGGTGCGGTCCGGCAGTTCGATGGTGAGAGGGGAGCGGTCCGAGGCGGGGACGCTGATGTGCACACGGTCCGGAAGCATCCGCAGCCGTACGCCCCAGTGGCCTTGGTACCGGAGCGTGAATCCGAAGGTGGATCCGGTCAGTTCCGGAAGCGGAGCCGGGTCCAGCCACAGGGCCTCGCCCCGCGTCTGCAGTCCGGTCAGCCCGCGCTGGACCAGATCCACGGTCCCGGCCATGGCTCCGAGGTGAATGCCCTCCGCGGTGGTGCCCCCCTGAATATCCGCGACGTCTCCGACCAGTGCCTCGTGGGCGTATCTCCAGGCGTCGGCGCGGCGGGCCCGTGCGAGCACCCAGCCGTGCACGAGCCCGCTCAAGGTGGAGCCGTGACTGGTGCGGCGCAGGTAATGGTCGACCGTACGCTGCCATACCGTTTCGTCCAGGTGGTACCCCAACTGGCGGAAAAGCGCGCTGAGTTCGGCAGGGGGGAAGAGGTAGCCCAGCATCAGGACGTCGGCCTGCTTGGATGCCTGGTAACGGTTGACGCTGTCGCCCTCGGCCTCCAGGAGCCGGTCCAGGCGGCGGATGTCCTCGTACTTGCGCGTGTACGCCTCCCAGTCCAGCTCGGCGAGGTGCTCGTAGCCGGCGAACTGGCTGATCACCCCGGAGTGGAACGGGACGTGGAGCGAGTGCGACACGTCCCGCCACAGCTCCGCCTCCCCGCTGTCGAATCCGATCCGTTCCGTGAGCTCTCGTCGACGGGGTTCGGGGAGAAGGTCGAGCAGGTCGAGTGCGCGGGTAAGTACCCAGGCGGCGGTGACGTTGGTGTACGCGTTGTCGTCGATGCCCGGCCGGTCCGAGTCCGGGTACGCGTCGTGGTACTCGTCCGGGCCTACCACGCCACGGATCCGGTAGCGGCCGAGCTCCTCGTCGTACGCGGCCCTGTCCGCCCAGAACCGGGCGATCTGCAGCAGCATCTCGGCGCCCTTGGTGTGCAGGAAGTCGGCGTCGCCGGTGGCCTCCCAGTAACGCCAGACGTTGTAGGCGACCGCCGAGCCGACATGGTGCTGGAGATGGGTGTGGTCGGGCAGCCAGCGCCCTGAGTTCGGGTTGAGGTGCAGACGCTGGGTCTCCTCCCGGCCGTCGCTGCCGCTCTGCCACGGGTACATGGCGCCCAGGTGGCCGGCGTCCTGAGCGGAGCGGCAGGCGCGCTCCAGGCGGCGGTGCCGGTACGTGAGCAGCGCGCGCGAGACCTCGGGAAAGTGCAGGTTCAGGTAGGGCAGCACGAACAGTTCGTCCCAGAAGACGTGACCTCGGTACGCCTCCCCGTGCAGACCGCGTGCGGGCACGCCCACGTCCAGCTCGGCGGTGTGCGGGGAGAGCGTCTGCAGGACGTGGAAGAGGTGCAGCCGCAGAATGCGGCCCGCCTCGCCCGGCACATCCAGTTCGGCCCGGCGCCGAAGCTGGTCCCACGCGGTGAGGTGGGATTCGAGCAGGTCGTCGAAGGAAGGTGCCTGTCGTACCCGGTCGACGGCAGCTTGCAGTGGGTCGCTGATCGCGGGGTCGCGGGAGGTATGAAGGGCGACGATCTTGTCCACGGTCGTGGTCCGGCCGGGTCGCATCGGGAGGTACAGCAACTGCGCCGCGTGTACGCCGGCGTGGTGACCGTAGGTGCGCGTGGCGTCTGCGGACGTGGTGTGGGCCGCGAGCGCCACGCTGACATCGGAGGTGCGCGTCCGGCAACGTAGCCATGTGAGGTCGGACCCGGCCGTACCACTGTGGCCGTGGACGAGATGTCGGCCGGCCAGGTCACGGTAGCGGGGCACGCCCGCGTTCTGCACCGCCCCGTCCAGCGCGGCCTCCACCTCCAGCTCACCTGTGCAGTTGTCGGTGCTGAACTCCGTGCGCAACGCCGCCAGGTGGGGGTCCGCCATGTGTACGAGGCGCACTTGTCGCAGGCTCACATGGCGACCGACGTTGTCCTCGTACGTCGTCCGGCGCTCCAGCAGACCGCTGTTGACGAGGAGGGTCTGATGATGCTCCAGGACCCGGGCGGTGTCCGGGTGCAACCAGGGCCCGGCTCCGTTCTCGTCGCGGTAACGGAAGCGCAACGGCAACCAGTTGGGAAGGTTGACCAGGTCCTCGTTCCCGATGCGGCGGTCGACCACAGTGGAGGTGAGGCGGTCGTAACACCCGGCGACGTACGTACCTGGATAGTGGAGTTCGTCCGCAGCGCACTCGGGCCAGGCGCCACGCGTCGCGAAGTATCCGTTGCCCAGGGTGCACAGAGACTCCCGCAACCGTTCATCTGCGGGTGCGTACCCCTCGTACGGCCACGTCCAGTCCGTCACCGGAGGGCTCCTTTCACGAGCAGTTCGCGGGGGCCCGGCGCCATCAGATCGGCGCCGTGGAACGGGAGTTCGCCGGTGCGCTCGCGTCCGGCAGTCCGTGCAGCGTGTCGCGTCCCGCACGGTCGCAGGAGGGACCGAACGGCCTCTTCGAGACCCGGGAAGCCCTATTGCGACCGCTCGATGCGCGGAGTGCGGTGCGCCGCCCAGCAGGTCGACGCGCGCGATCACGTCACCGTCGGCGAGTGCGTACCCAGCTGCGAACCTTCCGGCCCACCCGCACTCTGTCCTGCGCCCCCTGGCCGAGCCCGGTCATGGGGTGACAGTGTGGCTGTCGCGTCCGGTGAAGGTGAAACAGGGGAGGGCGGTGCCGTCCTGCCATGCTGTGGCCCGGGCCGGGTCGGGGCCGAGACGGGATGCGGCCGGGGAGTGGCTCGGACGATGAGACGGGTTCTACCGTAGGGAACAGGGACAGCAGACGCGAAATCGTGGCCGGACCGCACCTGAGGGGAGTGGCGTGGGCGAGAGCGTGTCGCAAGGCGGGGCGGTTCCGAAGCTGCGTCTGGATGAGCTTCTGGACGAGCTGCAGATGCGGGTCAACAGCATGCGTGGCACCCGGGACCGGGTGCACACCCTCCTGGAGGTCGTGCTCTCCGTCGGCAGGGGACTGGATCTGCCCCAGGTCCTCAGAAGAATCGTCGAGGCGGCGATCGTCCTGGTCGACGCCGAGTACGGTGCTCTCGGCGTGATAGGTGCTCAACAGAGACTGGCGGAATTCATCACCGTCGGGATAGACGACGAACGGCGGGCGCGGATAGGCGATTTGCCCGAAGGCCACGGGATTCTGGGGGAGCTGATCCAGCACCCCGAACCGCTCCGGCTCGGGGAGATCTCCTCCCACCCCGCGTCCTACGGCTTTCCTGAGCACCATCCGCCGATGCACTCGTTCCTCGGCGTGCCCATACGGGTGCGCGACGAGGTGTTCGGGAATCTGTATCTCACCGAGAAGCGAGGCGCGAAGGAGTTCGACGCCGAGGACGAATCCGTCCTGTCGACCCTGGCGGTCGCGGCGGGCGTGGCCATCGAGAACGCTCGGTTGTACGCGGAGACGCGCATGCGTGAGCAGTGGCTGTCCGCCAGCGGAGAAGTGACCAGCGGGCTGTTGAAGGGGCTTCCCCATATCGACGTGCTCCGGCTGATCGTGGAGCGGGCCCAGCGGCTCGTCTCCGGAGATCTGGGGGTGGTGGCCCTGCCCGAAGAGGGGCAGCCCGGATTGCGCGTGGCGTTCGCAACAGGACAAGAGGCCGAGATCTATCAGGAGCGGTGGCTGTCGTCCGAGAACGGGTTGGTGGGTGACGCGTACACGCAGGCGCGGACCGGCGTCTGCGGCGAGCTGGGGCACGAGGCGCGAGGCGACGAAGCGGGGCGTCTGTGGGCCGGTCTCGGCCCTGCGGTTGCCGTGCCGGTGGGAGAGCAGGGATCGGTTCGCGGAGTGTTGCTGCTCGCGAGGCGTTCCGGGGGGCCGGAGTTCGTCGAAACCGAAGTCGGGCCGTTGATCGGCTTCGCCGACCAGGCGGCTCTCGCGATGGAACTTGCGGACCGACGCAAGGACGCCGAACAGATCGCCCTGCTCGAGGACCGGGACCGGATCGCCAGAGACCTGCATGACCTCGCCATACAGCGTTTGTTCGCCACCGGCATGACGTTGCAGAGCGCGGAACGTCTGGCCAAGGAGCCGGCGGTCGCCGAACGCCTCTCGCGCGCGGTCGACGACCTCGACACCACCATAAAGGTCATCAGGACGACCATTTTCGGGCTGCGGGACCACGAGCAAGGACTCGGCCGATCGGGGCTGCGGGCCAAGGCGTCGGCCGCTGTGGAGTCGGCCGCGTCGACGCTCGGTTTCCTGCCCGCGCTGCGGCTGGAGGGACTGGTGGACACGGACGTGCCCGCGGACGTGGGTACGCACGCGATGGCCGTCCTGGGCGAAGCGCTGAGCAACGTCACCCGCCACGCCGCAGCGACGGCCGTCGACGTCCACATCGCTGTCAAGGCGGGGCAGTTGACGTTGACGGTGGTCGACAACGGCCGGGGGATCCCCGACGGGGCTCGCCACAGCGGGTTGTCGAACTTGCGGGAGAGAGCGCTCGGCCTGCACGGACGGTTCGTGGTGGAGCAGCCGCCGATGGGCGGAACGAGACTGATCTGGCAGGTACCGGTGACCGATCACGAGAGGCGTGAGGACCGCTGAGTTCCTGGAGCTACCGGCCCGGAGGAGTCGTGCTCGTTCTCGACGTGAAGGAACCCCCGCGTCGGTAGTCGGGGTGTGACGGCACCGTCGGGCCCGTACCCGACGCGGATGAGCATGTGTGGATAGCCGAGATCACGGTTCGCTGTGTGCAGAAGGGCGCGGAGATCGGGCCATTCCAGGGCCTGATGCAGTACGGAGGTGCGCAGCCCATGTGCTGTGGCGACAAGGAGAACGTGCTGCAGGGCCTGGCCGGAACGGATCCAGTCGGCGCGACGGTCATGACCCGAGTGGAGCACGGCAATCATGGGCGTACGCTCGAACGGCTGTGTGGAGAGTGATTCCTCCTGGCGTCGGGCGCTGAACTCCCTCATCGGCAGGCGCTCGAAGGAGTCCTGGGGGCCGAGAGACGTGGGAGGTATCCCCTGACCGGTGTCGTTCGCGCCGAGGAGGATGGCCCATCGGCGGCTCTCCGTGGCACGCGCGGCGTCGAGGTGGCCGCGTCGCTCCGCTTCAGCGGTGATGCGCAGGAGGCGGGCGGTGGCGTCGGGGGCGGGAAGGTCGAGCGCGGCCCCTTCGCTGTGTGCGGCATCGGCGAGCTCGCGGAGCACCGGGCCGGGCGGATGCTTCCCGGAGAAGGGGAAACGGCTGCTGTGCCTGCGCCAGATGGCGTCGTACAAGCGGGGGTTGTCGCCGACATGGCGAGGGCTGCCCGCTGTGATCCGTACCGCGGCGAGAAGGCCCGGAGATTCCGGGTCCGGAAGGACTCGGTGTACGGGTGTCCAACCGAAGTGGGTCACCGCGAGGCGCAAATTGAACAGCGCCGCGCCCGCCGCGAGGTGCAGACCACGCCCCTGTGGGTCCTCCTCGGGCAAGCCGCGCTCGGGGACGGCATGGATCTCCACCGACAACGTGCTCGGCACGAAGCGGAACCGCCAGGGCTGGGTGTTGTGCATCGACGGCGCCGCAACGGCGGCCGAGAGCAGCTTCTCCAGTGCTGCCGCGTCCATGTGCGCGGAGACCATCGCCATCGCCTCCTTCCTGGACTGGATCGAACAGGTCCAGCCTGCGCCGCGGCGAGCCCTGCCCCCAGGGGCCGTTGGGCCCGCGCTCGGGGCCGAGCGGGCATCGCGCGCCGGCCGGACGACTGTCAGCCGGGGGCGGGCGTGTGCAGATGGGAGGCGATGACAGCTGCCTGGACTCGGCGATGTACACCCAGTTTGGTCAGCAGCCGCGAGATGTTGTTCTTGACGGTCTTCTCCGACAGATAGAGACGTTTGCCGATCTCGCGGTTCGTGAGGCCTGCGCCGATCAGGTTCAGGATGTCCCGCTCCCGCTCCGACAGGCCTTGGACATGGGCGGGCTCCTTGACCGACGCTTCCTGCGGGGCTCGCAGGGAGTGCATGAGCCGTGCGGTCGTGGCCGGGTCGAGCAGGGATTCTCCTGCCGCGACGGCGCGCACGGCGGAGACGAGATCCGCTCCCCTGATCTGCTTCAGTACGTAGCCCGAGGCACCTGCCATGATCGCGTCGAGGAGCGCGTCCTCGTCGTCGAAGGACGTCAGCATGAGACACGACGTCTCCGGGACGGACGAGCGGAGTTCGCGACAGACGGTGATGCCGTCACTGTCCGGGAGGCGGACGTCGAGGACGGCGACATCGGCGCGCAACGCGGGCGCCCGGACCAGCGCTTCCCGTGCGGTGCCTGCCTCGCCGACCACGATGATGTCGGGTTCGGCGCTCAGAAAGTCGGCCAGGCCTCGTCGAACCACCTCGTGGTCGTCGAGAAGGAAGACCGTGATCGGACGTTCCGCGGAGAATTGACGTTCCGTGTCGGCCATTTTCATTCCTCGCAAGGGCGACTGTTCGAGCGGGCGCGGGCCCTCTCGATCCTCGTCCGCCCGGCCGCTGCCCGGAAGGGCTGAACGTCCCTTATTCGCATCGGAGTTGTGCCTGTTCGCCTTTCGAAGGTGCCTGGCCGGCTACTCCCGCCCCTGTCGAGGAACTGGCACGTTCTTCCTCGAAGAGCCCGGCGATTCGGCATCGGGCGAGGGGGTGTCCCGTGGTGAAGGCAAGTCGGCAAGGGTTGTGCAAGAAGGTGCGGCTGTGGCGCTGGAGGTCGAATCCGCTGCGACGCCGCGGCGACGTGGTGGAAGCCTGGGTGGTACTGGCGATGTGGGTCGGCGTCCTTGTGGGAGGCTCGCTCGTGGGTACGGCAGCGGCCGCCTCCTCGTATGCGCGTACGGCGAGGGAACGGGTGGAACGGCATCCCGTGGGCGCGACGCTGAGCGGAAACGCCCCGGCGGGGAGTTCCGTCACTTCCCGGGGAACCGCGGCCGAGAAGGTGCGAGCGCAGGTGAAGTGGGTCTCGAACAGGGGGACCATGAGCGCGGGATCGGCTCTGGTCGAGCCAGGTACGGTCAAGGGCGCCAGGGTGGAGGTGTGGCTGACTGCCGACGGGGACCTGGCTGCTGAACCCCTTGGCGCAGGGCGGGCGCGCTTCGAAGCGGGGCTCGCAGGTGTCGGAGCCGACCTCGCCTCGAGTGCTCTGGTGCTGGGCCTGGGGCAGCTCGCTCGATGGCGTCTGATGAGGCGGCGGCTGGCCACATGGGGCGTTGACTGGGAGCGTACGGGGCCGCAATGGGGCCGGACGACCAGCTGACGGCCTCCGTGTCGAGGAGAGTGTCGTCTCCTTGGGCAGCCGCGGGAAAGTTCACCCGCCCGCCAGGGCGTCATCGTGGGCTGCCGCTCCCGTGCGGGGCGTACAGATCGAGCAGACGGGTGCGGGCCGACTGCAGACGGTGGGCGAGGACGTGGCCCACCCAGTCCGACAGGGCTTGTCCGAACGCCGGGTGGGTGGTGCACATCGAGCGCACGGCGGTCGCGTCGAACTCCCACAGGCGCACCGGGGTCGCCGCCTCGGCGCCCAACTGCCACGTGTGCGGCGTGAGCAGCCAGGACCAGCCGACGAGTTCGCCGTGCCCGAGGGTCTCGATGACGGCGGCCTTGCTGCCGGGGATGTGCATGTCGAGGGCGACGGTGCCGGTACGCACGATCCAGAAGCGGTCGGCGTGCCTGCCTTCCTCGAACAGCCGCGTGCCCACGTCGACGTTGACCTCGCGGGCGATGCGCATGAGCCGTTCCTGGTGTTCCTGCGCGAGAGCCATGCGCAGGCTGGTGGTGGAGGTCATTGCTTCGTCTCCTCTCGCTCCTCGCGTACACGCTCACCTTGCAAGCGGACCGCGAGCTCGTCGTGCGGAGCCGCCGCCGAACCCAGCACGGCTGTCTCAGGGCTGTCGCTCATGGGCGCCTCCCCGGGCTGCTGCTCTCTCAAGACCACCCTTGTTCGGTGGAGGCGGTCGCGCCATGGGCTGCCCGACCCCGGGGAAGGGACCTTCGGCCCGGAGATCTCCTGGGGCGCCCGTGCCGCGGAGGTCACTGAGGAAGAGCGTCCGCGATCTCGTCGGCCCAGGCATCGATCGCATGCCAGTCCCGGTGGTCGCCGTAGCGGCCTCCGCAGCTCTTGAAGGCCGCGCGGCCGAGCCGGCCCAGGTGGCTGGGGCGGATCACCCCGGAGAAGCGGCGGTACCCGGTCGGTCCGGCCAGTTCGATCAACCGGGCGACGGCTGGTTGCTCAGTGCGTTCGGCCAGGCGCCGCAGAGGTCCTGGCAGCGCACCGGTCAAGCCGACGCTGAACATCCAGACGGGCAGGTCGGTCAGGTCGTCATGGTGCTGTCGCACGAACGCGGAGGCGGCCGGCAGCCAAGCACCGTTGTGCACGGCACTGCCGATGACCATCGCGGTGCAGCCCTGCCGTGAGAAGGCCTTGCCCACGGGCAGGACTTCGATCAATGTCCGGCGCAGGGCGAGACGGGCGGCGATCCGCTCGGCCACGTCCTGGGTCGAGCCGTGTTCGCTCGCATAGCTGATGAGTACCGACACGATAGCGCCACCTTCATACGTTCGCGGATGCGGGAGGCAGGCCCGGGCGTCGAGTGTGCCCCGGCTCCTGAGGTGCTGCCGGGACGGGGACAGCGATCACGGGCACGGTGGCGTACCGCAGGCACGCACGGCCCACTTCACCGACCGCGGGCACGTCCCAGCTGCGCGGGCCCTTGGTCCCCAGAGCGAGAAGGCAGGCGTGCTGAGCCTGCCGGAGGAGCACGCGGGAAGCGGGCCCCTCCGCGAGGAGGGTGCGCACGGGCACGTCCCGGTGGCGATCGGTGACCGCCCCGACCGCCGTGGCCAGGGTTCGAACCGCCCGGCCGCGCTCCTCGGCGGCGGTCGGACGTCCGGACGCCGGGGCGTAGGGGGCGTAACCACGTCCGGGTCGCTCCCATGCGTGCACAGCGACCACCGTGGCGTGCAGGTCCGATGCCTGCTCGACGGCCCAGCGCAGGGCTTCGACCGATGCCTGGGAACCGTCGACCCCCACCACGATGCGGCGGGTCGGGGGCGTATCGGAGTCGGAGTGGGTCATCGAGATCCCTCCTCGGATTCCGTGGTGGTGCGGGATTGTGCGACGGGCGGTGGACCGGGGCACGTCAGCCCCGGTGGATCCAGTCCTCCGTGATGCCGTGCAGGGCCTGCTCGTCGGGGCGCAGATGGGAGTCGTCCAGACGGTAGGTCAATTTGTCGACGACACCGACGACGCCGTCCATACGGCTCGTCATGCGGGTCGCGATGGCTATCTCGCTGAGCCGCTCCAGTTGCCCGTCGAGCGTGACGATGCCTTCGTGCACGTCCACCGAGACGAGCCGGGGAGCGAGCCACAAGGTGCGCACCAGTACTTCGTCGATCACACTGCGGCGGATCTCCGCGTCGGGCCGGAGGAACACCTTGAGGAGGTCGCCGCGGGTCACGATCCCGACGAGCCTGCCCTCCGCGTCCACCACGGGCAGACGCTCCACCCGGTGTTCGGCCATCGTGCGTGCCGCCTCGGAGACGGTCGATTCCGCGCGCACCGTGATGGCGGGAGTGGACATCAGAGCACCCGCCGTACGCGCCTCTGCCCTGACGGCGGCTTTGCGGCGGGCCCGGCTCAGCCGACTCCACCTGGAAAGACGGGTGCCGGGCTCGCGTCGCTCGGCCTGGTGGAGCATCAGGTCCGTTTCCGAGAGGACGCCGATGACCCTGTCGTCCTCGTCGGTGACCGGGAGTCCGCTGATGCGGTGCTCCGCGAGGAGCCCGGCCACCTCCTTGAAGGGGGTCGCGTAGTGGGCGACGACCACTTCGTCGACCATCACGTCGCCGGTCCTGAGGTGCTTCATGAGGTCCCTCCTCGGTCGTACGGAGCGCGAGGCGCGCTGTTGGTCAGCGCAGTCGGCGCAGGTAGGGGTCGTGGGCCTGGCGAGGTTCGACGCGGATACGGACGTCGAGTGCGGCGATACCGCGCGGGCCGGACAGGACCGGATCGAGGTCGGCGTCGACCACCTGCGGCAGGTCGCAGGCCATGCGGGACAGCCGGTGCAGGAGCAGCTCCAGGCCGTCGAGGTCGGCCGTCGGCGCACCGGCGTAGCCGAAGAGAAGAGGCGCGCACCGTGGCGCAATGATCAGATCGTGCACGTCGCGGTCGCCGAGCGGGGCCAGCCGGGCCGCGTGGTCGGCGAGGAGTTCCGTCGCCGTACCGCCGGCGCCGAAGACGATCAGCGGTCCGAAGACCTCGTCCTGCACGATCCCGGCGAAGAGCTCGGTGCCGCGGTCCGCAAGGGGCTGGATCACGACGCCGGCCATCAGGTCGCCGAAGCGCAGCTCCAAGTCGCGGTGGGCGGAGCGGACTTGCCGGGCGCCATGGAGGTCGAGGTGGAGGGCGTGCTGCTTGCTCTTGTGGAGCAGGCCGGGCCAATGGGCCTTCATCACGACGCGCCCGTCGGGGCCTGCGAGGCGCTCGGCCGCCGCGACCGCTTCGTCCTCGTCGCGAGCCCACGCCCATGGGATCTGGGGGATGCGGTAGTGGGCGAGCAGGGCGGCGGTCGTCCGTGGATCGAGCCAGCCGCCGTCCGGGTGGTCGGCCACGAACGCGTCGACGATCGTGCGCGCTGCCTGCGTGTCGATGCCGGTGAGTTTCGGAGAGGTATCCGGCTGGCGGGCGAGCCACTGGGCCCGGGAGGCGGCGTGGGCGAGTGCGTGGGCGGCGTCCCGCGCTTCGCTGTACGCGGGCACGGTGCCGCGGAGCAGTTCGACGCGGGCCGCTTGCGCCGGCAGCACCGCCACGACCGGCCGCGGCAGTCGGGCGGCGACGCGGGTGAGGACGCGCGGCAGGTCGTCGCCGGTCGCCGTGGCCACCGCGGTGGGGACGAGGAGGACCAGGACGGCGTCGACCGCGCCGTGTGCGGCCAACCGCTCGATGGTGGCGCCGAGTTGCTGCTCATCCACCACGGGTGTGGTGTCCACCGGATTGGTGGCGCTCGCTCCGTCCGGTAGACCTGAGAGCAGCTCGTCGATCAGGTTCATGCCGAGTTCGGGTACGGTCAGTCCGGCTTCCTCGCAGGCGTCGGCGGCCAGTACGGCGGCGCCGCCCGCGTTGCTGACGATCGCGACCTTCGAGCCGGTGGGGAGCGGCTGCGAGTGCAACAGGGCCGCGGTGTCGAGCAGTTCACCGATGGTACGTGTGGCCGTCACTCCCGCCTGGGTGAACAGAGCCTGCCGGGTCATCGTGCGGGTCGCGGCGGCCGCGGTGTGCGAGGCGGCGGCCCGCCGCCCCGCGGTGGAGCGCCCGGCGTCCACGGTGAGGACGGGCATGGTGCGCGCCACGCGACGGGCGGTGCGGGAGAAGGCGCGCGGATTGCCGAACGACTCCAGGTGCAGCAGAGCCAGCCTCGTGCGCTGATCGCTCTCCCACCACTGGAGCATGTCATTGCCGCTGATGTCGTACTTGTCGCCGAGCGACACGAAGGTGGAGACACCGATGCCCAGCCGGTGCACTCCGTCGAGCAGGGCGATCCCGACGCCTCCGGACTGCACGGCGACACCCGCACTGCCGGGTCCGGGGTGCCGCGCGGCGAAGGTGGCGTCGAGGCCGACGCCGGGCTCGGTGTTGGCGAGGCCGAGGCAGTTGGGTCCTGTCAACCGCATTCCGTGGCGTCGGCAGGAGTCCATCAGCGCGGCTGCGGCCTTGACGTCGATCCCGGCGGATACGACGCACAAGGCCCGTACGCCGAACGTGCCGCACTCCTCGGCGACCTGGGGGACGGCGGGTGCCGGTACGGCGATCACGGCAAGGTCCGGCACCAACGGCAGGGCCGAGATCGTGCGACAGGCGCGGATGCCCAGGACGGTCAGCGACTCGGGGTGCACGGCGAGCAGGCGCCCGGTGAAAGAACCGGTGCGCAAGTTGCGCAGCACGGCCCGCCCGACGGAGCCGGGCTTACGGCCCGCTCCGACGACGACGACCGACCGAGGCCGCAGCAGGGGGCGCAGACTCGCCACATCAGCGATGCCCGCCCGGGCGTCGACCGCGTCGAAGTAGTCCTCACCCGTGGCCAGTGAGACCGTGCAGTGGACTTCGGGGCCATCCCGGTGGCGGCCGACGTGCAGACCGAGGTCGGTGAAGACCTTGAGGACCTCATGGTTCTCGGCGAGTGCGTCCGCCGTGAATTCGGTGATGCCCGCGGTGCGGGCGGCGTCCGCCAGATGCTCCAGGAGCAGCGTGCCCACACCGCGGTGGTGCCAGGCGTCGTCGACGGCCAGCGAGACCTCGGCCGCGGTGGTGTCCGCCAGCGCCTCGTACTCGGCCAGGCCGACAAGGGAGCCGTCGTGCTCGATGGCCAGGGCCCGGTATCCCGGGCAGGTCCGGCGGGCCACACGTTCGCCGGCCCCCCGGGCACCGGCGCGGCCGGCGGAGTAGAAGCGCAACCGCAGATTGTCCGACGACATCTTCTCGTAGAAGTGCCGCACGGCGTCCTGGTCATCCGGGTCCGCACTCCGGATCCGTACGGTCGTGCCGTCGGCGAGCAGTGCGTACACCGGTGCTTCCCTGATCTCGGCCATCACGGTTCCTTCGTCACCTTCGTCGCCTTCGTCCGGGGTCGCCTCCAGCTTCCGGCGTCGACGTCGGCACCCCCAGAGGCTGCCTGGGGCAGCGGTATGGCCCAAGTGGCCTCCAGGAAGCTCCCTTTGGGCTGGGGAGGGGTTCACCCGGCTCGTCCGTCACGTGGTCGGGACCACGTGTACCTCGGGATACTTCTCGCGCCAGGGCCGCAGCGCATCGGACAGCGCTTGCACCTCCTGGTCCTCCCACAACGCACGGTCCCTCTTCGCGACAGCGAGGGGAAGTGACCGCACGGGAGAGGGCGGGCACCTCCAGGCGTGGAGTGCGTGCAGGCCCGCTCCGCGCAGCCATGCGGCGTGCAGCGCGAGGTCGAGAGCGGCGCCGGCCGGATCGCGGGCGTCGATCCCCACGGTCACCTTGGCGGGGCGGCGCCGCGGGACGCGGCGCGCCGGAGGTAAGGGCACGAGCGCCACCGGACCGGGGCTCCGTACGGCGAGCCCGAGTGCCACGGACCCAAGACGCAGCCCTGCGTATCCACCGGCCCCGCGCACGCCTATCACCATCAACTCGCAGTCCGCGCCGAGGGAGAGCAGCTCGGGCACGACGGCGCCGAGGAGCACGCTGCCATCAGCTGGGACATCGCGACGGGCCGTGAACTGCGCACGAATACGCGCAGCCGCAGGACGGCCTCCCACCGGGGACACGTGCGCCAGCTGCAAAGGCAGTCCGCGAAGCTGTGCCTCCCGCGCCGCCCAGTCGACCGCGGCTGCGCTCCGCGCCGACCCGTCGATCCCGACCGCCATCGCGCGGCTCATCCCGCTTCACCTCCCGTGTCGGGCACCCCACCCGATCCGAGAGTCCGCGGCGGCAGGCACTCCGGCGAACAGGGGCCGGACGGGCCTGTGCGGGGGACCGGCGGCCCCTCCTTGGGTCCTGCACGCAGCGAAACGATGAGGTCAGACGTAGAGACAGACCTCACGGAAGGGTGGCACATCATGCCGCGACCAATCGTCGTGGGAGTCGACGAATCTCCCGAGAGCCTTGCCGCCGCCGCATGGGCAGCCCAGGAGTCAGTCCTGCGTGATCTGCCGCTGCGGCTCGTGCACGCCTGGAACTGGAGTCCGCATCCCCCCTCCGATGTGCCGATCGGTGTCACGACCGTCGGCGCGGCGCAGCGTGTGCGGGCCCGAGCGACGCTGGACAACGCGGAGGCCCGTGTACGCTCCGCCTGCCCGACCGTACGGTTGACGGCCGACCCGATCGAGGGCGCTGCCTCACCTGTATTGATCAGAGTCGCCGACGAGGCCGAACTGCTCGTCCTCGGCTCGCGCGGCCTCAGCGCCGTCACCGGTGTCGTCGTGGGGTCCGTGGCGCAGAGCGTGTCGGCCAAGGCGCCCGTGCCGGTCGTCCTTGTCCGTGCCGGGGGGCCCGATTCCGGGGACGGCGAGGCACCGCCGGGCGCACCACGCCCCGAGGTGGTGCTGGGCCTCGACCTCGACGACCCCTGTGACGACGTACTCGAGTTCGCCTTCACCACGGCCGGGGTGCGCGGCGCGCGCCTGCACGTCGTATCCATGTGGCGGAAGCCGGCCTTCTACTCGCTGGGGCCGGGAGAGCTGGGCCTCGCCGAAGGGCCCCGACGCGAGGAGGAGTGGCGAGGCGTGCAGGAAGCCGTGCTGCAGTCGTGGCGCGGCAAGTTCCCCGGTATCGAGGTGGCAGGAACGGTCATCGAAGGACGGTCGGCCGGTCCGTTGCTCGCCGCGGCCGAACGGGCGGGTCTCGTCGTGGTCGGGCGACGTACACGCGAGGACCACCGCTCGAGCCACCGCACCGGCCCCGTCACGCAGGCGGTGATCCACCAGGCCCGCTGCCCCGTCGCCGTCGTTCCGCACCCCTGACACCGACCCGAACCGCGCTCCGCAACCCGAGAAGGGCTCGTCATGAGCACGCCGAAGCAGTATGTGTACGCGTTCGCCGACGGCAGCCGCGACCTGGCTGACCTGCTCGGAGGCAAGGGCGCGGGCCTGGCGGAGATGGTCCGGCTCGGTCTGCCTGTGCCGCCAGGCTTCACGGTCACCACCGAAGCGTGCCGCTCCTACCTCACGACCGGCGAGGAGCCGCCGGAACTGGGCTTAGAAGTGGCTCGGCACCTCGCGGCCCTGGAACGGGAAGTGGGACGGACCGTGGGAGCCGCCGCGAATCCCCTGCTCGTGTCCGTGCGCTCTGGGGGGAGGTTCTCCATGCCCGGAATGATGGAGACGATCCTCGACATAGGACTGGGCGACGACTCCGTGGAGGGCCTGTCCCGCGCCACAGGACAGGAGCGATTCGCCTGGGACTCCTATCGTCGGCTGCTCCAGATGTTCGGGCACACCGTGATGAACGTCGAGGCCACGTTCTTCGAGGACCGCATCGCAGCCCGTAAGGAGGCGCACGGCCTCAAAGGTGACAGCGAGCTGGACGCGCGACAACTCCGGCTGCTCGTCGCGGAGTTCAAGTCACTCATTCGGCAGGAAAGCGGCACGGACTTTCCCCAGGACCCGGTCGAGCAACTCCAGCTGGCCATCCGCGCCGTCTTCGGCTCCTGGAACAGCGAACGCGCCCGCCTCTACCGCTCGCGTGAGCACATCCCCGACGACCTCGGCACCGCCGTCACCGTCCAGGCCATGGTGTTCGGCAACCTCGGCGCGGATTCCGGCACCGGAGTCGCCTTCACCCGTGATCCCGCCACCGGCGCACACAGCCTGTACGGGGACTACCTTCCCGACGCGCAGGGCGAGGATGTCGTATCCGGAGTGCGCGACGCGCTGACCCTCGACGCCCTGAAGTCGGTCCGCCCCGGCGTGTACGCCGAACTCGCCCGACACCTCGCCACGTTGGAACGGAACTACCGCGACTTGTGCGACGTCGAGTTCACCGTCGAGCACGGCAAGCTGTGGATCCTGCAGACGCGTGTCGGTAAACGGACCGCCGAGGCGGCCTTCCACACCGCGTACGACCTGGTGGACGAGCGCGCCATCAGCGAGGACGAGGCGCTGGCGCGCGTCGACGGAGCGTCCCTGAACCATCTGATGTTCCCCCGCTTCGCCCGCCGCCCGTCCGACACGCCACTCGCCACCGGTGTGCCCGCGTCTCCCGGCGCCGCCGTGGGCGTGGTCGTCTTCGACTCGCACACCGCCGTACAGCGTGCCCGGACAGGTGAGCACGTCGTCCTCGTACGCCGGGAGACCACGCCTGAGGACCTGCCGGGCATGATCGCCGCGGAGGCTGTACTCACCAGCCGCGGAGGCAAGACCAGCCATGCCGCCGTAGTGGCCCGCGGTATGGGCAAAGTATGCGTCTGCGGCGCGGACGCGCTGACCGTCGACATCGCCGCCCGTCGTCTCACCACCCCCTCCGGAGTGGTGGTGCACGAGGGGGACACCGTCTCCGTCGACGGCACGGCAGGCACCGTGCATCTCGGAGCGCTGCCCCTGGTCGACTCGGAAGTCCGCCGCTCCCTCGAGACAGGCGCCCGCACCGGCACGTTGAGCGACGCGGTGCAGCGTGCCCTGAGCCATGCCGACGAAGTGGCCCGCCTGGAGGTACGGGCCAACGCCGACACCCCGGCCGACGCCGAACTCGCCCGGCGGCTCGGTGCCCGGGGGATCGGACTGTGCCGCACCGAGCACATGTTCCTGGGGGAGCGCCGCGTCCTGGTCGAGGACATGATCCTCGCGCATGACAAGACAGCCCGCCGAAAGGCCCTGGCGGCGCTGTTGCCCCTGCAACGGCTCGACTTCACCGGCATCCTGCAAGCCATGGACGGCCTGCCGGTCACCATCCGCCTGCTCGACCCGCCGCTGCACGAGTTCCTGCCCGACCTGACCGACCTGTCCGTCCGGGTGGCGACCGACGAACAACCGGATCCGCGCGAAGCCGAACTCCTCGAAGCCGTGCGGAGGCTGCACGAACAGAACCCCATGCTCGGCCTCCGCGGCGTCCGCCTGGGCCTGGCGGTGCCCGGCCTGATGGGGATGCAGACCCGAGCGATCGCCGAGGCAGTGGCTCACCGGCTGCGCGACGGCGGCAACCCGCTCGCCGAGATCATGATCCCTCTGGTGGCCTCAGCGGCCGAACTCCGCCTGGCACGTGCCGAGGTGGAGCAAGTCCTGGCCGACGTGTCCAGGGAGACGGGTCACCGCATCGACTGTCCGATCGGCACGATGATCGAACTGCCTCGCGCCGCTCTGACGGCCGGGCACATCGCAGGCTCGGCCGACTTCTTCTCCTTCGGCACCAACGACCTCACCCAGACGGTCTGGGGCATGTCGCGCGACGACGCGGAGGCGTCCTTCTTCCCGCTCTACCTGGACCGCGACATCTTCCCGGTCTCCCCCTTCGAGAGCATCGACGAAGAGGGCGTAGGCGAGCTGGTGCTCCGCGCGATGAAGGCCGGACGGGACACGAACCCGCAACTCACCACCGGCGTGTGCGGTGAACACGGCGGCGACCCCGCCTCCGTCCACTTCTTCCACCGAGCCGGCCTCGACTACGTCTCCTGCTCACCGTTCCGGATACCGGTCGCGCGGCTCGAAGCCGGCCGGGCCGCACTCGGCCCGACCGGAGCGAGCGACAGTCGATGTGACTGACGCCGGTGGGCACACCAGGGACCGTCCAAGGGCCAACAGGGCTCCCGACAGGGCCTGTTCGTCCCTCATCGCCACCCCTTCGGATGCACGCCCCGACAGGCCGACGGCGGCAGAGTCAGTGGTGTCAGGACATCGTCCGACTGCTTTTGAAGGGATCAACGTCATGGCCGTGCATGAGCACTCACACCGAAGCGGGGGCTTCCACCTGCCGGGCCACCGGAGGCAGGCGGCTCCCACCCGCGACACCGCGGCGTCGGCGCGCACCGACAGGCACACCGCGCAGGCCTATGCGTTCGGAAGCCTGCGCCTCCTGACAGGCTTCGTCTTCCTCTGGGCATTCCTCGACAAGACGTTCGGCTTCGGTTATGCCACCCCTTCGGGCAGGAACTGGGTGGATGGCGGCTCGCCGACCCAGGGCTTCCTGAGCGGCGTCGCCGCCGGGCCGATGCAGTCCACGTTCCACTCCTGGGCCGGTGACCCCTGGGCCGACTGGCTGTTCATGCTCGGACTTCTGGCCATCGGGCTCGCCCTGATCGGCGGCATCGCACTGCGACTGGCCGCTGTCGCCGGCACGGTGATGATGGCGTTCATGTGGCTGGCCGAATGGCCGCCGGCCAAGCACCTCGCGGACGGTTCCCCGAGCATGTCGACGAACCCGTTCGTCGACTACCACGTGATCTACGCCGTCGTCCTGATCGCGCTGGCATTGGCCGCCGCCGGCAACGCCTTCGGACTGGGACGCCCGTGGGCCCAACTGCCCCTCGTACGCGACCACTCGTGGCTGCGGTGACCTCGCACGGTATGGCGCTCCCATGCCGGACGGCCGCACCGGGGGGACCGTCGGCCGCCCCGAGTTCTCGGCCCCGTCCCCGGCGGGGCCATAGGGCCTGATCGAGCTCAGGAGCCCTGCTCGGCAGGGCCCGGGACTTCACATGCCGCAAGCGACGCCACTTGGGAGGCGACAATCATGTCCCGCACCATCACCGTGGGTCTTGACGGATCGACCGAGAGCCAGGCCGCGGGCGAGTGGGCGGCCCGTGAGGCGAAGATGCGCGGCTTGCCGCTCAGACTCGTTCACGTCTGGCAGCCCGTCGCGGACCCCATTGCCCAGGCGCCCTTGCCGAGCGCCGACATGCAGGCCCACCGGTCGCAGCGCATCCTCCGTGAGACGGCCGAAGGGCTACGGCTGCGTCACCGCGGCATCTCCGTCGTCACCGAACAGCTGACGGGTGTGCCGGCCGAAGCGCTGGTGGCGACCGCGGCCGACTCGGACGTACTGGTTCTCGGCACACGGGGCCTGGGCCGGATCGCCGGCTACGCGGTCGGCTCCGTGGGTCTGTCCGTCATCGCCCATATCCAGACACCCGTCGTGCTGGTCCGGGCCGGTGAACAGGCCGCGGACGAGCACATCATGGACATCGCTGGAATACCCTCCGCGGCGACCGAATTCCGTCCCGTCATCCTCGGCCTCGACACCGAGAGCACCGACGCCACGGTGATCTCGTTCGCCTTCGAGCAAGCCGCACGCCGTCGAACCGCGTTGAGGGCGGTTCACTGCTGGGACGTGGCTCCGTACTACATCTACGGACTGCCCGCGGACCCGGCCCTGAACGCCGATATCGCCCGTCAGAAGGCCGCTGAACTCGCCGAGATCCTGCGCCCATGGCGGCAGAAGTTTCCCGCGGTCGATGTCATGGAGGATTCCCACTACGACAGCCCCGCCCTCCGACTGGCGGGCATGGCCGACGAGGGATCCCTGATGGTGGTCGGCCGACGGGTGCGGCGCAGCCCGTTCGGCACCCACATCGGGTCCGTCGCGCATGCCGTTCTCCACCACGCCGCGACGCCGGTGGCAGTCGTGGCACACGGTCCGGACGCCGCCGAGGAAGCTCGGTCGTGAAGACAGTGAACATCACCGTCCGATCAGGGAGGTCGAACACCATGGAGAAAAGGGTTCTGGTCGCTTACGGGACCGGTAACGGCGCCACAGCGCAGATAGCCGGTGCCATCGCCGATGTGCTCCGCAAGGCAGGACTGCAGGCTGAACCGCGACTGGCACGATTCGTGGCCCACGTCTCGCCGTACGACGCGGTGGTGCTCGGCAGCGGACTGTACGCCGGTCGATGGAAGAGGGACGCCCGCCGGTTCGCTCGCCGTCACCACCGGGCTCTGGCCGAGCGGCCCTTGTGGATCTTCAGCAGCGGCCCGCTCGACACCACGGCGTCGGAGCGGAGCATCCCGCCGACGCCGGCCGTCCAGCGCGTCGTGGACGGCCTCGGCGCCCGCGAGCACGTCACCTTCGGTGGATGCCTGGAGTCCGGCGCATCGAGTTGGGGAGCACGCATGATCCTTCGCTCGGGCAAAGGCGGGGACTACCGGGACTTCCCTGCGATCGAGAAGTGGGCGGCCCACGTCGCCGACCAGCTGGTCGGCGAACTCGGCCACGTCGGCTGACCGATGACCGTGGTGCCCGCCTGCCCCGGAGGGCACCACGACGAAGGAGAAGCGCTGTGCGCGTGCGGACGTGGGCATGGCGCCTGGCAAGGTCAGTCCTCAGGTTCTCCGGACCGCGGGTGCGCAGGGGTCTCCCGCGAACCGGTCCTTGCCGGGCGCGCGCCTTTGTGTCTCCCGGTGAACGCGTCTACGAGGCGCCTCCTGCTGCCACCAGTTCACCGAGGTCCCCGACCACCACGTCAGCGCCGTGGGAGAGCAGTGCGTCGGTTCGCTCACGGGCGGGGGTACGGTCCACTCCGATGACGAGCCCGAATCCTCCGACCTTGCCGGCCTCTACGCCGGCCAGGGCGTCTTCGACGACAGCGGCCTGACCGGGTTCCACCTTGAGCCTGCGGACCGCTTCGAGGAACAGGTCTGGTGCCGGTTTGCCCGGCAGGCCCAGGCGTGCCACTTCTGTTCCGTCGACGACCGCCGCGAACACGGGAAGGACTCCGGCGTGCTCCAGGAGCTCATGGGCGTGCCTCGACGCGGACGCGGCAGCGAGCAGCACGCCGCGGTTCTGCAACACATGGAGCAACCGCACCGTCCCGGGATAGGCCAGGACCGCCGGACCGTCTCGCAGCCGCTCCGTGTAGTGCTGGTCCTTCGCGACGGCCACGGCTTCGACCGCTTCCGGGCCGGGGCGCAACCCTCGGGAGGCAAGGAACGCGGTGGCTCCGTCGATCCGCGACTTCCCGTCGACGTACAGCGGATAGTCGACGGCCGTGTCGAAGGGCCCGCGCTGCTCGGGGGCGGGGGGAGGGCACTTGAGAAGGAAGGCGTCGAAGGCGGTCTTCCACGCCGATGCGTGCAGCCGCGCGGAGTCGGTGATGACTCCGTCGGTGTCGAGGACGACGGCGCGTACTGTGCTCAAGAGGCCTGCGATCTCTTGGGACATCATGCCCTCCGAACGGTTCATGATCCGTGGTGGGGAACAACGGCGACCGGACAGCCCGCGTGATGATGCAGCACGGTGTGGGCGACAGTGCCGAGCTGGAGACCGAAGTGGCCGTGCCGTCGCCGGGCACCCACCACGAGGAGGTCGACGGTGGCCGAACCGCCGAGGTGCCGAAAGCAGCGCTGCCGACGGCGAGCAACATACCTGGTTCCTCGCCTCCACCGTCTCACCGATCCACCGCCGGGTGGCAGAGCCGGTCCGGCCCGAATACGGACCCTTCGGCCCGGACGCCAGGTTCGCTCCGAAAGGAGGCTGTGCCCACAGGAGTTGAGAACAGGCCCGGTGTCCTTGCCGTCGGCACTGAGGGCCACGGCCAGTGCTGGGGCCGCGTGCATGGCGCCGGCCATGTCACCCACGTGAAAGCCGGTATGAGTGATATGTCCGCCGCCTAGGCGTCCCGGGACGTCGAAGAATCCGGACGGGCCGAGGAGATTGAGCTCATGGCCAGGCCGTGGGCGATGCCGTTGCGCTGGATCTCGGAGGTGCCGGTCAGGACGCGGAACATGCGGATCTTGCGGAACAGGAACTCGATCTCGTTGCCCTGGGTGAGGCCTTCCTTGCCGTGGATCTGGACGGCTTGGTCGAGGATGCGGAAGGCGGACTCGGCGACGAACAGCTTGCACATGAACGCCTCGGTGCGGATCTCCTCGCCCCGGTCCAGGGCGGCGAGCGCGGCGTAGGTCATGGAGCGTGCGGCGTAGAGTTCGGTGGCCATGTCGGCGACCTTGTGCTGGATGGACTGCAACTGCAACAGGAGCTGGCCGCCGGCGACTTTGCGCGTACGGGTGCGCTCCAGGGTTAGGTCGAGGGCGCGGCGGGTGGCGCCGATGACGGTGGGGCAGTGCAGGAGCCGGTTGGTGGTGACGCGGCCGAGCGCGATGCGCATGCCCTTGCCCTCCTCGCCGAGCAGGTTCTCGGCGGGGACGTGGCAGTCGTCGAGGATGATGTCGCTCTCGATGTGTTCGCCGGACATGGGCGTGGCACCGTCCGTGACCCGGCAGCCGGGGCTGTCGAGGTCGACGAGGAACGCGGAGAACGACGGCTTCTCGCCGTCCTGTTCGCCGGTCCCGTCCATCCGGGCCACGACGATGGCGAAGTCGGCGAATGGGCCCGCGGAGCTGAACACCTTGTGGCCGGTCAGCCGGTAGCCGTCGTCGTCGCGCACAGCGGTGGTGCGCATGGAGCGCACGTCGGAACCGGCATCGGTCTCGGTCAGCGAGAAGCAGCAGGCGCGTTCCCCGCGCACGAGAGGCAACAGGTACGTGTCCAGTTGGTACTCGGTGGCGTGCCGCAGGATGTCGCCCGCACGCAGTGGGCCGCCCATGTCGCCCAGCACGCTGTGGCCGAGTACGCGTCCACTGGCGCCGATCTCTTCTTTCAGGGCGGCCAGGGCCGTGTAGGAGAGGTCCTTGCCGCCGTACTGTTCGGGCAGGTGGATGCCGTAGAAGCCCAGCTCGCGACTGCGCTCCCAGACCGGTTCGAGGTCGGCGCGGGTGAGGCGGGACTCGTGGGTGATGTCGCGTTCGCGTTCATAATCGGCCAGTTCACCTTCGAGGTAGGTGCGGAGCCGGTCGACGAGGTCGGACAACTGCGGGTCGTCGTAGGAGGGGCGCAGGGAGAAAGACATCATGTTTCCTTGAAGGAGGGGGGCGGGTCAGTTGACGCGGCGGTCGGCGCCTGCCCAGTACGGTTCCCGCACAGCCTTGCGGTCGAGCTTGCCGTTGCGGTTGTGCGGCAGTTCACTGACGAGGTCGACGCTCCTCGGCTTCTTGAGGCGGTCGAGGCGTTCGGCGCAGAACGCGGTGATGTCGTCGGCGCTCAGGTCGTGTCCTGCCCGGGGCACGACGACGGCCTTGACGGCCTCGCCCCAGGTCTCGTCGGGCACGCCGACGACGCAGACCTCCTGGACGCCGGGGTGTTCGTAGAGGGCGGCCTCGACCTCGGTGCAGTAGATGTTGAACCCCCCAGAGATGATCATGTCCTTCTTGCGGTCGACGAGGAACAGATAGCCGTCCTCGCGCATCCAGGCGAGGTCGCCGGTGTGCACCCAGCCGTCGCGGAACGTCTGCGCCGACAGGTCCGGCTCCTGCCAGTACGCGCGTACGCAGTCGGGCCCCCGGACGATGAGTTCCCCGACCTCGCGGGGCGGCAGGGGCAGGCCGGCCTCGTCGACGACGCGGATCTCGGTGTCGTACGTCGCCCGTCCGCACGACTGCAGGAGCTCGGCGTCGTGGTCGACTGCGTGCGCGATCTCCTCGCTGCTGAGGCCCGCCACGACACTGGTGGTCTCACCGAGTCCGTAGCCCTGCGCGACGACGGGACCGAAGAACTCCACGGCGTCCCTGAGGCGTTGGGGTGAGATGGGCGCGCCGCCCACCCGGACGCTGACCAGGCTGGACAGGTCGCACCGGACCGCGTCCGGGTGGGCGAGGACCATGTTGACCATGGCGGGGACGAGGAAGGTGGCGGTGATCCGCTCCTTCTCCACCGTCTCCACGAACGCCTCGGCGCTCCAGGTCGGCAGCACGTGAGTGGTCGCCCCGGCGAACATGTTGGCCAGCAGTGTCATGCCGGTGGCGTGCGTGATGGGGCCGCAGGCCAGGTAGCGGGTGCCGGGGCGGGGCCGGGACTCGTCGCTCATCAGCAGCTTGCGCATGTTGGCCAGCCGGTTGCCGAAGGTCTGCACGGCCGCCTTGAGTGTCCCGGTGGACCCGGAAGTGAAGTTCAGGACACAGGCGTCGTCCTCATCGACCTCCACGGGAGCCGCCTCCGGTGCGTCCTGCGCGAGAAGGGCCTGGTAGCCGAGGACGCCAGGCGTGAGGAGCGCGTCGTCCTCGTCGAGCTGGACGGCGAGGCAATCCGTGCCGGCCGCCTCGACAGCGGCGAGCGCGTCCTCACGGTGCGCCGCGTCAAAGACAAGGACACGCACCGGGGCGTAGCCCAGGATGTGCTCGATCTCCCCGCGCCCCAGCCGGGCGTTGATGGGTGCGCGCACCAATCCGGCCTTGTACAGGGCGAATTCGATCTCGACCAGTTCCCCGCGGTTCCAGGCGAGTGAGGCGACCGCGTCACCCCGGCGCAGACCACGGGCGATCAGTGCGGCGGCGAGCCGGTCGGTCGCACGATCGAGCTCCGCATACGTCCAGGAACGGGCGCCGCAGATCAGCGCGGTGGCGTCGGGCCAGTAGCGGGCACTGCGGGTGAGGTAGTTACCGAGGTTCATCGACGATCTCCAGCCGTGAGTCTGAGCAGTGTTTATATACGGACTGATCGATTACAGACAGAGTGTTTTGTAACGCGCGGGCTGTCAAGAGCCATCTAGACTGTGCGCGGACAAACTCACGGGGTTGAGGAGGCCGCATGGTCGAGGACAGGCGCACCAGACGAACTCGCCGGGCGCTGGGCGGCGCGCTGGTGGAACTGGTGCTGGAGCGCGGCTTCAGCGCGCTTACCGTCGAAGACATCACCGAGCGGGCCGACGTGGCGCGCGCCACGTTCTACGCGCACTTCAAGGGCAAGGACGACCTGTTCGCCCGCGTCACCGCCGACCTGCTCGAACAGCTCGGTCAGCGCCTTGAATCGGCCGTCTCCGGCAGTGCCGTCGGATTCACCGGCAAGCCCCTGTTGGAGATGCTGCGCCATGTCCGCGACGAACGGGACACCTACCGCGTCGTCCTGCGCGGAGAGGGCGACGGCAAGCCCCTGCAGACGTTCGTGGACTCCCTGGCCGCCGCGACGTCACAGGAGTTCAAGGCCCGCGCTGAGCGCAACGGCGTCGAGCCGCGCATCGACGCCGACCTGCTGGCCCGCGTCTGGGTCGGCGAACAGGTCGCTGTCCTGCGATGGTGGGCCGAGCAGAACACCGAGCCGATGCCCGCCGAAGAGGTCGTCCGGATGCTGCTCGACCTCGCGATGCACGGCCGCTACTGGGCCAGCGGGCACCCCAGCCCGCCCCAGGGCTGACTGCGTGCCCACCGTGCGGCGCGGCCGGACCAGTGCTGCCCTAGGCGACCGACTTCAGCCGGAGTGCGTCCCGGGCCGGATTGATGCAGCAGGCCGCCACCACCCCGCAGCCGATCATGACCGCTGCCGCCAGGGCGAACGACTGCGCATAGCCCGCACCTTGCGATGAGGCCGTATCGAGAAGTCGCCCGGTGAGGGAGGGGGCCAACAGGCCGGGAAGCGTCCCCGTGGCGGCGACGATGCCGAACAGGGCTCCCCGCTGGGAGGCCGGGGCCACCGCTGCGGCCGTCATGTAGTGCAGCGGGAAAGCGATCGAATGCGCGCCGAACGCGACGGCGATCAGGACCAGTTGGACCGGTGTGGCCCCGGGGACCGGGACCAGCGCCATGGCCGTTCCCGCGCAGACCACCGCCACTCCCTGCGGCACACCGCTCGACCGACGCAGCGAGGCCCCCCTCCGGGTCAGCCGGTCCACCGCGGGGGACAGCGCGAGCAGCAGCACAAGACTGAAAGCCGATACGGCGCTGATGACCGAGGCCGCCGCCCCGGGGCTCATGGACAACTGGGTCCTCAGATAGGACGGCAACCACGCCTGACTCACCGCCATCGCCCACGATGCCCCGAACGCGCTCGCCACGCTTCCGATGACCGTGCCGCACAGCAACAACCGCCGATACGGCACGCGCGCCTGCCTGTCCGTCTGCCCGGCCTGCGGATCGGCGGCGGGCTTGTCGTCGTACGGGCCGTCGTGCCCGACGCACCACCACACGCCACTCCATATCAGGCCGGCCACGGCCAGCACGGCGAACGCCGACCGCCAGCCGAACTGGGTGATGAGCCAGGTCACCACGGGGGCGGCCACCAGCGTGCCCAGCGCGGCGCCGCTGATCTGCAGAGCCGAGGGCAGACCGCGGCGCCCCATCGGGAACCACTTGTACAGGGCGTGCATCGACATGGGCGTGGCCGGCCCCTCCGCGGCGCCGAGCAGCAGCCGACCGGCGAGCAACGTCGGCACGGTCGCCACGATCAGGACCGGCAGTTGGGCGAGTCCCCACACCAGGCACATCACGAACAGCAGGACGCGGCTGGACAGCCGCGAGGAGAAGAAGCCGACCACAAGCCCGGACAAGCTGAACAGGACCGAGTAGGAACTGGAGATCAGTCCGTAGGTGCTGTGGCTGATGTCCAGCTCGTCCATGATGGGGCCGGCCGCCAGGCCCAGCACCGACTTGTCCGCGAAGTTGACCACCATGAATGTGACGATCAACGCGGTGACGAGCCAGGCGCGGCGCCGGTCGAACGCCGGTACTCCGAGATCACCGGGTGCATCGTGAGCCAGCTGTGGTGATGGCTGTGAGGACATGAACAGACTCCTGCGACTCAGAAAAAGCAGGGCGGATTACTCGGCTGCGGGAGTGCCGGTGGAGGGGGTGGCGCCCCCGTTCTTGCGGCAGCAGGACGCAGCAGCACGAAGTATCTGAACTGATCGTCTATTAACGGCTTGAGTGTCCGGCAACGTAACTCGCTGGCCACTTCTGGTCAACAGTTCTGGTGACGTGCGATGTTGATGTGCGAGATCCGGACCCGCTCCGCCACTGGCGAATGGACCGCATCGCTGGAAGCCTCGAGTGGCGCGGCCCCCGGCCCGGCCCGCAGTGTGCCGACCGACACCGCCGACGTCGGCCAGATCACCCTCACCGCACCCGACGGACGGCACCAGGCCGCGCTCTTCTCCAGCCGGGCAGTAGAACCCGAGCGGATCGACCTTGCTCTCGTCGGCGGTACCGGGCTGCGCGGAGGAAGCCGCCCATCCACGGATCTTGATGAGGGAACGCCGGGCATCGTCGTATCCACGGAGCATGAAACGGACGGCCATGTGTAGTCGTGCATCAACACCGGCGCACACACTGGGCGTTGGCTTCGTTACGATCACCCTCCCGAATACTGGAGGTCACAGTGAGCGAACGCCCTGTCCGCACGGTCGAGGTGCCACTGGGAGACGGCAGCGACGAAACGATCCGTGTGCAGATCCGTGAGGTGGACGAGGCCCTCGTCCGGGTCGGCCGCGGAGGCCGCTCCGTAGCCCGGGCGCAGCAGTCGTTCGGACAGATGCTGGACACCGTACGGCCTGTGGCGGAGAGCTTCGTGGCCAGGTTCCGGGGGCTGGCCAACGCACCGGACGAGATCACGCTGGAGTTCGGGGTGTCACTGTCGGCCGAGGCGGACGTGGTCATCGCCAGCACCGCGACAGCGGCCAATTTCTCCGTGAGTCTCACGTGGCACAGAAGTGACCAAGGAGACCCAAGTGGGCCCGTCCCCCCGATAAGTTGATCCGACCAACTCGCGGGGGACGTGGAGGTCACGGTGACGGGAGTCGAGTCACGCAGCGCCGACGAGGCGCTGCACGCGGCGGTCGTCCGGGTCAGGGGAGAGAACGACACGATCGCCGGGGCCGGCGTCCTCGTCGCCCCGGACCGCGTGCTGACCTGCGCCCACGTCGTTTCGGACGCGCTGGACCGGGACCGGGACCTCGACGTCACCGTCGGAACCACGGTGCTCGTCGACTTCCCGCTGGCCGACGGGACCGCGCGGCAGCACTTCACCGCCGAGGTCGAGCAGTGGATACCGGAGCAGCCCAAGCACTGCGGAGACGTAGCGGTCCTGCGGTTACAGGACGCCGTGCCCGGCACACGCCCGCTGCTCATGGCCAGCCCGGACGAACTCTCGCGCCGCCCGGTGCGCATCGTGGGCTTCCCCGACGGCGAGTTGGGCATGGTCTGGCACCGGGGAGAACTCAGCGGAAAATCCTCGGGAGACTGGATCCAGCTCTCCCGGGCCGACACCCGGACGGCTCACATCACGGGCGGCTACAGCGGCAGTCCCGTATGGGACGAGCAGCGAGGTGCGGCAGTGGGTATCGTCGTCGCGGCCCAGCGGAGACAGGACGATACCCAGCAGGCTTTCGCCATCAGTGTGAAAGCGGTGCTGGAGAAGCTGCCCGACCTCGCCCGCGCCCTGACACCGGACCCCTTTCGTGGCCTGGCCGCCTTCCAGGAGGGCCACGAGGACTTCTTCTTCGGGCGCGGCGACGACATCGAGGAAGTGGTCGCGGCCCTGAAGGAGGACCGCCCGGCCGTCATCCTCTACGGACCGTCGGGCTCCGGGAAGTCCTCGCTGGCGCTGGCCGGCGTCGTGCCCAGGATGCGACGGGAGAACCCGGAGAACTATGACGTGGTGGTGGTGAACGCGGGGACCGACGGGTCCCTGCTGTCCGGACTGGCCACCAATCTCTACGGAGACGTTCGCGGCGGGCGGTACGGGGACCGGCCGGCGGAGAGCGCCGACCAGGTGGAGGAATGGCTCGCGGGCAAGGGCCTCGTGGACACGCTGAACCGCCTGCGGGGCAGGACTGGCGGCGAGTACCTCGTCGTTCTCGACCAGGCCGAGGCCCTCCTGGACCGGACCGAGGCAGAGATCGAAGAAGCCGCCGGGCTCTTCTTCCCCCGACGCCGCCCGGGCAGTGGGGCGCGGCTGCTGGTCACGCTCCGCTCCGACTTCATGGACGAGGCACTCAAACACCCCAGGCTCGGGCCTCTCCTGGGAAACAGCAGGACAGTCCCGCTGACGCCGATGTCCCGTGAGCAGCTCGGGGAAGTGATCACCAAGCCGCTGGAGAAGGCCCCCGCGGTGACGTACGACCCAGGACTGGCACAGCGCATCCTGGACGACGCGTGCCGCGAACCGGAGAACCTGCCACTCCTCGGCTTCTTGCTGAAACAGCTCTGGGACCAGCAGTTCGCCGGCCGACTGCGCACGTCGACGTACGAGGCGATGCACGGCGTGAAGGGCGCACTGGAGGAGCACTGCAATGACGCCTGGAAGCAGTGTGTCGGCGAGAACGAGAGGGCCGCCGCGGCGCGGTTGCTCAGGGGCCTGGTTAGGGTGCTGCCCGGCAGCGAGACACCCCTGCGCCGCAGACTCACGCGCGAAGAGGCGGGCGAGGCCGGATGGGAGCTCGCCCGGTCCTTCGCCGGACGACGGCTGCTCGTGCTGCGCGGCGACAAGGATGGACCGGAGACCGCCGAGTTGGCCCATGAGGCGCTGATCAACGTCTGGGCCGCTCTGCGGCAACAGGTGCAGGAGGACGGGAAGTTCCTGGCGGGCCGCGCGGAACTGAACCACGATCGCGACCGCTGGGTGAAGGAAGGCAGACCGCCGGCGCTGCTGCCCGGAACGGTACAACTGGTCTCCGTACAGAACTGGTTGAAGGATCGAGACGGGGAGCTGACCGACGAGGAGCGGGATTTCCTGGCCCGTGCACGGCAGCGCCGACACGTCCACCGAGCCCGCGCCCGCGCCGCCTGGACCGCGGCCGCGGTGGTGCTCGCGCTGATCGCCGGCCTCGGCACCTTCCTTGTCTACCAGCAACGTGTCAGCACCCAGCGCGAGGCGGAGTCACATTCACGTCTGCTGGCCAACCTCTCCGCCGAAGTGGCCAAACAGGATCCGGGGCAGGCGGCGCTGATCGCCGTGGGGGCGTACGAGATCGCGCCGACGGACGAGGCCCGTAACGCCATGCTCCGCAGATACGACCAGTTCAAGGACGCGGCATGGGTGCTGACCGGTGCCGAGGGGAAGATCCGCAACGCGGCGACGAGCGTCGACGGCGCGGTGACGCTCGTGACCTCCGGCAACGGGCGCGGCACGCTGTTCGTACGCCAGACCGGCGGAAGGATCCGACGAGCCCAGCTCAGCCTTGACGCAATGGCCTACCTTCCGCAGGTCAGTCGCGACGGACGACGGATCGCCTATCTGTCGGCGGCCGGTACGGTCGTCTGGCACGACGTCGATCGCACTGCCGACAAGCCGGAGGACCTGCTCGGGACGGCACATACTCTGCGCGGCGCCGAACTCGAGAAACTGGCCGACAGGGCGGATGTGATGAGCGAGGACGACAACCCCATGGCGTTCTCACCCGACGCCAGGGAACTGGCCACGGTCTCCGGCCGCCGACTACAGCTGTGGGATCTGGCCACGGGGCGCCACCGGGATGTGCCCGGCCGGGTGGCCTGGGACCAGGAGGCCCTGTGGTTCGGGCAGGACGAGAACACACTCGTGCTCCAGACCGGGGCCGATATCAACAAGGCCTCCGTGACGACCGTCGACGTCGACACGGGGAGGGTTCGCAAGCTGGCGGACGATGTCGACACAGACACGCTGTACGGCTCGGCCGTCGGCCTGTCCGGGGACGGCACCGTACTGGTCGTCTGCCGGTCGGGACAGTCCGGTAGCGACACGAAGGTGTACCAGGCGCTGCGTGTGACGGACGGACGGGCGCTGAACCGCTACACGTACAAGGGAGTCAATAGGGACTGCGGAAGCATCGCCGTCGATGCGAAGGGCCGACGCTTCGCGGCGAACACCTTCAGATCGTGGGTGGTCGTCGACATCGAAAAGGGCCGCAGCGTGCAGCAGACCACGACTCGTGGGGCACCCGAGAAGGTGGTCGGCCGTCTCCTGCGACATGGACGGCAACCGCTCGTGCTCACACTCGATGAAAACAAGAACGCACTGACCGCGCTGCCGCTCACCCCCAGCGACGTCGACGGCGGAGATGTCGTCGTCAACGCACCACGACTGATCGGCGGCGGGAAAACCATGGTGGCCCGCGTCAAACCCATTGACGAACCCACCCGCGACGAGGTCTTGGCGCTTGTCGACGCCTCCTCCGGCCGCATCACGTCCGAAGTGAAACGGCCCGATTCACCTCTGGGCCCTGAGCCGACCGCAGCGGAGTCACTGGCGGTCAACGAGGCCGGAACCCTCGTGGCGGACGTGGTCGGCGACAACAGGATCCTGATCCGTCAGCTCCCGTCCCTGCACAAGGTGGCGGAGATCACCACACGCACGCCTCCCGTCGACAAGGACGGAAACGCCGAACGTCTGACGCTCGTCTTCCTCCCCGGCGGCGATGGACTCCTGACGCGCTCCGGCAGCCGAATCGAACACTGGAACGCCCGGACCGGCCGCCACTTCTCCAAGACCATCGACGCCCGCACGCTCAAGCTCAGTAAGAAGAACCCGCCCGTCTTCGGCTCGACCGAAGGGGCGTTTGATTCGGGCTTCGCCGTGGACCCCAGCCCCGTAGCAGGCTACGCACAAATAATGATTCGCGGCGAACCAGTACTGCACGCCGTGAATCTGCGCACCGGCAAGGAGAATAAAGCCCTACGCGTCCACCTCGGTCCGGACGTCGAGCGGGCTGTGCTCGACAGCAGCGGACGGTACGCGGCCGCGAAAACGCCGGGCGGCATGCTGGAACTATGGTCGGCGGAGCCCGGACAAAAGCCGGTGAAAAAATTGGGCCCACTCGGTCCATTGGGGGCTAACCGCAGTTTCTCCGGCGAGGGGTTCACCTTCAACTTCACTGGAAAAGACGGGCAGTTCTACGTGGCCAACGGAAGCTCCGTGCGCTTCCAGCAGCTATCGGACCCCAGTGATTTCAAGACCTACGATTTCGCGGCGAACCAGTACTTCGTGGCCGCCACCAAGGACGGCAAGACCCTGCTGCGGGCCCTGTCCGAAGGCGGCATGGGAGGAAACGAGGGCGGCGGCCGCTTGGACCTGATCCGCCTCGACCCCGACCTCTGGAAACGCCACCTGTGCGACGCTGTCGGCCACGACCTAGCCCATGATGAGCGCAGCGGCCTGCCCTCGGGGCTGCCAAAGGTGATCTGTCCGGCCTGAGAGCCTGTCTGTGAATCCCCGTCTGCGCAGCGACGCCCGGCTCGGCCGCGCCGGCCGCCGTGGACCGGCTCTGTCAGAGCCGGACAAGTGCCCGGTGCTTGTCGCCCCCGGCGCAACGCCGTCACCGGCCCACAGGGCCAGGATGCCGCGGTGCCCCTCGGCCGTCCCGGCCAGGGCCCTGTGGACCGGACGGTTGGCGATCTGCTGTCGCGGACCGGCTGCGGCGCGAACGGCCCGGCCCGGGCTCCGTCGGGCGGGGCTCGGGTGTGCGGGTCGGTGCCGCCGCCCATGCCGCCGCGGCGATCAAGGCGGCGATGAGCGCCGACGTAGGGCCGTCGAAGCCGCCGTGGAAGGCGGTGTCCACGAGGTAGGTGACGCCGGGGACGGTGGTGAGCAGGACCATCGCGACCATGGAGTCGGCGCGCTGGATGCCGACCTGGAGCAGGAAGAGGGGTGCGGCGACGGCGGCCAGGCCCGTGAGGAGCATGGCGGGCAGTTCCTGGAGCCAGTGCGGGCCCGGGCCCCCCTGCGCCATGAGCAGCACGCCGCCCGCCAGGTAGGTGAGGTGGAAGCGGTGCGCGGTGGTGCGTATGGGGTCGACTTGCCGACGGCCGAGCTCCGCGGAGATCACGGCGAGCGCGGCTGCGCCGAACCCGGCGACGACGACGAGGCACAGGCCCAGGACCATGTCCCGTGCCGAGGCCGCTTCGTCCGCGAGGGCAACGGCCACGCCCGCCCCCAGGACGATCAGGACGGCGGCCGCCGACCAACCCCGCGCGGAGGCTCGCCGACCGTGCCCGGCGAGCGCGAGGAGCGCGATCGCCGCGGGGCCGACGGCCGCCTCGACGCCGCTGGCCAGGGCCGATGGTATCCAGGCCAGCGAGGTGTAGAAGCCGAGGAAGGTGACCGCGGTGACCACGTTCATCAGCAGCAGGAGCCGACCCGCCGACCGGGCCGCGCCGGTGCCGGCCGCGTCGGTCCGGCGGGCAGTCGTGCGGCGGCGCAGGGCATGCACGGTGTTGAAGATGAGCGCCGCGGAGGCGAAGCCGGTGCAGGCCAGGTAGAGGCTCCCGGCGGAGTCGAGGCGGCCGGACACATAGCCGTAGCTGCCCGCCTGGAGGAGCACAGCCGCGATGATCCATGCGACGGGCATGGTCAGCTGCCGTCCTCGGGGTCGGCGAGGCGGAACATGCCGCCGGTGTCCTCCAGGTCGTGGAGGGTGGCGAGGCTGTGCTCGAGCAGTTCGGTGTCCTCGTGCACGAAGAAGGCGATGCCACAGGCGCCGGTCGTCAGGTAGCGGTCCCGCATGGGTTCACCGATGACAGGGAGCCGGGCGATGCTGTGGAAGCCAGGCAGTCGGCGCATCGTGCGCAGGCCGTCCATGGCAAGCAGGACGCCCTCGCGGTGCGGGCGCAGGAAGACCTTGGCGACGGTCCGGGCCGGGCCGTGCGGAAGCAGGAAACGTTTGTCGAACTCCTCGGGGCGCAGGAACCTCTCCACTGTCAGATGCTGGTGGCTGTAGCCGTAGGCCGCCTGGTACGCGTCGGGGGCCAGGCAGGGGCCCATGACCCGGGAGTTCACCTCGACCAGGCGGGGCCCCTGCGCGGTGAGCATGACCTCCGTGTGGGCGGCGCCCTCGCGGATGCCGAGGGCGTCCAGGCAGCGCAGCACGTAGTCGACCAACTCCCGCTCGGCGACGGTGAAACCGGAGCGGGAGATGATGTGGCGCAGCATCGGCGCGCCGTCCGTGTAGTCGATGCGCTCGGCATAGAGCTCGGCCAGCAGATGCCTTCCGTCCCTGCTGACGGTGTTGACGATGTACTGGGTGCCCCGCAAGAACTCCTGCACGAGATAGCCGTCGTTGACCTCGCCCATGAGATTGGTGCGGCCTGTTGCGGCGCGGAAGAGTTCAAGGGCCTGTTCCGGTCCGTCGACGACGAGGCACCCTTCGCTGCCCGCGCTGTTGACCGGCTTGACGACCAGCGGGAACGACGACGTGTCGGCGAGGGCCGCGTGCAGTTCCTCCTCGCTGTGGACGAGGGCCGTGTGCGCGTGCGGGAGGCCGGCCGACGCGAGCGCCTGCGCCATGAGGTGCTTGTCCCGACGCGCGCCGCGCAGACGGTGATCGTGATGCGGCAGGCCCAGGAGCTCGGAGAGTTCGTCCGCCAGAGTCACCCCGTACTCGCTCGCCGCGATGACCGTGTGCACCCCGTGCGCGGCGAGGAGTTCGGCGGTCTGTGCGAGGTCCGTGTGGTGGTGGGTCTTGCTGTGCCGGACCGCGGGGCTGTGCTCCGCCGGCAGGAGCCCGGGGGAGTAGACGTGCAGGCAGGTGGCGCCCTCCTCCCAGAAGGCGTCGGCCAGGGCCGTCCCGCTGGAGACGGGATTGATGAGCGCGATCATGGGTGGACCCTTTCGTGGGTGCGGTGACGGAGTTGTGTGGCCATGCTCTCGGCGTGCTGCGCCGAGGCGCGCAGGTAGTTGACGATCGGGTAGCGGGCGCCCGCGCCGGCCCCGAGGGCCCAGATCCGCTCGGCGGGGCCGCAGGACGTGAGGCTGAGGCGCAGGTCCATGCCGACGGTCGGGGCCTGGCCGCCCGTGGCGTCGAGGTGGAGCGCGCCGTCGATGACGCGCAACCGGGGTGCGCGGTGACCGGTGGCGCAGACGAGGTGGGTGAAGCGTTCCTCGCGTCCGTCGGGCCACCGCACCTGCCACCCCTGTTGTCCGGGCAGCGGATCCAGGGAGGCGGGTTGCGCGGGCGCCACGGCCAACTGCCCGCGTTCCATGCGGGACAGCAGGAGTCGCGCGTTGGACAGGGGGATGGCCGAGATATAGCGGGCGATGAGCTGCTTGTGGCGCGTGAAGAAGGACGCACGCTGCTGTGGGGGCCAGGCGCACACATGGGCGTTGAGGTCGTCGATGAGCTCCGCCATCACGTCCTGCCACACGGCGCCGCCGGCCGCGGCGAGCCGGATCTCCTGGCGCAGGAGTTCCTGCGCCGTGCCCGTGGTTCTGGCGCGCGGGACCGGGCGGCCCCCGCCCGCCGCGCGAACGGCCCGCAACAGATGGCGGGCGAGCTTCGCGTCGATCTCCGGGTCGTCCGGCCGCAGCGCGCGCCACACATCGTCACCGAGATGCGGCGAGGGCATGCGGCGCAGCCGGGTCCGCACCGCGGGGAGCAGGCCGGAGGGCGAGGTGAGGGTGATCCGCCGGCCGGGGTGCCGGCACAGGACCAGGCCGGCGTCGATCGCCGACAGCTTGGTGCCCAGGACCAGGACGCGGGCATCGCCGGGCAACCGGGTCAGCCTGCTGGTCGGGTACGGGGAGGTGAGCAGCCGGGGGTGGTCGGCATGCGGGCGCAGTGCTTGGGGCAGCGACGGGAGATCGGCGCCCAGGCACAGCGCGATGTCGGTGCCGTGGACGACGGCGCCACCGGCCAGCGTCACGGCGTAACCCCGGTCGTCGTCGGACCGGGACACGCGCACAGCCTTCTCCCGCACCTGGCGCACCGTGACTCCACGACTGCGGAGCTGTGCGCGGGCCCGGGTCAGGCGCTCCCGTGCGTACTGTCCGACCAGGTAGCGGGGAACGAAGTCGTCCCGGCCGACCGGGTGGCCGCGGGCCGCCAGGTAGTGCAGCAGGTCGGAGGCGCCCTGAGCACGCAGCGACGTCACGTCCACGGAGGTATTGCAGAGCACCGCGGGATCGGTCGCGCCGAAGGCCTTTCCCATACCCGCGGGTTCCGGTGCGACGAGCACGACGCCGTCAATGTCCAGCACATCGGTCAGATGCGTGACGAGACTCGCGGCGGTAGCTCCTGCCCCCACAACAACGATATTTCTGTGCACTGGGCTGCTTTCCGGGCGTGGCCGATTTCCGAGCGTGGCCGATCGGCCCTGTGGAAACAGTTCGGACGCCGCATCGCAGCGCCTCGGTGCCGTACGTAAACAGTGACACCGGGGCGGCGTCAAGCGCCGGAATGTTGAATAGGAAAGCAATCGCCATTCAGGTGACGATCTTCATGAGCTCCCTCACGCCGATATGGCCACAATGCCCGATTGATAAAGCAGGCAACAACAGGAAATTTTGGACTTCAGGTGACACTCCGCCACCGCCCCGCCACCTTCGAGGCCGTTCCACTATGTGGAACGTCGGTTCCGAAGTCCAGTTTGATCTTGCTAACGTGCAGGTCAAGCGGTTCCTGTGGCCAGGGCTCACCTGGCCGGGCACCACCGCTGGAAAGACCGGAAGAGAAAGATAAAGTTGTGCGCTGCCTCACTGCTCCCGCGTCCGTTCACCTGTCCGAGGAATTTATCGAGAGCTACGCGGTACTCCCCGCCGATGAGCATCTTCGCGAAGGGCATCGGTTCCGCTTCCGCGCGTTCGGCAAAGCGAAAGTGAAGGGGGACAAGTTCCTCTGGGACGACGCGGCATCGTTTTTTCAGGGAGACGAGATCAACGCCTATGCCGGTGGCCTGGAACGAAAATTCGCTCTCCTCGGCCCCGCGGCACGGGCTTTTGCCGAAAGTTTTGTGAATGCCCGAGTCACGCGCGACCTCGTGCAGTGCGAGGAGTTCGAGATCGGCTGCCACCAGATCCGTATCACCGCCGATGACGACCGCCCCGGGCTTCCGGCCCCCGAGGGGTTCCACCAGGACGGCTTCGACTACGTGGCGGTGACCTGCGTCGCCACCGAGAACGTCAGCGGCGGCATCTCCCTGGTGCGGGAGGCCGACCCGCGGGGCGACACCCTCGTCGAACGGGTCATGCCGCCCGGCGAGACCCTCTTCCTCGCCGACAGGGAAGTGCTGCACTACGTCAGTCCCATCACCCCGAAGGTGCCGGGCACGCCGGCGTTCCGGGACGTGGCAGTCGTCACCTTCTCGCTGGGAGGCACCGCACGATGAGCATCGCGCCCTACACCATCCAGGACTGGCTGTTCGACCGCGCGCAGGGGAGGTACGACCTGGACCTGGCGGAGAGCGGCGTCCAGTACCAACTCCTGCGTGATCTGCCGCTCGAACCCGACTGGGACCTGGACTACAGCCTCGACCGCGGCACCCCTCAGCTCCGCGACCGCATCGCCGGGCAGTACACCGGGCCCGGCACCCCCACCGCGGGCGCTCCGGCCACCGACCGCCGGGACGTCATCGTCACCCACGGCGCCCAGGAAGCCCTCTATCTGCTCTACCGTTCCACGCTGTCCGCCGGCGACCACGTCATCACCACCGCCCCCGGCTGGCAGCAGGCATGGGAGGTCCCCGCACACATCGGCTGCGAGGTGACCGTCCTCGACTGGCGCCCCGGCACGCCCTTCGACGCCGACGCCCTGGCCGCGGCCGTGCGCCCGCACACGCGCATGCTCATCCTCAACAGCCCCTGCAACCCCTCGGGGCAGGCGCTGACGGACGCCGAGTGGGACAGCGTCCTGGCCGCCGTCCAAGACCAGGACCTGCTGGTCGTGAACGACGAGGAGTACCTGCTGGACTTCGGCGCGTCCGTGGTGCGCCGCCACCCCCGCTCGGTCTCCGTCTCCGGTCTCTCGAAGGTCTACGGCATGCCCGCGCTGCGCGTGGGCTGGGCGCACGGCCCCGAAGACGTCATCGAGCGCATGGTGAACTACAAGCGTTACACCACCGTGTCCAACTCCGTGGTGTGGGAGCGCGTGGCCGACCGCGTCATCGCCGAACGCGAACGGCATGTGGAGCGCTACCGGTCCCTGGTCGCCCCCGGCCTCGACCAACTGACGGCCTTCGCCGAGGAACACCGGGACGACGTCGCACTCGTCCCACCGCACGGCACCCCCTTCGCCTGGCTGCATCTGAACTCCCTGCCGATCTCCTCGCAGGAGTTCGCCGAGCGGCTGCTGGAGACGCACAGGACGCTCGTCATGCCGGCCGAGGTGTTCGGGGCGCAGGACGGCATCCGGATCAGCTACGCGCGCCCGGCGAACGTCCTGAGTGAGGGCCTGTCGCGCATCACGGCACAGCTCAAGGCGCTCACCTAGTCCCTGGCGTCACCGCCTGTTGTCAACCCCCGCCGTCCGGCCTGTCCGGCCTGTCCGTCCCGTGCGACTCCGTTCGACTCCCGTGCGACAGGCGGGAGTCGAACGAGTGGCCCCGGGCGAGCCGCCGTCCACGCGGCGCAGCCGCCCACCCCGTCAGCAAGAAGGAGAGGACATGTCGCCCCAGTCCACGGGCGGAGAAGCGGATACGGAGCGTCCCGCCGATGCACCGCACCCCTCGGAGCGCCACCGCGGAGGGGAGCTCCGTGAGGACGCCGCGGTCGCCGCGCGGCTGACCGTGCCGGTGGCCATGGGGTATCTGCCCCTGGGCGCGGCCTTCGGCATCCTTCTCGTCAGCCAGGGACTGCCCTGGTACTGGGCGCCCACGACGGCGCTGGTGGTCTTCGCCGGATCCCTCGAGTTCCTGGCGGTGTCCATGCTGACCGCGCCCCTCGGGCTCCCGGCCATCGCGATGACCACCTTCCTGGTCAACTTCCGCCATGTCTTCTACGGTCTGTCCTTCCCGCTGCACCTGCTGCACGGCAGAGCCCAGCGCGGCTACGGGATCTTCGCCCTGACCGACGAGACCTACTCGCTGCTCGCCGCCAACCCGGCGCAGAAACTCAACGGGCGCCGCATCACCCTGATCCAGGCGTTCAGCCACGCGTACTGGGTCCTCGGCAGCCTGACCGGCGCCCTCGTGTCCACGGCACTCCCCGACGACATCGAGGGGATCGAGTTCGCCCTCACCGCGCTTTTCGTGGTGCTCTCCTGGGACCACGCGAAGAACCGCGCCAATCTGCGTCCCGTGCTCTACGGACTGGCCGCCAGCGGCGTGGCGATCATCGCGGGCACCGACCAGTTCCTGACCGTCGCGGTCGTCGCGTACCTCGTCTTCCTGCTCGGCGACTACCTGACCACCCGCACCACAAGGACCAAGCGTGCCTGACACCGGCTACCTCGTCGCCGCCATCCTGGTCATGGCGGCCATCACCTTCTCCCTGCGCGCGGCACCCTTCGTCCTGCTCCGCAAGCATGCCGACGCGCCCGTCCTGCAGTACCTGCGCTCCGCGCTGCCGCCCGGAATCATGGTGATCCTCGTCGTCTACAGCGTTCAGGCGACCGACTTCACCCGCGCACCGTACGGGGCGCCCGCCCTGGCCGGGATCGCCGCCTGCGCGGGCACGTACCACTGGTCGAGGAGCCCGCTCGCCGCCATCATCGCCGGGGTGGCCGTGGACATGGCCCTTCTGCATGTCCTCTGACCCCGCCCGTACCGAACCGACCGGCATACCTGCCGCCGCCCAACGGAAGCGTGGCGGCGGCGTCGATCGACGACAACCGGTTCGTGACGGGTACCGACTGCGACCACGCGCTGCTGGTTCAACGGCCGTTGAGAGCGGTGTTCGCCGCAAGGTCGAAAAACTTCGTGACCCGTACAACCGTTCCCCGGTGTCGGATGTCTTGTTCACGAGTCAACAGACTCATCCGATCGATGCAGCTCCTTCTCTCATTCGGTTCCCGGGGGACACCTCGGTGAACCAGGAGCACTTTCTCAACTGGGGAAGCATTTATGCGCATACGTGCCAGCCTGGCCGCCGCGACGATGTCCGGCGCCGTGGCTCTCACCGCACTCGCGGTCCCGGCCGCTCAGGCCGATGAGACTCCCTCGCCCGCCGCGACCGTCAAGTCGCACATGCTGGGCAAGGCGAAGACGCAGGGCAAGATGTCGACGCGGTCCGTCGACCAGATCCAGGTCACCAAGGTCACCGTCAACGCCGGCAAGGATGTCGTCGTCGGTGGCACGCAGAAGAAGCGGTTCAACGTCTACGTGACGGCCACCAACCCCGATGGCATCTACGGGGTCCAGGCGTTCCTGTGGCACGGCACCGACCTCTACGACGACTACGGCGTCGACGGCGCCATCGTCTCCGACAATGACGGTCTCTCGCGGGACTGTGAACGCTGGAGCGAGACGACGGCGACCTGCAAGGTCGTGCTGACGGCGGACCCGACGAGGGACCTCTACGACAGCGCGCTGAACGGCAAGTGGAACGTGTACGCCGCTGCCACCGAGGACTCCGAGAACGGCCTCGAGTGGTCGCAGTACCAGAACCACTGGGTCAAGCGTGCCACCCAGATCAAGTCCTTCAACGCCGCGCCCGAGCCCGTGGCGAAGGGCAAGACGATCACGGTCTCCGGCCACCTGAGCATGGTCAGCTGGTCCTACAAGAAGTACTACGGCTACGGCAGCCAGAAGGCCCAGCTGCAGTTCAAGAAGGCCGGCTCCAGCACGTACAGCACCCTCAAGACCGTGACGAGCTCCTCGTCCGGCGCGCTGAAGACCACCGTCAAGGCCACGGGTGACGGCACCTTCCGCTACTACTACCCGGGCAACAGCGTCGCGTCCACGGCGACTTCGTCCGCCGACTACGTCGACGTGCGCTGATCCACCGGCAGTAACAGGTCCGGCCCGAAGCCTCGGAGGCTTCGGGCCGGTTCTGTTTCGGCGCACGGCGCTTCAGTTGGAGCGCGGGAACGCCGCCACGACGATCACGATGAACGCGGCGAACAGTACGAGGAACTCCGCCGGACCGTTCCTCTCCACCGCATGGGAACGGCCACCGAACGGGCGAAGGCAGTGCGGGTCGTGGTCACCCACCGCGGTGATGCGGCCGGGGCTGAGGGGACGGCGGAACAGGTGCGGGCCGTGGGTGGGACGGCCGCTGTTCTCCGGCTCGACATCAGCGACGTCTCCTCCTTCGCGTCCTTCACCTCCGCATTGGGCGCGCAGCTGGAGCGCTGGGGTGCCTTTCGGCTCGACATCCTGGTCAACAACGCGGGAGTGGGAATCTTCGGGCCGCTGGAGACGGTCACGACCGACGACTTCGACACGGTGATGGGCACCAACGTCCGGGGCACGTTCTTCCTCATCCAGTCGCTCGTGCCGCTGCTGGCCCAGGGCGGCCAGGTCATCAACGTCTCGACGTCGCTGACCCGCCACACCAGCCCCGCCACCTCGGCCTACTCCGCATCGAAGGCCGCCGTCGAAGCGCTGGGCCGCACTCTCGCCGCGGAACTCGGACCTCGCGGCATCCGGGTCAACTCCATCGCCCCGGGGCCGACCGCCACCGACTTCAACGGCGGAGCGATGCGGGACGACGCCGGAATGCGCGAGGTGCTGGCCGGACAGACCGCGCTCGGCCGCGTCGGCGAACCCGAGGAGATCGGCGACGCCATCGCCACGCTGGCCTCCGAGGGGCTGCGCTGGGTCACCGCCCAGCGCATCGAGGTCTCCGGCGGCGCCCTCCTGTGACGCCGGGCGACGACCGGTAGGGATGCAGGCCATGACGGCCCCGGCTCGCTGCGGGCCGACCGACTCGCCCTCATCCCCGTCCAGCTCTGGCGCATCAGGGTCCCGACGCGGACGCGAAGGCGTTGAGGACCGTGCCGTGCGCGCCCCGCGATGCTCCTGGAGACCGACCGCGTCACGAGCCCGTCGAACCAGCATCGTCCAGATCGGCACGGTCGGCCCGTGCAAGGCGATCGACCGGTTGAATCGCTCACGGGCCTGCTGGGCGGGGTGCTGTCCCGTCGGGGCCCGCACCATCTTGATCTTGCCTTGACGTCTGGGGGAGCGCGTTGTCTGCGCTGCCTCCTCCGGTGGGGGCCGGTTGCAGCCCGAGAACGACGCCCGTTGCGACGATCAGGGCACCGATGACATCCGCCGGCCCCACGGCACCGAGTCCGAGGATCGCGGTGGTGAGCAGGGCGCCCACCGGGACAAGGCCGGCGAAGAGTCCGGCGCGGGCCGCCCCCATCCGGCGCAGGGCGTCGTACCAGAGGAAGAAGGCGGTAGCTGTGACGAGTACACCGAGATAGGCGAATGCGGCTGCTTCGGCGGAAGTGGGCAGGCGCAGGGCGCTCGCGCCGTCGAGGGCGATTCCCGCCGCCACCAGCATGGGTACGGAGAATGCCGCGGAGTAGGCGGCGACCCTGAGGGGGCCGAGTTTCGGCAGCAGGGGAAGGGCGAGAAGGGAGAAAGCGACCTCGCCGGCGAGTGCGCCCACTGCCAGCAGGACACCGTGCAGGCTGCCGCCGCCCAGCCCCGCGGCGACGGCGGCGCCGAGGGTGACGACGGTTGCGGCGCCAACCGTGCGGGCGGCGGGCCGTCGGCGCTCGGTGAGCGGCCCGACCAGGGCAAGGACGATGGGGATCGCTCCGACCACGGTGCCGATCACGGCGGGGCTCGCGTGCCGGGTGGCCTCGACCAGGAAGATGTTGAAGCCCGCCAGCCCGGTGGCGGCCAGCGCCGCGAGGAGGAGAAGGTCGCGGAGCGTCAGCCCGACGCGGGGCAGGCGCTGATGGCGTACGACGGCGAGAAGGATGGTTGCGGCGAGCGCGTAGCGCAGGGCCTGGCCGCCGAGGACGGGGTAGTCGGCGACCGTCGCGGAGACGGCCGTCGAGGTGCCCACGAGCAGCATCGCGGCAGCGGCGCCCACGGCCGGGGCCGGGGAAGTACTCATGCCGCGTACTGACTGGGCTGGTCGGCGGTGTCCGACGAGGCGAGGACCTTGCGGGTGACGCGTTCGGCGAGAGCGGCGACCAAGGTGCGCGGCCGACGCGGCAGCAGGTGCGCGCTCAGGGCGTTGCCGAGCCCGGGGGCGAGGTAGGCACGGTCACGGTCCAGAGCACGCAGAGCGGCGCTGACGACCGCCTGCGGTGTGCTCATGGAGCCGTTCACGGCCGCGTCGCGGGTGCCGATGGTGTCGAAGAAGGGAGTGTCGACGGGGCCGGGGCACACCGTGAGGACACGGATGCCCCGCTTGCGGTACTCCTGGCGCAGGGCGAGCCCGAAGTTGAGCACGAAGGCCTTGGCCGCGCCGTAGACGGCGAAGTACGGAGCGGGTTGGAAGGCCGCGGTGGAGGCGACGTTGACGACCGCCCCCGTGCCGCGCTCCAGCATGGGGGGCAGCAGCGTGTGCGTGAGGTCGACGAGAGCGACGACATTGACCATCAGCTGGTCATGGTCGCGGTGCGGGGCGATGGTCTCGAAGCGGCCGCAGGTGCCGAACCCCGCGTTGTTGACCAGCAGATCGACCCTCAGGGCGCGATCGGCCAGCCGGTCGGCGATACGGAGAGCGGCCTCGGGCTCGGCGAGATCCTGAACCATCACGTGGGCGCGAATGCCGTACTGCGCACTCAAGCGCCCGGCGAGGTCGGTGAGCCTGTCCTCGGATCGTGCCACCAGGACCAGATCGTGCCCGCGGGCTGCGAGCTGCGCGGCGAACTCCGCGCCGAGTCCGGAGGACGCACCGGTGACGAGGGCTGTACTAGGCATGGGATGCTCCTTCACTAGTAACTGATGCGAGAGAGTACCGAATGAACGACTAATTGCAACAGTCTTGATGCAGATAACTGGAAGTCGCGGCAACGTCGTATCATTTACGAGTTGGGTTGGGTTGGGTTGGACGAGTGGAGGAGGAGCCATGAGCGAGTCAGTGGCACGGCCGTTGCGGGCGGACGCGGAGCGCAGTGTGCGCGTGATCCTGGAGGCGGCGGAACGCGTGCTCTCCGCGGACCCCGGAGCATCGATGGAGCAGATCGCCTCTGCGGCGGGGGTGGCCAGGACGACGATCAATCGGCGGTTCGCCCACCGCCAGGCGCTTGTCGAGGCCTTGGCGGTGTCCGCCGCCCGCCAGCTCGCCCGGGCCGTGAACGACGGCCGACCGGACACCGCCCCACCGCTGGTGGCGTTGCACCAGATCACAGCCAACGTGCTGGAGATCAAGAGCGCCTGGGGATTCGCCCTGGCGCAGCCGGCCGCCCCCGACAGCGAAGCGGCGGCCCTCCACCAGGACATCTCCCGGCGTTGCATCGCGGTGCTGGAACGAGCCCAGGCGAACAAACTCATCGACGAGGCGGCCGACCTCCAGTGGGTGCAGCGCGTCTACTACGCGCTCCTCGGGGAGTCCCTGCACGGGGAGTCGGAGCAGACCGACATCGACACCGCCGCCGCCCGCATCATCGACACTCTGCTGCACGGCGCCGGGCCGCGCACTTGAACCAAGCCCCACCTACGACCACGTGCAGCTGCTCGCTGCCCCCGAGCTCGCTGGTTCGCTCGCGGCATGGTCGCTCACAGCAGAACAGGACGCCCCTTCCGGCACGACACCGCACACCCGTACCCAGGTGGAGACATGAGTACGGTGCTTTGCCGTCGCCCGCTACGGCAGTGCGGCCGGGCAGGTGCCGGGAGCGTCAGAAATACTGCTGACCATGAATGACTCCCCACCCGCCAGCACGTCCGGCGAGCCCGGCCTGTCGCGACGGCTGGTCCCCATGACCGGCCGTGACCCGGAAGAACACGGCCGGACCGCCTCACCGCTGGAGCTCTTGTTCGACCTGACCTTCGTGGTCGCGGTCGGCACGGCAGCGGTCCAGTTCGCCGAGATGGTCGCCGAAGCGCATGCCGGCCAGGCAGCCATCGCGTTCGTCCTGGCGATGTTCGCGATCAGCGTCGCCTGGATCAGCTTCAGCTGGTTCGCTTCCGCTTTCGCCACCGACGACTGGCTCTACCGGGCCCTGACGATGCTGCAGATGATCGGCGTCGTCGTCTTCTCGCTCGGACTGCCCGCACTGTTCCACTCCGTCAAGGAGGGCATCCACCTCGAACTGCGCGCCATGGTCGTCGGTTACGTCGTGATGCGCATCGCGATGGTGCTCCAGTGGTGGCGCGCCGCCCGGCAGTCCCCGTCGTTCCACGACGTCGGCATGGCCAACATCCGCTGGACGCTGATCGTCCAGGCCTGCTGGATCGTCGTGGCCTTCGTCCACATGCCGATCGCCGTCGTCTTCGTCGCGTTCGGCGTCATGGGCGCCCTCGAGCTCTTCCTGCCGGTGCTCACACAGGGCGCCGCCGGTGGCACGCCCTGGCACCCGCACCACGTCGCCGAACGGTACGGACTCTTCGCGATCATCGTTCTCGGCGAGGGCGTCGTCGGCACGGTCGCCTCCTCCGGCGGCCTCCTGGGCGGCGAGGACGGCACGCACTGGACCTGGAACGCCATCGCCGTGGTCATCGCCGGTGTGGGACTGACCTTCGGCATGTGGTGGATGTACTTCCTGACGCCGTTCGGCGACATCCTGGTCCACCGACGCAGCTGCGGATATCTCTTCGGCTACGGCCACATCCCGCTGTTCATCGGCGTCGCCGCAGCCGGCGCAGGGCTCCACGTGGCCGGTCTGTACATGGAACACCACGCCAAGATCTCCGGCACCGCCGTCGTCCTCGCCCTCGCCCTCCCGGTCGGCCTCTACATGCTGATGATCTACCTCCTGCACACCCTGTTGCTCTCCACGGCCGACCGCTTCCACATCCTCCTGATCGCCCTCACCGTCGCCGTCCTGCTCACGGCAGTCCTCCTGGCCGCCGCCGGCGTGGACATCGCGGTATGCCTGCTCGTGGTCATGCTCGCGCCCTTCGTCACCGTGATCGGCTACGAGACGATCGGCCACCGCCACCTGCAGCAAGTGCTGCGCGAACTTGGTACGCGGTAGGCAGAGCGCCATCTTCACCGGACACCACAGAGAACGACCCGAGCGAGCCCCCGCGGCTGCGGTCGGCCTTGCCGGTGGATGGACGATGACGTCGCGAACGGCAGGAGACGGGCCGACGGCGCGCTGGGCCGTGCCCCTGCACACCGGCGAGCTCGACCGCCGCATCGGCGAGCCCGTGTGACCCCCGCCCCTGTCCTTCAGGTGGTCGATGTGGTCCCACGAGCAGGTCGACCTCCTCGTGGTCGTGCAGTTTGGCCGGCGCGGCGAGCGCCGGCCAGGCGTCCGGTGGGACCGGGTGGGCGGCAGGAGTGCGGACGGTCAAGAAGCCCACAGCCGGGCGATGATCGGGCATAGAGCGCGGCAGGCACGTGTCGTTGCGCGGCCCTGACGCCGGTCGGGTCAGGTGCCGGGCTTGCGTCCGTAGACGAAGACGTCGTCGCCGGTGCGCAGCAAGGACCAGTACTTCTTCGCGGCGGTCTTCGTCATGTTGACGCAACCGTGCGAGCCGGGCGGGTTCCACATGCTGACCCCGACGGAGTGGAACGCCTGGCCGCCGTCGAAGAACTGGCTGTAGGGCATAGGAACGTTGTAGATGGTCGACACGTGGTTGATGTGCCGCCAGTAGACCTTCTCCAGGCCGGTGCGGGTCTCGTACCCGTTGCGGCCGGTGCGCACCGGGACGGGCCCGTAGACCAGGTTCTTGCCGTCCTGGATCCAACTGATCTGGAGCGTGAGGTTGACGCAGGCTATGCGTCCCTTGTTCACGGGGCACTTGCCGCTCTTGTTCGGCGTCTTGCCGACGGCTTTCTGCTTGTTCATGAGGTCCATGACGCCCCAGGTCACCGGCCCGGCGTAGCCGATGTTCGGGGTGATGCCGTGCTTGCTCTGGAAGGCCTTGACGGCCTTGCAGTCGGAGGTGGACTGCTTGCCGTCGACCGGGCGGCCGAGGAACTTCTCCACCTGCTTCTGATACGGGCCGCTCTGCGTGGTGCAGTTGCTCGCGGCCTGCGCCGGAGAAGCCCCCAGTGCCAGCGTCAACGGTGCGACGAGCCCGGTGATCCCGAGGGCGGCGGTGCCCCATCTGCGGAAGTCCCCCATGACAGTTCCTCTCTCTGCATCGCGTCTGCCCGGCCGGGCGGTCCCCTGCGATCGACGGTGGTCCTGAACAGACAGACTCAGGAAAGGCCCGAAGGGGTGTACGGCTGCGCAGCTTGGGACGAAACGGTGACAACGGCCTGGCGGACATCACTCAGCCAGGAACGTGCCCGGCTCTTCCGCTTCCGAGAGGGCGTGTGCCGGACGCGGCACCATCCCTGTGCGCGAGGCGCCGACCTGCAAGAGAACCGCGCCCCAGGTGCCGCGAGGTACCTCGACGGCGGGAGTGGGCATTGACGATCGATTAGACCGGTCGTATAGTTCTCGGCATCGGAACACGGCACACGCCGGTTCCGTCCACAACTCCCGGAGGGGGCAAGCGTCATGGGACGCATCAAGGTCGGCACGGAGAACAGCACCGATATCGAACTGCACTACGAGGACGCGGGGGAGGGGCGGCCGGTCGTGCTGATCCACGGCTATCCGTTGGACGGCAACTCCTGGGAGGGGCAGGCGCCGGCGCTGCTGGCGGCCGGCAACCGGGTCATCACCTACGACCGGCGCGGCTTCGGCAAGTCCAGCCGGCCCTCGATCGGTTACGACTACGACACCTTCGCCGCCGATCTGAACACCCTCATGGAGACCCTCGACCTGCGCGACGCGGTTCTGGTCGGCTTCTCCATGGGGACCGGTGAAGTCGCCCGCTACCTCTCCACCTACGGCTCCGCCCGCGTCGCCAAGGCCGTCTTCCTGGCCTCGCTGGAACCCTTCCTGCTCGTCACAGACGACAACCCGGAGGGCGCCGCCCCCGCCTCCTTCTTCCAGGGCATCTCCGATGCCGTCAAGAAGGACCGCTATGCCTTCTTCACCGGCTTCTACAACGACTTCTTCAACCTCGACGAGAACCTCGGCACCCGGGTCAGCGAGGAGGCGGTACGTAATGCCTGGAACGTGGCGGCGTCCGCCGGTGCGATCGCCTCGGCGGCCGCGCCCCTGACCTGGCCCACCGACTTCCGCGCCGACATTCCCCGCATCGACGTCCCGACGCTGATCGTCCACGGGACCGCCGACCGCACCCTGCCCATCGAGGCCACCGGGCGCCGCTTCGCCAAGGCTCTGCCCACCGCGCAGTACGCCGAGATCGAGGGTGCTCCCCACGGTCTCCTCACCACGCACACCGCCGAGGTCAACGAGATCCTTCTGGACTTCCTCGGCCACTGACCGCAGCTAGACGACCGGTCTAGTCGCAGAGTAGGATAAAGGCATGCCAGTCACTCAGGGCGACACGCGCCGCAGCATTCTCGACACGGCTCAGCGGATCATGTCCCACAAGGGATTCGCGGCAGTGGGGATCAACGAGGTCCTCACCGAGGCCGGAGTGCCCAAGGGGTCCTTCTACCATTACTTCAACTCCAAGGACGCCTTCGGCGAGGCGATGATGCGGTCGTACTTCAGCGACTACCTCGCTGACATGGACGGCATCTTCGCCGAGCCGGGAGTGACGGCGGCGCAGCGGCTGATGAACTACTGGCAGGGCTGGCGCGAGACGCAGAGCGTCGATGACTGTCAGGGCAAATGCCTGGCCGTCAAGCTCGGTGCGGAGGTCTCCGACCTGTCGGAGTCGATGCGGCTCGCGCTCAAGGAGGGCACCACCGCCATCGTCGACCGCCTGGAACGGGCGATCTCCGCAGGTCTGGAGGACGGCTCGCTCGCGGTCGACGACGACGCCCGCACCACCGCGCAAACCCTGTACGGCATGTGGCTCGGCGCCAGCGTCATGACCAAGATCCATCGGGACACCGACCCCTTGGTGACCGCCATGACGGTCACCCGCCGACTCCTGCACCTGTAGCACCCTCCCTGCGACGCGGCGCCGCATGGCCATTGCACCGTGCGGGTGCGCGTTTTTTCGCCACACAGAGACGACCGGTCTACTCGGCCAGTCGTCCCGGAACATCACCCCAAGGAGCAGTAACCATGAAGGTCCTCATCGTTCTCACCTCGCACGACAAGCTCGGCGACACCGGCCGCAAGACCGGCTTCTGGCTGGAGGAGTTGGCCGCCCCCTACTACCGCTTCCGCGACGCCGGCGCCGACCTCGTGCTCGCCTCTCCCCAGGGCGGCCGACCCCCGCTGGACCCCAAGAGCAACGAACCCGCCAACCAGACCGACGAGACCCGCCGCTTCGAGGCCGACTCCGAGGCCATGGCCGCTCTCGCCCACACCGTCCGCCTCGACTCCGTGGCCGCCGACGACTTCGATACCGTCTTCTACCCCGGCGGCCACGGCCCCCTGTGGGACCTCGCCGAGGACGCCACCTCCGTCCGCCTGATCGAGACCACCCTGCGTGCCGGCAAGCCGCTGGCTCTGGTCTGCCACGCCCCTGGCGTCCTGCGGCACGCGGTGAACGCGGACGGCACGCCACTGGTTCGGGGAAGGAAGGTCACCGGGTTCACCAACAGCGAGGAAGAGGGTGTCCAGCTCACCGACGTGGTCCCCTTCCTGGTCGAGGACGAACTCGTCCGGCTCGGCGGCGACTACTCCAAGGGCGACGACTGGGCGCCGTACGTCCTGCGGGACGGCCTGCTGATCACGGGGCAGAACCCCGCCTCCTCCGGCCCGGCCGCCGACGCACTCATCGCCTTCGTCGCCAAGCGCGCCGAGACCGACAGGGCCGGTGCGTGAACGTCTGCTCGTGATGCTGCGCGAGCGGCTCGACGACCCCGCCGGGCCGGGGGCCTCCACGGCCCCGGCCCGGCGGGAACAGCGGGGCGGTCAACCCGCCGTCCTGTGCGGCGCGGGGCGAGCCGCGCCGCAAGATCCTCGAACTCACCGCAGGCCCCACACCGATCACCGACGCCGTCCAGCAGCAGAGCAGGGACTGAACACCAATGCTCGTACAAACCCGCACGCACGCCCCCGACGCTCCGACACACCAGTCGGCCGCCCCGACGTCGCCGGCCAGGACAGACCGCGGAACCCGCGTTGCACCACGGGCCGCACGTTTCGCCTGGACCCGGCCCGCTGCCGCCGTCTTCGTCGTCGGATGGGGAGCGAACATGTTCGCCTCCCTGCTCCACGCCTACGCCCACCTGAACGGGACCCGGGCCGACGGCCTCTTCGGGGCCTACGCGTTGGGACTCGTCCCGGCCCTGTTGATCGCCGCGCGGGTCTCGGACCGTGTCGGCCGCCGCCGGGCGCTCCTCACCGCGCTGTTGCTCTCCGCGCTCGGCTCGGCGGTGCTCTGGCTCGCGGGCGGGGCGTTCGCGCCGACCCTCATCGGGCGCATCCTCATCGGGATCAGCGCCGGCGCCGCGTTCGGGCCGGGAACGGCATGGATCAAGGAACTGTCCGACACGGCACAGACGCGCGGCCTGGGAGCGCGACGGGCGGCAGTCGCGCTGACAGCCGGCTTCGCGGCCGGCCCCCTGCTGTCCGGGGCCCTCGTCCAGTGGCTTCCCTCACCGAGGACCACGTCCTACCTCGTCCACATCGCGCTCGTGGCACTGGTCCTGCCCCTCGTGTTCCAAGCCCCTGAGACTGCCCGACGCCACCTCGGGCCGGAGACCCGCCGCCCGGCGGCAGACCGTCGGCGCGGCACCTATCTGACGAGCCGCGCCTTCTTGGCCGTCGTACTCCCCACGGCACCATGGATCTTCGGGGCCGCCACCGTCTCCTTCACAGCGCTTCCCGCGCTGGTGTCCCTCGGCGACTTCGGCCCCGTCGCAAGCGGCATCGTCGCCGCGATCACGCTGGGCACCGGCATCGCGGTACAGCCGTGGGCGGGCCGACTCGCACGACGCTCCCCGGCGGCCCCCTTCCGCACAGGCATGACGGCCGCGACCGTCGGCATGCTCCTCGCAGCGCTCACCGCGGGCACCGGTTCCCTGGCGGCCTTGTTGCCCGCCGCTGTCGTTCTGGGCTCGGCCTACGGCATCCTCCTGGTCAGCGGGTTGCGGTTGGTGGAATCGCTGGCCCCTGCGCAGCACGCGGCCACCGCGATGGCCGTCTTCTACAGCCTCGCCTACGCCGGCTTCGCCTTCCCCGTACTCGTGCAGGCGCTGAGCAGCCTGTGGAATCCGGTCCTCGTACTCGTCGCCGGATCCGGACTCGCGATGGCCGCGATGGCACTGACCTTCACCGCCTGGCCCCGGCAGGCGCGTTGACCGCGGCCCGCCATCCGCGAGCCGGGCCGCGTGTGTTCTGGTCACGTCTCTTCGGTGAGTTCCCTCAGCGTGCGAAGCAACTCGCTGCGTTGCGCCTCGTCGAGAGGGGCGAAGAGGTCTTCCAGCACGCTGATCGACACTTGCCGCCCCTCTGTCAGTGCCGCATGACCCGCCGCGGTGAGAGTGTGCTCGACGCGCCGCCCGTGTCCTGCGGACCGGACGATGAGCCCACGATCCTCCAGCCGGTTCGCGAGGGTGCCGAACGCCTGGTCGCTCTGGAACGTCGCAATGGCGAGCTCGTGCCCGGAAGCCCCCGGCACACGCTCGATGGCGCGCAGAGCATCCCACTGGACGAGGCTGATGCCGATCTTGCGTAGCGCGCCGTCCATCGTGCGGTGGTTGCGGTACTGCGCACGTTTGATCGCATGCCCGAGAAGTTCAAGGTCCGTCGCCATGGTGCTACCGTATCAACGTCCGTATATAAACATGTTGATTCACCGAGGAGCGTCATGCCCATCGCACTTCCCACCCTTCCGGAGAACCTCCTCGTCCTCCAGGCCGGCGCCCCCGAGGCACGTACCGCGCTGGTGCTGCACGGGGGCGGCGGCCCCCGCACCGTCGCGCCCATAGTCGGTCATCTCGAAGCCACCCTGCACGCGTTGGCGCCGACGCATCCCGGCTGGGACGGCACAGCGCGGCCCGACTCGATCGGCTCGGTCGCCCAGCTCGCGACCGCCTACCTCGCGCGCCTGCTCGAGCACGAAGAGCACGACGTCGTGCTGATCGGGTCCTCGATCGGCGGGTGGATCGCTCTCGAGATGGCGGCACAGGCCGCCCACCACCAGCGGTACGCGGGATTGGTCGGGGCCGTGGTCGTCATCGACGGGGTCGGCGCGGTGGTCGAGGGCGAGCCTGTCGCGGACTTCTTCGCCCTTGACGCACGCGGTCTCGCCGCAGCCGCGTGGCACGACCCGGAGCGCGGATATGTCGACCCGGCCGGCTTCACCGATGAGCAGCGTGCCATCCAGCAGTCGAACGGACGCACGATGGCCGCCGTCGCCGGCACCAGCATGAGCGACCCGACGCTGCTCGGCCGGCTCGGCGCGGTGAACGTCCCGACGCTCGTGGTGTGGGGCGAGAGTGACCGGATCGTCACGCCGGAATACGGGCGTGCTGTCGCACAGGCGGTGCCCGGCGCACAGTTCGTCGAGATCCCGGAAGCCGGGCACCTCCCACACCTGGAAGCCCCGGAGTCGACGTGGGCGGCGATCGACCCGTTCCTGGCAAACGCCTGACACGTCAACGTGTACAGGGCGCTTCTCCGTGCCCGGCCGAGTGGGGGCCGGGCCCCGCGCCGCCCCCGTGCACACCCGGCTACGGGGTCCAAGTCGGCGCCGTGGCCCTCCTCTTCGCTCTCGTTCTCGTCGGCGGGTCGGCCGAGGGATCGTACGAGAAGGGAGCGCTGAGGGCGGGAGAGTGCCTCCTACGATGTGAGACGGCCCTCGTCGACCAACGACTGAACCAACGTGTGATCGTGCGTGATCCGGAACAACTCGCCGTCGCGCAGCAGCCGGACGCTGGTGTCGCCGACGTGGACGAGAGTCGACTGTGTGCCCGGGCCGGTCCGGAGCAACGCGGTCAGTGTTGTGCCCGTGGGCGCGGCGGAGTCGGCACGACGCGCACCTCTCCTCGGCCCAGGGGATCGGTTACCTCATCGCCTGCCACGGCCCGCTCGGCCTCGGCCTGTTGCACTCCACGAGCGACGGATGGTGGGCGCGAGCCGCGACCGCCACGTCCTGGGGACCTCCTGAGGGGCCAGGATCGTGACGGGATCGACGTCGGGTGTCACCTGGAGGTCGAACCGGCCCTGCCGCTGCTCGCCGCGTCGGTCGCAGCGGAGACGGGGGGACACCGTGGGCGCCTGGCGTTCCGAGGGGCGTGAGGCCGGGCCAGGCGCGTGAGGAGTGCGAGGTGGGCAGGGAGCCAGGGCGGCGTACGTGTTCGGCCGCCCTGGCTCCACGCTCAGCTGTGCAGTGTGCTGTCGATGGACGACAGCGGTGTCGCGAACAGGACGCGCTCCGGGATGGCCGGATCCTTCCACTCCGCTTGGGCGTTCGCCGCCCACTCGGTCAGCGTCCACACCTCGCCGGTGCTCTGCCAGTACGACATCGACTCGGTGTGCTTGCCCCAGCACGCGTAGGTCTGGTCGGTGCCGCAGTTGGCCGCGGCCATCGCGCCGGAGGCGTTCTGCCGCCACAGGATGCCGTGCTGGCCGACGCCGCCGCGGGCGTCGTCGACGTACCAGTTCGGCGCGGTCGCGCCGGTCGGCTTGTGGGAGAGGACGCCCTGGAGGCCGACCGCCTTCGTCTCGTACGCCTCGTCGGCGTTGGCGTGGCTGTTGCCGTCGATACCCAGGAAGCCGGGGCGGTCGGCCGCCGTCGAGAAGTAGTAACGCCACACGCGGGCCTGCTCGCTGCCGCCCGAGGAGAACCACTCGTTGGCGACCAGGCTGTCCGGGGTCGAGGTGCGGTCGAGGGAGATGGAGGCGAAGCACGGCGCCGCGTTGTCGTTCGTCGAGGTGCAGGCGCCGCCGGTCAGGCTGTACGAGCCGATCGCGGGCATCACGTACTGGTAGCCGTGGGCCGACCAGCCGCCGTCGACCTTGCCGATGGCGCTGCTGTTGACGGTGGCCTGCAGGATGCGGCTCATGTCGTAGACGTAGAGGGCATTGTGGTTGCTGTCGCCGTTGCTGGCGGTCACGATCAGCTTGTCCTGGTACCAGACCATGCCGCCGAGGTGCGACTCGAGCTTCTTGTAGTTGGTGCCGCCGTTGATCGGGATGACCAGGAGCACCCAGCGGTACTTGAGGTTCTTCGGGTCGTTCGCGTCGATGAAGGCGACGCGGGCCAGGTGGTCGTCGGCGGCCGGTTCGCCTGCCTTGCTGTCGTTGTGCGTCCACCCCGCGAGGATCACCTTGTTGGTGCCCCACATGCCGTCGTCGTCGGCGTCACCGGACGTGGTCACGGACTGCGGCAGCCAGCTCTGCGTCGTCGCGTCGCCGGTGTCCCAGCAGTACGAGTCCGTGGCGGCGGGGCTGACCGGGAGCGCGGCGCGCTCGGTGGCGTCACAGTCGGCCGTGTTGCGCATGGGATGGTTCGCACTGGCCAGAACGGTGTCGACGCCGCGCGACGTACCCATCTCCGTGGCCAGGTTGTCGAGCGAGGCCTCCGGCACGCGGTGTTCGAGCAGTTGCAGCTTGCCGAGTTCGGTGGCGGACGTGAGCGGCGTGAGTGCGCCGGGGTTGTCGCCCGGGGCGGCCTGCGCCGGGGCGCCCGACAGGCCGAGCGCCAGGATGGCGGCGCCCGCGGTCAGTACCGCGCGCAGTCTTCTTTGAGGTTGTATATGCACGGGCCACATTCTTACTCGCCCTTACGTGGGACGTGGTCATCCTCCGTACCGCCGCGGTCGTCGAGTGCGACAACAAGTTCCCTCTAGCTGGTCAATTGAGGCATCCGGCTATGGGAGTCGGCGGCTCGCACCACGCGGAGTGGTGAAGCCTCTCGACGCTCGCCACTCGCCACTCGCCACTCGCCACTCGTCACTCATCACTCGTCACCCGTCACTCGTCACTCGTCAGGCCGGAGTATCGGTGCCCTCTCCATCCGACAGCACCTGTGACGTGGACCCCGGAATCCCCCTGGGGAAGATCATGAACTTCCGGCTGGGGAACTGCGTGACGTCCTCACGTACAACTCTTCCGCGCTCTGGCGAGTCGTCATCGACGCTTCAGATCCACTGAAGCGGGTCGGGCAACCGTGAATCAGGTCGTCGCGGCCTCTTGTTCAGTTCGGTTGAGGGAAGAACATTGATGATGAAGCGGGCCGTCGGGGCCGTCGCTGTCGGAGTGATATCCGTGTTCGCCGTGCCGGGCGCTGCCCAGGCGGACCAGCACGACGGTGACACCCGGATCCTGAAGGTGGTGATCAACGGCGGTCACGACATCGCCCTGGGCACCACCAAGGCGAAGAAGTTCACCCTGCAGGTCACTGCCGGTGACGATTCGGGCATCAAGGAGGACTACACCGTCCCCTCGCTGTGGAACGGCACCAAGGGACTGATCACCCCGGACAGCCCCTCCACCGGGAACTGTGTGCCCCATGCGGACACCACCATCAGCACCTGCACCTACCACATGACCCTGGACCCGCGGGGCGATCCGCAGGACAACACCACGGCCGGGACCTGGAAGGCCAGCATCCCCATCAGCGGCAACGACGGCGACTACATCAGCAAGGACGCCGCCGCCACCGTCAAGGTCCGCCGCTACTCCACGATGACGGTCAACGCCGCGCCCGAGCCGGTGAAAAAGGGCAAGACGCTCACGGTGACCGGCAAGCTGACCCGAGCGAGCTGGGAGACGTACACGTACGGGGGTTACAGCGGCCAGCCGGTGAAGCTGCAGTTCCGCAAGAAGGGCGCCGGCGCCTACGCGACCGTGAAGACGGTGACCACGGGCAGCGGCGGGGCGGTGAAGACCACCGTCAAGGCCGCCACCGACGGCGACTGGCGTTTGTCGTTCGCCGGCACCTCGACCACCGTCCCCGTCACGACCGGTGCCGACTTCGTCGATGTCCGCTAGGCGCGGGCTGCGCAGCCGGCGAGGGCAGCGCATGGCGTAGCGCTGGCCTCGGGGCGAGCTCAAGGGTTGCCGGTTGGCCAGTGAGAGCTGGTGTCTGAGTCGTGGTGTAGGGAGAGGCTGGGTATGGCGGAGTTCCTTCGCGCCGGAAGGCTGTTTCGCGTGGTCGCCTTCACCACGACGCACCGGCAGTTGTACCTGCATAGCGACGCGTTGTTGATGAAGGGCTCTTGACCCACATCGACGTGCATATCCGTCGTGCGGACCCCGAACAGTTCATCGTGCTGGCCGAGCGGCACGGGCTGGAGTCCGACGACGCGGCCTGCACCTGGATGCTGGACCCGGACGGCGACAGCTTCGTCGTCTCCAGCCCTCCGGACTGGCGCGAAGCGGAGTACGCCCGGATGGGGGGGCAGGGAATCGCTGTACGACGACCCATGGCCGGAGGACCTGCCGATGGAGTCAGGCAACCTCTTGTGATCCGCCCTTCGAGCCGCCCTGATCGAGGCGTCTCGACCAAGGCGACCCCGCATTCCGGGGCGCCTTCCTTGACGTGCCGTCAGCGCTGAGGAGCCCCACCGCGACGGGGGAGACACGGCGGGGCTCGGCACCCCGCATGCCCGGCCCCCGCCCCGGCGGCAAGCCGACCGTCGTGGTCCGGATGTCGAGCATCCCGGCCGCGGGGCATGAGCCGTCGAGGAGACGCCACGTAGCTCTACGCTGCGTTCCACCCGGCGAGGGCTGCCTGGCCGAGGGCGTCGCGGACGGCAGGATCGCTCTCGCTGCCCGGGTGTTGAACGGGGAGGAGGGTGTCGGGGCGGGGCTGAACCGCCGTAGGTGTCGCGGCGGCGGACCGTCCGCAAGAACTGCCCCGTGAGGGATCGGGTGCGTACCGCACTGCCTGTGCTGTCTCCTGCCCTTGGGCCGGGGCGGGATATCAACAGCCCCGGCCGGCCCAGCGCCGGTGCGCCACGACCGCCGCTGGGCAAGACCGCCGGCTGGCGACTTAGAGCCTGTCTTTGAACCCCCGCCTGCGCCCCGACGCCCGGCACACACTCCCCCAAGCTCTCGGGCCGACGGGGGTTCAAAGACAGGCTCTTACCGCGGACGAGCTCCGGTGCCGTACCCGTTCGGGTGCCCCGTTTTCCAGATGCGGACTCTGTCCGAAAGTGGTCACCGAGGACGGCCGGAAGGGCAGTGAATCTGACCGGGCGGGCGTCGCCTCACCTCGGGTGCGCGCAGTCGTAGAGGGTGAAGCTGCCGTCGGTGCGGAGCCCGTAGGCGGTGGGCCGGACGCGCGTGCAGTGGTTCTTCACCCAGGTGGTGGCGGACGTGGTGGGGCGCTGGGTGGTGAGCAGCGCATAACGCAGTTGGTGGGTGGTGACGAGGCTGCCGAGCTGCTGAGCGGTCGGGAAGGGGGTGATACCGGTGAAGCCGCCCATCACGAGGACGGGTTCGGACTTGGCCCGCAGCAGCGGCTCGGCGGTGTAGGCGGCCTGGGTGGCAACGAGGTACTTCTCGCCGTGGCGGTGCGCGGTGAGGTAGTCGAGCAGGGCGGTGTCACGGGCGCTGGGCCGGTCGAGCCCTCTCCTGCGCGGAGCGTGACGGGGATGCTCGTAGTACGACTTGCCGACCGGACCGGCCATCGGCGAGGTGGCGGCGCCCGCGTAGAGCGGGTCGAGGCTGGAGACGGCCCACCCGGCCGGTACGACCAGGGTGGCCGCGACCCCGGCGGCGAGGGCGGCGTGGATCCGCCGTGGGGAGGTGCGCGGCCCGCGGCTCCACAGGCCCACCACTCCGCACAGTGCGAGCATCACAGCGACCGGCAACAGCCATGAGAGAAATCGCGTCGGCCAGTCCAGGATCAGCGCCCACGCCGTCGTCAGCGCGATCACCGCCGGCAGCACCAGGTGCCGTCGGCCGACCGCTTCGTACTCCGCGTTCTGCTCCGGCTCGTACTTCGCCTCGTACTCCGATCGGAAGAGCGCGAGCCCGCCACCGGTCAGCGCGGCGATCGCCGGGGCGATGACGGCCGTGTAGTAGACGTGGTTGCCGTTGGAGACGCTGAACACCACGACGTGCACGGCCAGCCAGCCACCCCACAGCAAGAACCCCGCGCGCGGCAGGTCGGTTCGCGGTCGTCCGGCGCGCCGGACGACGCCCAGGACCGCGGCGACCACAGCGAGCGGCAGCAACCAGGCGACTTGCGGGCCGACCGTGTGGTTGATGAGCATGTCCCAGCCGGTGTTGCCGGTGGTGCGGCTGGCGGCGGTGCCCGGGACGGCGCCGAACGCGGTGGGATCGCTGCTGAAACGGCTCAAACCGTTGTAGCCGAAGACCAGGGCGAACGGATCGTTGCCGGACGTTCCGTCGAAGTACGGGTGGTCGGAAGCCGGTGTCAGCCAGGCGATCAGCGTCCAGGAGCAGGAGACCGCCAACGCGACCGCACCGCCTAGCAGGACGCGCACAGCCCGCTTCGACGCCGTGCCGGGCGCGACGAGTAGGTACACGACGGCGAAGACCGGCAGCACCACCCACGCCTGCAGCATCTTCGCCTGGAAGGCGAGGCCGACCCAGACCCCGCAGGTGATCAACGGCAGCAGCCGCTCGGTGCGCACCGCCTTCTGCAGCGCTCCGGCGGCCGCCACCAGGAGCAGAGTGAGCGCGGTGTCCGGGATCGTGGCACGGTTGAGGGCCACGGTGACCGGGGTGAGGGTGAGTGCCAGCGCGGCGGTCAGCGCGGCGAACGGACCGGCCCAGGCCCGTACGATCCGGTGCAACAGCCATACGGTGAGCACGCCCTCGACGACCTGCGGAAGCGCTGCCGCCCAGGTGTGCGGGCCGAAGATCCAGACGGAGAGGGCGTCGGGCCAGAAGGCGCCGGGCAGCTTGTCGAGGCTGACCGAACCGGCGACGTCGAGCCCACCGAAGAAGAAGGCCCGCGGGCTGCCGGCCATCGAGCGTATCGCCGCGCCGTAGAAGGGGTGGAGCGCGGCGTGCCCGATGCCCCAGGAGTACAGCACCGTGGCAACGGCCAGTACCGCGCCGAGCGCCGGGCGCTCCCAGCGCGGGGCGTCCTCCGGGCGTCCGGAGCGGTGGGTCGCCGCCCGACGGCCGCGCTGGGCTCCGGTGGGCTGGACGGCGGGTGTGGCGGTCATGGCAGTGGTCCTCGGTCAGCAGGTCAGGTGAAGCGGCGGTGCACACGCGGCGGCATCACACGCGCGGCCAGGTGACCGCGGCGGCATCGAACGAACGCGCCGGAGTCACAGGCGGCGGGCCGCCCGGAAGCCGCGGGCGTAGAAGTCGGTGCCGTCCAGCAGTGAGCGGCCCGACAGGTCACCCAGGGTCGGGCCGTTGGCGGCGGAGCGACTGGAGTAGAAGCGGTGCCGGCCCTGGTCGTCCAGGCCCATGTATATGCCGCAGTGGTCGATGAAGTCCGGCCGGTCCTTGATGATGGCGAAGAAGACCAGGTCGCCGGGTTGCAGGACACCGAGGTCGGTGGCCTGCTCCCGGCCGGTGTGGGGGATCACCACGCGGCCGGGACCGTGGGCGGCGATCGCGAAGGCGCGGCGCGGCAGACCGGCGCCCCGGGTGTTGGTGTTGTGCAGGGGGATGCCCATGCGGTAGCCCCACACCAGACGCTGGAAGCCGGAGCAGTCGACATCGCCGTAGCGGGCCGTCTCCGGCTGCGCACGCGTGCCGTCCGGGAAGGTCCACGCCGTGCCCAGATAGTCGTAGAAGTCGGACTTCTCGTCGTGGTAGGCGAAGTCCAGCGGGTTGTCGACCTCGGAATTGCGCGGGCCGAAGTGCGCGGTGCCCGCGTACCGCACGCCGTCGGCGTTGTGTTTGGCGGGCGCTCCGGCGCTGCTGTACTGGAACGCCACGGCGAAGACGTCCGGGCTGGTGTCGCCGAGTGCCTTGCGGAACCAGCCCGTGAACCAGGCGGACTTCTCCGCGCCCCGCTGCCACGTGTGCGGCAGCACCCGCACCCAGGCGTCGGTGGTCACTGTGGCCTCGGTGGTGCGCGGCTCGCTGAAGGTGCGGCTGGGGCCGGTGAGTACGGCCGTACGGGCGCCGTCGGTGAAGGTGGCGAGCGTGCCGCCGTCGTCGGCGCGGACCACGGTGCGGCCGGGGGCGGACAGCCGCTCGAAGGTGTGGGGTCCGTCGGGCCGGGCGCTCGGGCCGGAGTTCGCGCCGGAGTTCGCGCCGGCCGAACCATCGCTGTCGGACCCGAAGCGGTTCCAGGCGTAACCGCCCGCCGCTCCGGCGGCCGCCACGCCCGCGATCGTCCGGAAGACGGCGCGGCGAGTCGGGCCGGTTCGCCTGCCGTCTGGTACGGAATGCATGGCCGATCCTCCTGGACTGTGAGGTGAGAGGGGTGAACGGGTCAGCCGGTGGGCAGGGCCCCGATCAACAGACCGGCGACGAGCACCACGTAGGTGGCCAGGGTCACCGCGCTGGTCGAGATGACCGTGGCCGCCAGCGGCTGGCGGGCCATCTGGTAGGAGACCAGGCCCGGGACGATGAAGCCAAGGGTCTGTGACGTGTACAGCAGCGGGAACTCGTGGCTGAGGGCGAGCATCACGGTGGTCTGCATCAGCACCGCGCACAGCACGACGGCGGCGAACAGCCGTTTGCCGTAGAGAATCACCGTGCGCTGCACCAGCTTCATCAGGAAGTACGTTCCCACCGCCACGACGACCATCAGCCCGGCCATCCGCACATCGGTGACGAGTGTGAGGGCGATCCAGCCCGGGGTGATCATCCCCCCGGGGCTGAGGTTGGTGGTCAGATAGCAGACGAGCGAGAAGACCAGCCCGAGGGCGATCCCCAGTGCGGCGGTCTGTGCGTTGAGATTGGCGGGGATCACGGGTTCCTCGTGAACTGGGAAGGATCGTAGGACTGGTGCGGGTTGTCCGCGGTGCTTCGGTCGTCGGGCCGGTCCTGGCGGCCGGCGGCCCGGTGGGCGAGGTCGCGCTGCTCCGGGATGCGGAAGGTGAACGTCGGTGTCTCCAGCGGCGCCACCCAGCTGTACGGCTCCGGCTCGGGCGGTCGGGCCACCGAGAGCCGCTGCCGGGGTATGGCGATCTGCATCGTCTCCTGGTCCAGACCGTCGCCGTCGGGAACGGCGTCGAACAACAGGTCCTCGGAGTCGTCCAGGGGCAGTTCGGCGAGGCGCTCCAGGAACAGCTCGCCCTGACCGTGGATGTTGCCGATCGCCACCAGCGAGGAGTCCGGGCCGAGTTCCGCGAGGATCGCCGCGGTCACCTCCCCGGGGTCCCGGCGGTCGCCACCCAGATCCACCACCCGGCCGGTGAAGTCGGCCGGGATCGCGTCGCGGGCGCTCTTGGTCGGTTGGCCGATCAGGAAGACCGTCTCGGCGCCGAGATCCGGGACGATCGTACCCATCTGGCCGTTGCGCTCCACCCGGTCCGGGCGGCAGTTGATGACCACGCCGATCGGCCGCCGGATCGCGCCCAGGTCCTCCAGCTGCTTGACGTTCATCAGCGTCGACTCGGGGTCGTTGGCCGCGAAGACGTTGGCGAACCGCAGCCGCTTGCCCTCGTGGGTGACGTAGCGCTCCACGGACAGCACGCCCGGATCGGGCGGCGCGTCCCACATGCCCTGCATCGCGGTCTGCCGCTCCACGCCGAGCAGTTCGGCGACGGCGAGCGCGATCGCCACGTTCTCCTTGAAGGTGAACCAGCTGAAACCGCGCAGTTCGGCGTCGGACACCGACTCCGGATCCACCGCGATCAGGCGGCAGTCCCGCTTGTCGGCCTCCTCTTGGAGGATGTGCAGCCGGTCCTTCTCCGCCGTCACACACACCCCGCCCACCGGCATCGAGCGGGAGAGCGAGCGGGCGACGTCGTCCAGTGTCGGCCCCATCTCCTCCAGATGGTCCTCGCGGACGTTGCACAGCACGCCGATCGTGGAACGGATCAGCTTCTCCTGGTTGATCTCCTGCAACGCGGGCATCACCGCCATGCACTCGATCACCAGCGCGTCCGGCCGGTAGGTCGCCGCCCGCCGTACGATGCCGATCTGCTCGACGACGTTGGCGATGCCGAACTTGCGGTACACCGGCTCCTCGGTGGCGTCCGGATGGATGAACCGCGCGGCCGTGCCGGTGGTCTTGGCCACCGTGACCAGGTCGCCGCCGCGCAGCGCGCCCGCGCACAGCCGAGTGATCGAACTCTTGCCGCGGATGCCGTTGACCAGCACCCGCGTGGGTATCTGCTCCAGCGACGCGAAGTGCCGCCGCTGCTCCAGGATTCCGGCGATCCACAGAGTGGCGCAGCACAGCAGGACGATGACATAGAGAAAGAGCACGCCGGTTTCCGTCCTTCTACCGCTGGAGGGTGGTCTCGTGCAGGGGCCGGTCGACCCCTGCGGACTGACCGGCTCTGACCGCCCGGTTGCGGTCCGCCAGGACCTGGCGCACCAGCTCCAGATTGCGGGTGACCGAACCGATCTCGTCGTGGTTGACCGGGTGCAGCACGGTGCGGCGGTCTCCGCCGGCGAGCCGCTCGGCGAGCGCCGCGACCGCGCGCAGCGGCCGGACCACCACGACATGGAGCCAGCCCAGGCCGGCCACGCTCACAGCGAGGCCCAGGATGCCCGCGAGCATGGTGCGCTGCTGGGCCTGGACCGCGGGGACCTGCAGCGCTGCCGCGGGCTCCGCGGTCACCACGTGCCAGCCGAGGCCGGCCGTCGGGCCGGTCTGCGCCAGCGGCGCGGCGGCGTCGACCGAGGGGCCGGAGGACGTGCTGTGCACCGCCGAGGTCGCGGTGCCCGCAGTCCCCGGGGCGCCCTGGGTGGCGCGGGCGAGACGGGTCAGACCGGACTCGGGCAGCGACTGGAAGGCGCGGTAGCCCACGCTCGCCGCGAGGACCCTGTCGTCGCGGTCCGTCACCCAGACGCTGCCCAGTTTGGGCCTGGGCAGCAGGGAGTTGAGCGCCTTCACGTCGATCTCGCCGAACAGCACCACCCCGGCCGCCGGGGTCTGGCCCTGGCCGGCCCGTACCTGCGCGTAGGCGGCGATCGCCGGTATCCGGCCCGAGGTGTTGACGGTGGTGATCCCACCACCGCCGGGCACGTGGACGAGGGTGCGCAGCGGTGTGCCGCCCACTCTCAGCGTGATGCCGCCCGAGTGGTCCAGGAGATACAGCGAGCGGTACTGCTTGTGGTCGGCGAGGGACGTGCGCAGGACCTCTGCCTGGGCCTCCCGGCTGCGGCCCGGCAGGCTCGCGGCGGCCTCCCTCAGGTCGGTGTACGACCGGTCGAGGGACTGCCGGACGCGGTTCGTCGCGATCTCGGTGCGCGCCTGCTGGTCGGCGAGGACCGCGGCCGGGACCGCGGTCGCGGTGTCCGCCCGGTTCAGCATGAAGATCATCGGCACCGACCAGCAGGCCACCACCACGACTCCGGCCACGGCCAGCGCCCGGTAGCCCGGTCCGCGCCGGGCCGGGAACTCCTGCGGGCCGCTCTCGCCGAGCAGTTGCCGGCGCAGCGAGTCCAGGGCCCGCCCGATCCGCGCCAGTTCCCCGAAACCGTGCACCGGCACCGGCCGGGACAGCTCCGCCCGAGCGGCCGACCCGTCACCGGTCGCGCCCCGGGCCAGACGGCCGGCGGACAGGTACACCCGCAGCAGCGGCCGTTGGAAGGAGAAGTACAGCGTCAGACCGAGCAGCAGTGCGACCACGGCCAGCGCCCCGGCCGCCTTGAGCGCGAAGCCCGAGTAGTCGTCGGCGGTGGTCGTGGTGGGCGCCGCGCGGGAGCTGAGCACCACCAGACCGAGGTCGTCGGTCTCGCCCGGACCGGTCGCCGAGGCGACCTGGGCCCAGCCGGCGACGGTGCGCAGGCCGCCGGAGGCGGCGCCCAGCAGGCTTCCCGAGGCGTCGGTGCCGCTCCTTGAACTGTGCGCCGCGCGCGCCGCCTTCGCGGGCAGACCGCTGCGTGCGGCAGCCGGAGAGGCCGTGCCACGGACCGCGGTGGCGAGCGACGTGCCGCTCGCGTCCAGCACCTGGGCGGTGCGTCCGTCGCCGTACGCCGTGGGGGCGGGGAGCGGCTCGCAGACCACCAGCAGCCACTGCCGATCGGGCCGGTTCGGGGCCTGGTACTGGTCCTGGTCAGGCTCGTCCTGCTGCGCGGGCAGGGTGACCTCGGCGAAGTACAGCAGTTGCCGTGTGCCGGCCGACGTCACCAGCCGGGGCGGGATCTCCTTGTGTCCGGACGCCGTCTTGGCGACGTCCACCCCGGCCAGCGGCACGGTCCTGCCGCTGGTGGCCAGCAGTCTCCCGGTGCGCGCGTCGAGGAGCGCACGGCCGAAGGGGCCCTTTGTGGCAGCGGCCAGCGCTTTGAGCGCGGTCGTGGGGGTCGAGGTGCTCGTCGCCGGGTATGCCTCGGCCTTGCGGCGCACCGCACCGGCCTCGGCGTCGATCGCGGTGCGCAGGGACAGCGCGGTGTCCGCGGCGATCTGCTGCTCTCCGTTCAGTACGGCCCGCGGGATGCCCGCGGTGTGGATACCTTCCAGGCCGACCACGGCCAGGGCGGCGACCATCAGCAGGAGTACGACGACTGAAGCCACCGGCGGGCGTATCCCGCCGAGCATCGGCATATCGGCGCGGCGGCGGGTGCGGTGCCGGCGCGGCGCCCGTGGTGCGGAGGACAGGGCAGCGGGTCCTTCCTCGAATCGGCGCCGAGCGCTCAATTGTTCGACAAAGCCAACATCCTAGCGTTCTGCGATCACATGACCATCACATTTGCGCCCCGAGTGGCGTACGTGACACGAATCGCTGCGCGGCGGCGGCTCGGCGGAACCGCCGCCGCGCGCGCCGGAGGGCGGACCCGCGGTCAGGTCCGGCCCTTCGGACGTCCGTTCAGCGGACGAAGGAGATCTCCGGGTACGCGGCATTGGGCTTGTCGAGCAGGGTGCTGTGCTTCTTGCGCAGCTCCTGGTCGAAGAAGGCGGCGAGGTAGTCGCGCTGGACCTTCACCGCCCGCTTCGGGTCGATCGTGCCGTACTGCTTCTGGACCTGTGCCTTGGAGAGCCCGAGCAGGGGCGCCCACTGCGGCACCAGGTACTCGTTGTCGCTGAACGACAGGTGTGCCGCGCCGGCGAGCTTGATGTCGACCCGGTACCCCTTCAGGTGTGACCACATGGTGCGCCACGAGCTGTCGTTGTTCCGGTTGTGGTTGCCGGAGCTGAACAGCATGAAGGGGCGGTCCAGGTCCTTGCTCGGCGCGGTCCCGAAGAACTGGCCGTCCAGGTTGGCGCCGGCGTCGATCCGCTTGTCGAGCTGCATGGCGTCGGCGACCGCCGCGCCCCCCAGCGACCAGCCGAACATTCCGATACGGGAGGTGTCCACCGACTTCGACAGTCCCGAGGGGAGCTTCGCGTGGCCGGCGTCCGGGTTGCCACCGCTGCTGATCGTGCCGAGGGCGTTGATGACGAACTTGATGTCCGCCGCGCGCACCTTGAGCGTGTCGGAGGAGTGGGCGCCCGACGGCATCCTGTTGAGCTCCAGCCGACTGCCGGGGAACTGCACCTCGTTGGCGTCGTGGGTGTGGTCGACGGTGACGACGAGGTAGCCGCGGCTGGCGAGATCCTGGGCGAGCCCGGTGCCCATCGCGCGGTCCGAGTGCAGCCCGGTCGAGTACAGCAGGACGGGCAGCTTGCCGAGGCTGGTCTTCACCGGGGCGAGGACGTGGCCCGCGGTGGTCGGCAAGGTCACCTGCTGCGTCGTCAGCCCGCGCGAGGCGAGGAAGTGGGCGCCGGCTATCGACGACATCCACGGCGCCTGATAGTGCCCGGACGTGGCGGTGGCCGGATACCAGAGCGTCACCATCAGCTCGCGAGCCTTGCCGCCGGACACGTACGGGTCCGTACGGGACTTGTCGACGAGGTGCAGGCCGACCATGCCCACGCTGTGCTGTCCGCTCGGAGCGGGCATGGTGAGCCGCTGAGGGGACTGGGCCGCGCGGGCGGACCTGAGCTCTTCGGGGTGTACGGGCTTGTGGTGCAGCGGCGCCTCGTCGTTCTCGGGCGCCCAGGGCGTGGCCGGGTCGGGCTGCTCGGCCAGGTCGGGCTGCTCGGCCGGCAACCCGGTGGGCGAAGGCTTGTCGGACGTCTTTCCGGCGGCCATCGCCGGCGTCGTCCCCACGGCCAGCGCGATGGCCAGCGCACCCGCCGGACCAACCGCTTTGGCGATCACTCTGTGACGGTGGCGCGGGCGGCGGTGCTTCATGAAACCCCCTTGTAGGTCAGCGACCATGGAACACGCGATCGACTGGCGTACACCGTACCGCCGCGGCGGCGGACGGATTCACCCACCCGGGGAAGATGCCATGGCGATTCCCTTGTCGAATGCCGGGCGCCGCGCGGCCCGATGATCTGTCGACGCCTCCGGCAGGTCGACGCGGCCCCTGCTCATCCGTCGCCGGACATCGCCGGCCGCGCTGACGGTGGGGCGCCTACCGCTCGGTCCGCCAGCAGGGTCAGCCCCAGCGCCTGGAGCTGTGGTCGGAGAGCGCCGGCTCCGTCGGTCGACCGAGTTCGCGACCATCGCCGGATCACGCGGAGCCGCAAAACGGAGCAGCAGACGGGTTTCCTCCTCGTTATCACCGGGCGCGGCGCCGGTGTACCTGGACGGCTGCACGTCAGCCTTCTGCGGCTCCTGCGGCATCGCCAGCAATTTCCACGGCCCCCTGGCTTCCGGGCGGTCGGGGGGCTGGCGGCGGGTGCGTACATGCTGAACGCTGGCGGCACACCTGACAGCGGCCTCTCCCGGGGCGGCGTCACGAGGACGGGGGCCGCGTCCGATGGACGACCGGAGCGACGATGTACGGAAGATCCGCAGGGATCCGACCGGCCCCGGCTGTCCGGTCGGCCGCGGTGGCGACGGCACCTGGCAGGTGCGCGGTTACGCGGCGGCGCGCGCCGTGCTGCGCAGCACCGACACCGTCCAGGCGGGCCTGGGGATCGAGACCGTAGAGAAGATGCCGGCCCGGATACGGCGGCCCGTGCTCTACCGCGACGGGCCCGAACACCGGGAGCACCGCCGCCAGACCGCCCGCTACTTCACCCCCCGCCGCGTCGAGGAGCACTATCGCGAACTCACCGAACGCGTGACGCGCAAGCATCTGGACACTCTGCGGACCGACGGCGAGGCCCGGCTGGAGGACCTCACCTTCGGCGTCGCCATCGACGTGGCGTGCGCAGTGATCGGACTGACCCACAGCAGACCCGGTATCCAGCGCCGCCTGGAACGCTTCTTCCCCGAGAAGTTCGGCAGGCCCGGCCTGACCAGCCCGCACGGGATCTACTGGCTGGTCCGCCAGAACACCAACTGGCTGCGGATCTACCTTGCCGACGTCCGCCCTGCCGTCCGCGCCCACCGCGCACAGCCCGCCGACAACCTGATCTCCCACCTCATCGCCGAGGGCTGCTCGGACGCCGAGATCCTCGGCGAGTGCCTCACCTACGCCGCCGCCGCAATGGTCACTACCCGCGAGTTCCTCTGCGTGGCCGCATGGCACCTGTTCACGGACGCGGCCCTGCGCGAGCGCTACATGGCCGGGAACGAGACCGAACGCCTCGCGGTGATCCACGAACTACTGCGCCTGGAACCCGCGGTCGCCCGGCTGGCCCGGCGCACCACCGGTGCCCTCGACGTGCCCGGCGCTGACGGCCCGGTCACCGTGCCCGCGGGCGCACGCGTCGACCTCTTCGTGGACGAGGCCAACACCGACCCCAACGCCGTGGGCGCCGCCCCGGCAACGGTCCGCCCCGGCCGGCCGACCACGGGCCGCTATGCGGCCGCCCTGTCGTTCGGCGACGGGCCGCACCGCTGCCCCGGCGCCGACATCGCGATGATGGAGGCCAACGTCTTCCTCAACCGCCTCTTCGCCCTCAAGGGCGTCCGGATGCTCACCCCGCCCCGCGTCACGTTCCAGGACGAGATAGGGGGCTACGCGATCCGCGGCCTGCACGTTGCCGTCGACCCGGAATGACACCGCACCGCCGGCACCGGCGAGAGGGGAAGCCCACCTCGTCGCCGCGGACCTCAACGGATCCCGCCCCGTCGGCACGGATCTCACCGAGGCGGATTTCACCGGGGCGAACCTGACCCGGGTGACCTTCACTCTCCGCCCGAGGGTCGTCGACCACCTCGGCGCGTACGGCATGTGCGCATCATCGACGGCACCGAGATTCGGGTCCGTCGGCCGGATCGGCCCGCGTTCGTGGTCGGTGACCGACGCGCCGCCCGCGGTCACGATGGGGACCGCCACCGGTGCCACCTCCTCGAAGGTTGCGCCCCGGGCGAGCGCGGACCGCAGCACGGTGAAGGGGAACCAGCCGTCCGTCGTTCGCGGTCCCGCAGGGCGTCGAGGAGGACAGCCGGAGCGCGTGACCGATCGGCAGTTGCCGGACGGAGTGGGCGCAGACTCGCAATGCCGGGTCGGGGGCAGCGAGCAGGTCGGCGGTGGCTATCCCTTGGACGCGGGCACAGGCAGGACGGCCAGCGCGGTGTCTGCGATGTTCCGCAGCGTCTCCGGGTCCAGACCGGCCTTGCCGACCGCCTCGACACCGCGGACCACCGTCAGCAACAGTGCCGCCAACCGCCCCGGATCCGCAGCGCTGTCGATGTCGCCGTGGCGCTGGGCGGCACTGATCTCGGTCCGCAGCAGGGTCAGCAGTGCCGACATGGTCTCGGCCGACCGTCCGGCGACCGTCGGATCGTGCTGGGCCAGCTCTGCCACGCCCTTGGCCAGCAGGCACCCGCGGCGCTCGGTGTCGGCGGCAGCGTTCTCCGCCATCAGGTGGACGTAGTCCGACAGCCGGGCCAAGGCCTCTGCGTCCGGGCCACCCGTCAGCCGATGCTCGGCGACCTGAAGGACCGCGGTGCACCAGTCGTCGAACACACGGTGGAACAGCGCGCCCTTGTCGCCGAACGCGCCGTACAGGCTGCCCTTGCCCAGGCCGGTCGTCCGGGCGATGTCGTCCATCCGGGTTCCCGCATAACCGGTCGCCCAGAACTGTTCCCGGGCCCGCTCCAGGACTTGGCGTTCGTCGAATGCGCGTGGTCTCGGCATGTTCTCAGCCTATCCATTCTTGACTCGATCGTCCATTACCGCCTACGTTGTGGACGATCCATTCCATAACTTCGACCGAAGGAGATTCGACATGCCAGGAGTGCTGCGGGAGAAGGTGGCCGTGATCACCGGAGGGACCAGCGGGATCGGGCTGGCCATCGCCCACCGCTTCGTCCGGGAGGGCGCACGGGTCTTCGTGACCGGCCGGGATATCGACCGCCTCGAGGCGGCAGTCAAGGAGCTGGGCCCTGCGGCCACCGGCGTGCGGTCCGACGTCTCGGTCCTGGCCGACCTGGACGCGCTCTACGCGCGAGTCGGCGAGGCGGCCGGACGCATCGACGTGCTGGTGGCCAACGCGGGCATCGTCGCGGACGCCGCGCTCGGCGCCCACACCGAGGCGAACGTCGACCTGACACTCGCCGTCAACATCAAGGGCACGCTGTTCACCGTCCAGAAGGCGCTTCCGCTGCTGGCGGAGAACGCCTCCGTCCTGGTCGTCGGCTCGAGCAACAGTGTGCGTCCCCATGAGCAGCTCGAGGTCTACAGCGCATCGAAGGCGGCGCTGAGTAACCTCGTGCACAACTGGGCTCGGCAGTCACGGCAGCGCCGCTTCCGGGTCAACGCGCTCAGCCCGGGACCCACGCGGACCCCTGGCCTGCTGGGTGTCGCGGGGCCAGGCGCCGACCAGTTCGCCGAGGCCGTCGTGCCGCTGGGGCGGCTGGCCGACGCCGAGGAAATCGCCGAGGCCGCCCTCTTCCTGGCTTCGGACGCCTCGTCGTTCGTCACCGGCGCCGAACTCTTCGCCGACGGCGGCTACACCCGGGCCTGAGGGATCTGCTGGGCGGGGGAAGTGGGGCCTCTCTGCGTCGGAAGTCCGCTGCCCGGCCTCAAGGAGTTCCGGCGAGGATGAGCCGGCAGCGCTCGTCCTTGCCGTCGCGCCGGGGCATGCGGGGCTTGGTCCGCTGGTGGCGGGAGGCCCACGAGATCAGGGAGCGCATGACGACTCCGGCGTGGTGGTTCGCGCCGTTGCCGGTGACCACGCGGGCACGCGGCGCCGGTGACCGCCGCCCTCGCGGGGAGGCGGCAGCCCCTCGTTGTGGAACCGTCGAAGCCTGGGCGCCGAGGGCGTGTTGCCGGGTAGCGTGAGCACTCGACCGGTCCGGTACGGCTGAGACCGGTGGGACAGGGGGAGGTCTCAGGAATGGCGGGCGATTCTTCGGTTCACGGCGGTGGGCTGTCGCGGCGCGAACTGCTCGCGTCGTCGGCCGTCGCGGGCGGCGCGGTGTGGCTGCTGCGCGGCCTGGTCCGGCCGGACGGCGCGTACGCCGCCGACGCACCCCCGGCGCCGCCGGGTTTCCCGGCCGGGCCCGACATCTACCGGCGCGTCTACGAGAACTGGGCCGGGGAGATCCGCACCGACCAGCTGTGGACGTGCGCGCCTCGTCACCCCCAGGACGTGCTTGACGTCGTCAACTGGGCGTACGGCGCGGGCTGGGCGGTCCGTGCGCAAGGCAAGCGGCACGGCTGGGCCCCGCTCACGGTGGCCGACGGCACACCCGCCGCGTCCCAGGTCGTCCTGCTGGACACCACCGCTCACCTCACCGCCATGTCGCTGGAGCGGCGGGCCGCCGACGGCTCGGCCGAGGTCCGGGCGCAGACCGGGGCCACCCTGGAGGACCTGCTCGCGTTCGCCGGCGCCGCCGGTCACGGTGTCACCGCCGCGCCGGCACCCGGGCAGCTGTCGGTCGGTGGCGCGCTCGCCATCGGCGCGCACGGTACGGCCGTTCCCGCCGTCGGTGAGAGCCCGCCGCCCGGCCACGGCTATGGCTCGCTGAGCAACCTGGTCACCGAACTGACCGCGGTCACCTGGGACGAGGGCGCCGGCCGCTACGTCCTGCGGACCGTCGGCCGGGCCGAACCCGACTGCGACGCGCTCCTCACCCACCTCGGCCGATCGCTCGTCGTCGAGGCCGTCCTGCGCGTGGGCGCCGACCAGAACCTGCGCTGCCAGTCGTTCCTGGACATCCCGGCCGCCGAACTGTTCGCCGCCCCCGGGACCGCGTCCGGGAAGCGGACCCTGGCCCAATTCGCCGACCGGAGCGGCCGGGTGGAGGCGATCTGGTTCGCCTTCACCGACAAGCCCTGGCTGAAGGTCTGGAGCGTCACTCCACGCCGGCCGCTGGGTTCCCGCGCGGTCGACGAGCCGTACAACTACCCGTTCTCCGACTCCCTCCCCGAGCCGGTGGCCCGGCTTGCCGGATCCCTGGTCTCGGGGGCCTGGGCGAGCGCGCCGCTCTTCGGCCAGGTGCAGTACCTGCTGGCCAAGGTGGCGCTGACCGGCGACATCACCGACGTCCTGCTCTCCGGCGGCCTGGTGCGGGACGTGCTGACCGGTGACGTCCTCACTCATCTGCTGGCGGGCGGGCTGCGGTCGGACCTGTGGGGCGCCTCCCGCAACCTGCTGGAGTACGTACGGCCCAGCACGCTGCGCGAGACGGCCAACGGCTATGCCGTCCTCGTGCGCCGCGCCGATCTGCAATGGGTGGTCAGCCGGTTCGCCGACTTCTACCGCACCCTGCTCGCCGAGTACGCGGCGCGCGGCGAGTACCCGGTCAACGGCCAGGTCGAGATCCGCGTGACCGCTCTGGAGGACCCGTCCGTGTGCGGCGTGCCCGGCGCGCGGCCACCCCTGCTGTCCGCCCTGCGACCGCGCCCCGACCGGCCGGACGCCGACACCGCCGTATGGATCGACATCCTCTCCCTGCCGACCACACCCGCCCTGCACCGCTTCTACCGGGAGATCGAGCGGTTCCTCTTCGCCCTGGACGGGGACAGGGCGACGGTCCGGGCGGAGTGGTCCAAGGGCTGGGCCTACACCGACACCGCCGCGTGGTCGGACCCGGACGTCCTCGCCCGCACCGTCCCCGCCAGTCTGCGCGCCGGGGGAGGCCCAGGCTGGGACGAGGCCGTCGCGGTCCTGGAGCGGCTCGACCCCCACCACGTGGTGTCCACCCCCTTCCTCGACACCCTGCTGCGCTGATCCGCGAGCGCGCTGCTGGGGCCCCGCAGGGCGGGTGACGTCGAGGTCGATGACGAGCGGGCCGGCGCCCGCAGGGTCCTGGCCGCCGCAGTCCGAGCCGACATCAGCCGTGATATCGCACAACCAGACGTCGGCCCATGGATACGTCTTGAACGTCGGCTTCGCCGCGTAGCGGAGGAAGGTTGCTGGCGGTGGCGGTGGCGGTGGCGGTGGCGGTGGCGGTGGCGGTGGGCAGACGTCCAGCCGCCGCAGTCACGCGCGACGCCCGCCCCGGTCATCCGAGGCGGGCGTCACGTGTGGGACTGGTCAGGCGGGGGTGATGTTCTCCGCCTGGGGGCCCTTTTGGCCCTGGGTGACGTCGAAGTTCACCTTCTGGCCTTCCTGGAGCTCACGGAAGCCGGAGGCGCTGATGTTCGAGTAGTGGGCGAAGACGTCCGGGCCGCCACCCTCCTGCTCGATGAAGCCGAAGCCCTTTTCCGCGTTGAACCACTTGACGGTTCCGGTGGCCATATGTCCTCCAAGGGGACTCGAAGACGGCTTCCGCACTGTGCGGGAGCCGGAGGTGGTCGTCCTGGTCCTCAGAGACGCTGAACAGCAAGCTGCCCGCGAACGTGAGGTTCACGGGCGGTACTTCGGAACCATGACTGCTGAGGTGGACGCTAACACGGCCCAGCGCTGACGAAGGTACGGACAGGGACGATTTCCCGTCGCTGCGACCGCACGAAGGGCGGTACTACCCGGCTTGACGTCGCAGCCGGCGGCCCGCTCGCCGTCCTGGCCGGAAAGGCGAGGGCGTCGGCGCCCACCAACTGCTCGTACCCGGACGGCGCCGCGGCCACGAGAGGACGTCCTCACCGAGCGGCCGGCTGCCGGTTCCTGGCCTCTTGGGCCGGCCGCTGGCCGATACTCACCTGTCCGCCTTTCCCTCAGCGGCCAGGGCGCGGTGTCTGATGGTGACGGCGGCGCCGATGTCGGCGTGTGTGAGATTCGCAGCGGGCGTAGGTGGCAGGGGTTTCCGTGTGGCGCGTTGTCTCGTTGGTCCGGGCATGTTGATCTACGCGTCTTCCGTGGCCGGCTCCTCGTTCGAGAGTGCTGGGCTGACTGATGTTCTCTTCTGTGACGGGCCCGGGGGTGCGGATCTGCACGGCCGCTGGCGCAAGGTCATCTCGTCCGAACTGTTCCGCCACCCCGGGGACATCTGCGCCGAAGAGAGGTGGCGCCTTGCTTACGACCGCCTGCGGGCCTTGCACGATGAGGTGCTCGACGCCGCGGATTTGGCCGGGGATCCGCGCGCTCTGGCCGCTGTGCACGAATGGACTTCGGTCGTGGACGGCGCGACCGCGACAGTCGCCGGTATCCATTTCAACCTCTTCCTCGGCAGCCTCCTCGATGACCGCATCACGCCCCGTGATCTGGGCGAGTACACCCAACTGGACCGCATCGGCACCTTCCTGTGCACCGAGCGAGCGCACGGCAACGACGCCGCCGCTCTGGAGACCGTCGCCCGCTACGACCGTGAGCGCGACGAATTCGTGCTGCACACCCCGAACGAGGGCGCGCAGAAGTACATGCCCAACACCAGTGCGGCGGGCGGACCGAAGACCGCAGTGGTGGCGGCCCGGCTGCTGCTCGACGACCAGGACGCGGGCGTCTTCCTCTTCCTTACCCCGCTGAGCGACCACCAGGGGCCCCGGCCGGGCGTCACCGTGGTGCCGCTCCCGGAGCGCGTCGGAAGCCCGGTCGACCACTGCATCACCAGCTTCGACCACGTGCGCCTACCCCGGACCGCACTTCTCCAAGGCGAGCACGGGCGACTTCTGCCGGACGGCACCTTCACCAGCGCCGTGGGCAGCCCCCGCAAACGATTCCTGCACTCCATCGGCCGGGTGACGGTGGGGAAGCTGTGCATGAGCGCGAGCACACTCGGCGGCTGCCGGGCAGCCCTGGCGATCGCCGTCCAATACGCCTTTACCCGGCACATCTCCAGCCCCGTGGCAGGACAGCGCGTCCCGATTGCCGCCCACCGAAGCCACCACGCCCGTCTGCTCACCCATGTGGCCACGGCCTACGCCATGACCTTCCTCCACCGGGCTGTCACTGAGCGATGGATGACCCACGGCCCCGACGACCGGGCGGAAACCGAACGTCTGGTGGCGGTCGCCAAGGGCTGGATCACCTGGCAGGCCCGGGACATCACAATCGAGAGCCGGGAGCGCTGCGGGGCCCGGGCCCTGTTCCCGGAGAACGGGCTGGCGGAGTTCACCGCTAACGCCGACGGGGCTATCACCGCCGAAGGCGACAACCTGGCCATCTGGTGCAAAGCGGGGGCCGAGATGATCTTCGGGCATGCACTCGCTTTGCAGCCGCCCAAGGCCACCGGCCAGGAGGATCCGGCCGACCCCGCCCTCCTGCGCCGTGCCCTCACCGCAGCCGAACGCCACTGGCACACCGCCGCCCGGCATGACCTGCGCAGCAGTGCGGCGGGTGACGCGCTCGGGCGCTGGAACAACGCATCCGCTGCCGCGCTCGCCCTGGTAGAGGTGTACGCGGTCGGCCTTGCCGCCGATGCCTTCGCCTCAGCCTGCGCGCGGGTCGCCAACCCCTCCGTACGCGCGGTCATGGACGACCTGTGCGCCCTGTTCCTGCTGGGGCAGGTGGACTCCAAAGCCGGCCTGCTCCTGGCCGACGAGGCCCTCACCCCAGACCAGGCCCGCGAGTTCCCCAGGGCCGTGCGCAGCCTGATCGACCGGCTTGCCCCGCATCTGCCGGCGCTGACCGAAGCCTTCGACATCCCGCAGGAGCACCTGTCGTCCCTGCCGATGCTTACCGCCCCCTGAACCTGGTACTGACCGAGGACTGTCAGATGACCTGGGCTGCCGACCTGAACGCCGGCGGGGCGTTCCTGGCCGAACCCGGCGGGACCGGGACAGCAAGTACACCGATGCCCCTGACCCTGTTGCCGAGGTCGGCGACATGGAGATCGTGCTCGGCCCACCTCGGGCGCCCACGGCGAACTCGATCTGGAAAGCGCCGTAGGCACCCTCCGCCGCGAGCTCCTCGCTCCGCCCGTAGCGCCGTCTATCGAAGAACGATAGATTATGATCGTAGGTCGATAGAGAGCTGGAGGGGTCAAGATGGGAAACCGGGCTGTCCTGGTCCTGCGTGCTGTGATCGCGGCATTGCTGGCGGGCTGTGTGTTCCTTCAGGGGTTGCTGGTGGTGCTGCTGGTACGCGGCATGCCCGAAGCCGGCAGCGGTGAGGGGGAGTTCCCCCGGGTGCCGGTCGCGGTGATCGTCGTGCTGGAGATCGTGTGTGCCGAGACCGTGCTGGCGTGTGTGTGGCGGCTGCTGACGCTGGTACGTCGCCAGGCGGTGTTCACCGCTCGTGCGTTCCGGTACGTGGACGTGGTGGCGGGCGCCTTCCTGGCGGCCGCGCTGTTGCTGTGGTCCCTCGGCACGGCCCTGGCACCGGGCGAGGCCGTCGCTCCCGGCATCGTCCTGCTGATCGGAGCCGCCGGCCTGGCAGTCCTCGCTGTCGCCCTGATCGTGCTCGTCCTGCGCATGCTGCTCGTCCAGGCCGTTGCGCGGGACGCCGAAGCCTGTCGGATGCAGGCCGAGCTGGCCGGGGTGATCTGATGCCGATCGCCGTCGACATCGACGTGATGCTGGCCCGGCGCAAGATGTCGGTCGGAGAACTCGCCGAACGGATCGGGATCACCCCGGCCAACCTGGCGGTGTTGAAGAACGGGAGGGCCAAGGCCGTACGCTTCGCCACGCTGGCCGCACTGTGTGAGGCGCTGGACTGTCAGCCAGGCGACCTCCTGCGCTTCGAAGCCGCCGACCACCACCCCGGCCCCGTGCCCACCCGCTGACCAGCACACCCGCCCGTTCACGCACCGGCTCACGACGCCTAAAGAGGGGTGCGCGCTGAAACCCGCACGGGACGATCGCCGGCAGCTGACCGTCGGTCTCGCTACTGGCTGATGCCCACCCGGCTGCGCCCGGAGGGCATATGTCTTCAGTTGGGTTCCAGCTACAACGATCGACCGAACCGGCCACCGCGTGCCCCGCCACGACGCGTCGGGCAGACCCTAGGCGTAGTGGTGGATCGTGCCGTGCAGCGCCGGGTCGGTGCCGTCACAGCGCAGGGTGAAGGTGGCGGCGAACGTCTTGATCGCACCGTCGTCGTCCCGCGTCAGCTTGGTGAAGGCCAGGTCACCGGTGACAGTCCTGACGCAGCCGTAAGCGGATACGTTGATGACGACGCCCGCGACGTCTTCATCGCTGGCAAACGCGATCGGGTAGGTCCGTCCCGTCTCGAACCGCTGTCCCGTGGGCGGGGTCAGCGACATCTCCCAGTACTCACGCTTGCCCGAGGCCACATACTGGATGCTGTCACCTGAGGGGGTGAGCGTGAACGTGCTGCTGCCTCCGGTGTGCGTGCTGGACGCGGCGATCGCGTGCTGCGCGAAGGTGGAGCCCGGCTCAGCGGTGTAGGCGTAACTCAGCGGCAGGACCTGGTACTTGAGGGAGCCCCGGAGCGCGGGCGCGGTCGGGCTGTCGCAGCGCTGGACATAGGCGACGTCGAGGACGGTGACCGCGCCGGAGGTGTCCGTCTCGATCTGATTGACCGTGAACTGGCCGTAGGCGTCCTGGCAGCCGCGCCCCTCACCGGTGACGGTGATCCCCGGGGCATGGCCGGTGCGGGTCACCGCCCCCTCGGCATTCTTGTAGACACCCGCAGCGAGCTTCTGCCCCCGCGGCGCGGCGAACTCCAGGCTCCAGTACGAAACGTCGCTGGGCCGGACATCGATCCGTACGTGCTCGGCGGTACCGGAGACGGTGAAATCCGCTGTCCCGGGTGTGAAGTTCAGAGGCGTTCCCTGGCCTACGCTGTCGCCCGCCTCGCTGGTCTGCGTCCACCGGGTGACAGCCGCCGACGCCGCGCCCTGGGCCCGCGGCGCGGCCGCCCCTGTGCCCGTGCCCGGTGCGGCAGCCGTGGCAGGCGCACCGGCGACCCCGCAGGCGGTGGAGCCGAGAACGACCGTCATGCCCGCCAGCGCGCCCACCAGAGCGCGGCGCCATCCTGCGCGTATCGGCACGAATACCCCCATGATCAATGTGGCACCCCCACTGGGAACCCCCGTCACATTTGTAACACCCCTCTCTGCGGCGCGAGTTGAGGTGCTGATGACATGACTTTGCGAGGCCGGCCCGAGCGGCATCCTCTCGCCCGGATACCGGCTCGGCCATGCCGCCGCCGCAGCGCAGCAGCCCGGCTCCCCCGCAGGAACAGCGCTCCGCGGCGTAATAGATCGGCATCCCACTCTTTCCCCACGGGCGCAGCACACGAGACAGGTCAGAGCAACCCAAGCGTGCACGGCACCGACGGCGTGGGAGCGTTCGGGCCGGAAGAGAGGCGCCCCGTCAGCACAGGCCGGTGACGGTGGGGGAGTGGGGCAACGAACGGGACGGTCACACCTGGCCGATGGAGTGGCGGCCGATGCAGCGTCGGGTACCACCGGCATGCGCCTGCCCGGGCCCGAGTGTCGGACCCAGTCGGTAGCTTCCGGGTAGGGAGCACATCAAAGACCTCACCGTCGACCAGTGGGCGGTCATCATTGCCGTCATCGCGGCCCTGATCGCCGTCTGGCAGGCGTCCATCGCCCGCGCAGCAGCCCGAGAGCAACTGGCTCTTGAGGCTGCGCAGGTAGCGGCAGAACTCCAGGAACTGGGTGCGCCTCTTCACCGGCTTGATGTGTCCGTCGAGCCGGTCACGAGTCAGGTCCAGGGCTGCGAAGAGGTGGCGTACTCCGCCGTAGCGGTTGTAGGTCGCCCGCCTCCGGCGGCGGGGTTCACGGGCAGGGTCCTTGTGTGTCCCTCCGTGCTCGGCCCACTGCCTGCCAGGGTGCGGCGGCAGGTTGAGCGGGCCGAACTCGTCCATGCAGAAGATGACTTCGGGTTCGTCTGCCTCGGCTATGACCTCGCCGTCGGCGATCGCGTAGAGGCGTTCTACGCGGTCCTTCTCGGCCGCGTAATCCGGATCGCGGGAGGTCCTCCAGGTCTTCAGGCGTTGAAAGGAGACGCCTTGCCGCCCGCCCTCGTCGCCATCGATCTCACGGACGCGTACTCGTTCCGGCATACGCACAGCCTGGTGGCCGCGCGCGGCCCAGGACAACAACCGCACACCGTGGCGGCACCGTTATGTCACAGTTCCCGGCGCATGCAGGCCCGCGGCCACCGGTCCAGACCGTGTGCCGCTTCGCGCCGACGGATCTCCCGCAGGCCCGGAGTGAGCCTGCTGTCGTCTAGGAGCCGGAAGCCCAAGCGCGCGTAGTAGGGAGCGTTCCACAGGACCTCGGTGAACGTGGTGAGGGTCAGCGCGGGTGCCCTCTCGCTCGTAGCCTGGCCGGCCAGATGGTCCACCAGTAACCGGCCGATGCCGCGGCGCGCGCTGTCCGGGTGCACCGACACCTGCTCGACGTGGAGATTGCCCTCCACACGGTCGGCGATCAGGTAGGCGACCGGGGTGTCGGCGTCGTCGGCCGCGACCCAGGCCAGCTCGGCCTGGTGGTAGCGGGCGAGCTCGTCGAGCGTGAGTGGCTCGTCATCGGCAATCTCCGGCATGCCAATATCTCGGAAGCACTGCCCGGCAGCTCTCTCAATGTCCTGGAGGGCAGGCAGTTCGTCCAGGTGCACGGCTCGAATATGCATGGATGCATTGTCCAAGAACAGCCGGATGGTGCTACCGAGTTGAAGATCTCGTGACCGCAGTCCACTGGCTTGGCGTGCTCCGCGCGGACCTGCACCGACGAGTCCACGCGGCGCTCACACCGGATGCCGCCTACGGCTCGCCCCTCTCGCGTCGCAACGGGGCGAACGTTGCCTGATACCGCATTAGTTAGGTGGCCTGTAACACGACAAACGCTCATCTGGCCTGCATTGATGTCTTTGCGGAGGGGGCCCGTTCAGCACAGGGCAGTGGCCTGCGACGATGCCCGGGCTGGACGGTCGGCACGCACACTGGCAAGCGCGCGATCGAAGCCGGCCACTACGGACTGACGAAAGAAGTGGGTGGTATGCAAACACTGGTGGAGGGAACTGTCGCGGAGGCACTGCGCGACAGCGGCGCCGAGGCGGTTCGTCTGTACGCCGCGGCCTGCGCCGAGCGCATGGCGCCGCTGTTCATAGGCCTGCGTGCGGGGGCCGCCGGGCGGGAGGCCGACCTGGACTTCTGCGTGCGGTCCGTACGCGACCTCTGGCATACCGGCCAGCCGCTGGCCGACGCTGCTGAGCGAGTAAGCGTGCTGGAGCAGTTCCCCGAACTTCAGCCGAGCGAGGAGGGGATCACCGACGTCGCTGACACCTACGCCTTCTTCGGCGCCCTCGTCCTGCGGCACGCCCTGTTGGCCAACGGCACCGGGGATGCCCGTGACGCGGTGTCCTGCGGCCACGCAGCGCTCACCGCGATGGGGATGCTGGATCAGAACCTCGCGGGTGCCGACTTCAGCGCCGAGGAGCAGCGGCTTCAGTCCCGCTCGGCGACCGGCGACGCCGCAGGTCTTTGGGAGGCCAGCGTGGCAGCGGGGCGGGAGCGGTTCCGTGCCGTGCTGGGTCGTACCGGGCGCGGCGGAGGCTGAGCGCCGTAGTTGGCCGCACGGGCCAAGTAGGCCGCTCAGTCAGAACTGTCATGCGGTCGGAGCACTTCACTTAGGGCGTGCAGACAACGAACCTGTGGTTGCAGAGACTTGACGTCCCAGGTCAACGCGTCGCGCGCCCTTATGTTGTTCTTCTGCACGCCCTGATAGCGACCGAGGTGAACTCGCCGGTGGAGCCGGTGGCGAACTCGGCCTCCTTGAGGAGGCCGATCAGGTGGGTGGTGCCCCCCGCGGCGCTCGCTCGCCGTATTCAGCGCGACGAGGTTCTCCGGCTCCTCCGCTTGCTCACCAGCCGGGTGCTCTGCCCGGGGCCGGCGGCTGGAAGAGCCGCTCGTTTGACAGACCCCACGGTGACCGCTCGCCCCGGGCATGGCAATGCCCTGTTGCGCGGCCCCCCTGGCTGCACGGCAGGGCCTTATGGTCTACAGCGGGCCGTACAGCCAGTTGCCGCGGGCGTCGGGGTCCTCGCTGGTGAAGAACTCGGTGACGGCGGTGCGGATTTCCTCGGCGTCGAGGGTGCCGTTGCCGTCGAGGTCGAGCTTGGCGAAGGCGTCGGCCATGTCCTGGGTGCTGCCACCGGTGACGGACTGGCCGAGCAGGGTGTACTCCTCAAGGCCGATCAGGCCGTCGTGGTTGGTGTCACAGATGTCCAGACAGGCGGCGACGACGTTGTGCAGCGCGGCGACCAGTGCACTGGGGTCGCTGTCGATGGCCTCACGGACACCGCGCTCGTACTCGTCCGGGTTGATGCTCCCGTTGCCGTCGTAGTCCATGTGCTGCAAGTGCTGGGACCAGATGATGTCGAGGGCGTCCCGGAGGCGCTGGACCTTCTCGGGCCGCGTGGGGACTGCCGCGGACAACCGGTCGGCGATGACCGTCAGGTCGTTGCTGACGAGGCTGCCGTCCTGGTCGGTGTCGAGGAAGGCGAACATCCGGCGGAGCTTGGTGCTCAGCACCGAGCTGTCAACAGTGGTCATGGGTGATGCGTCCGTTCTTCCATGGCCCCGGGAGGGCCGCGTACTGAGGCGTTCGGCACACGAGGGCGGGCTGCTCTCCTGCCGTCCGGCTGACGGAGTGTCATGACCTTGGACGGCGACGGGCCAGCGGCTCAACGAGATTATTCACCAGGCAACCTCGGCGAAAAGGGAACGTTCACTCACATGTATGAATTAGCGCTGCGATATCAGTGAAACAGAGGAAAAAGGCGGATTAGCCGCGCAGTGAGCGACACCCGTGGATACCGTCCACTGTCAACGACCCGCATCGCGATGGTGTCCGGCACGGCTGTCGGCCATCGATGGCGTCACGTGTGTCCCCTCCTGAGGAGCGACCCCCATGCCTGTTCCACCGGTCGCAGACCCGGCCCTGCCCGTCTTCGTCGTCCCACCCATGCGTCTGCCGTTCGCAGGGCCACCAGCGCGTTCGGACGCCGAGACTCTGCGCCGCGAAGCGATCGGCTGGGCCGAACGGCACGGCTTGATCGGCCGCCGGGGCCGGGCCAGGCTGACGGAATCCGGCGTGTTGAGCCTGGCGATCGCACTGGCAGGTCCCGCACCGGCGCCCGGTGTCGCGGTCCTGATGGACTGGTTCCTCTGGGCGCTGGTCCTCGACGACCGGATCGACGACGGGCCGTGGGCCGAAGGCGGAGTGCTGGAGCGTTTCACTGCCGAGGTCGAGTCGATCGTGGGCGCAGGGGCCACCTCTGCCGACCTTGACCCGATGCTTGCCGTGCTGGCCGCCGATCTGTGGCCACGCACCTGTGACCTCGATGGTCCGCGGTGGCTGGAGCGCATGCGCCGCGATCTGCTGCAACATCTCGATGCCCAGCGGGCATTGGTGCGCCTGCGGGAGCGCGGGGAGCGCAGCACCGTGGCTGAGTACACCCGGCTGCGGCGCGACGCGTTCGGCGCCCTGCTGTTCTTCGACCTGATCGAGGCCGCCGACGGCGCCGTCCAGCCGGCCGCCCCCTGCGGCGAGGGATGCTGGGAAGAACTGCGCGCCCTCGCGGCGGACGTCATCGCATGGACCAACGACATCCACTCCGTCGCGAAGGACATCGTCCACGGCGAACCATTCAACCTGGTGGCGATCCTCGCTGAGGAACGCCGCCTGCCGTGGCAGGGCGCCCTCGACACGGCCCGCGACATGGTCATGGCAGCGGTGGACCGCTTCACCGCCTGCAAACTCCGCCACCTCGGTCACCTGCCACCTTCCGGCCCCCGGGCCGTGGCGCAGACAGCCGCCGCCGAACGGCTCGAACAGATGATGCGCGCGTCCGCCGACTGGCATCGCAGCGTCTCCCGCTACCACCTGCGGGCTGCCACCCGACGACCGTACGGCAGCAGCCTGGTGGACACTGCACGAACGCCGCCCACGCTGAAGTCCCGCGCTTTCGAGATCGACCCGTACCCGCTGTACCGGCGCCTGCGCGAGACCATGCCCCTCGCCTACGACGAACCCACCGACACCTGGTTGCTGAGCCGGCACGCGGACGTCCGCACGGCGCTGACCGACCAGAGGTTCAGCAACGCGAACTACACCTGGCAGATCGCCCCGCTGCTGGGGCACAGCATCGTCTCCATGGACGGCAAGGAACATGCCGCCCACCGGGCACTCCTCACTCCCGCCTTTCGCAGCCGAGCCCTGGCTCTCCTCCAGGACTCCATCGCCGAGGTGACGGGACGCCTCATCGCCCAACTGCGCGGCCGCGAAAGCGCCGACCTGGTGGCCGAGTTCACCACCCCGCTGCCCATCCAGGTGATGGCCCGCGCCCTCGGTCTGCCGGCCGAAACTCCGGAGGAGGTTGCCCGGCTCAAGAAGTGGTGCACCGTGGGCTTCTCCTACATGGGCAACTACCGGCAGGACCCGAGTCTGCTGTCCCACGGCCTCGCCAACCGCGACGACTTCTACGACTATCTCCAGCCCCACCTGGAGGCTCGGCGCACCCGTCCCGGCGAGGACCTGATCTCCGCGATGCTGGCCGCCACGGTAGACGGCCGTCCGCTGCCACAGGAGTACATCCGCGGGTGCTGCGCCATCCTGATGACCGCAGGCAGCGAAACCAGCCACGGCACACTGGCCAACCTGCTCATGAACGTCCTGGACGTCCCCGGCCTGCTCGACACCGTGCGCGACGACCCCGCAACGACCGACTTGGCGCTCGCGGAGACCCTGCGCCGCAACCCGTCCCTGCAGCTGGTGCTCCGCCAGACCCGTGAGCCGGTCGATCTGCCCTCCGGCACCGTGCCAGGGGGTGCCACCGTCGCCTGCCTGATCGGTTCGGCCAACCGGGACCCACAGCATTTCCCGAACCCGGACACCTTCGACCTGCACCGCGCCGGCGAGCGCCCGGACCGGGAGTACGGCGGCGGCGCCACCCACTTCGCGTTCGGGGCGGGCCGGCACTTCTGCCTCGGCTCGCATCTGGCCCGTGCCGAAATCACGACCGGTCTGCGGCTCCTGCTCGCCGAGTTCCCCCACCTGCGCTGGGCGCCCGGCTTCAGGCCGGTGGAGACCGGGTTCCTCAACCGCTGCCCCGACCGCCTGGAGGTTGCCCTGTGACACAGACCTCGCCAACGGACTCCGCCTCCCTCCCCGCTCCGCGGGAAGTCAACGGCACTGCGAACGACGGGGGTTACGGGGCCAGCTACGTCGCCCACCACGTCCCTGGTGAACACGCCCGGCTGCGGGCCCTCGAGGACGCGTTCGATGCGGACACCACCCGCGTGTTCAGCGAACTCGACCTGCCTACTGACGCCCGGTGCCTCGAACTGGGCGCCGGAGCCGGATCGGTCGCCGCCTGGCTGGCCCGCCACCGCCCGCTCGGGCAGATCACCGCGACCGACACCGACACACGCTTCCTGCGCTTTCCCTCCTCGGCACCGATCACGGTGGCCCAACACGATGTCCGGCACGACGACTTCCCGCCCGAGACGTTCGACCTCGTCCACGCCCGTGCCCTGCTGTGCCACCTGCCCCAGCGCCAGGAACTCCTCGCCCGGGCCGCCGGCTGGGTCCGCCCAGGCGGATGGCTGGTCATCGAGGACCTCTCCGTACGACCGGTCGACACTTCCCCGCATTCCCTGTTCAGGAAGGTCACGCGGGCCGGTGAAGCACTCCTGGCAGCCACCGTCGGCTCCGACCTGCGCTGGGCTGACACCCTCGCCGACCGGGTCCTCGACCTCGGCATGGAAGACATCAAGACCACGACCGCTCCGGGAACCGTCGGTGACCACAGCGCAACCGACGCCTTCTGGACGGCGACCTTCGACCAAGCCGTTCCCGCCCTGCTGGGCAGAGGCTTCCTCACGCCCCAGGAGATCGACGCCATGCGCGCACTGCACCACACCCCCGGCTTCACCGACATCGGCATCTCTCTGGTCTCCGTCCGAGGCCGCAAGCCGCAGGACCGCTGACCCGAAACGGGCCGCACCTCTGACCCTCGACAACCGAGGCAGTTTCTGGCGTACTCCGGAACCGTCCCGTCAGCGGTTCAGCAGAGTCATCAAGCTCCGGTTCACGCGGCCTGCGGGGGCGAGGTCCTCGTCGCGCTCGGCGAGTTCGGAGCGGGGTCCAGGATCCGCTGTCCCAGCTCGCCGATGTGGTGGGTGGGTGTTCGACGACGGCGGAGGCAGCGAGCCCGGCGCTTCGGAGCCACGACTGGACCGTGCCAGAAGAAGGTCGCCAAGCAGGGCAGGGAGGTGGTCCTGATCGACGGCACCCTCATCCGCGTCGGCACGGCCGATCGGCGGAACTCCTCCGGCAAGCGCCGCAGGCTGGCCTGTACTTCCTCGCTCGCTCCAAAATGAGAACGACCGCCTGATCTGAATACCCGCGGCCCGGCCGGTTGGCGAAGCCGTACTCGAAGGCGGCGCGTTCGCGGCTCCGCAGGCGGTTCACTTTCTTCTCGTCGGTGCGTTTGTGGTTCTTCGTGGCTTTGCGGCCGGTGATGATCACCGAGTCGTCGTCGGGCTGGTCGTCGATCAGCCCGACGAACAGCTGGCCATGGGCCTTGTGCTTGCCTGAGTAGTTCGTGCGGTTCTCCGTCCCGGTGCGGCGCCGGGTGCGGACCAGGGTGCCGTCCAGCAGGACGACCACGCCGCCCCGTCTGGCGATCTTCTTCAGGGCGCGGTCCAGGCGCGGGGCGCGGGCGGCAAGAAGCCGCAGGGCCTCCTCAACCCAGCGGCGCACGGTGGAAGCGGAGATCTGGTTGCCGCCGCCAGATCGGAAAGCCGCTGGTCATGGCGGAGGACGGCGAGCACGATGACGGCCTGGGTGCCGCCATTCTGGCCGGTTAGCGGCCCGCTCCGGTGCCGACCAGCCAGCCCCGGCAGGGCGAGTTTGCGCAGTTGCCTACGAACCGGTTCGACCTTGCCAGGCGTGAGTTCACGGCCCAGCGCCCTCGCTACGTCCTTGGCCATCACCGGGCCGTCCGCGCCGGCGACGATATCCATGATCCGCCGGTAGTCCGAGGCCAGGACTTCCAACCCCACTCCGTCCACACGGGCCGGAACCAGACGCATCCCTGCCGCCCCCGGCGTCACAGCCCTCCGGCTCCACGATGCCCGACGGCCTCCGCCCGCAGTCCGTCGCTTCGGCCCACTGGCCGTACACCACCTCGGCAGCATCCAGCCGGGCCACCTCGACGTCGATCTCCGCCAGTTCCTTGCGCAGCTCAGCCCGCTCAGCCAGCCGCACCCGCCGCTCGATCGTCCACGTCAGCACATCCGTCATGCACATCCTCAGGTCGCCACGGCCGCGTTCTTCGCGTTCTCCACCTACACCGCGGCGACCACCAACAGTGACCGGGCGGCCCAGCTCGGACAGGTCATCCTGATGGTGCTCCTGGGCTGCGACATCGGCCTACTCGTGAACCTGTGCATCGCACCACCGCTGCGCTACCGCAGCGCCGAGCAGGGGCTTCGCGCTTTGGCCGGGGAGCTCGGTGTCATACTGCTCCCACAGCCACTTGGACGGCGTACCCCTGAGCCTTTGCGGCCGGATGAGTGACGCCGCTAGCTGCGGGTACTCCACGCCCATCGCAGGGGAGACCCTTGCCGCGTTGGCGGGTCTGTCCATGCGCAAACGAAGATGAGCTGTGTGTACGACATGTGCAGGCCGGGCACACGTGGTGGCGGCCCGGCCGCACCCAGGGGTCGAGTCCGGCCATGGCATGAAGACCAGTCGGCGGAGGTGCGGTGAAGAACGATCAGCACGAGCAGGAGACCTGTACGGCCCGAGTCAGGGGAGCCGTTCACCGGTTCGGCAGAGCCTACGCTCCGCATGAGGACCGTCGGCTTGGGGGCCATTTCGCCGCCGTCGCCGCGTTTGGCGTGTACGCAACCGCCTGGGGGGCTGCGGCTGCCCGGCGAAAGGTGAAGGTCTCGGACCGCTGCGAGCCCTGGGACGTCCTGCTGACGGCGGCAGCTGTATTCCGCTTGAGCCGCCTGCTCAGTAAGGGGTCGGTGACAAGTCCGCTTCGGGCACCGTTCACTCGCTATGAGTCGGCGACCGGCCCCGCCGAAGTGAGCGAGAGCCCTCGTGGAGGGAATGTCAGGTCGACCGTGGGCGAGTTGATCACCTGCCCGTTCTGCCTGAGCGTCTGGCTGACGACTACTTTCACCGGCGCCCGTCTGCTGTGGCCGAGCGCCACACGTGCCGCCACGGGCGCTCTCACTTCCCTGGCGATCGCCGACACCATGCAGCTCGGCTACGACTGCCTGCTTCAGAAGAATGGCGAATGAGCCGCCTTCCTTCGGGCCCGTGCGCTGCACGGTCGGTCGTTCTGGTCCAGCTGCTTCGGCGACGGCGCCCCGGCCAGCGTTGTTCTGACGCACGCTGTACCGAGGAACGTGGAGGCGCTGCAGTCGCCGACCGGCGCCCCTGTACCCACTTGTCGAGGCAGGGGGCCCACCTCGGTACAGCGGCCGGGGCGCATTGTTGCGTGGCGCTGTCCGGGGACCGGACCCGAGAGGGCGGCTAGTGTCCTGCGCCGGATCGAGTCGTCGCAGATCAGTCGGCCGTGTCAGTGCCCGGTCGCATACTGACGTCCATGCAGATATCGGCGTACACACTCAAGCGGGCCTGGCACGAGGTGGCCGATGGCTCTGACGTGCTCGACTACGCGATGCTTCCGCCCATCGGCACCTCACCCGACCAGTACGAGCAGCATGTGGGCGAGCCGCACGGGCGTCTCTTCCTGGTCCTGGACGGCCATGGCACGGTACACGGCCACATCGGTCCCTACCGGGAGGTCTTCGCCACTCAGGACCTGGATCAGGTGCTGGCCTTCGCCGCCGAGGACGCAGTCCGCAAGCTTGCCGAGCACATGGCAGCCCGGTCCCCTGGCTGCGGCCCGGTGGCCAATCTCGTCTCCGGGCAGGCCGGGTTGCTGGACCGGATCAATCCCGCCTGGGGCAGCAGATTCCGCAACGGCGGCATGGACGGGACGCGGCCCGCCGCTGCGTGCGGACGCGACCCGCTGGAGCGCCTCGCCTGGATCGCCGGCAGCTGGCGCGAGCAGAACCCCTACACCCACCTCGCCTTCTTCCGCGGCGAAAGCATCAGTGCCGAACAGATTGCCCTGCTCCACGGAGCCGACCCCGCACAAATCGCCGCCGGGACCCGCTTCGCGGACCTGCCCGGCGTGGACGGCGGGACCTTCGACAACTGGGACGTCGTCTGGGAGACCTGCTGCTTCGGGCAGGCCGGCGGCTGGGCGTTCCTCATGTACCACGAGACCCCCGGCTCCGGGCCCGATCCTGAAGCTCTCGCCCGGCTCGGCGTCACCGAGACGGTGCATCTGAGCGCCACCTCCGCGAAGGGCATCTACACCTTCGACTACATGCGCAACGGCCGCCGCATCGACGACGACTGGGGCGTCCTGGAGCTGATCTGGTACGACCGCGGCCGCGCCCCCTACTTCCGAGGCGGTCAGCTCGACTTTTTCAACCAGGCCGTACGCCGCGCCGAACTGGACCACCCCGAACTCACCAGCGAGTTCGAGCTGTACTTCCACGCCCTGGAGGACGCTTTCGGCCTCCAACTGCCCCGGCAGGACATCCAGCAGGGAACGGTGCGGGCAGCGCAGTGGGCACGCCGCGACAGTTGACAGTCCTGTCCCGAAACCTGCCGAGGACCGTGGCATGTCATGACGGGGCCCGCCTACCCGCGTGCATGACCGCCTCGACGGCCGCGCAGACGTGAGCTGACGTGAAGGGCGCAAGGCAGCGATCCACGTTTCTCACGTTACCTACGTCGCGCCTCAGTTGACATTGAACCGTGCGCCCCTGCGTCACCGCACAGCAGCGCCCCCCGGCAGCCGGACCTGAGCCGCCACGTTCGGCTCGGCGCAACGCCGCGCTCGGCTTGGCCCTGCACGGCTTGACGGTCTCGGAGGGCTCGACGCGCGCGGGCCGCAAGCTGTGGGGGCTGACCACCGCCGGCCTCCAGCCGCGGCCCAGGTGCTGGAGCACCCGCTGCACGAGATTTTCGACCGGGGCACCATCACCATGACCCCGGCCCGGGTGCTGCCCGGCGTTGAAAATGCCGACGATGCCGACGAACTCTGACGGCGAAGCCCCGCCGGTTGGTGTTCCGGCGGGGCCGTCGTCGGTGAGGTGTCGTTCTTCTTCGGCAAGGTGCCGATGGATCACTCAGCAGTCAAACACCGACCAGCAGATGTCATTGCGCAATCGCTGGTCGTCAAGTACGAGCTCGCGAATCGTCTCCGGGAGCTGGTCGCGCTGCCACTGGCACTCGAGTCGCCCCGCGGCCTCACTCTCGTCTTTTGGCGCAGCCGCGCGTGCGGCCTTGATTGCATAGGCGGCCGCACCGAGTTCGTGCGCGGCGACGTGGGCGACGACTGCGGCCTGGCCGGCGGCGTAGGCGGCATGCCGTGCTTCGCCACGTAAGTCTCGAGCGGCGCCCATTGCATGGCCGCCTGCCGCGCGGGCCTGCATCATCTTGACCTCGCCACGCGCCCAAGCGCGGGCATGCTTGATCGCCCGGCGCGGTCGTGGGTCCTTCCGCCCCACATCCGAGGATGCGCACCCGCGACCGTGCACACCCGGAGCGAAGCCTGCAAACCCGGTGGTCGATCCGCAAGTTCGGCTACCGATTCCCGGCCGGACGAGAGGAGTTCTCAGGCGCCGACCACCTCGCTCACGGACGCGCGGGCGGCGACCTCGTAGACGAGGTTCTTGCCGGTGGCGAACGCGGCGACGAGGGCCTGCAGGGAAAGGCTGTTGACCGCCCGCGGACAGCCGCGCGAGGTCGTGTGGATCAGGGGCAGGGCGTCCTCGGTGAACAGCTGGTCCGAAGCCTCCCCCTGCACCGGGGCGAGACGATCACGCTGGACGAGTTCGCGGATGGTACGTGGTAGCAATTGGTGGACGCGGTCTCGGTACTGCGTCGATAACGAGGTGCAGATGACCGCAGACGAGTCCCTCACCCACCCAGAACTTCTACAAAACGACTACGCCGCGTATCACCGCGGGTGGGCGCCCCCCGGGCCCTGAACGAGCTCATAAGCCGGCATCAGACCAGGTCGTCCGGCGTCGATGTGCGACTGACGACCTGGACACCTCGGCAACGGCACTCCGTGCCGGATCGACGACGAAGCGGCGCGGGCTTCACCGCGTCGGGCGGGACATCGGCCACCTGTTTCCCTGTGTGCCCCGGCAGTCCGGCGACAACAAGCGACTCATCCATCTGGGGCGGCGCCGCCGACCGGTGAGGTGTCAGACTGGCGGTGCAGGTCGGGGTGTGTGGCCGGGGGAGGAGAACCGCGTTGGGCTTGCTGATCGAGAGTCGCCCGTCGGAACTGCCGTACATCGACCGGGTGTGGCGCAGTCGCAGCGACGATGTCAGCCGGATGATGTCGGTCGCGACATCGCACTGGGAGCTCGTGTTCTGGGAACACCGAGGTGAGGTGCGGGCGGCCGTTCTGGGCCCGGAGGCGAAGGCGTCAATCGCGCCGGTCCCCAAAGACGCTGTCTTCTTCGGGATGAGTTTCGCGTTGGGTACGTCGATGCCGCACATCCCGGTCAGCCGACTGGTGGGAGGCAACGCGACGATCCCCGATGTGACCCGGCGTTCGCTGTGGCTGAAGGGGTCAGCCTGGCATGTCCCCGACTACGACAACGCAGAGGCGTTCGTGCGGCGCATGGTGCGCGAGGGAATCGTGGACGTGGACCCCGTCGTGCCCGCGGTGCTCGGGGGAGCCTGCCCGGATGTTTCCGATCGCACCCTGCAGCGGCGCTTCCTCGCGACGACCGGCCTGACCCGGGGTGCCGTCCGGCAGATCCACCGCGCCCGCCAGGCGGCGGTGCTGGTCCAGGAGGGGGTGCCGGCGCAGGAGGTCGTGCACCTGCTGGGGTACTTCGACCAGCCGCATCTGGCGCGGTCCTTGAAGCGGTACGTGGGGCGCACCGCCACCCAGTTGAGCGCACCGGACGCGGCGGAGCCGCTGTCGCTTCTGTACAAGACCTGACCCGTGTGGCCTGTCTAGTGTCCCTGACGTAGCCGACGGGGTCGGCCCGCCCCGGCCGGGGCGGGCGGAAACCCCTGATCTCAACCGGAGGAATCATGCGCAAGGTTGTCTCGGGTCTGTTCGTCTCGCTCGACGGCGTCGCCCAGTCGCCGAACGAGTGGCAGTTCGCGTTCGATGAGGAGATGGGGGCGGCGCTGGCGGAGACGCTGGAGACGGCCGACACGATTCTCCTGGGCGGGGTGACGTTCACCGAGTGGGCCGGGTACTGGCCGACAGTGACCAGCGGGCAGGACGCCGGCTTCGCGAAGTGGATCAACGAATCGCCCAAGTACGTCGTCTCCTCCACGCTGGACAGCGTCGAGGACTGGGCCAACAGCACGCTGATCAAGGGCGATCTGGCGACCGCGGTCGACGAGCTCAAGGCGGGCGACGGCAAGGACATAACCGTCGCGGGCAGCCCGACGCTGGTGCGCTCGCTGCTGGAACTGGATCTGCTCGACGAGCTGGTGCTGCTGATCCATCCCGTGGTGGCAGGCGAGGGCCGCAAGAAGCTGTTCGCCGACGACGCCGCGTTGAAGAGGCTGCAGTTGGTGAGCGCCCGGCCCACCAGCAGCGGGGTGATCATCGCGACCTACCGCCCGGCACGCTGAGCCGGAACGAACCGGGGCGAGGACACACGCACCAGCTGTACGAGACCGCGTGGCGGGGCGCCTGATCCGCTGCCCCGCCCAGCCGTCGTGGTGCGCAAGGCCGACCGGGTCATCACGGTGATGAGTGCCCAGTTCAGTGTGCTTCGCCAGTGGACCAAGAAGCCATCGGCGACCCGCTGAGCTGGGATGATTTCGACGTGAATCGCCTCGCCTCGCGAAGTGAAAGACACTGGTCATCGCTAGGATGCGGTCAGCCTGCGAGGTTCGATGCGCTCCTCCACCGCCCTGACTCCGTCGCTTGTGACGATGTAGGCGCCCTTACCGGGAGTTTCCGTCACCGCCTCCACCAATTCCGTTCCGCGGTACACCAGGCCGACTCCGTCGTCTGTGCAGTGAGCAGTAGGTATGGTGCCGTCCGCCACAAGCTGGTGAATCAACGGGCGTCGACCCTCATCCGAGTCGTAGTGCACGCCGTTGCCATACGGCAGGAAAGCGAGTGCGTCCGTGACCGGGCGCAGTTCCGGCCCGAACGAGTCGGTCGCACCCCCCTGAAACCAGCAGAGGGAGCCCGCACTGACTCCGCTGAGCACGACACCGGCCTGCCAGGCACGGTGCATGACGCGGTCCAGGCCATGTGCTCTCCACACCGCGAGCAGGTTGACCACCGAGCCCCCCATGACCCAGACCACATCGTGGTCGAGGATCGAGCCCTCGACGTCTTCAAGGTTGGGCATGGGGAACAGGTGCAGAGGCGTCAGGTCGAATCCCGCTACCCGCGCAGCCTCGGTCATGCGGGTAGTGAAGTGCTCGGCATCCCCGATGGCGGTGCCGACGTACATGATGCGCGGGCGCCGACCATGCACGCCGGAGAGGTCGACCGCATGATGCACCAGAGCATCAAACATCACCCTGGTTCGTCCTCCGACTCGATGTCCGCCGGAAGTCGCGAGGATCGTCGGTTCCAAAGCCGTCATGGCCATGATCGTATCGGCGGCATGCTGACGGATCTGGGTGGGTGCGGTGCGTGCGTCACATGTGACGGGTGCAGCAGGATATTGCCGGCCGCTGGGAACAGGCCGGCATCTTCGAGCAGCTCAACGCCCTGCTGTAGCGCCGGGTCCGCGAGGACGAAGGACGGACACCCGAGCCGACCGGGATGGTCATCGACGCGCAGGGCATCAAGACCTCCACCAATGTCCCCGCCGCCGGCCAGGGCGTCGATGCCGCCGCGAAGATCGTGGGCCGCAAGCGGAGCGTCGTGATCGACACGACCGGCCTGCTGTTGACCGTGCTGGTCACCGCCACCAGCGTTCAGGACACGACGGCCGGCGAGTCCCTGCTCAACCGGATCGCCGTCGCGCGCACCACCATCCGGTAGCAACTTGCCCCTCCAGGCCCAAATGACGTTCCTCCCAAATAAAACCCCGGAACAACGCGGTGGCCTCGTTCGGAAAGCGCCCGCGGGCTCGGACCGCCTTGCGGATGCGGGCGTTCACGCTCTCGATCGCGTTCGTGCTGCAGATGACCTCGCGGATCTCGACGTCGAAGGAGTGATGGCCTGCCTCGTCGAGGAGTTCGAAGTCGGCACCCGCGTTCGGGCCTGGTCGTGCATTTCACGCCGTCTCGTGGCTGGAATGCATCTCAGCTGTCTGGTCCGGCCGATGAGCGGAAATCCTCTGGTGAGCAAGGCTGTTATGGCTGAAATTGGAGCCTGAAACGCACTGACGGCACCTACGACGTGTGGGCGGATCGGATGGGCAGATTTTCATGTAGAAGGGCTCCGTTTGCGGAGTGAGGGTCTTCGTCGGCATCCGCGCTTTTCTGCGTGGGCGGAGGACTCGCCGAGCCGCTTGATGCGCCCGCTTCGACCCTCCCTTTTCTCTCTGATCTCAAGACCCGTACGGCCGGAGAGGGGCGTGCTTCGCCTTGGACGTTTCGACCTCGCTGCCACGCATGCCGGGGGCGCTGCCCATGTTGGGACATGCGGTGCAGTTACTGCGTGATCCGGCCGCGTTCCTGAGTGCCGCGTCCGACCACGGGCCCGTGGTCGAAGTGCTGTTGGGGCCACAGCGGACGGCCCTGGTGTGCGACCCAGAATTGACTCGGCAAGTGCTGGTCCACGACAAGGCATTCGACAAGGGCGGCGTGCTGTACGACCGGTTGCGAGAAGTGACCGGCAACGGCCTGCTGAGCTGTCCCTACGGCGATCACCGACGGCAGCGCCGGCTGCTGCAACCGGCCTTCCACAAGAGCACCATCCCGTTGTTGGCCGATGTCGTCGCGGAGCACGTACGGGACGTGGTGGAATCATGGCGCGACGGCCAGAGCATCGACGTCCCGGCCCAGATGCGGACGATCTCGGCACGGGCCATCGTGGCCACCATGTTCGACGGCTCCCTTCCCGGCCGCCTCACGGAGCTCGCGCTCGCGGACATGACGACCATCACGTCGAACATCTACCGACAGGCGCTCATGCCACGGGCCTTGCGGGGTCTTCCTCTCTTCGGCAACCACCGCTACGCGCAGGCTCGACAGCGGTTGCGCGGGACCCTGGGCGAGGTTATCGCTCGGCGCAGGGTCGCAGGAGATGGTGAGGTCAGCCTGCTGTCACTGGTCCTGGCAGAAGACGCTGCGAACGAAGGCGATCCAGCGGGGGAGCGGAGCCTGTCCGATTCAGAAGTGAGTGACCAGGTGCTCACCTTCTTCACCGCCGGGATGGAGACGACCGGGAATCTGATGGTGTGGGCGATGCATCTGCTGGCCCGTCACCAGGACGTGCAGAGGCGACTGTGGCAGGAGGTGAGCGAGGTCACCGGCGGCGGTCCGACGGCCTTCGAGCATCTGGTGTCACTGGAATTCACGAGGGCCGTGCTGCGTGAGACGCTGCGTCTGTATCCGCTGGCGTGGCTGTTGACCCGGACGGCAACCACTGACGTGCGGCTCGGTGAGCACGATGTCCTGGCCGGGACGACGGTGGCGTTCAGCCAGTACCTTGTACAGCGGCTCGACGCTGTACATCCCCGTCCGGACCAGTTCGACCCCGACCGCTGGGCCGATGACCGCGCCCCGCAGGTGCCACTGGGCGGGTTCATCCCCTTCGGGCTGGGCGCCCGCAAGTGCATCGGCGAGAGCCTCGCCATGGCAGAGGCGACCCTCGCGCTGGCTGCGGTGGTGGCCCGCTGGCATGTCGAGCCCGAGACCGACAGGCCCGTGCGATTCGCGAAGGACATCGTGATCCGGCCGCACGAAATGCGGCTGCGCGTCACACGTCGTAGCCCTGGTAGGCCCTGAATCGTTCGCCGGTCCGGCCGCCTGGCTGTGGTGCCCGCGCGGCGACCGCTCACCTGACCCTGCTCTGCCCTCCCGGACTCTTTCCCGCACAGGTCCGATTCCGCTGCTTGTCCCGTCCGTAGAGAGGTATGCCCATGGACGATCTCGTCCTGCCCCCGACTCGTATCCCTGCCCCCTCTGGCGACTTGAACGGGGCGGCGCACGAGGACGGGACACTGCCTCCGCCTGTGCTCACCGCACTGCTGAACCGCCAGACACGACTCACTCCGGACGCCCCGGCCGTGCGGGACGAAGACGAGACCCTCTCCTACGCGCAACTGAAGCGGGAGTCGATCCAACTCGCCCACCGGCTGCGCGCCGCTGGTGCGCGCCCGGGGGACCACGTCGCCTGCACGCTGCCGCGCGGGGTACGCGCGGTGGTGGCCCAGGTGGCCGCCTTGCGTATGGGGGTGGTCCACATGCCAGTGGACCCGGCTCTTCCGGACGCGCTACTGGCCGGCATGCTGCGCGAAATGGACGCTCGATGGCTGGTGTCCTTGAGTGACCACTGCCCCGTGATCGCCTTCGGCGGGGTACGTCTGGACATCGATCTGCCGCACGTGCGCGCCGAGCTGGCCGCTCAGCCGACCGGCGCCTTCGCGGATCCGGACCCGGCGGACCCCGCCTACGTCATCCACACCTCGGGCACATCGGGACGGCCCAAAGCCGTGACGGTCGGCCACGGGGCGATCTCCCATGCGATGCGGGCCTACGCACGCCGGTACCCGGTGCCCGTCACCACCATGGCGCTGGTCTCGCCCATGACGGTGGACGCCTGCCTGGCGGGCATCTGGTGGACCTTGCTCTCGGGCGGGACGGTCCTGGCCCTGCCCGCCGATCCGGGCAGGGCGATGGCGCGGCTGGCCGAGGTCCTCGAACGCGGGGAGGCCAGTCACACGGTGCTGACGCCCTCGCTCTACCGGCAGGTGCTGGCCGACGTCCGGTCAGAACCCCCCACGTTGCACCAGGTCATGGTGGCCGGGGAGGCATGCCCGCCGGACCTGGTGGCCGAGCACTACCGGGTGCTGCCGCACGTCGAGTTGGTCAACGGCTACGGCCCCACCGAGGCGGCGGTCTGGTGCGCCACGGGGATGTTGCGCCCCGGCGCCCCCGTGACCGTCGGCACCGCGATCGACGGGGTCGACCTGTACATCCTCTCCCCGGACGGCCGAGCCATGGACGAGGGGGAGGTGGGGGAGATCGGCATCGCCGGTCCGACACTGGCCGACGGATACGCAGGCGACGCGGCGTCGACGCAGGAACACTTCGCCCCCTGCGCCGCGGCGGCGGGTCGACGCGTCTACCGCACCGGCGACCGCGGGCGGTTCCGCCCGGACGGCAGCCTGGAGGTGCTGGGCCGCATGGACCGGCAGACAAAGATCCGCGGGCTGCGGGTGGAACCGGACGGCGTCGCGGCGGTTCTGCGTGCCCATCCCCGGGTCCGCGACGCCGTGGTCGCCGCCCACGACGGACGGCTGTGCGCCTATCTGGTGCCCGCGCAGGACCGGGACCGTGCCGCCGCGTCATTGCGCCGTTCCTGGCGGACGCTGATCGACGGCCTGGACCACGAGCGGGAGCACACCGGCTGGACCAGCAGCTACACCGCACAGGACCTGCCCGAGGCAGACATGACCGAATGGGTCGACCAGTGCGTGCGCCTCGCCCGCAGCAGCCGTCCGGACTCCCTGCTGGACCTGGGCTGCGGCACGGGCCTCGTCCTCACCCACCTGGCCCGCGACTGCTCCCGCGTCGTCGGCATCGACATCTCCTCCGCCACACTCGACGCCTTGGCCATGACGCTGGAGCAGCTCGGGCTCGACCATGTCGAGCTCCGCCAGGGCGACGCCGCCGACATCGCCGGGGCAGCCGGCTTCGACCTCGTGCTGTGCAATTCGGTGACGCCCTACTTCACCGACGCCGACCACCTCGCCCGAGTGCTGCGCGCGGCCCTGGACGCGGCGCACCCCACCGGGCGCGTGATCTTCGGCGACGTCAAGGACCTCGGCCTCAAGGACATGCTGCACGCGGCCGTGGTGGTCGCCGGGGCCGACGACCACACGCCTCTGTCGGCGCTGCGCGAGCAGTGGCGCAGGCGGGTGGCCCTCGACCCCCAACTGCACATCTCTCCCGGGTGGTTCTTGCAGGCCGCGCCCGGACAGCAGGTGGAAATCCGGCCCCGCCGCGGCGAACAACGTAACGAGATGAACGACTTCCGCTACGACGCCGTCCTCTCCCCACCGGCCACCGAGCCGCCGCTGGCCATGGACTGGGTTCCGTGGCCGGGCACACTGCCCGCTGCGGCCGCGCTGCTCGTGCCCGGACGGCCGATCGGAGTGGGGGCCGTGCCCGACGCCCGTACCGCGGGCGCCTTCATTCTGCGCGCCCATCTGGCGGCGGACGGCGGCGACCACACGGCCGGGACTCTGCGCGGCCTCGCGGCCCGCGCCGAGAAGGCGGCTGTCCACCCTGAGCAACTGCACGCACTGGCAGCTGAAGCGGGCTGGACGCTGCGTCTTTCGCGAGCGTCCGCCCATCCCGACGGCGCCTTCGATGCCGCGTTCCTTCCCCCGGGCACCCCGGACGCTGACGAGCGGCCCCTGGCCTGGCCCGCCCCCGCCCGCTCCGCCGATGACGGAGCGGAGCTGACCACCGATCCGCTCCGCGTACGACTGGCGGCCCTGGCCGAGGAGGATCTGCTGCCCGACGTGAGGGCCCACGCACAGACGCGATTGGCCGCCCACGAACAACCCGTGGACTATATGGCCCTGACCGAACTTCCCCTCACCGCAGCCGGCAAGACCGACTTCACGGCCCTGCCGCTGCCCAGGGGCGTTCGGCCCGTACTTCCCACCCCCTACGCAGCACCGGCCACCGCGGCGGAGCACACCGCCGCCGAGGTCTTCGCCGAGGTCCTCGGACTGAACCGGGTCGGCGCCCACGACGACTTCGTCCAGCTGGGGGGCGACTCCCTGCTGGCTGTCCGCACTGCCGCCCTGCTGGGCGAACGACTCGGCGTGGACCTACCGCCCCGATGCGTTTTCGACGCCCCGACCCCGTCCGGCATGGCCGGCGTCATCGGTGACCTCCTGTCCACCCCGCCGCAGAGCACCGATCCGACCCCGGACGCGACGACGGGCCGCGAACCGACGGCGGAGGCGGGACCGGCGGAGGGCGAGCAACTTCCCCTGAACGCGACCCAGATGCTGATGTGGGCCATTGACCTGCAGTTCCAACGAGGACTGGTCGCCGGAGCGGACTTCACTCTAGAACTGCACTACCGCATCGTCGGCCCCCTGGACACAGCAGCCCTGAGCGAGGCTGTCGACGCGGTGGTCAACCGGCATCCCGCCCTGCGGGCCGCACTGCGCCTGGAGGGCCTGCCGACGGACTGCCACCAAACGATCGGCCCGTCTCGTACCGACCTCCTGCGCATCGAATCCGCCACCGGACCCGACCCGCAACGCGTTTTGCACCGACTGCACCGGGCCGAACCACTCAGCCTGCACGAGGGGCGCGTTTTCGCCGCAGAGCTCCTCGTCCTGGCTGCCGACCGGCATCTGCTGTGCCTACGCGTCCACCACATGGTCGCCGACGCCCAGTCCGTGGCGCTGATCGAACGCGAGATCGCCCAGCACTACCGGGACACCGTGAACGCGCCGCAGAAAACATCCCCCCGCGGCCACGACATCCCGGCCCCGGCCCTGCTCGCCCCGACGCCCCCCACCGCTCCTCAGGCCGAAGACATCCATTTCTGGAGCGAGCGGGCGAACGGCATGCGGCCCGTCCAGCTCGTCCCCCCGACTGCCCTGCCCACCCCCGGAACCACACCCGGCACCACCCGGGCCCATAGCCTGCTGGTGCCCACCGCCGCCGCCCAACGGTTCCGACATCTGGCCCGTGCCCATCACTGCACTCCGGCCCAGGCTCTCTACGCCCTTACCTGCACGCTGATCGCCCTGGACACCGAAGACCCGGACGTACGCCTGCTCGGCGTCAGCGCGGACCGCCCCGGCCCACTTGCGTACACCGTGTCCCCCCACACCGAAGCCGTCCTGCTGCGCCACACCGTCAACCAGCAGTGGGACGTGGCGGACGCGATCACTGCGGCCGGGGCCACCCTGCGCCGGGCGCTGGCACACAACAGTGCACCGCTGCCCCATCTGGCCGCCCTGATCCCCGATCTCCGGGACGCCTTCAGCCACTCACAGTCCGTCTTCTTCCAGATGCTGCCACCCGCGGACGCACTCCGCCTGGAGGGATGCACGGCCGTGCGCACCGACCAACTGTCCGACGACTTCCCCGGAGGCGTCACCCAGGCCCCGATCGACCTGATGATCCTTGCCCGGGAAGAAGGTTCCCGCCTGCGCCTGGCCGCCCTGCACGACCCCGCCTTCGTACCCGACGACTACGTTCAGCACCTGCTCGAACGCCTGCTCGCCCTGGTCGACGCCGCGCCCCAGGACGACACCGCCCGCCTGTGCGCACTGGTCGCACCCGACCCCTGGCTGTCCGCCCTGTGGCGCACGCCCGCCTCGCGTCCGGCCCACTCACAGCCCTAGTTGTCTCCATCGCCCCAGGTGACATCTCGCCTCAGGAGCATCACTTGACCGCCATCGCACCAGTTGCCCGCTTGACGTCACGTAACGACACTCCCGCCGTGCCCGTGCTGGAGGTCGCTTTGCCTCGCCCCTCGCGATCCCCGATTACCGGCTCCCTCGCTGAGTTCTACCTCACGGGTATAGCCGGTGGACGAAAGTGCGCGTGTGGTGGGCCCGACGGGGTGGGGGCCCCTGGCAGACGGTGTAAGGGCGCTTCCGGCGCCGGCAACGAGATGTCTGGGTCGACGGTCCTGACCGAGTTGCGAGCACAGGCGGATGCCGCCGGTGCGATCACTTGGGACGTGAATGTCGAGTCCACGATCTGCCGGGCCCATCAGCACGCGGCCGGTGCCCGGCGGGACAGCCGGACCCAGAAGGAACCGCCGGGCGGCAACCTGACTGAACCGGACGGTCACGGCCTGGGCCGGCCCGCGGGGCCGGCCCACGAAGATTCATCTGGCCTGAGAACAAGGACAGAAGCCATTGCCGCTGCTGGTCACCGCAGGGCGGCGGGGTGACAGCCCGCAGTTCAGGGCGGTGCTGGAAGCCATCCGGGTTCCCCGTCTCGGGCTGGACCGGCCGCGGCTTCGTCCGTTGCGCGTGCGGGGCGACAAAGGCGTATTCATCGCGCGCGAACCGTGCGTATCTGCGGCAGTGCGGGATCCGTTGCACGATCCCGGAACCGGCGGATCAAGTCGGCTACCGCAAACGCCGGGGAACGGCCGACGGACGACCTCCGGCCTTCGACCGCGCGGACTCCAAGGCACGTCATGCAGTCGAGTGCGGCATCAACCGCCTGCAGCGGAGCCGGGCGGTGGCCACATGGTTCGACGAACTCGCGGTCCGCTTCGAGGCGACCATCCTCATCACTCGGATCAACGAATGGCTGCGCTCTGCCGGAAGTGTTAGCGGCGCGTGTCCTCCTGGCCAGATGCAGTACAGCGCCGCGCCCCGCTCCCGGAGAGGGCGTCCAGGGCGCGCACGTGCAGGTCAGTAAGGAATGTTCACGGGGGCGTCAGGAGATCTTCCGCGTACTGCGGGGGACGATTGGGGCCCTGTAGCTCACCGCAGGAGAAGCGGATGGTGTGGGTACGGTCCCACAACTCCATCCCGGCGGCCCACGAACCCTGGTCCCGCACGCAACGGAGAACAGCTTCCCGAAGGGGGTGCGGTACGGAAGTCTCCTCCATGTGCTCCTGGAGTTCGCGGATCGCGGTGATGTGGTCCTCCACCCGGGAAGCAACCAGGCCGGACACGGTTGCGACAGCTTCATGCGGGCCGAGGCCATCGTGCTCTTGCAGAACGGTCACCAAGTTGATCGGATCGTCTGCGACGGTCTCCACAGGTAGCGAGTGGATGTCGTTGGTCCAGCACATGATGTCGGTTGTGCTCTCAACAAGGGTCTGGAACGGAATGGAGCGGTAGAGGTCATCGGGGATCTCGGTCTGCTCCCCGATCTCCATCAGGTCGATGTGGGCATAGACGGTAGAGGCGTCCCGGCGCATCTGAACGTACTCGTTGACCGTCGGCGTCTTCCCGGTCGCCCTGAACTTGTTCTCCTGCGACTGCCCGTCCAACCAACGGTGCAGGTTCTCTTCGAATCTGGCTCCCCAGGCAATAGACATGCGGGGGAAAGCACGCCGGCACAGGTCAGACAGCGCCGCGACGAGAGGATGGCCGCTGTGCGGAGCGGAGCCGTGGAACGCCACCATCCGACGAATGGCCCGCTGGAGCCGGCCATAGTCCTCCACACGGTCGTTGAGCATCGCGTAGTTCTGCTGGTCGTCGAAGACGAAGAAACACGTGTTCCACTCGACCATGATCCTCAATGCGTCCAGGTCCGCAGTGGGGCATGCGTAGGACATGAGGCGGCCGTAGCCGAGCGAGTGGAACTTGCTGCGCGTCGTCTCGCTGCGGAACAGACCGTACGACTCGGCCCATTCTTGGGCGAGAAGTTGGACTTGGGCGTGCTGGGGGTTTGCCATCGACCAGAAGGGGAGTGGGACGGCATAGTTTGGGCCACCGATCTCGCCGATAGCGCGTCCTTCGGGCACCATCGGCGGCACCCAGGCGCTGGCAACCGGCTCAGAGTCCGAGTCCGAAGAGGCTGAGGGCATGTCACGTTCCTTCCCTATTGCGGTACTTGCCCGGCTCGACGACCATCGGGCCTGGTCACGATTGGCCTCCGCCGTTGGCGTCCGTGAGGGAGAGAACGTCCTCGAGGAGGGCATCGACAATGTGGAATTCACATGGGGGTGCAGCGAGGGAAGGGAGCGGTGATGGACAGCACCCGCGGTCAGCAAACCGCTCCGAGGCAGAACGCACCCCGCTGGTATCGAAGAGAAGGGACCATCGCGGCACTTGGGAATCGGCCGCTATCGCGGCCCACGGCGATCGTCCAGCCAGGTGGTAGTGGTCTAGGCGTTATGTGCATGCCCAGCGCGTCATGCAGTAATCGGATGTGCGCGCACCTTGCCGGTCCACGGGAGTACTCAGGCGGCGCGCAAGATGAACGTACGCCAGATCGCGCGGCCCACGCGCCCCTATGGCCAGTTGCCATATCTGGCTAATTACGTCCCAAAAGGGAGTTGCATGAAAGGACGTGTGGCTTCGCCGCCGTCAGCGGGCATGACCGGCAGGTCCACGGTGATTCGGCCGGGGGCGACCGTTTTTCAACATCCCGCTGCTGACCGCAAGCTGGGCGCTCCTGCACAACGACGAGGCTCCTGGCAGAACGGAAAGCTCGCCAGGGCGGGTGCGGAGTCGGTGCGTGCCCCGACCTGCTTGGTGAGCGAGACCTCGGCGCCCCAGCGTCCCGGCTCGCCCCGGGTGACGTACAGGTTGCCGCGCTCGGAGCGGCCGGTGTACGCGAGGACGAGCGAACCGGCGTCCGCCGCGATCACCGGTGACCAGCGGCTCGCGGCGTCCTCGCCGTCGGGGCGGACACGCTGGGGGATGGCCCAGCGGTTGCCGTCCTTGACGCAGGTGGACAGGAGCGCGTCGTCGAAGATGCCGCGGAAGGTGGCCACGAGGCGAGGTGCCTCGACGCCTTCGGTGCGGGTGAGAGAGGGGGCGCACGGGGAGCGGGCGTCATTGTGGGCGGTGATCTCGGTCTGCGGTGACACCGCGTCCCAGCCGACCTGCCGGCGGCTGTAGGTGCAGCAGCCGTCGGAGGTGTCGTGGGACATCAGGCACGGGATCTTGCGCCCCGGGCACGCGACGGAGTTGCCGTTGGCGGCGTGGAAGTAGCCGCTGAGGTCGGAGCAGGGCCATGAGGATCGCGCGTAGACGGAGCAGCGGCGCTCCCGCGCGGCCGGCCATGATCCGCTTCTGCAGCTTCAGGTCAGTGATGCGGCCTTCGTCGACTCCGGAGTTGAATGGTGTGGTGATGCCCTGGACGACTGTGGGTTGGTCTTCGCGGATGGCGTTGGCGAGGCTGGCCAGGGTGGGGAGGCGAGCAGTACCCCGGATATCTCCACCAGGTGCTGCAGCAGTGGACTGCACCGCTGGTAGCGGACCGTCAGCCCTTCCACCTGTGCAGCGAACGTCCGTCGGTCACAGCTCGGGCTGTCTCAGAACAACCGCCGCACCGACAGCCCGATCACGGCCGGTCGGCCACCGACAGCGGCATCAACCAGCGTGCGGCCACAGCGGCTGTGTCTCCGCGCGGAACCGCGACCGCAGTCCGGACACACCACCGCCAGCTCTCGGGTACGGGCGGCGATACGGACCACGCCGCCCGCCGACCACACCCGTTCCACCCGCACCGCATCCAGATGCGGTGCGACAGTTCGTACGAGGTCATCACACCCGCCGACACTGCCACCACCCATGACGGAGTGTCACCGGTGCACGGGGGCACACCCCGGCTTCACGGAAATCGTGCCAGAGCCACCTTGCTCAGTACGCCGACACACCTGCTGGTCGGTTTGGCACCTGTTCTGGCAGGACGGGCACACGGGGCAGGTCGGGCGACTGGCTGCAGTTCCAGGTCGCTCCGTGTTGCCTGCCGGGATCACGGGAACAGGGGTGGGGCACGCGACCGGCGACTGGGAGGGGATGTGGCATGAGCGAGCAGCACGGACGCGACTGGACGCGCATGACACCCGATGACTTCGACCGGGACGCCGAGCCGCGCCCGCATGCCGGCACCAGTTCGAGGGCCGTACCCGCCGTGCCTGATGAGCTCGGCACGCAACCCCTGTTCGGCGGCGAGGAAACCCTTTCCTCCCACTGCGGGCACGAACGCGGCATGGCAACCCCCGTCGGCCAGGGCGTCCTCTTCTAGTGTCCTGCGCCGGAGATTCGTTGGCAGAAGCGGGCGAGTGAGTCGAGGATCTCTTCGGCTGTTTTGGTCCAGGTGAAGGGGGTCGGGTTCTCGTTCCACTGTTTGACCCAGGCGCGGATGTCGGCTTCCAGGGAACGCACACTCTTGTGGGCGCCGCGGCGGATCTTCTGGTCCGCGAGGAAGCCGAACCATCGCTCCACCTGGTTGATCCAGGAGGAGCCGGTGGGTGTGAAGTGCAGGTGGAACCGCGGGTGTTTGGCCAGCCATGCCTTGATGGCCGGCGTCTTGTGGGTGCCGTAGTTGTCGCAGATCAGGTGCACCTGAAGGTGTGCGGGGACTTCGTTGTCGATCTTGATGAGGAACTTCTTGAACTCCGCTGCCCGGTGCTTGCGGTGCAGGGAGGTGATGACTTCGCCGGTCGCGACATCGAAGGCCGCGAACAAGGTGGTCAGGCCGTTGCGAACATAGTCGTGAGTACGACGTTCGGGCATGCCGGGCATCATCGGCGGCACCGGCTGCGAGCGGTCCAGGGCCTGGATCTGGGACTTTTCGTCCACCGACAGGACCACCGCGCCTTCGGGCGGATTGAAGTACAGACCCACCACGTCATAGACCTTCTCCACGAACAACGGGTCCGTCGACAGCTTGAACGTGTCGCTCAGATGGGGCTTGAGCTGGAACCTGCGCCAGATCCGGCCCACCGTCGACTTCGACAGGCCGCTGTGGTCCGCCATCGATGAACGCGACCAGTGCGTGGCGTTCTTCGGGATCTCCTCCAGTGTGCTGACTACGACGGCCTCCACTTGGTCGACACTGATGGTGGGTGGCCGGCCCGGCCGGGGCTCGTCCACCAGCCCGTCCAGCCGGGCGGCCAGAAACCGGCGACGCCACTTGCGGACCGTGTCCGCCGCGATGTGCAGCTCGCGTGCCACCACAACAATCGGCGGCACATCAACACCGGCGCACGCCAACACGATGCGGGCTCGCAAAGCCACTGCCTGCGCAGATGACGCCCTACGGGCCCAACGCTCCAACACCACATGTTCATCGGGCGACAACAGCAGCGGTTCCAGCTTCGGGCCACGACGAGGCACCGGCACATCCGCAGAAGCAGTCATACACAAACTAACGACGGATCTCCGGCGCAGGACACTAGTGCTCCAGTTGCAGATGGTGATCTGCAGGCTTGAGTGGCTTGCCGACGGTAGTGGCTGGCCTGGGATCGGGCCTGGTGGCGACGTCGCCAGTCGGACCAGGCGAGCTGATGGGCGACATCGTGGATGGGCTGAATGACGAGGGTGATGAACAGGCGCTGAATCTCGTTGCAGGTGATAGGCATGAGATTGTTCGATGCTGGTTGTCGGGTATGTTCATCGGCTCGGACGGCAGCGAGGAGGCATGGGCAAGCATGGCGAGAGTGACCCAGCGGGACCAGGACGTGTAGCGGCGGACCTGGTGCTCGGCCAGGGGGCGAGTTCGCCAGTACTGCGATTGCGGCGGATCAGCAGCTGACGGCTCTCGGACCGGGGGGGGCGAGGTCGATAACGGCCCAGTCGTAGAAGCGGTGACCCTTCGCCCCGGTCCCAGCCGTCAGCTTCTGCCAGGCCCGCGTGGGAACCTTCTTGGCCAGGGCATCCGCGCGGAACCTACCAGCTCTCGTTGCGGCTACTGGCGCTGGACGCCGACCGTGCCGCCCCCCTTCTTCACGTCGCCGGTCTCGTCGACCACCAGCACACCGCACGCTCGTCGTGCAGATGCTCCACCGCGTAGCCCCGCAGGGCGTCACGGACCGCCTCGGCGTCCCAGTTGGCCCGGCTGAGCAAGTGCTGCATGCCGTCCGAGGTGGATTCTCCGGTCGACTCGGCGATGGTCCAGCAATTCTCGCGAGACAAGTCCGACAGGAGTCCGAGCACCAGCCGACGGATTCGACGCCGGGGTTCGACCCGCGTGAAACGGCCTGCGATCCACGCCATCAAGCCCTCGAACGCCTCCTGCCAGCGGGCAGGATCTACGCTGTGACCTGCGGGCACCGCATGAATCTTCAGTCTTCACACATCGATGATCAACGGTGGTCGTACCCGTTTCCGCACCGGCCCCCACCAGCACGAACGCGACTCGCGGCCAGAGCACTGACGGCTCACGAATCGAACCAGCGCAGCCAGATGGGGACGTCCGTCCCGGCACGCCATCGATCGTTTGCCGCACGACGCATTTCCGGTGTTGTCAGCGGTTCCTCGTGGGTGAGCCAGTCCAGGTACCACTCGGCAAAGGTGGCGGGCTGTCCGTCGTCGTTCAAAAGCGGGTTGAGGCGATCGCAGGTCGCGCGTCCGTCGAACCACATGGCGCCACGCATGGGTCCGCTGACCACGAGGAGGGTGTAGAAGCCGCAGCCGTCATCGCAGAGAGGGACGGCCCCGCAAGTCCGCGCGTCCTCGGCGGCATCGGTCATCTCCCGCCACGCGTCATGATCGGCTTTGTAGGCCGCAGCGGAAGCGTAATCCCCCTCCTGGGGTTCGGTCAGCCAAAGATCTTCGCTCGCTGCGAGAGCAGCGTCGTGGTCCGGGAAAGGAACATGCAGGTTCGCACGGTTCGGAGGCTGGTCGCCGTCCCAGCGCCAGCCACTCTGATCGAGCCGGAGCGTGCGCACCCGCCCGCCGGCACTGACGTGCAGCAGGTACTGGCGATAGTCGTCGGGGAACCTCACACCCAACTGTTCCTCGGCCTGACGCACTTGAGCCTCACTGAGGACCGGCGGGAGAACGGCACCGGCCCCCGATCCCCGCCGTGCATAGAGAGCGACGGTTCGCTCCCGGACATCGCTCCAGTTCACCGTCTGCATGCACCGGAAGATAGCCCCGTCGACCAAAGGCCGTTCAGGCGGCCCTGGGCAGATGCGGCCATCGTGGAGAGGAGCCCGATCGTCATCGGGCACGCACCTTTCTTCCCCCGATCGGCCTGCCCGGCTCACCGCCTGGGGCGGGGGCATCCTTGGCAACCCGGCGAACATTCGCTTGCACGGCACTATGGCGTGTAGAGAGAGTTGCTGTTGAGGGTGCCCGGAGGAAGCCTCGACCGGGCTGGTGCCGTACAAGGGCGAAGGCGGCCTCGCTGGCGAGTCGCTCGGGGTTGTCGCCGGCCGAGATGAGCAGGGCAGCGACGCTGTCCGGGCCGACGCCGCGGACTTCCAGCAGGCCGGGTGTGCTGGCTTCGACGGCTTTGACTATCTGCTTGTTGAGGTCGTCGACCTCCTCGGTCAGGTGCCGGAAGCGGCGAGCGCGGCGAGGATGCGCTGCGCGCTGTGGGGGAGGAGCTCGCGGAGGCGTTCGATCTGTGTGAGCACTACCGGATCGCCAGGGGCGGCGCGTTCGACGCACCGCTGCCGGGGCGCGGGTTCGACCCGTGTGCGGCGGTCAAGGGCTGGTCGGTGCAGCGCGCCGCGCAGCAGTTGCAGGCTGCCGGTGCGCAGCGGTTCTGGCCACCCGGCTGTGACGTGGGGCAGCCCTTCGTCGTCCTGAGGCTATGCGCGGAACCGCCGCAGAAGGCCGGTCCGGTTCCGCCCCTTCGACCTGTCGCGCCCTTCGTTGCGTACGACGACGCGGTCGGCGGGCAGCGACTCCACGCCGTACGCCTTCCCGACGTCCACCAGGGTGAGGTCGATACGCGCGCGCTGTACGTGCAGGAGGGACGCGAGCTGCACGGGTGCCTGGTAACTCTGGGAGGTCAGGCGCAGCGTCAGCGTGGTGAGCGACGGGAAGAGCGGACCGAGGTCGGGGAGCGTCTGGCTCGTGAGGATTCCGTCGATGCCGAGCGACGTGACCTGGCGCAGCGGAACCTTGGGCAACGGGATGCCGTATTCGGAGGACAACGTCAGATGCCTGAGGTTCGTGGCCTGGGCGAGAAAGGAGAGATCCACGCCGTCCGGCAGCCGGTGGAGCGCCAGTCCCTCGGCGGGACTCTCACCGAGCGCGCTCAGATTGTCGATGACATCGCAGGACTCGACGGTGAGACGGCGTAGCCCGCTCAGCGGGGCCAGCGCCGGGAGCGCGATGGAGACGGCGCTGGACAGTGCGATCGTCATGGAGTGCAGCTCGGCCGGCGTGATGGTGCGTACGAGGGCCGCTGTCAGCAGCTGACCCCTGAGGTGGAGGTGGGGGAGCCGGTCGAAGGACGCGAGGCAGGGGATTTGCTCCGGCACGGTCAGATGGAGCGTGAGGTCGTCCATCGGGAGCCCGGAGAGGACTTCTTCGGTGTAGGAGCGGGCGTCGAAGTACGGCCAGGACAGGGCGAGTTCCTGTCGTACGTCACGGCTGGCCACGTGCTTGAAGCGCGCCAGCTGGTCCAGTGCCGCCTCCCCGCCTATGCGGGCGAGGGTCATCACCGTGGCCCGGGCCTGGTCGGGCGTCAGGCGGTCGGGGCCGGGCAGGAAATCGAGAACGATGTCGCCGGCCGTGGCGAGTTCCTCCGCGTCCGCCGGGGTTTCCGGAGGAATGAGCGCCGTGGCGCGCAGCGTCACGGCGGCGCGGACGGCCGGATCAAGGGTGGTGGCATGCTGCAATGCCGCGGCGGCGAGCAGGTGATAGCGGCGGCGCAGCCGGGGATCGGTCGTCTGGTCGCCGAGCTCCACCAGCTTGCGCAGGAGATAGGCGCGCTCATTGTCGCGGGCGTGGCCGACGGCGAGCCGGATCACGTCGTCCCACTGGTCGTCGCGGCCGGATTCGGCGAGCAGGTCGAGATCCTCCGCCTCGATGGCGGCCTTCGCGCCGAGGTAGTCCTGGAAGGTGCGGTGGATGAAGTCGACCATGCCGGCCGAGGGCTCGCGCAGCAGCCCGCTGCGCAGCAACAGGAAGTCGAACACGTCCTCGGCCCGCTCGGGCGGCGCGAGGTGCGGCATGGAGGGGAGTTTCTCCCGGATGATGCGGACCGCGGTCGACTGGGAGGCCTCGGACCGGCCGTTGCGGATCAGCCAGTACGCGATCCGCTGGAGCAGTTGGACCTGGGTCTCCTCCGTAGGCGCGAGTCCGTCGGGCGCGGTGATCGCACGCTCCTTGTCGCGGCGCACCAGCAGCATGGCGAGGGCGGCGGAGTACAGCTCCATCCGGCGCTCGGGCAGGTGCGTGAGCCGGTCGCGGTGCAGGGCGCAGATCAGCGCGCACATCAGGGGGTTGGTCGCCAGTCTGTACAGGTCGGACTTCTGCCGCAGGGTGCTGCGCAGGGCGTCCCGGCAGCTCTCGACCGCCTGCTGTTCCTCGGGCTCGTCGACCGTGGTCAGGGCGGCGGCATGCCAGCGGTGGACGAACTGGTCGACGTCGTTGCGGTTCATCGGCAGCAGATTGAACTCGTCGAAGTCGAGCTCGGTCAGCCAGTTCGTGCCAACGGCCGAGGGGCGGGAGGTGACGAGGAAGAAGGTCAGCGGGTACATCTCGACGAGGTCGTGCAACCACCTTCGTACGACCGGCCGTTCACTCTCGGAGACCTCGTCCACACCGTCGATGAGGACCATGCCCCGGCCGTGCGCCAGGACCCGGTCCGCCCACTGCTCCGGCTGCACACCGTGCAGGATGTTGCCCACCGCTCCGAGGAACTCCTCAGGGCCCGGCAGGCCCGGATGACGGTCGAGAGCGCGCAGCGGAAGCATGAACGGGATACGGCCCCGAAGCGCGCCCAGCTCGTCGGGGAAGGAGTTCTGCGCGGCGGAGACGGCCATCCACTGCATGAGGGTGGTCTTGCCCGATCCGGCGAGGCCGCGCAGCAGCGCCCGGTTGCAGGTCGAGAGAGCGTCCTCCACCCGCCGGCGGTTCGCCGACGGGGAACTGCCGACGCGCTGTGAGGCCAGCTCCAGGTTCAGGTAGGCGGTGTCGAGCGGCCAACGGGCCCGGTCGGGATCGCTGAGATCGAGACCGAAAATGTTGAGCTTGCCGTACTTGCGCTCGATGTAGGCCAGATAGCGGGACTCGAACTCCCCGTCGGCGCTGTCCTTCCGCGGGATCCGGTCCGCCAGCACGTCGAGCGCGCGGACGACCTCGTCGAGCAGCCGGCTCTGGGCGATCTGCGTATGGGCGATGAACGTCGAGCGCTGGGTGAAGAAGTGCAGGACGTGCAGACAGCTCAGCTCCAGCAGGCTGTCGTGGAAGGCGGTCGCGTCGGCGGACAGTTCGCGGGTGACGTCCGGCCTCTCCGTCTTCAAGCGGCGTGCCAGCGCCTCGTGCCCGAGCCGGACCGCCTGCACGTCGTCCATCTCCAGGTCGCCCAGCGCGGACAGCGTCAGGACCAGGGCGTCCGCCACGGGCTCCAGCTCGTCGGAGGCGACCGGAGGCTCGTACGGGCTGGCGTCGAGTGCCGCCTTCTGCAGTTGCCGCGCGATCTTCCACATGTCCAGGCGTGACAGCGTGCGCTTCTCCCCGTGCCAGCTCACCAACTGCGACACCCGTACGGGCTTGTCCACGAGCCCGGCGCCGGGCCCCTCCTTGACGAGGAGCCTGGCGATGATGGGGCGCGCCACTGAAGAGGCAATGCGTGCGGTCGTACCAAGACTGGCCGGATCCATGAGCCCTCCGAGCCGACATGGTGGGGCGCGCGTCCCCACCCCTGAGGCCCTTCAAATCATAGGGAGTTCGGGCCGTGGTGGGCAGGCGATCGACCACACGCCTCGCCCGGTCCATGCCAAGGACCGGGCCGTCGCCCAGTGCGTCGACGGGCGGGGCCGAGCGGTGCTGTCAGTCCGCAGCAAATGAGCGTTTTCGGAATGGCCGCCGGTCGAGTGACGGGCGGTGTGGAGGTGGGGGTGTGCAACGGGCGGGGCTCCTGTGCCGTTGAGGGGGGTGTTCGCCTCAACTCGGTAGCACGGGAGCCCTGTTGGTTCCGTTTCCTCCTGCACTCGGCCTGCCTCACGCCCTGGTCGCGTGGGTCACCATGCTCATCGTCGCCCGGGAGGGGGCCGCCAGTGCTGACTCCCGCCGCATCGGCGCGCGTTGGTCGCACTTGTGTACCTGCGCCGCCACGACACTCTTGCTCGTATCGCTGCGGCGTTCGGATATCCCTCGGCACCGCCCGTGCCTATGTCGCCGCGGTGATCCGACCCGATCGACGCCCATGCCGCCGCCCGCGGAGCAGTCTCAGGACGAGCTCCAGCCATCCCCAAGTCCCACACCGGCACGGTGGAAGCCCTTCGCCAGCTGCGTGTGTCCCGCGCGTCTGCGATCAAGGCTAGAACTCAGGCGAGCCCGGGTGAGAGCCCGCTCGGCTTCCTCCCGTACGCCGCGTCCGGGAAGCCGCAGCCCGGTGGGTTCCGCCTGGGGCCCACGCCCGGCTTGGCAAAACTGGAGGGCCTCCAGTCGATGCTGTGGGCGGCCGACCTGATGGAGCAGGGCCTGAACCCGGCCCGTCACCTCACGGGATGCGACGTGCAGCTTCCCAGATCCCGTGTCATTTATTCAGCGACCGTGTCTTGTGGATGTAGCACTTATGGCATCCATATGAGACAGCGCTCTCCTGTCGCCTTCTGGTTGGCGGATTCGCAGCCTTTCGCGTTCACGATGGCCGATTCGCATTGGATCTTGCTTCGACCGTGGGGTTTGAGCCTTGCTCCGCTCGGTTCGCTGTCGATGACGACCGGTTCGCCGACCTGCAAGCAGTCGCCACCGATGAGCTCGTTGGCGGCCGACCGAGAATGGCCTTAGAGACGGCGTTCAGTTGTCGGGTTTGATCTTCGAGGACAAGAAGAACAGCCCTGCCACCGCCGCGATGAGACCTCCGGCCAGTTCCTCGTAGCCCTGAAAGTAGAAGATGGGGATGCCGATGGCGCAGGCTGTTCCGACCAGGTCGATGACGCGTCCGATCAGGCGCCGGAATCTGCTCGGCGGCGGAGGGTGATGGGGGTTCCGCGGACTTCCCCAATAGGGGAAGGGACCCGGCCTGGGTTTCCAGTCCTCGTCTAGGAGCCGGATGAACTCCGGGTGATGGCGGGCATAGCCCATGCGGTGGGGTGCCAGGCGCCGCCACGGCAGCCAACCATGCCTGATGGCTATCCAGGTGAGTCCCGGCAGGCAGGCTACGGCCGCCCAGATCGCTGCGACCGTCCGCTCTCCGGCCGAAGTCGGCAGAATGCCGAGGAGTTGGTCCAGTCGGCCGCTGGCGGCGTAGGCGATCAACGCGGCTATGGAGAGCACCGCCGCGATCTGCTCGATCTGATGTCCGGTGTGGCAGCGGGCACAGCGTGGCACATGCACGACTTCCTGGCGCCAGGTGGTGCGCAGAACAACGATCCATGGGGTCATGGTGGTGTCGGCGCCCTGGTGCAGCCCCAGAAGGCGGTCGTACCACGACGGAGGTGTGGCATTCCCGCAGAACCAGCACTCCCGCACCATGAGTCTCTCCCCCTACGACCGGTCCCGCTGGTTCCGTCCGTCCGTCCGGCGTGCTGCGCGGTGCGGAACGTTCCCTTCCCCTCCGGCGTCAGTTTCAGCCAGTCGCCACCTCGTCATCCCCGTCCCGACTGTCCTCATCGACGAACTCGAAGTCCAACTCGTCGGGAGTGCACCAAGCCCGGGACGCGTCAGGCAATCAAAGCAAAGGGACCATCACGATAGCGCCCACAATCGTCGGAAGCCCGAGCACGATCGCTGCAACCCAGGCACCGCGGTTGCCTTGCAATGCCCGAGGAAGCGCCATCACCAACCACGGCACCGTCTCCGGGTGACCAGGGGCAGTCTGGCCGACGAGCAGGACGGCTGAGCTGAGCTGATCTTCTTGCCGTCAGCAGACTTCCGCGAAAGCCATGTCGTTTGAGAACGCTGCGGGGCAACGTTCTGAAGTGACATGGCACGCCGGCAGGTCAGCAGCTCTCTACCCGCCAGATGCACTGCGACAGGACAAGCGCAGTTCAAAGGCCGTGCTCCGCGCTCGTCCGGGGGTGACACCGCGGGCGGCAGTGCATGGTGGGCCGCTCCCGCCGGTGACGAAGACAGGTGTCACAATTGGGAACCGCCGCCATCCACGGCGAGTTCGGCGCCAGTGGTGAAGGTGGCGTCGAAGGCGAGGAAGGCGACTGCCTTGGCGACCTCGTCGGGGGTGCCCACGCGCAGCATGGGGATGACCGCGGCCATCTGTGCCTTCGTCTGTTCCACCGCTTCCGGGGGCATCGTTTTCTCCAGGATGCCGGTGTCGATCGGGCCGGGGCTGACCGCGTTGACGCGGATCTTCTTCGGCAGCAGCTCGCGGGCCAGGCTGCGGGTCATCGAGCGCAGCGCCGCCTTGCTCGCCGCGTATGCGCTGAGCTCGGGAAGGCCCAGCACATTCACGACCGAGGTGGTGAACACCACGCCGCTGCCCTCGGCCAGCAGCGGGACGAGTTTCTGCACCGTGAAGTACGGGCCTTTGGTGTTGATCGTCAGCAACTCGTCGAGGAGTTCCTCGCTTGTTGCCTCGAACGGTGCGAACCCGTTCACACCGGCGTTGGCGAACAGGGCATCGACCGTACCGAACTCGGCTTTCACACGGTCGGCCAGCGCGTCGATGTCGGGCAACGACGACGCGTCGCTGCGCAGCGCACTCGCCTTGTCGCCGAGCTGCTCGCGGGCGGCATCCAGTGCGGCCTGCTTACGCCCGGTGATGAGCACCCGTGCCCCTTCGCCCACCAGGAGCTGTGCGGTGGCCAGACCCAACCCGCTGCTGCCTCCTGTGATCACGACGTTCTTGCCCTCGTACTTGCCCACGGTGGACATCCTCTGTTTCGGGAATCGGCTTGCGGATCATGTCCCCGAGGCGGCCTCGGAGGGACAGCATCGAGTCAACAGCTGTCTGCGGTAAGGCGTCCAAGACCTGTTTCGTGCTCCGTCATGCAGGATCGGTATCACGAGTAGGGTGTCTGCATGTCCGATGGAGTTTCGCCCGCTCCGGCGCTCGATCCCGGCCTTGACCTCGACTTGCGGCTGGTGCGGTACTTCACGGTCGTCGCCGAGCATCTGCACTTCGCCCGGGCGGCGGCCGCGTTGCACGTGGCCCAGCCCTCCCTGAGCCGTCAGATCAAGCGGCTGGAGGACGCCCTCGGCGTGCGCCTTCTGGAACGCACCACCCAGGGCAGCGCCCTCACAGCGGCAGGCGCGGCCTTCCTGCCCCAGGCGCAGGCACTCCTGCACTCCGCCCAGCAGGCGGTGCGAGCCGCACGCGACGCAGCGCCACCGCGCACGATCACCATCGGGTACGTCGAGGACCTCGTCATCACTCCCGCGGTGCGGGACCTGCGCCGCGGTCATCCTGACGCCCACGTCCGCACCCGGCATCTGGACTGGAACGAAGCCCGCGCTCTTCCTGACGGCCGGGTCGACGTGCTTGTCGCCCGCGCGCCGCTTCCCATCCCGGACGATGACCTGAGTGTGACCGTCCTCTACGACGAACCCCGGGTACTCCTCGTGCCCGCATCCCACCGCCTCGCCGACAAGAAGTCGGTCAGGCAGGACGACTTCGCCGACGAATCCCTGCTGCCCTGTGCCAGCATGGCCGCGGTCTGGAGCGAGTTCTGGCGGCTCGACCCTCTGCCGGACGGCGACCCCGCACCACGCGGTCCGCTGCTCGTGGACACCTTCGAGGACAAGCTCGAAGTCGTCGCCGACGGGCGCGCCGTCGCCGTCGTGCCTGCGTACGACCGCCGCTACACACTCCGGGACGATGTCATCGCCATCACCGTCGACGACATGGAACCCTGTCAGGTGGTCGTCGCCAGCCGCTCAGGCGACCGCAGCCCGCTCGTAGCCCGCTTCCGGGAAGCCTCGCGCCGGTTCCTCGAACCCCGGCATGAGGAAATGACACATTCCTGATCCGGCCGTCCAGCGAGACGGCCCGAGACAGGGGAAGGACACCAGGTCGCAGCGCCGGCACCTGACAGCGAACCCGAGAACCTACACGACGCCGCCCTGGACGAAGGAGTAAGTCGTGGGGGAGATCGAGGACGCGATCTAGCGGGCCGACCGCGAGGCGTTCACCAAGGAGGCGCCGAAGACCCGCAAGGGCCAGATCGGCTCGGCCTCCTGCTCGAGCAGTTCGGCAGCGCGAAGGGCGTCGCCCAGGAGCTCGGGGTCACCGCTGACTCCGTGAACCGCCACCGGCGCGGCGCACGCAAGCATGCCCGCCCGGACGTCGCCGCGAAGATTGACGACACGGTGAAGGCTCGGTGGCAGCCGGTGCCAGCCGGTGGTACGCAAGCGCCGACAGAAGCAGGCCGTCGCCTCGGGCCGGATCACGGCGGAGACCCGGGCCCGGTTTCTCCGGCGGTCACGGCGACGAGCTGCGGCTGCTCATCTTTGCGCCGCTGTGCGGTGCCCCGGCATCCGGGGTCCTCGCTCTGGGCGGTGACGTGATCGGCGGCCGCCGGCAGACTCCTGTCGTCTGCCATCTTGCGCCTGGAGGAGCTGGCGGCAGTCTCCATCGGACGTGTCCAGTGAGCCGACGCCCGTTCGATGCGGTGCAGTGCGATGCGGGCAGCGCAAGAAGAGGGAACAGGGCGCAGGGCTCGGTCACTTGGTCCGGGGACGCGGTGACCTTGATTCCGCCGACGGCGAGAAAGGAGGCTGCGGCGAAGAGCAGCAGCAGGCTCAGGACACAGTGCTGCGGACTGATCGCGGCGACCACGATCAGGGCGATGGCCGACACCACTCCGACGGCCATGATCCAGCTGGCGTAGAGGGTGCGGCACCACCACACCGAGTACCGCGTGGGCTGCTGGTCCTTGCTTGTCAGGTGTTCCTCCCTCCCGCAGTCAGCCGCCGAGAGCGACGGCTGCGCCCAGGGCGTCCGTGATGACGTACTGGTAGACGGGCACGGAGGTGGGCCCGTCGTCACTCGTGTCGCTCCCTCAACTTTCCATCAGCGTTTTGAGGCGGGCCAGGTCGGCAGCGACCATGCCGGCGTCCCGCTCGAGATCGGCGTCACTCATATCCGCGCGACGGCGAAGAGTGAACACGACCTCGCTTCCAGCCCCGTAAGCGATCACCCGAAGCGGGTTGTAGACGCATTCCCCTGAGGGCAGCGTGACATGGTGATCGAGCACACCCAGTTCATTGCACGGGGCGAAAGTGATCTCGACGCGTCCCATCGGGGAAGACTGCGCAACCCACTGGCCATCGATCAGTTCGACGGACTCGCCCAGGCCATGAGCCCAAGCAGGAAGATTGACCGGGTTCGATGCATAGGCATAGGCATCGCTGACAGAGCGGTCGATGAAGGTACTGAGATGCCATGACTGCTCGCCCAGATCGTTCATGGCCGTGACGGTAACGGACCACGCCCACCGACCTCTTGAACGAATCGGACACGAGCACGCGAGCGCCCACCTCTATGACGAGGCCCACCGCCCGGCTCGCCGTGCATGACGCTGGTGCCCGGCCCTCGTACAGGGAGGACTGCACATTGTTCGGGCTCCGGGCTCCGCAAGACAACATGGTCGGGGTGCATCCGGGTGTGTCTTCCGGTGAAGAACCGGGCAACCTCGTGTGTGTCGGCTCCGGCGACGGCAGACGGCCCGGCCCCGTTGCCTCATGTTCTTGGCGGAGTCGGCGCCGCGGAGGAACGGTCCCGTGGACAGCGCACGTTGATGCGCCCACGGGGCCCTGTCGCACCGTGATCGTTCAACGGCGACGTTCCGGGTACGTCCCGACCACTGAGCCTTCGCAACTTGAATTCGCAGGTCAAAGGGCTGGTGTGACGGCCTTCCGGGGTGCTTACGCTGGCCGTTGGCAGGAGTCTGCGGAGAAGATCATCCGTCAGCGGTCGACTTTGAGGTTCGTCAGGACGATCAGGGCGCGCAAGAGTTGGGTCGCGCGGGCTGGGTCGGGGCGAAGCTTGGTGAGGATCCGCGTCGATGATGCCAACCAGGCGGTCGTCCGCCCACACCGAGGCGGCTGGCGATGTCGTCGTCGGTCGGGCTTGGCGTGTCCACCGGAGACGAGCACCTTCCCGCTCGCCAGGTGCAGCACGTGCAGGACACGGTCGAACTGATCACCCACCAGGCGCTGGGCCACTACGACCGCGCCGAGGCCGCCGCCGCAGACCTCGGCAGCTCAGGCCAGGTTGCGCTCGATCACGTGCCGGATGATCCGGTGCAGCACGTCCGCCTCGGGGGACGGCAGCGGCAACGGTCTGAGCCGGCACCAGGCGTCTTCCAGGGTCTGCCGGGCCCCCTCGGCGCAGGCCTTCAATGCGCCGCAGTGCTCCAGCTCGGCGACGGCGCGGTGCACAGTGTCGGGCCGCTCGCCGCCGTCGCGTACCCGGTGCTAGAGGGCGCGGATCCGGTCCGTGGGCAGCAGAGCGATCGCGTGAGCCAGCGGCATTGTGACCTTCCCATTGCACAGGTCCTCACCGATGACCTTGGTCGGCGTTCCCGCCCGTCGCACTCCGTACCGCCCGTGCCTCTGTCGCCGCGGTGACCGGTCTGCTCGCCGAGCAGGCTCCGGGCCTGTTGAAGACGCTGCGCGCGCACGACCCGGACTTCGTCCTCCTGGACGGCCCGCTCGCCGAGCGCGAGCGCGACCGCGTCGGCGACGGCAGGGCCGACTGCTCCTCGAAGCGAAAGCGGCGCGGGGTGAACGTGCAGGTGGTCACCGACCCGGTCGGCGAAATCCTGTGGCTGTCGCCGACGCTGCCGGGCCGGACCCACGACCTGACGGCCGCCCGCACCCACAAAATCCTCCGGAAGAGCCGTCCTCACCCTGGAGAGCCAACGCTGAAAACGTTCAGTGACTGGACGCCCCCGGGACGGGCGGGGGAGAGACCGGTAGTCGACGGTGTCGGGGTGGATGCGCGGCGCAGCCGTCGCGCGCCGGCGCCCCAGGCCGTGCTGGAGGCACGTCTCTGCCGGACGTCGGCGAGCAGCGAGCCCTGGCCGAGCCCTGGCCGAGACCGTCGACAGCTCCCTGATGGACCTCGACGAGGCCGCGTTCCGAGCCGCCCCTGAACACCCTCCGGCCAACGGGCCAGGACGCCTTCCCCTCCAGGGCGTCCCGGCCTGTTTCCGTAGGGCTTTGTCCCATCCATAGAGATGTGGTGTACCGGATTTCGCCATCCTTCGCGCCCGTCGGCGATGCCGATTCGCGCGGTATGACATGTTCTGCGGTGAAAGAACATGGCCATGGCACCGTGATTTGTTCCGGAATGTTCTATTCCCGCCGATGGTCACCTGGGGGTATCCGTGGAACTCCTCCGTCCGCCCCGACCGGGTTCGCACAGGTCGTTTTGCGCCAGTCACAAGAACTCACTCGTCGAACATCCGTACCCGGCCTAGGGTCACCGACGGACCACTGCGGTCCAACTGGACCTCATTGAGAGGGAGTTCATGAGACTCAAACACCTGGCAGCTGTCGGCGCGGTCGCTCTGGCGACCACCGCGGGCAGCCTCGTCCTCGCTTCGCCGGCCAATGCGGCCGTCTCCTGCAGCGTCGACTACGCCTGTCTGCACTACAACTCCAACAACGCGGGCGCCCTGTACAAGCAGTACTACGCGATCCCGGACTACGCCGGCCTCAAGTTCTCCGCAAGCACCAGCACCAACGGCGGAAACGGCGCCGAACTGGCGGTCAAGAACAACGCCGCGTCCGTCGACAACTGGGACTTCGACCTCGGTATCCGCATCTACTACAACTCGAACTACAACGCCAGCTTCGCCTCGCAGGCCATCGCCAAGGGCGGCTTCGCGAACCTGAACTCCACGATGAAGAACAACAACGCGTCCGGCGACTGGTTCTGAGCAAGCCCATCCGCAGAACTGCGTGACAAGAACCGTGCCCCGAAGCGTCCTCAGGACGTGGACGAGATTCTCCGCACGGTGCACGGGCACTCCGCTCGCCGGAATCGGGCGGAGTGCCCTTCTTCATGCTCAGATCCCAGACGCCCACTCATCAACAAGGAAGTGCCGCTCGTGAAGCAGCTCCGCTCCCGCTCCCTCCAGGGCGCAGCCGTTCTGACCGTTCTGGCTGCCGCGTTGGCCACTGGTTGTTCCGGTTCGTCGACGGAGAAGACCGTGGCATCCGACGGCGCCCCCGAGGTCTCGTCGACCCCCAAGATCACCACCCGGGTGGAGACGCCGGTTCCGGTCGAGGCCTACCTCCTCACCGACGAGCAGTCGGCTGCGCTCGGCAAGGCCGAGAACACCTTGCGCGAGCGCTGCATGCAGCGGTTCGGCATCCAGTTCCACGAGCCCACGACGGAGCTGAAGGGCCCGAAGTACGTCCTCTCGCAGTACCGGTACGGAAAACTCGACCCTGCCGTCACCGCCCAGTACGGGTTCCAGGTGCCCGGCCAGCACACCGCGTCCGACCTGGCCAAGGCGAAGAACGCGGGGACCGCCTCCCGGTCGAACCTGTCGACGGCCCAGCTCGGTGTCCTCAGGGGCACCACCGATCCCTCGGTCAAGTCCGGTCCCGGCGGCCAGGACTACAACGGCAAGAAGGTCCCCGTGGGCGGCTGCTACGGCGAGGCGAAGAAGAAGCTGGGCAACTACCAGGACGCCCCGGTCGCCGTTGACGTCAACATCAACAGCTTCCAGAAGTCGACGGAGGACAAACGGGTCAGGGCGGCCTTCGCCAAGTGGTCCGGCTGCATGAAGAAGGAGGGCTTCGACTACCCGACGCCGATCAAGGCCGACGGTGACCCGAAGTGGGCGGGCACGACCGTGAGCGCCGAGGAGAAGCAGGTGGCGACGGCCAGTGCCACCTGCATGGAGAAGTACAACGTGGCGGGCATCTGGAACGCGGTCGACGTCGCCTACCAGAAGCAGGCCATCGAGAAGAACGCGCAGCAGCTGGACGCCGTCAAGAAGGACATCGAGCACGACGTCAAGCTGGCCGCCCAGGTCACGGGTGAGTGACATGACGACGACCGGTGACATCCCCCCGGCCGAGGACGACAACGCGTCCGTACTCGCCAGGCGGCGGCGCTGGGTGGCCCTCGTCGCCGCGGGGGCGGCGCTGCTGGCCGGGGCCGGCGTCGGCGCCTCCCTGCTGATCAAATCCCCGGCGCAGGCCGCCGCCGACGCGCGGGCCCCCTCTCCGGACATCCTGACCTCACCGGTCGAGAACCGGGTACTGAAGGACTCGGTGATCCTGCGGGGCACGGTCACTGCCGGACAGTCCGTCGACGTGACCCCGGCCAACGCGGGCGGAGAGGACGGCGGCCGCCCGGTCGTCACCAAACTGCCGATGCGCCAGGGGCAGACCGTCTCCGCGGGCCAGGTCGTGATGGAGGTGTCCGGGCGCCCGGTGTTCGCGCTCAAGGGCTCGGTGCCGGTGTACCGGGACCTCAAGCCGGGCACCGAGGGCGACGACGTCAAGCAGCTCCAGAAAGCGCTGACGTCACTCGGACACCGCACCGGGAACGACCGCACAGGACACTTCGGAACGGGTACCAAGAGCGCCCTCAGCGCCTACTACGCCTCCATCGGTTACGACCCGCTGCCCGCATCCGCCGACGAGGCCGACCAGATATCGGCAGCGGAGAGCGCGGTGACGGCAGCGGAACGCGCCCACGAGGACGCGCTGGACACCCTGCGCGAAGCGACGGCGGCCACAGCGTCCTCGACCGCCTCGGCGTCCACAGCCGCACCGAGCCCCTCGGCCTCCGCGACACTCTCGGCGGCCGACCTGGCCGACGGTAAGACGGTTCCCGGCTCCGCCGGTTCGGGCGGCGGCGACGGCACGTCCGGTGGCGCGGACACCCGTTCACTGCGGAAGGGTGTCAGCCGCGCCGCGGAGGACCTCGCCACGGCCCGGGAAGCCCTCAACAAGGTCAAGCAGAAGGCCGGGCCGATGCTGCCGTCCGGCGAAGTGGTGTTCATCCGCAGCTTCCCCGCCCGGGTCACCCAGGTCTCCGCGGTGGTGGGCTCCGGCGCCGACGGTGCGGCGATGAAGATATCGGCCGGTCAACTGGTGGTCGACGGCTATCTGCAGGAACAGCAGAAGGGCCTGATCAGATCCGGGCAGAAAGTGCGGATCGACATCGAGTCGGCCGGCCTCACCGTGCCCGCCACGGTCACTTCGGTGGCCGACTCCCAGGACAACGGCCAACAGGCGACCGGGCAGAGCGGCACCGACGGCTCCACCGCGGGTGACACCGCGGGCAGCGGCACGGGCACCGGCACGGGCGGCAGCGCCGCCTCCGTCCCTCAGGGCTATCTGATGGTGGTCCACCCGAAGCGGCCGCTGCCGTCGAATTCCGCCGGCGAGGACGTACGGCTGACCATCGAGGCGGCCTCCACGTCGGGCGCCGCACTGGTTGTTCCGGTCACCGCCCTGTCGTCGGGAGCCGACGGAAAGAGCGTCGTCACCGTCGTCCTGGAGGCCGGTGACGGACAACAGAGTGGCAGGCAGCGCAGGGTCGCGGTGCGGCCCGGCACCTCCGGTGACGGCTTCGTGTCCGTGACGCCCGAAGCGGGCGCGTCCCTCAAGGAGGGCGACCTGGTGATCACCGGCGTCAAAAAAGGCGCGGGGAGCGGCTCGTGACGCTGATCCAGCCGGACGCCGAACCGCGGGCTCCCGGCGTACCGCCTCCGGTCATCGAGTTCCGGCAGGCGGGCCTCACCTATCCGGGACCGCCGCCGGTACCGGCGTTCAGACCGTGCGACCTGACGATCCGCCGCGGTGAGTTCGTCTCCGTCGTCGGCCCCTCCGGGTCCGGCAAGTCGACGTTCCTGAACATCGCGGGGCTGCTCGACGCACCGACCCACGGCAGCTATCTGCTGGACGGCATCGACACCGGCGCCCTGCGGGACGCGGACCGCACCGCGCTGCGCGGACGCCGTATCGGATTCGTCTTCCAATCCTTTCACCTGCTGCCGCACCGCTCGTCGCAGGAGAACGTGGTCCTGGGCATGACGTACAACGGCGTCGCCCGCGCGGAGCGCTCCGCGCGGGCGCGCGACGCGCTGGTACGGGTCGGGCTCGGCCACCGGCTCAACGCGCTGCCCACCCGGCTGTCCGGCGGTGAACGCCAGCGCGTCGCCATCGCCCGCGCCGTGGCGTGCCGTCCCTCGCTGCTGCTGTGCGACGAGCCGACCGGCAACCTCGACACCCGTAACGCCGAAGCGGTGCTGGAACTACTGGACGAACTGCACGCCGACGGCATGACGGTGGTCGTCATCACCCATGACCCGCTGGTCGCCGGCCGCGGCGCCCGTACCGTCGCGATCCGCGACGGCGTGCTGCACGAGGACCGGGAGAGCACCGCGTGAGCGACACCGAACGGCCGGACCGGGCCGTCGAACCGTCCTCCTTCAGTGTGCGTGACCTGCTCGCCGAATCGCTGGCCGGACTGCTCCAGCGACCGGCCCGTTCCGCCCTGACCGCGCTGGGTACCGTCCTCGGTGTCGGCACCTTCGTCGCGATCCTCGGTCTGACCGCCACCACCTCCTCGCAGATCGATGCCCGGTTCTCCGTACTCACCGCCACCGAGGTCACGGTCCAGGACGTAGCACGGGAGCAGGACCCGTACGCGTCGATGGCCTTTCCCCGCAACGCCGACCAGCGGATCGAGAGACTCGCCGGGGTGGAGCACGCCGGGGTGTTCTGGGCCGTGCGCACCGGCCCCGACATGCGGGTACGTGCCTCCCTGGGCGGCGGTTCGGCCGACGGGACCGGCGAGGACGCCGCGCTGGTGGCTGCTTCCCCCGGGGTCCTCGAAGCCGCCGTACCGCACCTGTCCCAGGGCAGGATCTTCGACGCCTACCACGAGAAGCACGCCGACGATGTGGCCGTGATCGGCTCCGGCCTGGCCGAGCGACTCGGCGTCACCACCCTGGAGACGCATCCGGCGATCTTCGTCGGCGAGCAGCCGTTCACCGTCATCGGCATCATCGACGACGTCCGGCGCAAGGCCGATCTGCTCTCGTCGGTCGTCATCCCGCGCTCCACCGCACTCGGGCTGTACGGCGAGCCGCAGGACACCCCGGCGAAGATGCTCATCTCCACCCGGATCGGCGCCGCCCAGCAGATCGCCGCCGAGGCGCCGACCGCCCTGCGCCCGGACCACCCCGGTTACCTCAAGGCCGTGCCACCGCCGGATCCCAAGTCGCTGCGCTCCCACGTGACCGACGACCTCAGTCAGCTCTTCCTGCTGCTCGCCTCGATCTGTCTGGTCATCGGCGCGGTCGGTATCGCGAACACCACGCTGGTCGCCGTCCTCGAGCGCACCGGAGAGATCGGTCTGCGCCGGGCGCTGGGTGCTCGCGGCCGCCACATCACCGTGCAGTTCCTCGCCGAGTCCGCCGCCCTGGGCGCACTCGGCGGCCTCATAGGGACCAGTCTCGGTACCGTGACCGTGGTGGCTGTCGCCGTGGCCCGCGACTGGACGCCGGTGGTGCACCCGACGACCGTCGCGGCCGCCCCGGTGATCGGCTTGGTCACCGGCCTGGTGGCCGGTCTCTATCCGGCGCTGCGGGCATCCCGCATCCAGCCGGCGGAAGCACTGCGACGCTGAGATCCGTATTTCTTTTCCGGACGCCGTGACAGGATCCGCACCCCGCGGCGTCCTTAAGGATGTGGAAGAACTCCGATCGGCTGAAGGGCTGGGGCACAGTGGCGTCTTCGGAGGACCTCGGGCAGTTCGAGGAGTTCGCCCGTGCCGGCAGCCCGCGCCTGTTCCGTACCGCCCTGCTGCTCTGCGGGGACTGGCACCTCGCCGAAGACCTGGTACAGACGGCCCTGGGCAAGGCGTACGCCTCCTGGCACCGAGTGCAACGGGCAGACAACCCGGAGGCGTACGTACGGACCGTGCTGATGCGCAGCTTCATCTCGCACACCCGGCTGCGCCGGTCCACCGAGCGACCGGTCTCGGCCGTGCCCGAAGGCACGGCCATGGATTCGGACGCCGCGCTGCGGGTCACGCTCCTTGCCGCGCTCGCGGAGCTCCCGGTGCGCGAGAGAGCCGTGGTCATCCTGCGGTACTGGGAGGACAGGAGCGTGGCCGAGACGGCGCGTGAACTCGGCCTCAGCCAGGGATCCGTCCGCAACCGGAGCGCGGTCGGCCTGTCCCGGCTGCGCAAGCTCATCGGTGGCGAGCACGCCTCGTACTCTCCGCACTGATCATGACAGTCCGACCGAACCACCCTGCCCGCCACCGAGAAGGACGGTGCTCCGATGCCGCTGCATGAACACGATGACCCAGCCGCAGACCTTTTCGGACCCGAGCTGTCCCGCACCATGAGCTCGACGCTCAGCGACCTTCCGGTGCAGACCGAGACCCTGGTGAGCGGCGCCGTGACCCGGGGCCGCCGCACCCGGCGCCGCCGGCGGGCGGTGGCCTGGAGCACCGCGGGCACCGCGCTCTGCGCACTCACCGCCTTCGCCGTCGTCACCGCGCTACCGGGCAGCCACGCCGGCGACACCACCGCGACCAGCGTCAGGATCCCCGACTTCGCGGCCGTCGGAGCGCAGGCCTCCCCGCCCGCGGGCAAAGAGGCCCTGACCGGGGCCGCGACCGTGGACATCCTGCGGGACCTGCTCCCCGGCGGGCCGGGCCCACAGCCCACCGTCCGCTGGCAGAACACCGATCCGCGCTTCACATCCGTCCAGACCATGGGAAGCATCACCACCCACGACAAGACCGTCGTCGGCGTCCGGGTCATGGGCGACTTCGTCTTCAGCCCCGCGGAGGCCGAGGCCGCTCCCGGCACCCCCCCCGGCGCGGCCACGGCATCGCCGGGGACGGACAGCGGCGGCACCGTCGCACCCGACAAGGAGGCCGGCAAGAAGGACGCCGCCCGCCGCAGCCACGAAGCGGGCATCGCCAAACAGCGCCACGACACCAGCAGGAGTCAGCTGCAGCACCTCTACACCTGCGACGTCCGAAGCACCACGCCCCTCACCGACTGCCACCTGAGCACCCTCGAAGGCGGCGCCACGCTGCTCGCGTACACCACCACCACCGACGGTGTCCGCACCCGTACCGCCGACCTGCTGCGCCCCGACGGCACCAGGATCCTCGTCACCGCCACCGGGACATCGCTCACCGAAGCCCGGATGCGTACCATCGCGGCCAGCCCGCGCTGGCAGCAGTGGGTCGAACCGGCCGTGAACGACAAAGCCGCCGGGAAGACCCCGTAGGTGTACCGACGGGCCCACCGACCCCGTGGCCCCGCCCTATTCCGGAGGGCGGGGCCACGGTTCTGGTCGCTTGGGTGTCAGCCATGAGGTCATCCGTCCACTTCGGCCTCGGCCACTCCGACGACTTGATGACCTCCTGGCGGTCGGGCGGTCCTCGTGATCCCGGGCCAGGCGGCGGTGGTGCATGAGCCGACCGAGTGTTCTCTCCACCGTCCACCTGCGCGGGAGCACCGTGCAGCCGCGGTCGCCCGGTTCGCGGCGAACGATTTCGAGGCCGATGCCGAGGCGGGCGGCGTGGTCGACGAGGTACTCGCGGTAGCCGCGGTCCGCCCAGCCCTTGCACATCGGCCGCTCCTTGCCGTCGACGTCCTTCGCCTTCCGCCGGCTGAACCGCATTTACTTGTCGATCTTCTCGGTGAGGACCTGAGCAGCCTCGAAGCAGTTGTCGATCTCCACGAACAGCCGCGGCACCCCGTCCTCGGGCGCGGTGATGACGATGTCCGCCTGGGCGCCGCCCCTGCCGGGATTGGACCGGGTGCCCGTCGCGGGCAGCGCCACCTCGGTCGCGTGGGAGGCGATGGTGCCCAACCCGGCGGGCGCGTCGAAGGCGGCCTGCGCGGTGGCGAAGACGTCGGCCGGCTCGTCTGTGAGCAGGGGCCACGCCGGAGGACCCCGAGGTGGCACGAGTACACGCCGATGTGCTCGACCAGTGCGACCGCCTGTTCCAGCGCGCTGGAAGCCGGTGTTCTCCGCCCTGGCACCGACCTGGTGTGGGCCCGCCACGTCTGTCACGCCCTCATTCACGAGGCCGCCCGGAACCGCTCGGACGAAGTCGACGATGTCGATGAGCTGGCAAACACCGTGGTCGACACCTTGTTGCGTGGCGTGGGCCAGCAGGGCAGCTCCCTCAGCCCCTGACGGTTCCGTACGTCACCGGGCACCGCCCGCGCCCGTACGGTGCCCGGCTACCTCGGCCGGGGAGCGCCGGGAGCCGCCGCAGTCGTCGTGGCGCGGAACACGCTGGGGCTCAGGCCCTTGTGGCGTTTGAAGGCCGCGCTGAAGCCGAAGGCGTCGGCGTAGCCGACGGACCTGGCGATCTGGGCGATGCTGAGGTCGGTGTCGGTGAGCAGCACCGCTGCCTCGTCCAAGCGGCACCCGGTGAGGTAGGCGAGGGGCGGACGGCCCATCAACTGGGTGAAGCGCTTGGCGAACAGCGCCCGGGAGACACCGGACCGTGCGGCCAGGGAAGCCACCGTCCACGCCCCGGCGGGCTGGTCGTGGAAGGACTGCAGGGCGGGGCCGAGGACCGGGTCGGCGAGGCCCCGGTACCAGCAGGGCGCATCAGCACCCGCCTCGTCGAACCAGGTGCGCAGCGTACACACCAGGGCCCAGTCGAGGAGCCGGTCCATCAGCGCCTGTGAACCGGCCGACTGACGGGCGGCGTAGGCGGCGGCTGTCTCCAGCCAGGCACACACCTCGGCGTCCCCCTCGACCACCAGCACCGGTGGCAGGGCTCGCAGGAGCCGCTCGTGGCGGTGGCCCGAGGCGCGGTAGGCGCCCACGATCAGCGCGGTCGCCTCCTTCGCGTCGGCGCCCCACTGGACGCCGCCGAGTTCCTGGGCGGAGCACTCGTCGTTCGGGGTGGAGCAGGCGATCTCGTAAGTGGCATGGGGACCGTGCACGGTGGCTGGGTGGTCCACGAGGTGGAACGGTCCGGGGCCGCGCACGAGGGCGGTGGCGCCGGCACCGACCGCTCGCTCGGTTCCGTCGGGCAGCAGCAGGGTGCCACCGCCCCGCAGCACACCGATCATGGTGAGCGGCGCGTCGTCGGCGAAGCGGATGGTCCAGGGCACGGTCAGTAGCGCATGACTGAAGACCGACCCCTCGGCCCGGATGCCGTTCAGCAGCGAACTCAAAGGATCCACGGAGGACACTGTAGACGATCTCCTATGTTTCGCAGCGCATCTCCCATGGATCATCTACAACCGTCGCGGCTGTACTGGACTCATCGCAACCGACCGAGACCAGCCGGGAGTCACCGTGCCGCAGCAGGACAGTCACGCCAGAACAGCCCTCGTCGTCGTCGCACACCACCGCCCCGATTCCCTCACCGCGCACACGGCCCGCCGCGCCGCCACCCAGCTCGAAGCCGCCGGCTACCGCGTCGACCTGCTCGACCTGCACGCCGAGGGGTTCGACCCCCGTATGAACGTGGCCGACCAGCCGGAGTGGGGCGACCGGGACAAGAGGTACTCGGACGAAACGCACACCCACATGAGGCGCCTCCTCGACGCCGATGTGGTCGTCGCCGTCTTCCCGGTGTACTGGCAGAACGTGCCCGCCATCCTCAAGGGCTGGATCGACCGCGTATGGAACTACGGGTTCGCCTACGGCCGCAGCAAGCCCCGACTGGCCGGCAAGCGCATCCTGTGGCTGGGGCTGGCCGGAGCCACCGCCGACGATCCCGTCACGGAGGGGATGAGGACCGTCCTCACCAGCCTGAGCGAGGGCATCGCGCACTACTGCGGCTTGTCGCACTCCACCATCTGCCTGCTCTCCGACGCTGACGGCAGACTGCTGGTCGGCGACGCGGTCGCGGACGCCGAGCGAGAGGCGCACTACGCGGCCTTCGATCAACGCGCACGGGAGTACCTGGAGAAGTTCCTCGCCGAGGAGACCGTGACGGCCTGACCGTCAGAGCCCGCGCAGCCGCCCCCGGGTGCGGCCGGCCGGTCCGGCGGTGCGGACCGGCCGGCCGGCTCCCCCTTGGCCGGACGGGGCCTTGCGGGCGTCGACCGCTTCCCGCTCATGCCCATGACGCCGCAGGGTCGCACCGGCCGTGACGCGTCACACGGCATCGCCCGGGGGACCGGGCGATCTCCTCTCCGGCGGCCTCGATGACGACCGGCACTTCGGCCGCCGCGGCCGCCGGGCCCCGGGCCTCTATGACCCGCACAACGGCGCGGTGACCGGGCAGTGAGGCTTCCACCGGACAGGGTCTGGTCCTCAAGCGGCTGGCCGAGCCCTATCTGCCGGTGCGGTCGTGGCGCAAGTACAAGGTGCGGGCGACTACGGAGGCTGTCGTCGGCGCGGTCACCGGTTCCCTCACCGACCCGCGCACGCTCCGCTCGGCCGATACGACGCCGCGGGCGTCCTGCAGTACACCGGCGGCAGCACCACCGTGTTCCGCAGTGCCGGGCCTGCCCTGGCCGGCAGCCCGGCCGAGCCGGCGGGCGTCCATCCGTGGACCGGCCGGACGTTGTCCGCGGGGTGGGGGACCCGGCGAAGACTCGACGTGCATCTGGTGCAGCCCCACATCGTGATGGAGGTAGCCGTCGACGTCGCGCGCGATATGGCGGGGCGCTGGCGGCACCCGGCCCGGCCCGGCCGCACCGCATCCGTGACGGGGGCTTTCCGTGCCGAGACGCGTGGTCATCACCAGCGGGGTCTGCGCGGGGTTGTCGGTTGGACCTGCCAGCCGCCGGCGCGAGGGACTCGAACCGCTCGGCGACCGCGCCGATCCCACCCGCGAACAAGTTCTGGGCGATCGCCGTATCGCGGCCCGGTGCCGGTGATCTCATGCCCGAGGGAGCTACACCCGAAGTCTCACCCGGTGCCTGGTCTCAGATGCCGGTTCCGGTGAGAGCGGCGGCTGTCTGCCAGAGCTTCTTGGCGACGGCCCCGTCCAGGCCGGCCCGGCTGGGCTTGCGGACCAGTGGGGAGCCCGTGAAGCTGAACAACCCGTCCGGACCGACGTAGGCGTTGCCAGGAACGTCTTGCGTGGCCGCGTACATGAGCGGCAGCGCTCCGTGTTCCACGTCCTGGACCAGGAACGGAAGCCGGTTGACGAATCTCAGCGGCGAGTGCGTGACCAGTCCGGTCCGCGCAACGCCAGGGTGAGCGATCACCGAGCGGACATGGCTGCCCGAGGCGGTCAAGCGGCGCTGCAACTCCAGCGAGAACAGCACCACGGCGAGCTTGGACGCCTCGTAGACGGCCAGCCCGTTGTACTTGCGGGTGCGCCAGTCGAGGTCGTCGAGGTCCAGCCTGCCGAAGCGGTGCAGCTGGCTGGAGACCGTCACCACGCGGTCGGTCAGCCGGGGCAGCAGCAGGTTGGTGAGGACGAACGGCCCGAAATAGTTCGTCGCGGTCTGAACGTCCAGGCCCTGCGCGGTGCGCGCCGCCGGGATATCCATCACCCCAGCGTTGTTGATCAGAACATCGACGGCACCGGTGTACGCCGCCGCGAACGCGTGGACCGAGTCCAGGTCGGCGACATCGAGGTGCCAGACATCGAAATCTCCGCGCATACCGGCCACTGCCCGGCGCGCCTTGTCGACGTTGCGCACGGCCAGCACCACGTGAGCGCCGGCCCGTGCAAGTTCGCGAGCGGTCACCAGCCCGATCCCCCCGCCGGCGCCGGTGATCACTACTGTCACGCCGGTCATGCTCGGCAGCCGGTCCGCGGTCCATTTGGCCATGGTGAAACTCTCCAGACGCTCTCTTACCGGGTTCCTGACGTCGTCCAGTACAAAGGGCCCGCGTCGGCGGATGAAGGACTTGCCCAGCCACTGACTGGCAGGGCGTGGCTACCCGCGTTCACCTGTCGGACAATGAGGTGGAGGCAGACGGCGTGCGAGGTGGGGAGCACATGGCGGACACGGCACTGGACGGTGAGGGCCTGGCCGATTTCCTGCGCGGACGCCGGGCGTCCCTGCAACCCGAGGACGTCGGGCTGCGCCGCGGTGTGCGACGGCGCACGGTCGGGCTGCGCCGGGAAGAGGTCGCCGAACTGTGCGACATGTCGGCCGACTATCTGGCCCGCTTGGAACGCGGTAGCGGTTCCCAGCCGTCGCAGCAGATGGCGGCGGCCATCGCCCGGGGCCTGCGCCTGACCCCGGACGAACGCGACCACCTGTTCCTGCTGTGCGGGCACCGCCTCCCGACCCGGCACCTACGCGAAGCGCACATCAGCCCTGGGCTGCTGCGCGTCATGGACCGGCTTCAGGACACCCCAGCACAGATCGTGGGCCCGGTCGGTGAAACGCTGCAGCAGACGCCGCCCGCCGTAGCGCTGCTCGGCAACGAAACGCACCACACCGGCCCGGCGCGCAGCGCCCTCTACCGCTGGTTCACCGACCCCACCGCCCGCCATCGGTACCTGCCCGAGGACCACCATCAGCACAGCCGCGTCTATGTCTCCACCCTGCGCGCCGGCGCCACCGCGCAAGGGCCCGGGTCCTCAGCCGCGCTACTCGTCGCTGACCTGCAACACAACGAGGAATTCGCCGAGCTTTGGAACCGCCATGAAGTGGGACTGCGGTGGAGCAGCGCCAAACGCTTCGTCCACCCTCAGATCGGACGCATCGACCTGTACTGCCAGACACTGCTCGACCCCGACCAGGGACAGTCGCTACTCATCTTCACCGCCACACCCGGCACGGAGAGCCACGCCAAGCTCGCCCTGCTGACCGTGCTCGGCACCGACACATTCGCAGGCTCCTGACCCACTTGCGGCTTCGGCCGTTGACCTTCTTCTCGCCTGACCTTCTTCTCGCCGTCGAAGCCCCTGGCTACGGCATGCACCGACGCGGCGTCACCGATCGCGCGTCGATGATGCCGGCGGTCGGCTCCGCGTCCCGGCCGGCGACCTGGGGGACCCTCTCGCGCAGCCGGTCGCGGAACTCGGCGGTCAGGCCCTTGTCCCGCCGGCGCAAGAAGAAGGCGGAGCCGCGGTACCACGCGGGGAAGTCCGCCGGCATCGCCCGCCAGGTGATGCCGCCCTTGCGACCAGGTAGCGCACCGCGTCGACCACCTGCCGGTGGCAATAGCTCCGTCTGCCCGCCTCGGCCCTCGACTTGACACCCACGAGCTGTGCGGGAGGCCACGCTTCATGCTCGGTCAGTCAGAAGATCACCCGTGCGGGCCCTCGGCGACGGCCGCCACCAGGTCGACTTCGCCGACAGCACCACCGCCGTCGCGGACCTGCTCACCGGCGCCGACGGAGCCTGGTCGCGCGTACGACCGCAGTTCTCAAAGGCCGCTCTGGAGTACCTCGCCGTCTGCAACGTAGAGACGTTCCTCTTCAACGCGGAAACCCCCCTACCCCGCTTCCGCGGAGGCGGTCGGAGCCGGCTCGCTGTTTGCACTCGCCCCGGGCAGGGGACTGTTGACCCACCGTGAAGGCGGCGGAACCCTGCACACCTACGCGCAGCTGAAGAAGCCCCGGGACTGGTTCACTGACTACGACATCACCGATGCTGTAGCCCTCACCGCACGGGTTGCGAGGGAGTTCGACGGGTGGGCTCCCGCACTCACCGCCCTGATCACCGAAAGCAACACCCCCCGGCCCTGCGCTCCCTCTTCACACTGCCTGGCGGGGCACCGCTGGGACCGTGTGCCTCGGGTGACCCTGCTCGGTGATGCCGCCCACCTCCGGGCGCCGAACGGCCAAAGCGCCAACCTGGCCATACAGGACGGCGCCGAACTCGGCCGAGCCAGCCCTCGCCGCGCGCCCCGGCGATGCGGAGACCGCACTCACCACGCACGAACAAGCCATGTTCATCCGCGCTGCCGCTGCGGAAGCGGACGACGACGGCTTCTACCCGATCATGATCGACGACCAAGCGCCCACAGCTTGCTCATCCTGATGCCCGGAGCCGAACTGAACGCGTGATCCGCAGCTGCGCATACAGCGACAGGCGACCGGACGCAGTGCCCCGCCACCGAGTTCGCCGCTCAGGACGGCGAGCACGTGTGCTCGTTGGATGCATCTCGTCGTTCTGAATTACCGGTGAAACAGGTCCAGTTGAGGGATATGGCGAGAGGGGGGTGGGGGACTACGGTAACCGTCGTCATTCCCCGATCGGGGCATTGCCAGACGCAGGTCCTCCCGGCGGCACCTGCGGCACCGCTGCCGGGGAGGCCACACGCGCCACTGAGGAAAGAGGTCCATGATGCCCACGCCCGGCTTCCCGCCGCATACGCTCGATCCCGCAGGAATGCCGATATGGATCACTGATCTGGCCTCCGACGACCCGTACCACATCCTGCACGTCGTGCACGGCATCGAACCGGCGGAGGCGCTGGAAAGGCTCGGCGCCAGGACGAGGTTGATGCAGCCCTGCGAACTGCCCGACAGCAGGCCGGACGAGTGGACGTCACTGCCGTGCGCGGCTCTCGGTATGGACCCGGGATCGTCCGCGGCGCTGTTGGCGGGACGCGTCGGCGAGTGGACCTTCGTCTACGACGACTCCGGGTTCACCTTCGAGGACGCGGCGGAGGCATTGTCCGCCGATGGACGGACGGGGGCCACGAGCGTGTTCAGCATCAACGGGGACGCCGGCCTCACCTATGCCGTCGATGGCAAGCAGGTCGTATGCGTCGACGTCTGCGGCCTCGCCCTGGAGGAGGATCTTCCCCGTATGCCGGCCGAACTGCGCGCGGCATTCGAAGCCGCCGGCACCGTGGAGGAGGAAGGCATCGAGCCGGGCGAGGCCGACAGCTCCATCGCTATGCGTGCCGTCTGCGCTCTGGCCGGCCTCCCGCTCACCCTGAGCGCCCTGCGTCAGGTTCCGCTGGTGGTCCTGCCGTTCGGCTGACGGTGCGTCGGTCGGGCGAGCGGCACCGTCCGACCGCCGGGCGAGCCCTCGGGGGTCTGCTCGGGGCGCCCTGTCGTCGACCGCCAATGGGTGTTTCCCGCAAGGGAGATGCGTCGACGCCGCCCTCCGCTTCGTTCGGTACGGTGCGCCCATGACATCTGCGATACGGGACCGGTTCCGTCCCTTCCGCGAAGAAGCCGAGGTCCAAGGCGTGCCGGCCGACGATGTGGAGCGGTGGCTGGCCACAGCCCGTCCCTGCGCCACCCTGACACTGTCCGACGACGACCCCGGGCCGGTCGTGGGACGGTTCGGCGGCCCCCTGCTGCTTCCGGCCGACACCCCGGACCCCGGACACCCCTTCGTGGCCTCGGTCGACCTGGCCGCACTGCCGGTCGGCGCGACGGACCTCCTCTTGCCGCCCGACGGCCGGTTGCTGTTCTTCGCCCTGCCTGAGCCTGGGGACCACACCTCCGTGGGAACGGTGATCCACGTGCCTGCCGACGCGGCCGTCACACGTCGGGATTCGTACGCCTGGAATATGGCGAACATCGCCGAGGACGACAGGGTGTTCGCGAGCTATCCGGAGGGGCCGCTCCGGGCGCGGACCGACGTGTCGCTCCCTCACCACCAGTTCATCGTTCCCGCCGGTGAGGAGGAAGCCGTATACCTTCCCGGGCATCCCTGCTGCTCCGAACTCGTCGAGATATGGGAGAGCACCAAGGACCTCATCGCTCCCTCGGCGCAGATGCAGATCGGAGGATACGCGGACGAGGAGGCCGTGGAGTTCGACCCGGTCGACGTCGCGGCGTCCCTCGCGGCGCAGGCGGTGGACGCCGGCCACTGGGACGGTCCCGTCTCGGACGACGTGGCCGACTGGGTGCTCCTCGCCGACTGGTACGCCGGCAGGGACGTGAAGGGGCGGGAAGGCGCGACCGTCCACTGGGTGATCCAGCACGAGGACCTCGCGGCCCGACGCTTCGAGCGCGTGTTCACCACCGTCTTCTGGAACCCCTGAGCAGGCCATGACGGGGGCGAGCAGGAGCGGCAGGCCACCGGCCTTCGACCACGAGGACGTACAAGCGGCGCACGGGACCGCCTAGTACTCCAGTCTGGTTTCGCGATCTGTCCAGTGGGCTCGTTGTCGGTAGCGGCTGCGCTGGGCCATCGCCCGGTGGTTGTCTGCGCCAGATGGACCAGTGGAGCAGCCTGGCCGTGGACAAGGCAGCACTCGGACAACCACGCCCGACGACACCGCCGAGCCGGTCGAGGCGGCTGTCGCCGATGAACGTGGCGGGGGCGGTGCGTCGCAGCGTGAGCGGCCCCGACCGCTGCGGACTGGATGCCGGGCTATAGTCACAGCGTCGCGAAAAACGATGTCCCGCGGGTCCACCCGCCGGGCATCGCGCATACATCGATGCAGATGGTTCTGATCGGTGAGCGTCTCCTGCCGAGACCGGACATCCCGTCCGCTCACGGCGCTGACAATCGCCGACGCGTGTCGGCGCTACAGAGGAGCGCACCATGCGGAAGACCATCGCCATTGTCGGAGCGGGACTGGGCGGGCTGACGCTCGCCCGGGTACTTCAGGCTCACGGCATCGCCGCGACGATCTACGAGGGTGAGGCTTCGGCGACGACCCGTGCACAGGGCGGCTTGCTCGACATTCACGAAGAGACCGGACAGGTCGCGCTTCGCGCAGCTGGTCTGCACGACGAGTTCCTCACTCTGGTCCGACCGGGCGAGGACGCCAAGCGCGTGGTCGACCGCCACGGCACGATCCTTTTCGACATGCCTGCGGACCCCGGTTCGGCCCGTCCAGAGGTGGATCGTGGCGAACTCAGGCGCCTGCTCATCGACTCGCTCGCGCCCGGGACGATTAGGTGGGGTCACAAGCTCGCCTCGATCCGGCACTGTCCGGAGGGCGACTACGCCCTCACCTTCACGGAAGGTTCCGCCACGCGCGCCGACATCGTCATCGGCGCGGACGGTGCCTGGTCGAAGGTGCGTCCGCTGCTCACCCTCGCCGAGCCTCTCTACAGCGGAACCTGCTTCGTAGAGATCGCCGTCACCTCGGGCGGCCAGAACCATCGGGCGAGCGTGGCCGCGATCGGCAGCGGCACGCTGATGGCGGTCGCGCCGGGCAAAGGCATCATCGCCCACCGCTACTCCGACGGGCAGGTGCGCGGATACGTGGCGCTGAACAAGCCCGAGACGTGGATGAGGTCGATCGACTTCGGCGACCCGTCCGCCGGCCTCCGTCAAGTCGCCGACGAGTTCGACGGTTGGTCGCCGCTGCTCACCGCCTTTGTGACAGAGAGCTGCGCGGAACCCTGGCTCCGACCCATCTACGCGCTTCCCGTCGGGCTTGAATGGGACAGGGTGCCCGGCGTCACGCTCGTCGGCGACGCCGCGCACCTGATGTCGCCCTTTGCCGGCGAAGGCGCAAACCTCGCCATGTACGACGGCGCCGACCTGGCGAGCGAGTTGGTTGAGCAATGCGACGTCGAGGCCGCGCTCACCGCCTACGAAGAGCGGCTGTTCCTACGTGGTAGCGGCGCCGCAGGCCGCTCGGCGCAGAACCTGGAAATCTTCTTCGGCCGGGAAGCACCGCAGAGCGTAGTCACTCTGTTCGACCACTCCTGATGCCCCGGCCCGGGTCCGCCATCTTGCCGTGGCCCCGACGGGGAACAGGTATGGCCATCGCGTGATCTCCGAGGCTTGTGTGGACTCCTGAAGATCGTGCGGTGGCCGCGGGCCATAGCGTGGACCCTGTCCGTTGGCGGGCGATGTTCGATCAGGTCATGACCCGGATCGCGCGCCGGTTCGGGCGGGTGGAGCCCCGAGCGACCGCCCGCGCCTACCTGCTCGGGCTGGCCGAACAGGCCAGCCATGCCCGGCCAGGCCGAGCCCGGCTCACCGGGCGCGTCTCCGGCCAATGAAGTGGATGAAGAGTCTGCGTCTCGGCCTGTCCGCGGCTCTTCTCTCTAGCTCTTCGCCTTCGAGGACCGACTTCTGTGGGGAAAAATTCCCACGACGCGAGGGTTCCGCTTCGGTCGCGTTCACCATGCACGGACGGCGTGGGCCTCGGCTTCAACTGCGCGTATGCCGCTGGTCGTAGCGGGAGCGGGAGGCGTCCACTGCGTCGAGGTGATTGCCCACCCACCTCAGCAGGGTCTGCAGAGGGTCCTGGAGGGTGCGCCCCAGAGGGGAGATGCGGTACTCGACCGCCACGGGCTCGGTGGACAGGATCACTCGCTCGATCACGCCGTTGCGTTCCAGCCGCCGCAGGCATGCCGTCAGAGATTTCGGGGTGACCGCAGGTAGGTGCTGGCGAAGCTCGTTGAAACGCCGGGGGCGATCGCACAAGGCGTCCAGCACCAGTAGCGACCACTTGTCGAAGAGCTGGTCGAGTAGTTGTCGACCGTTGTCACCGAGCTCTATGTGGGTCACGCCGGTCTCCTCGGGGATACCTGATTTCGTTGCAGTATACCAGAACTACTAGATATATCTTAGATATCTAGTAGTTCGATCCGTGAGGAAGGCTCCCTATGGCCGACACCTACTCGACCCTGCATGTCTCTGTCACCGACGGTGTGGCGTATGCCATTATCGACAACCCTCCCGTCAACCTGCTCGATGCCGCCCTCATGACGGACTTGGACCGGTTCACGGGCGCCATGTTCGCCGCCGCCGACGTCCGAGTGATCGTTTTCGACAGCGCGGACCCGGACTTCTTCATCGCGCACGGAGACATGCGCATCGCCGAGGACCCTCAGTCGTTCGCGGCGCTTGATGTCGCCTCGGAGCAGGACCCCTCCTTGAATCCGATGATGCGCCTGCACGAACGCATCCGGACCCTGCCGCAGATCACCATCGCCAAGCTGCGCGGGCTGGCACGCGGAGGCGGTGCGGAACTGTTGTCCGCGATGGACATGAGGTTCGCGGCTCGTGAGCATGCCGGCTTGGCTCAGCCGGAAGACACGATGGGCATCATGCCGGGCGCGGGAGGCACCGTCTATCTGCCCGGCCTCGTCGGCCGCGCACGCGCGCTGGAGATCATTCTCAGCGGCCAGCTGGTCGATGCCCCGACCGCGGAACGGATGGGCTGGGTGAACCGGGCCGTGCCGGCTGCCGAGCTCGACCACGTCGTCGACACCCTGGCCGCCCGCATCGCCGCCCTGGCGCCCGGCGTTGCCCGCGCCACGGTCGAGGCGGTGGACGCCGCAGCGGTGTCGACGGCCGGTGGCCTGGCCACGGCGAACGAACTGTTCGGCCAGCTCTTCAGCACTCCCGACGCGGGCCGCCGCGGAGAGGCGGCACTGGCCGCCGGCGCGCAGACCCGGGACGGAGAGCGCCACCTCGAGGCCCTGATCGACGGCCTCGCCTGAAGCAGCTTAAGCAGTGCTGATGATCAGCCGACTCCCTCTTGATCAACAGCTTGAGTCCCTGCGCTCGATGCTTGCCCGTAACGACGTATTGACTGAAGTGCTGGCGCGAACCGCATCGTTGGGATTGCCTGGGTGGTACGTGACGGCCGGGTGTCTGTTCCAGACGGTATGGAACGTGATCACGGAGAAGCCCCCGACCAGCGGCATCAAGGATTACGACGTCTTCTACTTCGATGACAGCGATCTTTCCTGGGAAGCGGAAGACACAGTGATCCAGGCCGGGCTGGAGGTTTTTGCTGATCTACCGGCGGAGGTGGAGATCAGGAACGAGGCACGGGTGCACCTCTGGTACGAGGAAAAGTTCGGTGTCCCGTGCCCGCCGTACGACTCCGCCGAGGCGGCGATCGACGGTTTCGCCGCAACAACATGCTGTCTGGGAGTACGCGTGGAGACGGACGGGCAGTGGCGCGTCTATGCACCCCATGGGCTGTCGGACGTCTTCAACCTCGTCCTCCGGCCGAACCCGTTGCTCGCCCCACGGACGGTTTATGAGGCCAAGGCGGCGCGGTGGCAGCAGGAGTGGCCCGAACTGACCGTGCTGGACTGGCCGTCTGCAGCTCGACAGCGTTCGTGACCGAATCCCGGGCGACAGGCCAGCGACCGCCCTGAGCTGTCTTGCCGACCACGTCGATCACGGCTGCGAAACCCAACTGCCGCAAGGTTTCCGCCCCATGATCTACTGCCGATCATGTCGCTGCTGATGCTGGACCTCGACAATACCCTGGTCGACCGCGACGCCGCCTTCCGCGACGCCGTCGCCGCATTCCTCGCCCAGTACCGCCTGCCCGACACCGATCTCACCTGGGTGTTGACAACCGACGCCAGCGGCTATACCGCCCGCCACGATGTCGCCACAGCCATGACCGACCGATACCGGAACGCGGTGCCCGCCGAGTCCATCCACGCGTTGCTCGACCACGGCGCGGCCGATCGCGTCACCCTCACCGACTCCACCCGCGAGGCCCTGGACCAGGCCCAAACTGGCGGCTGGACCTGCGTGATCGTCACCAACGGCCGTACCGCCCAGCAAGAAGACAAGATCCGCCATGCCGGGCTCGACCGCCTCGTCCAAGGCTGGGTCGTCTCCGAGGCGGTCGGCCACAAGAAGCCTGATCCGGAGATCTTCCACGCGGCCGCGGACACCGTCGGACTACCCCTCGTCGGCGCGTGGGTCATCGGCGATTCACCGCACGCCGACATCGCCGGCGCGAACGCCCTTGGACTTCGAAGCGTGTGGGTGTCGAACGGAAAACCGTGGCCCCAGAGCTCCTTCCGCCCCACTCATGCCGACGAGGATGTCGCCAGCGCGATCAACTACGTGATGAGCGCGGCGAGATAAGGCGCGACATCCGCTCCGGATGTTCCTTCGGGACCACCACCGAACTGCCGCCATTTTCTGGCTCTGGCACAGATCTTGGGGAGTCGTCGCGGAGCGTGACATCGTCGTTCGATTGCGAGGAGACGGTTTCGCTTGAGACCGCGTACGCCTTGTCGTCTGACGGTCGGAATTGACGCTCCCTCAGGTGTCTGCCAGCCGCTGCTGCAGCCGGATATGGCCGGGGATGGTGCTCGTCATGCAGACCGATGCACCGTTCTGGGACTCGCTGGTGTTCGACGGAATCGACGATGTGGATGTCGAGGTGGTCACAGTCGCGTTCGGCACGGTCGAGGTGGTGGCGAGAGGCCGCGCGGCCGGCGCTGCATGTCCGGGCTGCGGCCGCTTCTCGGGTCGAGTTCACGATCGATACCAGCGTAGGTTGAAGGATCTTCCGCTCGCTGAGCAGGGCTTTGTGATCCGACTGACGGTCCGGCGCTTCATCTACGGGCCGGCGGACTGCCCGCGCCGGACGTTCGCCGAGCCGTTCTCGCAGCTGGCTGTCCCGCACGCACGGTTCACTATGCGGCTCAATCACGCTCTGGAGCGAGTGGGGCTCGCGCTGGCCGGGCGGGCCGGTGCCCGGCTGGCGGCTCAGCTGGGCTTCGGGCCGGCCGGATGACCCTGTTACGGAGAGTCATGGCATTGCCCGATCCGCAGTTCAGCACGCCGCGGGTGCTGGGCGTGGACGACTTCGCGATCCGCCGGGGCCAGGCCTACTCCACGGTCTTGACCAGCGTCGAAGACCATCGCGTGGTCGACGTGCTCGCGACCCGCGAAGCCGGGCCGCTGGCCACCTGGCTGACTAGTGCTCTGACCGGGTTGGTTCGCCGGGTTGGTGGTCGAGGCAGTTGGATGTGCGGTGACGTCCGATCCGACCGGTGGAGGTGCGGTGGCCGAGCCTGTCCGTGTGCGTAGATTGACAGACCAGGAAGGGCAGAAGCTGCAGCAGATCGTGCGCCGGGGCAGCACCAGTTCGGTACGCTACCGGCGCGCGATGATGCTGCTGGCCTCGGCTGGCGGGAACCGCGTCCCGGTCATCGCCCAGCTTGTGCAGGCGGACGAGGACACGGTCCGCGACGTGATCCACCGGTTCAACGAGATCGGCCCGGCCTGCCTGGACCCTCGCTGGGCGGGAGGCTGTCCCCGCCTGCTCAATCCTGACGACGAGGACTTCGTCGTCGCGACGGCCGTCACTCGCCCGACCAAGCTCGGCCAGCCCTTCACGCGCTGGTCGATCCGCAAACTCGTCATCTACCTGCGACATGTTCACGGCCGCGTGATCCGGATCGGCAGGGAGGCGTCACGGTGCCTACTCACCCGCCGCGGCGTCACCTTCCAGCGCACGAAGACTTGGAAGGAATCCCCGGACCCGGATCGCGACGCCAAGCTCGACCGGATCGAGCACGTCCTGGACCGCTTCCCCGACCGGGTCTTCGCGTTCGATGAGTTCGGACCCCTGGGAATCCGCCCGACCGGCGGCTCGGGCTGGGCCGCCTCCGGACACCCCGAACGACATCCCGCGACCTACCACCGCCCCCACGGGGTCCGCTACTTCCATGGTTGTTACTCAATCGGCGACGACACCCTGTGGGGCGTCAACCGGCGCAAGAAGGGCGCCGGCAACACCTTGGCCGCGCTCAGATCGATCCGCGCGGCCCGCCCGGACGGCGCCCCGCTCTACGTGATCTTGGACAACCTGTCCGCCCACAAGGGCGAGAAGATCCGTGCTTGGGCCAGGAAGAACCGGGTCGAGCTGTGCTTCACCCCCACTTACGCGTCCTGGGCGAATCCGATCGAGGCGCACTTCGGGCCGCTGCGGCAGTTCACCGTCGCCAACTCGAACCACCGCAACCACACGGTCCAGACCAGGGCTCTGCACGCCTATCTACGCTGGCGCAACGCCAACTCCCGCCACCGCGATGTCCTGGCGGCCGAACGCCGCGAACGCGCCCGGATCCGCAGCGAGAAGGGGATTCGCTGGGGCGGACGCGCCCGGATGGCAGCCTGATCATTCGCTGACGTTCATCGTCGCGCACCCCGCGACGCCCAGTTCGGCCAGCACGCGCTGCAGTCGCTCCAGAGCCACGGCAGCGTCCAGACTCTCCGCGACTTCAAGGTCGAGGTGGCAACGACCCATGCCGCTGCCCGCCCCCGTGACCTCGCCGTCGCGCTCGAACGCCGCTTCCAACGCCTCCTCGACCTCGTCACGGTCGATCGGCAGCGCCGCGAAGACGATCTCCACAAACACCACAGTCCTCCATCTCAACCCGGCGAACCATAGCGGTCACAGCACTAGCTAGCCGCCTCGCGGGAGGATCACCCGTGCCCGCCGCGCCCGACGCCCGGTTGGCTGATCATGAAGACGATCCGAACCGCGGCCGCCGTCGCCGACAGCAGCGCCTGCACCCACCGCTGGTCCGGCTGCTAAGTGTCGAACGGGCATTCAGGTCGTGCCGCCCGATAGAACTCGCCGTCGACCGCTACAGCTTCAGGGCGAGCGCGGCCGCCATGAAGACGGCCGCGGCGACTCCCATCGGCGCCAGCAGGGCGGGGCTCACGATCACGACGATGCCCGCTACGGCGGCGCAGAGCAGGGCCAGGACGAAGAGCGCAGTGCGGTCGGTGGGCATGGGGTCCTCCGGTCTCGGTTCACCGGCCTGTTGGCCGATGAGGGGACGTTGGAGGACTGGGCACTTAGCCCCGCAAGTCCTCCGTGGCAGAGGAAGAGAGAGCGGAACGGCCGCACACTTACGCGGCTTCCGGAGTTTTTTTCAGGCGCTCACCGTCGGCCGCGCGCACCCCGCCATCGAGGACACGCGCCGCTCCGAACACGGCTAGCTAGGCGCGGGCCTGTTTCTCGGTGGTTTCCTCGACGATGCCGAACAAGCCGTAGCCCGCGCTGTCGACAACCACGCTGAGGCGGCCGAAAATCTCGGCGGCCCGCCGTACCGCGGCAGTCGCGGCGATGCGGTCGGTCACGTCAAGGCGGAGCGGGAGGACGTCGTCCCCGTGAGCGTCCAGGAGGGGCCGCAGGGTCTCGGGACCTCGTGTGGCGGCGGCGACGCGGTCGCCGCGGTCGAGAGCGGCTTCGGCCCAGATACGGCTGAAGCCGCGGGACGCGCCGGTGATCGTCCGGCGGCCACAACGAGCCGTGACTGTCCGTCTGAGGGCTCGGCCCTGGGGCACCGACAAGACGTTGGGCAGGCAGCGCAGCACCTGCGGAGACTTGGGCAGCGGTTCGTGGCGAATGGCCGCGTCCTGTGCTTTGACGGCGAGGGAGGAGTCCAGGTCCGGGATCGCGGCGTCCATCGCCTCGCGCACGGCAGGCTGGTGGAAGGAGTACGTCATGTGCTCCTGGCCGAGCCGCAGGAAACTGGCATCCAGGGCGAACTGGGCGAGGCAGACCAGCAGCTCGGGGCCGGGTCATACGTCCGAAGAAGGATCGGCCGGGACCGCACGACATCTATTTCCCCGGAGCGGGCGATGACGGCAGGCCGTCATGTGGCTCAAAAAGGCCTGCAGAAGCGAATAATCCCGACCCCACCTCGGCGGTGAGCCACTTTGCGTGCCTGGAAGTGCAACTCTCGGCACAGGCAGCACAGTTGACACTCTCGGGGAGGTCGTGGTGGAACTCGATATGTTCTTGCCCGCGGGGCGTTCCAGGGACGGCGCTGTGCAATCTTCAGACTTCAGGCATTGGCTTTCTTTCGCCCCAACCATGATCGAGTGTCGCAGATCACACTGGTAGCAGGAACCCCGGCAGTGTTAGCTCACCCCGTCTATGAATTTGCTGTGAACCTGGGGTGGGGATTGTGGGGTCAAGGGTGAGGCGCGGCCCGCGCGGGTCCGGGCGTGTGCACCGAAGAAGCCGTGCTGAGGAAACGTGGGGGCGGAACTTCCGGGGCGAGTCGGCGGCAGCCTGGCTCGCCATCGTCGGCCTCCTCCTCGCGGCGTTCGTCGGGTTGCCAGACGGGCGAGCGTTCGCTGCCGGAGCCTGCGCCGGCGCGGATTCCGACTACAACGGTGACGGCGTTCGGGACACGGCCATAGCCGACCCGGAAGCCACTGTCGGGACGAAAGAGGACGCCGGTGCCGTCACCGTCGTCTACGGCGGCGGAGCCGGAACCGCCAGGCTGCAGCAGGATCTTGCCTCCGTGCCCGGCGACGCGGCCCCCGGTGCCAAGTTCGGATACTCCATGGCCCAGGCGGACCTGAACGGAGACGGCTGCAGCGACCTCGTCGCGGCCGCGCCCTACACGGACATCGGCGCGGCCCGTGACGCGGGAGCGGTGTACGTCATCTACGGTGCACCCGCGGGCCTGGGTAGTGGCCCAGCGTCCGTCACCTGGATCCAGGGTGAGCGCTCCGTACCCGGGGCTCCGGAGGCGGGCGACGTTTTCGGCTACTCGGTGGCCGCAGGCAAGGCAGCCTCAGGGGCCTACCTCGCCATTGGGATCCCAGGAGAGGACGTGAACGTCGACGGGGTGGCGAAACGCGACGCCGGTGCTGTCGTCTACATTCGCGGTAGCGCCGTCGGGTGGGTGGACCAGGACAGCCCCGATGTAGCCGGCGGTATCGAGCCGGACGACCGCTTCGGAACGTCTGTGACCGGTAATGCCGTTCATCTCGCCGTGAGCGCACCGGGTGAGGCGATCGGGACCAACGCCTTCGCAGGGGCTGTGTGGTTGTTCGGCCACACGGTGGACAGCGCGGGCCGTCCCAAGTCGTTGAGCGATGCGAACCAGGACTCCCCGGACATCAGCCCTGACGACGTGGCGGAGGCCGGGGACCGCTTCGCCACCTCGATCGCGCTGGCCCCGGTGCCCGACAAGGTGGGCACCTACGCGAACAGTTCCTATCTGGTGGTGGGCACTCCTGGTGAGGACGTCGGAGAGGAAGCGGACGCGGGCAGCGTGACGCTCTACAAGGTGACCGCGGCAGGCGCGATCACGGTTGCCGTGGGTGAGCTGCATCAGGATTTCGGCAGCGTGGGCGACACCGCGGAACCCGGTGACTTCTTCGGCCAGGAGCTGGCGGCGACATTGCAGGGGGCCACGCTGCGCCTCGCGGTCGGTGTTCCGGGTGAGGAGACTTCGGACGAATACACCGACCAGGGTGGCGTGCAGATCTTCTCCATCGCCGCCACGGACTACAAGACCACCGACCAGTGGCTTGAGCCCGGCGGAGGGATTCCGGGCGATTCCGCGCGGCAGATGTTCGTTGGTACAAGTCTGGCGACGACCCCCGGCGCGCTCCTGGTCGGTGTCGCCCACGAACCGGGCGACGCACCTGGTGCGGTGTATGGCTTCGAGTGGACCGTGGCCGACGGCGGTGCACCGACCACGACGTACAAGCCGGGCGAGGGCGGGATTGCCGCCGGCGGCACAGCGTTCGGGGCCGAGATCCGATGAGGGTACAGCGAGGCACGCTGCGGCGAACAGGGGCGGGAATGGATTCGGCAGGCAGTAACAGATGGTGGCGCCGGGCGGTGATCCTGAGCACGTTCACCGCTGTGGTGGCCACCGGGCTGGGCGCTATGCCTTCTGCGATCGCTGAGGAGACGCCGGTGAAGCGGGCCGACGCGGTCGCGGCGGCGCAGAAGAGCAGCAAGGCGCCCACGGAGGACCTCGCACGCTCTGCCGCGGAGGACAGCGGTGACTCTGTCGAGGTGACCGGCCTGCGCCAGGAGCGTAGGGAGGTCTTCGCCAACCCTGATGGATCGTTCACGGCGCAGGAGTACACCCAGCCCGTGCGGGCGATACGGGGCGGTACCTGGGTTCCGGTCGACGACACCCTCGTACGGGGCGCGGATGGCAGCCTGTCGCCCAAGGCATCGACGGTCGGGTTGAAGTTCTCGGGCGGTGGCGGCGAGCCGTTCGCCCGGATGACCAAGGCCGGTCGTGAGTACGCGTTGAGCTGGCCCGCTGGCGACTTGCCCGAGCCCAAGGTCGCCGGGGACACGGCCACCTACCCTGAGGTGCTTCCCGGTGTCGACCTGACCGTCCGGGCCGGTGCGGAAGGCTTCAGCCACTACTTGGTCGTCAAGAGCGCCGAAGCAGCCGGGAACGCCGAGCTGGAGCAGATCGAACTCGGCCTGGCTGTCAAGGGTCTGACGGTGCAGGAGGAGGACGGCGCGCTGAAGGCGGTGGACGCGGCCGTCGGCGGAACCGTCTTCGAGTCGGCCCAGCCGACCATGTGGGACTCGGCGGCGCAGCAGAACGGCGCCGCGCCGCTCGCCAGGGTGGCGGCCGAGCCGGAGGTGGCACTGGACCCCGGCGACGGCGGCAAGAGTGCACCCGTGGACCTCGCCGTGGAGAAGGACCGCCTCACGCTCAAGCCGGACCTCGAACTTCTGCGGGGTGAGAAGACGGAGTACCCCGTCGTGATCGACCCCACTCCGAGCACTGCTACCCGCACCGCGTGGAGCGGTGTCATGTCCGGTATGCCGACGGAGCAGGACTGGAAGTACTCGGGCAGCGCCGGCATGGGCAAGTGCCCCACGGACTACAACCCTGTCTCCTGCAACGGAGTCGGCGTGCGCCGCCTGTTGTTCACGTTCCCGCTGTCGGCCTACAAGGGCAAGCAGATCCTGGGCACGCAGTTCTCCGGCCGTGTGGAGCACGTGTATCACGCGGATGCGCGGGCGGAACCGGTCGACCTGTACCGCATCGGTGGCAAGGACTACAGCGTCACGTCGTCGAGCAACTACTCGAACACCAAGGACGACTGGTCCGACTACCTGGCGACCTCGGACACGAAGATCTCGCCGACCACGTGCGGCAGCAGCGCCAACCTGAACATCAGCAACGGAGAGCTGCTGACCGAGGCGAAGGCGGCCGCGGCCGGATCCTGGTCCAAGATGTCTCTCGGGCTGAAGGCGAAGGACGAGAGCACGTTCGGCGGCTGGAAGAGGATCTGCGGCAACACCTATTTGAAGATCACCTACAACAATCCGCCCAAGCAGGTCGACACCGATCTGATGACCACGAACCCCGGAGGCAAGTGCGTCTGGGGGAGTGGACGCCGCTACACGGACGAGCTTCCGGAGCTGCGGGCGGAGGCGCGTGACCCGGACCAGACCTCCAAGAGCACGGACCAGGTCAAAATGCAGTTCCTGGTGGCCTGGACCGACAAGAATGGTGATGCGCAGTCCTTCACGTACGACACCGGTTATAAGGCGCCGAATGCCGGTACCGTCTTCACATACAAGGTCAGGCAACGTCCGTCCGGCCAGCCCCAGATCCCGCAGAACTCAGTGATCTACTGGGCCGCCCGCGCCTTCGACGGCGACGCCTGGGGGTCGTGGAGTTACGACGGGGACGCTCAACGGTGCGAGTTCATGTGGGACAGCACCTATCCCAAGCCGCCCAAGATCAGCTCGCCCCAGTACCCGATGGACAAGGTGTGGCACCACGGGGTCGGCACACCCGGAACCTTCACCTTCACCCCGGCCGACAAGGACGTACGGGAGATCCGGTACACCTTCAACGGCGAAGCCACCGTGGTGAAGGCCACGATCGGAACCATCCCGGTCAAGGTGGTCTGGACCCCGACCCGGGAGGGCCGTCGCTGGGTCACGGTCGAGGCGTACGACGCTGCACACAACAGCAACATCGTACCGGCGCACTACGAGTTCCTGGTCACGGACGGGAAAGCCGCCGTCGGGCAGTGGAACTTGGCCGATGCGGGCGGCAGCGACATCGCGCACGACGAGGCCGGGCGGCATCCGGCAGCCGTGGGATCGGGTGTAGCCATCGGACAGGCGCCAGGTCCTGGCGACACCGGAGGCAGCGCGGTGCACGCGGACAGTGCGGCGCACTTCGACGGGACCGCGAACGCCTACTTGGACTCTGCGGGCACGCTCGTGGACACCGCCGGCAACTTCACCGTCAGTGCCTGGGCGAGACCGACGGCTCTCAACAAGAACATGGCTGTGGTCAGCCAGGACAGTACTGGCGAGCCAGGCTTCGTCCTGGGCTACGACGCCGCGGACAAGGCCTGGGAGTTCTCCGCCCCGGACATGGATGTGGAGGCGATGAGCCGCTGGACCGCCAAGGCGTCCGGGACGGTCACCGCGAACGAGTGGACGCACCTGACCGGTGTTTTCGACGCGCATGCGTCGGGCGGCCCGCAGATGCGGATCTATGTCGATGGCCGGGAGGCGGGCACAGCGGCCCGCTACACCTCGTGGTCGTCCCGGGGCAGCCTCCAGATCGGTCGCGTGCAGGCCAAGTCCGGTTACACCGACAATTTTCAGGGCGACATGGCGGAGGTACGGGTCTTCGACCGGGTACTGCCCGCTGCTCAGGTGGCGGAACTGGGCAAGATCGCGCCGCAGCGTCTGGGCTACTGGCCCCTAGAGCAGGCCACCAACGCGATCACGGCGAATGTGCAGTCGGGCGGTCAGCCCCTCACCTTGCGGGGCGACGCGAAGATCTACCGGCCGGCGGACCCGTTGAACGAAGAGTCCGCGCTGGTCGACGAAGGTGACCTGCGGCTCGACGGTGAGGGTGACTGGGCAGCCACGGCTGGCCCCGTGGTCAGTGGCGCCGACAGCTACACCGTCGCGCTCCGGGCTCAGCTCACGACCGTGGACGCCACAGAGTCGCAGACGGTGCTCTCCTTGCCCGGGAGGAACGCTGACCGGGTCGTGGTGCGCTACCAGGCGGCGAGCGGGCGATGGGAACTGGCAGTCACCGACGCCGACAGTACGACGGCGAAGGTGATCACGGTCACCGGTGCCGAGGCGCCGCCCAACAATGAGGGATCAGGGCAGCACCTGGCGGTGGTTTTCGACTCCTTCACTCACCAGGTGCGTCTGTACGTCGAAGGGCAGCTGTCCGCCACCGCGGTGGCGGACGACGAGATGACCTGGCCCTCCAGTGGCGGGCTGCAGGTGGGCCGTTCCGCGCAGGGCGGCGGCAGTGAGTACTTCGCCGGAGCGCTGGACGAAGTACGTGTCTACTCGGGCGCTGTCGACCCGATCGGTATCGGCCGGATGAGGGTGCTGACCGGGGACCGCGACCTGTAACTCTCTCGTCTTCGTGGTCCGGGCTCCACCGGGCCCGGACCACGAAGACGCATCGTCTTTTCCTTCCTGAGCCCGCCCGACTTTTATTGCGGAGTCGTCCCCATGCCTTTTCGTGGTCGTTTGCTCACCACACGCATGTCTCGCCACGCCATTGGCGCGACCGTGCTTGGTGTGCTGCTTTCCCTCTCGGCAACCAGCGTCCAGGCGTTGCCGGCCCAACCAGAAGCCGCTCGGTCGTGGACGCACGACGACCCCGACCCGGCCCACTCCGGAGTCGGTAAGTCCAAACCTAGACCCGTCGATCAGGCGGCCAAGGCCGCGACCCGACAGCTGGGCAAGTCCACCCTGCCCGAGCACGGCCTGGCCGATGTGCCGGTGAACGCCGGGGCGAAGGTGCAGATCGGCGGCCTCCCGGTCGCCATTAGCCGACAAGCACCGGACACCCGGGCGAAAACCGCCGCCCCGGCGCGGGTCAACGTCGAGGTGCTCGACCGCTCCCGCGCGGAGCAGCTCGGCGCAGGCGCCGTCCTGCGGGTCAAGCCGGCCGGGCAGAGCGCGGCCACCGGCACGATGCGCCTGGCGCTCGACTACTCCGCCTTCGACAACGCCTTCGGTGGCAGCTACGGAGCACGGCTGAGGCTCGTCGAGCTTCCGGCCTGCGCCGCCGACCACGATCTGGGCAGCCGCGCCTGCCCCGGCACACCGAAACAGCTGCGATCGGTCAACGACGCCGCGAGCAGGACCGTCTCCGCCGACATCGCCCTTCCCGCACCGACGGCTGCAGGCGCGAAGACGCAGGCACAGTCCTCCGCGCGCACGACGGCTGGCGCAACCGTCCTCGCCCTGCAAGCAGGTGACTCCTCCTCCAAGGGCGATTACAAGGCCACCTCGCTGGCGCCGTCGGCGAGTTGGAGTGTGGCCAACTCCTCCGGCGGCTTCTCATGGGACTACCCGCTGCGGACCGTGCCGACCCCGGGCGGGCTGAGTCCGTCCATCGGTCTCGGCTACTCCTCGCAGTCGGCGGATGGGAGGACCTCGGCCACCAACAACCAGGGTTCCTGGATCGGCGAGGGCTTCTCCTACGAACCGGGGTATGTCGAGCGCTCGTACAAGCCCTGCGCCGAGGGTGAGCACAAGACGTCGGCCGAGCAGTGCTGGGCCTTCGACAACGCCACCGTCATGCTCAACGGCAGCGCGAGTCAGCTTGTCAAGAACGACAAGAAGGACGGCGAGGGCGGGGAGTGGCACTTCGCCTCGGACAACGGCTCGAAGATCGAGCAGCTGACCAATGCCGATTACGCCACCGGCAACCGTGACAACGACGGCGAACACTGGAAGATCACCACGTCCGAAGGCACCGAGTACTACTTCGGGCTCAACCAGCTTCCGGGCTGGTCCAAGGGGAAGGAAGCGACCAACTCGACCTGGGCCGTTCCTGTCTTCGGTGATGACGCCGACGACCCCTGCTACAACTCCACGTTCGCCAACGCACACTGCGATCAGGCATGGCGGTGGAACCTCGACTACGTCAAGGACACCCATGGCAACGTGATGTCGTACTACTACGGGGCTGAGAAGAACCGCTACGCTCTGAACGCCAAGACTGACGTCAACGGCACGGAGTACGACCGCGGCGGCTACCTCAAGCGTATCGACTATGGCCAGCGCGACGACGCCGTCTACACCACCAAGGCACCGGCTCGCGTCGTCTTCCACACCAACGAACGCTGCCTGGGCGACACCACCTTCAAGTGCGACGAAGACAAGTTCACGACGGCCAACGCCAAGTACTGGCCCGACACCCCCGTGGACCGCTACTGCAAGGCCGGCGTCAAATGCAACGCCAGCCAGGTCTCCCAGACCTTCTGGACGAACAAGCGTCTGACCGGCATCACCACCCAGATGAGCACCGGCCCGGCCGCCACCGACTATGGCGACGTCGACGCGTGGACGTTCACCCACTTCTTCACCGACAACGGTGACGACACGAAGACCCTGTGGCTGTCCAAGATCGATCACGAGGGCAGAGCCGGTGGCAGCGCCAAACTGCCTTCCTTGGATCTCCAGGGCATCCATCTGATCAACCGCGTCGACAGCGACAACGACAACATCGATGCCATCCACCGCTACCGCCTCGCCACTGTCCTCAGCGAGACCGGCAGCCAACTGGACGTGAAGTACGCGCCCACTGACTGCACGGCGAATGCGCTGCCCAAGCCCGGTGAGTCGACCAAGCGCTGCTACCCGGTCAACTGGGCCCCGCCAGGAAGCATCGAGCCGAAGACCGACTGGTTCCACAAATATGTCGTCGAGGAGGTCACCGAGACCGACCGCACCGGCGACGGCGACGACCTCGTCACCCACTACGACTACCAGGACAAAGCTGGCTGGCGACACACCGAACCGGACGGCATCACCGACAACAAGTACCTGACCTGGGGCGACTGGCAGGGATACGGCAAGGTCACGGTCACCAGCGGCGACGGCCAGACCACATCGACCAAGATTGATTACACCTACCTGCAGGGCCTTGATGGGGACCAGTTGCCGGGCGGCGGCAAACGCACGGAATCGGTCAAGGACTCCACCGGCGTCTCGTACACGGGCCACAAGGAGTTCACCGGTTTCGAGCTCGAGACGCAGGCGTACGACAAGGCCTCGGGCGGCAAGGTGATCGCCAAGACGATCACGGAACCGTGGAAGTACGACACCGCCACCCAGACCAGGTCCTGGGGCACTACGCACGCCACGATCGTCAAGCCGGGCGCCACCCGCGGCTACAGCCTCCTCTCCGACGACTCCTGGCGAGAGACGAAGTCGGCCCCGCACTACGACACCTCAACCCCCACCGCACGCATCAGCCACACGACGGACTCAGGAGACACCTCCACCAAGACCGACGACACCTGCACCCGCCTGTGGTACGCCGACAACCCGGGCAAGAACATCTACGAGCTGCCCTCCCGCAGCGAGACCGTCTCCGTCGACTGCGCGACCACCCCCGACCGCAAGAGCCAGGTCATCGCGGACGAGCGCACCTATTACGACAACCAGACCACCCTCGGGGCGTCACCCAGCAAGGGAGACGCCACCAAGACGGACCGCCTAAGCAAGCACGACGGCACCACCGCCACCTATCAGGCCACCGGCTGGACCAAGTTCGACAGCTTCGGCCGGCCCACCCAGCAGAAGGACGCGGGTCAGGCCGCGACCGACATCCAGTACACGGACACCAACGGTCTGAGCACACAGTCCAAGGTGACCAACGCCCTCGGCCACACCACCATCACCGACTTCGCCCCGGCCTGGGGCCAGTCGGTAGGACAGACAGACGCGAACAACAAGCGCACCGACCTCGCGTACGACGGCCTGGGCCGGCTCACCTCCGTATGGCTCGCAGACCGGAGCAAGGCCAACAACCTCACCAGCCCGAGCATCAAGTACACGTACAACGTCCGCCGGGACGACGTCGTCGCGATCAAGACCGAGAAACTCGAGAACGACGAGACCTACGGCGTCGAGTACCAGCTGTACGACAGCCTGCTGCGCCCCCGCCAGAAGCAGACCGAGGGCCCCAACGGCACCCGCATGATCGGGGAGGTCTTCTACGACGGCACGGGCAAAATCCGGAAGTCCAACGCGACCTTCAACGCTTTCAAGGCTCCTGAAGACAGACTCGCCACCACGCCGAACGGCGAGGTGAACGGCCAGACCATCGTCGAGTACGACGGCATGGGGCGGCCCACCGCCAACATCCTCGAGGTCGCCGGAGTCGAGCAGTGGCGAACGGCCACCACCTACGACGGTGAGCGCACGCGTGTCGTGCCGCCCCAGGGCGGTGTGCCCACCACGACGGTCACCGATGCGCGCGGCAGCACGGTCGAGGTGATCCAGCAGCCGGGCCCCGCCACCGGACCCTCCGCACCCGCGGAGAGCACGAAATACACCTATGACCCGGCGGGCCGGCTCAAGACGGTCACCGACCCCCAGAAGAACGTCTGGTCCTACGAGTACGACCAGGTGGGCCGCCAGACCAAGAGCGTCGACCCCGACGCGGGCACCACGGACACGAAGTACGACGAGCGCGACCGGCCCACCTCGGTCACGACGGAAAACGGCACGACCTCCACCGTCTACGACGATCTCGGCCGTCCGCTGAGCACCTGGGACGGGGAAGCCAACACCGGCACGAAGCTCACCGAGACGCGCTACGACAAGGCGGGCTGGCTCGGTCAGGCATGGGCCTCACTGCGCTACATCAACGGGACCGAGTACTTCGGCTCCATCACCCAGTCCATGGACGCCTTCTACCAGCCTCTGAAGACTGCATACACGGTCCCAGCCTCCAAGGGCAAACTGGCCGGCACCTACGTCTTCACCACCGTCTACAACCGGGACAACACGGTCGACGGCATCGGCATGCCCGCCGCCGGTGGCCTGTCGGCGGAAGCCATCGACTTCGACTACGACGCATTGCAGCGTCCGGTCGGCATGCACGGCAAGACGCCGTACGCCACCGTCACCTCCTACTCGAAGACCAGCCAGCTGGAGCAGCTGCAGCTGTCCACAGGCACCGGGAAGAAGGTGGGGCAGTCCTACTTCTACGAGAAGGGCACCGACCGACTGACTCGCTCGACAGTCGATATCTCGGGCGATGCGGGACAGAAGGCCGCGGTCAAGGAGTCGGCCTACACCTACGACCAGGCCGGAAACGTCCTGTCCATCTCCGACCTCGCCGGTTCCTCGCCAGACGTGCAGTGCTTCGCCTACGACCAGCGGATGCGCCTGTCGGACGCCTGGACGCCCCAGGCCACTGAAGCCGACGCGACCGGATTCGGAACGGTCGGCGGGCAGATGGGCGGAAAGAAGCCGAAGGCCTGTGAGACGGCCCCCGGAAGCAGCCCGCTCGGCGGCCCGGCCGCCTACTGGAAGTCCTATGCCAGCGACAGCATCGGCAACCGCACCCGCGACGTCATCCACGACACCGGCCTGGACGCCTCCAAGAACATCACCCGCGACTACACCTACGACCGGAGCAACAACGCCGGCCCGCACGCCGTCACCGGTGTCACGGAGAAGACCCCCACCGGAGACCGCAAACTCTCCTACGGCTACGACACCGCCGGAAACACCACCACACGCACCGCCAACGGCGACACCCAGAGCCTGGTGTGGAACCACCAGGGCGAGCTGACCAAGACCACCGAGGCATCGGGCAAGGAGACCACCTACCTCTACGACGCCGGAGGTAACCGTGTCCTGCGCAGCGATGAGGAGGCCACTACCGTCTATCTCCCCGGCATGGAGCTGCGTCTGCCGAAGGGCGGCACGGCGGTCGAGGCGACCCGCTACTACGAGTTCGCCGGCCAGACCATCGCCGTGCGCCAGGACAACGGGGACCTCTCCTTCCTGGCCTCCGACCACCAGGGCACAAGCAGCCTCGCCATCAACGCCACGACCGGGGCCGTCGCGCAACGACGCTTCGACCCCTACGGAATGGACCGCGGGGAAGCGACGGGCACCTGGCCAGGCGAAAGGGGATTCGTTGGCGGCACCAAGGACGACCAGAGCGGCCTGACACACCTCGGCGCACGCGAATACGACGCCGACATCGGCAAGTTCATCTCCGTCGACCCCCTCATCGACTACACCGACCCGCAACAAATCAATGGCTATGCATACGCCAATAACAGCCCCGTATCCTACTCGGACGCGACCGGAACCTCGCCTTGCCAGGACGGCGGTTACGTCTGCGGGAACGGCCCCGCCCCCGGCGTGCCTCACGAACAAGCCGCAGAAAACCAAGCAGCGCACGACGTTCAACAAGCGCAGACGCGGCAGAACACTGCGAAGCAGACCGTCAAGCAGGCCGCCAAGGCCCTGATCAAGATCGTCCGGGACATCATCGGAGTCGATGCCGCCCTGGACTGCTTCTCGACCGGAGACCTCGGCGCCTGTGGCGAGACCCTCCTCAACGTCGCGGGTAGCTTCGCCGGAGGCCTCGCAGGCAAAATTCTCGCGAAGTACGGCGTCCCATGGAAATGGGCGAAGGGGATCAAGCTCGCCAAACGTATAGTCGGGCTGGTCGGCGATCTGATCAGCGGGGTCAAGGAGACCTTCGCCGCCTCCAAGGCGCTCGGCAAGGCCAAGGATGTCCTAAAGCTGGCCCGCGAGAAGAACAAAGCGGCCATCGCCAGAGCCAAAAAACTCGGCGGAAAGCCTGAGTGCCACAGTTTCCTGCCTGGCACCCAGGTACTGCTCAGCGACGGCACCACCAAGTCCATCGAGGACGTGGCCCTCGGTGACACCGTCACCGTCACCGACGCGGAGACCGGTAATACCACGACCCGAGAGGTCGTAGGCACCATCGTCACCGAGGACGACAAGCAGTTCGTCGACCTCACCATCGAGACCACTAACGGCGAAGACGCCGCGCTGATCGCCACAAGCACCCACCCGTTCTGGAGCAAGTCCAAGCACCAGTGGACCAAGGCCGGCGACCTCCAAGTCGGTGACACTCTGCGTACCCCCACTGGCTCCACGGTCACCATCGAGGCTGTCCGTCACTTCGAGAAGCGGCAGCGCACTCATGACCTCACGGTCATGGGCATTCACTCCTATTATGTGCTGGCAGGCAAAACGCCGGTCCTCGTCCATAATTGCACCGTTTACCGCGGTGATACTCGGGCACCAGCAGAGATCCAAGAAGCTGGCGGATTCATACCTCACGATCCGGGTGCGAAAACTCAACTCGGAGACTATGTAGAAAACAACACGCGCGGTAGTTTTGTGTCGACATCTAAGCACGCCCAAACTGCCGCTGGGTTCCCAACTACTGGTGGTCGAGGCTACGTGTATGAGATTCGCGGGGCGCCTCGCGGGATCGATGTCAATGCGCGCATGGGCGGTATGAATCCAAACGCTCACGAAGCGGAAGTGGCATTTGACGGAGGAATTCCATGGGAGCATGTTACGCGAGTTTGGGAGAAAGATGAGTGGGGTGAAATCGACTTCGACTACGACGCGCCGATTTGGGAAAGGTCATAGATCGCACTCGACGGTAGGAGAATAAGTTGGATGAGGAAAATCAGCAGAGAGTAGTGTTGCGCTTCGGCCGTGACGTAACTTCGGAGGACATCGCCCGCTTGCAATCGTTTCTTTTGGATCGGACCGCTCGTGTTGCTCGAGCGGAGCGTGGAAGCGACGAACGAAATGTGGCGCGCTCTGTCCGAACCGCCCTACATCACCTCGTGGTAACACTTCAGAATTCTCTGTCCTTTGCTGCGGAAGGCCGCGACGGAGAGAAATTCGCTCGCTTGCAGATCATGGTGGAGTGGAACTCTTTGTGGGCATTAGTCTCGCCGTGGCAGTGGCATAAAGAGTACGATCAGGAACGCTGGCGCTCCGTAAAATGCTGGGACGAGGAGCAGGAAGAGGAATTCGGGAAGCGCTTGTCGCGAGAATGCAACACAAATTCGCGTGACGTTGCCTCTCCCGACTCGTGACGCAAAGTGATGTGGGTGGGGTGTCGATAGTAGGAGGGGCGGTGCGTCGATTGCTTGCATTGGAAACATTTCGATTCCTGACCTGATTGGTGAGGGTAGCGAGGCAGCGCATCTTGGCGCGGGTGCTTCGCCGTCGCTGCCATCTCCTGCTGGCGGCCTCTGTCGAGGTCGCCAGCAGGAGTGCCAAGCTCGCGCGATCAAGGCTTTCGTGAACGCTGCTGGAGCTGTGCGTTCGGGCGGTCGTTGGGCGGGCTGGTCGTCTAGCAGGGCGAGTAGCGGGCCGGGGCATGGTCGGGGGCGGTCTCACGGAGGCCGCCCCTCGAACGTGCGGCACCGCCGCCGGTAATGACAGCCATGAGAGACTGCCTGGCGTCGTCGGCGCCAATTCGACCAGTTCACCGCGTGGTGTCTGCCTCGGCGCCCGCGCAGGTGCGGGGGCCGGGGCAGACAAGCTGCCAGGAGTCGCCGAACCTCCGCCACCGTGAGCGCGATGGTCCCGGCCCTTTTACCGGTTGCGCCCCCTTTTCGCTGGCCTGGTGGGCCGTGACCGCCAGGAAGGCATGGGCGAGCATGGCCAGGGACTGTCAAACGAGCGGTGTAACTGGGGCTGTTGTACTTACTGACGAGCTGCCGTCAGGCGGCCGTCGAAGGTGATGTCGAAGGCGTTCAGCGCGGTCTTCCAGCGCATGGTCCAGCGGGCCTGTCCCTTGCCGGTGGGATCGAGGGACATGATCGCCATGTAGACGCACTTCAGAGCGGCTTGCTCGTTGGGAAAGTGTCCGCGGGCCTTGACCGCCCGACGGATGCGGGCGTTCACGGACTCGATCGCGTTCGTCGTGCAGACGATGCGGCGGATCTCGGTATCGAACCGCAGGAACGGGGTGAACTCCTCCCAGGCGTTCTCCCACAGCTTCACGATTGCTGGATACTTCTGGCCCCAGGCCTCGGCGAACTCCGCGAACCGGTCCAGGGCGGCCTCCTCGGTGGCGGCGGTGTAGACGGGCTTGAGGAGACGGGCGATCTTGTCCCAGTCCTGGCGGGCGGCATAGCGGAAGGAGTTCCGCAGCAGGTGCACCACGCAGGTCTGCACGATCGTGCGGGGCCAGACCGTCTCCACTGCCTCGGGCAGCCCCTTGAGCCCGTCGCAGACCAGCATGAGCACGTCGCTCACCCCGCGGTTCTTGATCTCGGTGAGGATGTGCATCCAGTGCTTGGCACCCTCGCCACCGTCGCCGGCCCACAACCCTACAATCTCCCGCCGGCCCTCGGCGGTGACGGCCAGGGCTACGTAGATGGGCCGGTTGGCGACCGCACCGTCGCGGATCTTCACGTGGATGGCGTCGATGAAGAGCACCGGATAGACGGCATCGAGCGGTCGGCTCTGCCATTCAGCCATGCCCTCAAGGACCTTGTCGGTGATGGTGGAGATGGTCTGCCGGGAGACCTCGGCGCCATAGACCTCGGCCAGGTGGGCCTGGACCTCGCCGTGGGTGAGGCCCTTCGCGGCCAGCGAGATGACCATCTCGTCGACGCCGGTCAGACGCTTCTGCCGCTTCTTGACGATCTTCGGTTCGAAGGAGCCGTCACGGTCACGGGGCACCGTTATTTCCACCGGGCCGACGTCGGTCAGCACCGTCTTGGAGCGTTTGCCGTTGCGGGAGTTGCCGCCGTTCTTGCCGGCCGCGTCGTGCTTGTCATAGCCGAGGTGGTCGGTGATTTCGCCTTCCAGGGCGGACTCCAGCAGCCGCTTGGTCAGCTGCTGCAGCAGCCCGCCCTCGCCGGTCAACTGCAGGCCCTCAGCCTGGGCCCGGCCCACCAGCTCGTCGATCAACTGGTCATCCATGGCCTTCGCCGACGCAGCCTTCGTGGGCTCGACGGCTTCCGACGCGGACACGTTCTCACTGGTCATCGATGCATCTTCCATGATCGGGAGTTACACCGAACGTCTTACAGTCCCCAGATGTCGGCTTCCAGGGAACGCACACTCTTGTGGGCACCGCGGCGGATCTCCTGGTCCGCGAGGAAGCCGAACCATCGCTCCACCTGGTTGATCCAGGAGGAGCCGGTGGGCGTGAAGTGCAGGTGGAACCGCAGGTGTTTGGCCAGCCATGCCTTGATGGCCGGGCGTCTTGCGGGTGCCGTAGCTGTCGCAGATCAAGTGAACCTGCAGGCGTGCGGGGACTTCGCTGTCGATCTTGATGAGGAACTTCTTGAACTCCGCTGCCCGGTGCTTGCGGTGCAGGGAGGTGATGACTTCGCCGGTCGCGACATCGAAGGCCGCGAACAAGGTGATCAGGCCGTTGCGAACATAGTCGTGAGTACGACGTTCGGGCATGCCCGGCATCATCGGCAGCACCGGCTGCGAGCGGTCCAGGGCCTGGATCTGGGACTTCTCGTCCACCAAAGCCTGCGAGCCGTATTGAGGCATCGCCCGACGCTGTTCGGCGGTTGACTCGGCCTTCGGACAGGCTGAATGTACCGATCAGGGCAGATCTGCCGTCAGCGTGGTGTCAACGGTCGGTCGAGGCTTCGTCCAGCTCGCCGTCGTCACTGTCAGTGATGGCTCTCAAGACGCCTCGGGGGCGCAGGGCGAAGTGGTGGTCCCGCGCTGGAGGGCACCCTCCACATCACGGGCCCGCCCTCGCTGCACAATGCTTCGCGAGGCGGCCGGTCATCTCAGAGCGGGCAGGAGTGTCTCAGCCATCCGGTGCGCCCGTGTGACGGGTGGGTAGCGCTGGTCACGTTCAGCGCATGGCCCCCTTTCTCGGGTCCGGGCGGATGCTATTCGACGTCGACTCCGTAGGCGCGGGCCAGGCCGTCGAGTCCGTCGGCCCAGCCCTGGCCGATGGCCCTAAGTTTCCAGACGGGCGTGCCCTGGATGTGGTGGCGGTAGATCTCGGCGATGACCATGGCGCGGATGGCGGGGTCGGCGGGTGGCTGGAAAATCCATGCCTCGCCGGTAATGCAGTCCATGCGCAGAGCTGCGTGGGTGAGTGCCGCGCAGGCCAGTCCCCTATCGACGTCCATGTTGATGGAGACGATGACGCGCTGTACGTGTGAGGGCAGCGCGCTGAGGTGCAGCACTGCTCTTTCCTCAGTGTGCGGGGGGCGGGCCTGCTTGCCCAAGAGCCGGGCGGCGCCATTGGCTGCGGTGGGCTGGTTGTAGAAGACGAAGTCCTCGTCTCCTGCGACGCGGCTGTTCGTATCGGTCAGCAGCAGGGTGAGATCGGCGTCCGCGCCGGTGAAGGTGAAGGCGACGCTGAGGCTCTGCCATGCTTCTTCCGGAAGGACGACGGTCTGCCCGGGAACGAGTGTTGTTGGTGCATGGAGCGGCCGGGGCGGATGGGGTTGCTGGACGGTTGCCGGAGGTGGCGCCGTAACTGCTGGTGCGGTCCGGGTTTTCCAGTCGGCGAACGGACGGATGTCGTACGGCGAATGCTGTGGGGCGGGCTGTGGCCGGTCGCCCGTGCCGCGGAGGGTGACGTCGAGGTCGGACAGGTTCGGCTCCGGGATGTCTGTTTCCTCCTGCACGTGGTCGAGGAGGGCCTGGAGCCCGTCGGTGCGGCTGACGTCGAGGGGCTTGAGGACGCTGGAGAAGTTGCCTGACGCCGTGGTCTTCACCGAGCAGGCGACGTCCTGGCCGATGTCCAGGAAGCGCAGAGCGTCCTGGGCCTCGCGCCACGGCGTGGTTTCGACCGCGTGACGCGTCCACCGCCCGAAGGCCACGAACCCCAGGCGCTGGCTGTCGGTCAGACGCGTAAGGACGGCAAGGTCGATCGCCGTGATGCCGGGGGCCGTGGCGAATCCCTCCTTGAGCGTGGCGATGACGTTTGATCCCATGGAGGTGAGCCACCAGAGCGTGCGCTCCCGCTTGCTGAGCTTCTTAAGCGTGGGCCGGCCACTGGGGGTCAGGCCCGGTGCCTGGTCCGGCAGCGCGTCCAGGTCCTGCTGGCGCATCACGACACTCATCACCGACCCGGCGACACCGACCGCGCACCCAGCGGCCGGATTGTCGCCGAACGCAGTATTCACCGCCTCACAGACAACCTCTTCGTCGTTCGCCACAAGCGAGCGCCACCACTGATCCGCCTCGCCGCACAGCGCATCGAACACGCCCTGCAAACGCCCTTGCTCGGCGGCCAGATACTTCGGTGCATCCTGTACCGCACGCGCCTTGGCAGCACTGCGCTCGGCGCGCGCCAGCCGCCCGACCCCCCGCAGATGAAAGGCCTGCGCCTCGGCCCGCGCCCACGCCAGACCAAGCTCGACAGGAGGCGCGATAACCGGAGGCTGCGCAAGGGGGAAGGACTGCAGATGCACCGTCGTCGTCTGCTCCCGCAGCGCGGTCAGCTCCGCGATCGCGGCATCGCGCTGAGCCTCCTGCTGCGCCCGCTCCGCCTGGCGGCGAGCGCGGTCGAGTTGCGCGGCCGACGGGGTGATGGAGCGCGGCCGCGAGCGGTGTGTGCTGGTACGGCGACCGCCTCCGCCGCGCAGAGAGCTCGACGCGTAAAAAGGGCCGAGCCCGGAGGAGACCCGGGTGCCGCCACTGCCCACACTGATGCGGGCCGCCCGCGGCCCCAGCGAGGTGCGCACCCCTCGGGTGGAGACCCGCACGCTCATCCCCGGCACCCCAACGCGGAAACCGAACCCCATGCCATTTCCTCCTGCCGGTCGACGCATCGAGTGTGACATCGGCACCGGAGCGGCGGCCGGCAATCAGCGCTGCCATCCGCACGGCTTGAGGCAGGGCGTGCCGCCCGGCGCGCGCTACGGGCTGGTCAGCGGTACGAAGGCCAGCTGGAGGGCAGGGGCGAGCTGATGCCCCGGCCATGCGAGCCTGAACCGCGGTCTTGAGCCTGCTCGCCTGGGCAGGCTCAACAAGCAGCAGCCTGCCGCTGGCGACCAGATGCGGCAGACGGCCGTGGCCCACCACCTACTCGAACTCCTCGGGAGTACCGCGTCTGCGGGTCCTCAGCAGATCTGCAGGTGTGTTCGCCGTTTCTCTCCGGCAGGTGACGCGGCGAAGAGGACGGTGCCGCTCGGTCTTCGTTCGTGCGCTCGTTTTGTGCGAAGGAGGGACGATTTCTTCGCCGAGCGGTCTACCGTTTCTGTCTGAGCGATCACACGGGAGTGGTGGATGTCGGTATTACGCAAGGGCGAGAACGTGGGGCTGCAGGAAGCTCCGGTGGTCTTGTCGGTGTCCGCGCAGGGGATTGCTGTCGACGTGTCCGCGCTGTTGCTGGGGCCGGACGGGAAGGTGCGCGGCGACCATGATCTGGTCTTCTACAACCATCCCACCCAGGATCACGTGGCGGTCTCGGACACGACGGTCTCAGCGGATCTGCCGCGGATTCCGGCGGGTGTGGAGCGGGTGGTGATCGCGGTGAGCATCGACCCGCTGCAGCCCGGCGCGGTCTTCACCCGCGCCCCCCAGCTGTCGGTCTCACAGATGGGCGCCACGGCGGCCTCGTTCACGGCCCCCGACTTCGCTGCCGGGGAGACCGTCGTCGTCCTGGCAGAGCTCTACCGGCGCGGCGGAGGCTGGAAGGTCCGCGCGGTGGGGCAGGGCTACGACTCCGGCCTGGCCGGACTGGCAACCGACTACGGCATCCACATTGACGCCGAGCCCGCCCCTGCACCGCCGGCGCGGACAGGCACGCCGACGGGACCGGCGGTGGACATGACCAAGGTCGAACGGCAAGCCCCCGGCCTGCTGGCACCGGCGCGGCAAGCCGGCCAGGCTCTGACGGACCGGGGGATCACGGGGCGCCGAGCCGCGGTGTACCTGATTCTCGATCACGACTGGAACATGGAGGAGCTTTACGAGTCTTTCGCGGTGCAGGCCTTCGCCGAGCGAGTCCTGGCCCTGTCCGCCAACCTCGACGACGACGGCACCGTCCCCGTCATCTTCTCCAGCGGCCGCGAGCCCTTCCTCGAGGAGATCCGGCTGGACAACTACCGCGGCCGCATCGGCCAGCTGCACACCCAGGTCGACTGGGGCTGGGGCAACGTGGCCGACGCCATGCGCCGGGCCGTCAGCCACTATCAAGAGTCCGGCGCCCCCGACCCGGCATTCATCGTGACGCAGGTCGGCGACGAACCCTGGGACAAGTCCGAAGTACGCGCCATGCTGCAGAACACCGCCTCGCTCGGCGTCTTCTGGCTGTTCGTCGGCTTCGGACGCGGAAAACTCGCCTTCTACAAAAACCTCAACGCCTCAACGTCCGCCACCTTCACCAACGTGGCCTTCTACGACGCCAGCAAGAATCCCGGCGCGATCCCGGGCGAGCGGTTCTACACCGGCCTCATCGACGCCTTCGCTGCCTGGATCCGCTCATGAACGCCACAACGGCCACAGCACAGACGACTCAGCCCAGCCCACGGACGCCAGGGCCCCAACGCGCCGTCCAGCAAGAGCCACTGATATCTACAGGCGGGCCATCGCACCCACTGGCCACAAGAATGCGCGCGGTCCTCAGCGATCCCCAAACAATCCCGCACCTGCGCACCTACTTCGGCCTCGATCCCGCTGCCAGCCCCTTCACCGGAGCCCGCTTCGAAGCACTGGGCGGCGGCGGAGACAACCCGCCATACGCGAACACGGTCACCGCCACGGACCTGATCGCCCTCCAGACCTTGTCGGTCACCGTCCCCGCCCCGGTCACTCTCGACCTCCTCGAAGGCGACCTGGCAGCGCACCTGTCTCAACTCCTGTCACACATACCCGCCGACCTCGACATGGCCGAGGCCGAGGCACGCCACCTACAGCCCGGCTCACCCGCCGACCAGGCTTGGCGCCTCCTGTGTGCACAACACGGAGTGAACTGGGTAATCGCCGGAAAACTCCTGGCCCGCAAACGACCCCGACTGCTCCCCGTCTACGACAGCGTCGTGCGCTGCGCGCTGGGCCGGCCACAGTCCTTCTGGCTGACGCTGCAAGGCGCCCTCTGCCACCGTAACCGCGCACTTCACCAGGACGCGCTGGTGGTACGACAGGCAGCCGGACTACCGGAGGCAGTGAGCGTACTGCGGGTCTGCGACGTCGCGGTATGGATGCGTCACCATACTGCTCACCGGGAGAGAAGGGACTGTGCCTGCTATACCGGCGCGGCTATCCGGTATATAGCTGAGTAACCGTTCTGGGCTTGGCGCTTTCGGGTTACTATGCGCTTCGATCCGTCTGCCCTCCCCGGTCGTTCCCAGCCTGCTGCGTGAGTACTTTTGCCGCTCAGCTTGCGGAAACGGGCCCTCCTTCGGATTTCCTCTCGCCGCTAACAAAGATCGGCGCAATCCTGTACAGAGCCCAAATGGCCATGGAAGCGCTTGAAGGACGGTCCCATGTTTGCAACGAGGAAATCGAAGCATATAGCCATCCTCGCTTTCGCGATCGTCTCAACCGCATTGCTTCTCGCGGTTCCGGCAATCTTGAAGGTAACTGCCCCCTAAGGAACCACATGGCAGGAACTTTCGGATGCTAGCCAGATATATGCATCGCTTTTTGTTGCGCTTGCGCTGGTCGGAGTCGCCGTCTCGCTTCTGCACCAAGAACGGCTAACACAATGACGCGGGGGGTGCGGGTGGGCCCCTCCGCAGGTACGACACGCAGTCTTGCGTCCGCTTGCTTGAGGAACGCCCCAGGCAAGGGGCGGTTCTCAAGCCCTTTCCGTGATCGGCAAGAATGAGCGGCACGGTGGGACGGGTACACGGAGCGGTGGGTGGACTTGGTGAGCGATGGCAATCGTCGGAGCGTGGCGCAGACCTTCCTCGACGCGATCGCAGACAAGGACAGGGAGGCCACAACGACTCTGCTACCGAAGATCCGCGAAGGAGCGGCAGCAGGTGACCCCTACTGCCACGAGGCGCTCGGGGCGTTTGCCCTGGAGATCGAGAACGACCGTCCCACAGCAAGGAAGCACCTGAAGGTCGCCGCCGATGCCGGCATCCCGTCTGCTCAGCGCGGCCTGGGGTATCTCCTGATGGAAGCAGACCAACGGGACCCGGTGGCGGCCGCCACGCTGTTCCTGAAGGCTGCTTATCAAGGAGATCCCTTCGCGCAGTTCAATCTGGCGGGGATGTACTTCCGGGGCGACGGAGTCCCGCAGTCCGACGACGAGGGTCTGCGCTTCCTGGAACTGGCAGCTCGGGGCGGAGTGAGTCAGGCCGCGGCGCAGCTTGCCGACATGAAACTGGTGCACGGCGACTTCGCCGGGGCCAGACGGGCCCTGGAACAGCACATCCAGTTGAGCGATGATCTGCCGCCTGCATCCGCCCTGAACTTCGCCGCAATGTGCTACCAGGGTGCGGGCGGCCCGATCGATAAGATCAAAGCCATGGGCAGCGCGCTCAAGGCAGCCCAGCTCGGCGATCGCGACACTGGCCTCGGCTATGCCCGCACGGTGCTCGACGAGCTCAAACTGACCAAGGACGATATCCGCCAGGCCATCGAGTGGGCCCACGTCGGCGACTGGGCACAGAGCCTCACGCGATAGCTCCACCTGCCTATGGCCTGCGCAGGGCATACCTATCGCAGACAGTGAAGTTGCCGGTGCGTGATGAGGCAGCAGGCGAGCTTGAGGAAGGCTTCATGGATGTCGGCTCGGCGTTCCCAGCGGACACGGAGTCGGCGGAAGCCGTGCAGCCAGGCGAAGGTTCGCTCCACGACCCAGCGGTGGACGCCAAGTCCGGTGCCGTGGCGGGTGTTTCGGCGGGCAATGGCGGGCACGATGCCGCGGGCTCGGACCTGGTCGCGGTAGATGTCGTGGTCGTAGCCGCGGTCAGCGAAGAGCGAGTCGGGCTTGCGCCGGGGGCGCCCGACCCGGCCGCGGACGGGCGGGATCGCATCCAGCAGCGGCAGCAACTGGGTAACGTCGTTGCGGTTGCCGCCGGTGAGGATGACGGCGAGCGGGGTGCCGTGGCCGTCGGTGATCACATGGTGCTTGGAGCCTGCCCGGCCCCGGTCGACCGGCGACGGGCCCGTGTGGAGCCCCCTTTTAGCGCCCTGACGTGTGAGGAGTCAACCACGCAATGGGACCAGTCGAGCCGTGCGGCCGCATTCAGCTCGGCCAGCAGCACCTCGTGGAGCCGCTGCCAGACGCCGGCCTCGTTCCAGTCCCGTAGCCGGCGCCAGCACGTTATGCCTGAGCCGAATCCGAGCTCTTGTGGGAGGTGTTCCCACTGAATGTCGGTGTGCAGGACGTACAGGATCCCGCACAGCGCCTGGCGGTCCGGGACCGGTCGGCGTCCGGGGTAGCGGAACCGCCGCTTCTTCTTCGGCAGCAGCGGCTCGATCCGCTCCCACAGGTCATCCGGCACGATCCACGGTGAAGTCCCCACGACCCGGACAACGCCCAACCGCCCCGGCAGGCACGGCTACTAAGGGCTTGCAGATCATCAAGGTGTTGCTTCCCGTGCTGAGGCTCGTTGGTGTGGTATGTGCATCCCGGATGAGACTCGCAACCAACTCTCCGTGAAGTTTGCGGTGTTGTTTCCACATCTGGACGAGCGGCAGCGTCGGCTGCTGAGGCTCGTGCCCTGGGGCATGGCGGCGTTCGGACTACCGCACGCGCGGCCGGGGTGAGTGAGACGACGGTCCGCAAGGGTGTGTTCGAGCTGGAGGCCGGTGAGGAGCCCCTGGGCCGGGTGCGGCGGCCGGGCGGAGGCCGCAAGCCTGTCACGGATCTTGATCCGGGGCTGCTGCCGGCTCTGCTGGCGCTGGTCGAGCCGGATGTGCGGGGTGATCCGATGTCGCCGTTGCGATGGACGCTGAAGTCGACCCGCACCCTCGCGAGGGAACTGACCCGAGCCGGGCACCGGGTCAGCGCGGACACCGTCGCGGATCTGCTGCGGGAGGAAGGCTTCAGCCTGCAGGCCAACGCCAAAACGCTCGAGGGCAGCCAGCACGTGGACCGGGACGCGCAGTTCCGCTACCTCAACGAGCAAGCCCGCGAGCACCGTGACGCCGACCAGCCGGTCATCAGCGTGGACACCAAGAAGAAGGAGGTCGTCGGCGAGTTCAAGAACGACGGCCGCCAGTGGCGCCCGACCGGTGACCCGGTGCCGGTGAACATGCACGACTTCGCTGACCCGAAGCTGGGCAAGGCGATCCCGTACGGGATCTACGACCTGGCGGCGAACACCGGTTGGGTCAACGTCGGTACCGATCACGACACCGCGGCATTCGCGGTGGAGTCGATCCGGCGCTGGTGGCACGGCCAGGGGCAGGCGGCCTACCCGCAGGCGGAACGACTGCTGATCACCGCCGACGCTGGCGGCTCCAACGGCTACCGCACCCGAGCCTGGAAACTCGAACTCGCCCGCCTTGCCGCTGACACAGGACCGACGATCACCGTCTGCCACCTGCCGCCAGGCACATCGAAGTGGAACAAGATCGAACACCGCCTCTTCTCCCACATCACCATGAACTGGCGCGGCCGCCCGCTGACCAGCCACGAAGTCATCGTCCAATCCATCGCGGCGACCACCACCCGCACCGGACTGCACGTCACGGCCGAGCTGGACAGCAATGTCTATCCGACTGGAGTCACGATCGGTGATGCGGAGATGGCGGCTCTGCCACTGACCCGGCATGCCTTCCACGGCGACTGGAACTACGTCCTGCACCCCCATCGGGCCCCACTCATCCCGGTGGCCCGGACTCCGGAACCGTGCGAGCCGGAATGGATGCCGGCCCTGCTGACCGACCCTGCGCTGACCGGCATGTCTCCCGGTCAACTGCACGACCTGGTCCAGGAACTGACACCGGACGGAGACACCCAGC
>NZ_JBVIFR010000016.1:0-204234 GCF_055571235.1 Streptomyces sp. NPDC030991
ACAGTGGCTCCACACCTACAATCACCACCGCGGACACACCGCACTCGCAGGCAAACCACCCGCCAGCCGCGTCCCCAACCTCACAGGGCAATACAACTAGGGCACGATCCAGGACCACGGCTACGCGGGGGTCGAGGACGCCTTCGGCCCCGGCGACGTGGTCTCCTTCGCCCCGCCCGAACTGCCCTATCAGGGCCGCATCTGCGGCGCCCGCTACAACATCACGATGCTGGACCCGGCCCTTCTGAGCCAGGTCGCCGCCACCGATCCGCGGAGCGCGCCGGGCCCTGTACGCCTCACCGGGCACCGGCCCACCTCCGCGGCGGCGGCCCAGCACCTCAAGCGCACCATCATCCACGTACGTGATCACGTCCTGGCCGACCCGGACGTGGCGGCGCAGCCGCTGGTCGCCGCCACCGCGGGCCAGCATCTGGCGGCCGCCGTCCTGGCCGCGTTCCCGCACACGGCGCTCACCGAGCCGACCGCCGCGGACCGCAACGACGCACATCCCGTGTCCTTGCGCCGCGCGGTCACCTTCATCGAGGAGCACGCCCACGAGCCGCTGAGCGTGGCCGAGATCGCGAGCGTGGCGCATGTCACGGTCCGCGGCCTGCAGTACGCGTTCCGCCGCCATCTGGGCACGACACCGCTCGCGTACCTGCGCAGGGTCCGGCTCTCGCTCGCGCATCAGGACCTGCTGGACGCCGACCCGTCCGAGGGCGCCACCGTCACGGCGATCGCGGCCGACTGGGGCTTCTACCATCCCGGCCGGTTCGCGTCCCTCTACCGCGCGGCCTACGGGTACGCGCCCCACCGCACGCTCACCGGCACCTGACACACGCCGGCCGCACCACCCGCCCCCTTTTCTCCCCAGCCCCCGGAGGAATGTCTTGACGTCCCATGATCCGCACCCGCTCCCCGCCCCCGAAGGGCCCGAAGGGGACGAGAACGGGTCCGCGGCGGCCCGGCGGAAGGCGGAGCTGGAGGCCCAGGTCGCCCATCTCCGCGAGGTGGTGCACAGCCGCGCCGTCGTGGACCAGGCGGTCGGCGTCCTCATCGCGCTGGGCCGCGCGACACCGGCCGAGGCGTGGGACGTCCTGCGCGAGGCGTCCATGCAGGTGGGCATCCCGCTGCGGGAGGTCGCGCGGCATCTCGTCGCGTACCCGCGCTCCGGCGAACTGCCGGCCGCTGTCCGCACGGAGCTGGCGCGCCATCTCACCGGATCCCGCCTCCCCCACCAGGCGCGCGCGAAGCCCCACGACGCCCACCGGCCGGCGAGGAACGGACCGGCGAAGACCGTCCGCCCACCGTCCGCGGAGTAGAGGCCCGGGCTCCCCGCCGCGGCCGGCGCCTCGTCAGCCGAGGAACGACAACCGGACCTGCCGCCGGGGGTTGTCCCGGTTCGTGTCGACGAGGCACACCGACTGCCACGTCCCCAGCTCCAGCGCTCCCCCGACCACCGGCAGCGTCGCGTGCGGCGGCACGAACGCCGGCAGTACGTGGTCGCGGCCGTGGCCGGGGCTGCCGTGACGGTGCTGCCAGCGGTCGTCCGCGGGGAGCAGGGTGTGCAGGGCCGCGAGGAGGTCGTCGTCGCTGCCCGCACCCGTCTCGATGACGGCGATACCGGCCGTGGCGTGCGGCACGAAGACGTTGAGCAGGCCGTCGCGGCCCCCGGCGGCCTCGCGCAGGAAGGACTCGCAGTCGCGTGTGAGGTCGACGATCTGCTCGTCGGATCCGGTGGAGATGTTCAGGACTCGGGTCGTGAATGCGTCGGACATGGGGCCATTGTCGCCCCGACGTGCCCGTATTCGCCCGCGGCACGACTGTCATCCCGGCGTACCCGCGTCGGCCCGCGGCACGACTGTCACCCCGGCGCACCCGCGTCGGCCCGCGGCACGACTGTCGCCCCGACGTGCCCGTATCCGCATCCGTCCGCGGCACGACCGGCTGGTCCGGGCCTGGCGCCCCGGGCGGTGAGACGCCCGGTCCACCCGGTGAGACGGTATTGACCACGTGTCGACAAACTGGCTACGTTCTGCCGCATGTTGCGTTCAGCCATGCTCACCACGCGCGGTCACATCGACCTGCTGCGGGTGGCCTCCGCCGCGTGTCGCCGCGGCTGCTGACGCCCTCTCGAACCCTCACCTGTTCTTCCCCGCCGCCCCGGCTGCCTTCTGCGCCGGCGCGCCGTTGACGCGCGCCCGCTGACGCCGGGGCGCGCCTTCCCCTGCCGTGGAGCGCCATGAGCATCAGTCATGCCCCGCCCGAGACCCCCTCACCCGACACCCCCGACACCCCCGACGCATCAGGCATTTCGGGGGCGCCTGACGCACCGGACACCGCGATCCGTTCGCCCGAGCTCGAAGCCCTCGTCCCCTTCTCCGCCCGCCGCGCCCGCGTCCCGCGCTGGCTGCGCCGCACCTCCGGCCCGCTCCTGCTGCTGCTCGCCTGGCAACTCCTCAGCTCGGCAGGGGTGTTGACGCCCGACGTGCTGGCCTCGCCGGGCACGATCGCGCGGGTCGGCCGGGACCTCGTCGCCGACGGGTCCCTGACGAGCGCGATGGGCGTCTCCCTGCAACGCGTCGCCCTGGGCCTGCTGTGCGGGGTCGTCGTCGGTGTCGGGCTCGCGCTCGTGTCCGGCCTGTTCCGCATCGGCGAGGACCTGGTCGACGCCGGCGTGCAGATGTTGCGGACCGTGCCGTTCGTCGGGCTCATCCCGCTGTTCATCATCTGGTTCGGGATCGGCGAGGCACCGAAGGTCGCCATCATCACGCTCGGCGTCTCCTTCCCGCTGTACCTCAACGTGTACGCGGGCATTCGCGGCGTCGACTCCCAACTCGTCGAAGCGGGCGAGTCGTTGGGGCTCGGCCGGTGGGGTCTCGTCCGCCATGTCGTGCTGCCCGGAGCGCTCCCGGGGGCGATGACAGGGCTCCGTTACTCGCTCGGGATCGCCTGGCTCGCCCTGGTCTTCGCCGAGCAGGTCAACGCGGACTCCGGGATCGGCTTCCTGATGGTGCAGGCGCGGGACTTCCTGCGCACCGACGTCATCGTCGTGTGCCTGATCGTCTACGCGTTCCTCGGCCTGCTCGCCGACTTCGTCGTCCGTTCCCTCGAAAGGCTGCTGCTGCAATGGCGACCGACGTTCACCGGCCGGTGACCCCCACCACCGAAGGGCTCGCCGTGCGCGTGGCGGGCCTGACCCGCTCCTTCGACGGTCGCGCCGTCATCGACAACCTCCAACTCGACGTGCGACCGGGCGAGTTCGTGGCACTGCTCGGTCGCAGCGGCTGTGGGAAGTCCACCCTCCTGCGTGTCCTCGCGGGCCTCGACCGCGACATCGAGGGCACTGTCCTGGTGCCGCGCCGCAAGGCGGTCGCGTTCCAGGCGCCCCGGCTCATGCCCTGGAAGCGGGTCTGGCGCAACGTCCTGCTCGGACTGCCCGGCAAACCCGAACGAGCCCTGGCCGAACGGGCGTTGCACGAAGTGGGACTCGACCACCGGACGGACGCCTGGCCCAAGACGCTCTCCGGGGGCGAGGCCCAGCGCGCCTCGCTCGCCCGCGCCCTGGTGCGCGAGCCGGATCTGCTGCTGCTCGACGAGCCGTTCGGCGCCCTCGACGCGCTGACCCGGATCAAGGCCCAGCGTCTGGTCGGTGAGTTGTGGCAGCGACGGGGCTGCGCCGTCCTCCTGGTCACACACGACGTCGAGGAGGCCGTGCTCCTGGCGGACCGGGTGCTCGTCATGGACGGCGGCGTCATCGCGTACGAGACGCGCGTCGACCTGAACCGTCCACGTGACATCACCGACCCGCGCTTCGCCGAACTCCGCGCCGAACTGCTGCACCGCCTCGGGGTCGACCACGACGACCGGGCCCACGACCAGGCCGCCGACCCGTCCGAACAGCCACCCCTCGTCGAGAAGCAGCCGGCGGCCTGAGCCCGCCCCGACCCCTGAACGGATCCACCATGCGACGCCCCCACTCCCCCGCACTTCCCGCCCTCCCCGCTCTCCTGGTGCCCCTCGCTCTGCTCCTCACCGCCTGCTCCGGCGCCTCCACCGCCGGCACCTCGGCGGCGGGGGCCGGCGGCTCCACCGACGGGAAGGGGTCGACGACCCTCGACGTCGGTGACCAGAAAGGCGGTTCGGAGGCGATTCTGCGGGCCGCCGGCGAACTCGACGATCTGCACTACAAGATCCGCTGGTCCACGTTCACCTCGGGCCCACCACTCCTCGAAGCCGTCAACGCCAAGGCCGTGGACATCGGCGGCGTCGGCAACACACCGCCCGTCTTCGCAGCCGGCGCCCACTCGAAGATCAAGGTCGTGGCGGCCAGTCACGGCGCCGCGAAGGGCGACACGATCCTCGTCCCCGACGACTCCTCGCTGAAGAGCCCGGCGGACCTGAAGGGCAGGTCGGTCGCGGTCACCCAGGGCTCCTCGGCCCACTACCAACTCGTCGCGTCACTGCGAAAAGCGGGGCTCGACCTGAAGGACGTCAAGGTCAAGTACCTGCAACCGGCCGACGCCCTGGCCGCGTTCACCAGCGGCAAAGTCGACGCGTGGGCCGTCTGGGACCCGTACACCTCGCAGGTGCTGCGCGGGAAGAAGGGCCGGGTACTGACCGACGGCGACGGCGTCACCAACGGTCTCGCCTTCCAGGTCGCCTCCCCCACCGCCCTCGCCGACGGGAAGAAGTCCGCCGCGATCAAGGACTACCTGGACCGGCTGCGCCGCGCCCAGGACTGGGTCTTCAAGCACCCCGAGGAGTGGGCCAAGGTCTGGGCGAAGGACACCGGGCTCCCCTACGACGTCGCGCTCGACGCGGTGAAGCGCACGAACGGCACGCGCGTGACCGTCGCCGTCGACAAGGGCGCGGTCGCCTCGGAGCAGGAGATCGCCGACACCTTCGCAAGCCTGGAGCTCATCCCGGGCAAGGTCGACTTCGCCTCGTTCGTCGACCCGCGCTTCAACGGCGAGCTGCCCGCCTCCACCACCGCCCCCCGCACGTACGGCAAGGAGTCCTGACGTCATGACCGTTCACCTGCACTGGTTCCTGCCGACCGGCGGCGACGGCCGCACCCTCGTGGACCGGCACGCCTTCAGCCAGGGCGCGCTGGGGAACACGCCCGGCCGCGCCATCGCCGGGGTGCGCGCACCCGACCTCGACTATCTCGTCCAGATCGCCAAGGCCGCCGAGCAGTTGGGCTTCGAAGCGGTCCTCACGCCGACCGGCACGTGGTGCGAGGACGCGTGGCTGACGACCGTGGCGCTCGCCCAGCACACCGAGCGGCTCAAGTTCCTCGTGGCGTTCCGGCCGGGTGTCATCTCCCCCGTGCTGGCCGCGCAGATGGCATCGACGTACCAACGCCTCACCCGGGGGCGGCTGTTGCTCAACGTCGTCACCGGCGGGGACTCGGCCGAGCAGCGGCGCTACGGTGATCACCTCGACCACGACCACCGCTACGCCCGCACCGACGAGTTCCTCTCCGTCGTCCGCGGCGTATGGGGCGGCGAGCCGTACGACTTCCGGGGCGAGCACTACCAGATCGACGGCGGCTTCACGGCACTGCCGCCGGACCCGCTGCCGCAGATCTTCTTCGGCGGTTCGTCGCCCGCCGCGGGGCCGGTCGCGGCGCGGCACACCGATGTCTACCTGACCTGGGGCGAGCCGCCCGAGCAGGTCAAGCAGAAGATCGACTGGATTCGCGCGCTCGCCGAGCAGGAGGGACGCACGGTGCGGTTCGGGATCAGGCTGCACACGATCTCCCGCGACTCGGCGCGCGACGCCTGGGCCACCGCCGACCGGCTCCTCGACGACCTCACCCCCGAGACGGTCGCCGCGGCGCAGGCCGCGCTCGGCCGCAGCGAGTCGGTCGGGCAGCAGCGCATGCTGGCGCTGCACGGAGGCACGCGCGAGGGGCTGGAGATCTCCCCGAACCTGTGGGCCGGGGTGGGCCTCGTGCGCGGCGGCGCCGGAACCGCCCTCGTGGGCAGCCACGCGGAGGTCGCCGACCGGATCGAGGAGTACCACGCACTCGGCATCGAGCACTTCGTGTTCTCCGGCTATCCGCACCTGGAGGAGGCGTACTGGTTCGGCGAGGGCGTGATCCCCGATCTCGCGGCGCGCGGACTGCTGCCCGCGGGTGCGCCGGTCGGGCGGGGTGCTCCGCTGCTGGTCGCGGGCGGCCGCTGAGCGCGAGGCGGGTCGCTGCGGACGGGAAGATCCTGGGCCCCGATCGAGTTGGTAGAAGCGTGAACGAGATCGGGGCAGGGGACGGCACCACCACGGCGGACGTGCACGAGGTCGACGTGGTGGTCATCGGCGCCGGGCAGGCGGGCCTGTCCGCCGCCCATCATCTGCGCCGGGTGGGTTTCGAACCGGAGCGGGACTTCGTCGTCCTCGACCACGCGCCCCGGCCCGGCGGCGCCTGGCAGTTCCGCTGGCCGTCGCTCACGTACGGCAAGGTGCACGGCATGCACGCGTTGCCCGGCATGGAGCTGACCGGCGCCGATCCCGCGCGCCCCTCGTCGCAGGTGATCGGGGAGTACTTCGACGCGTACGAGAAGCGGTTCGATCTGCGCGTGCGCCGCCCGGTCGAGGTGCGGCGGGTCCGTGAGGGGGACGGTGGCCGACTGCTCGTCGAGACCTCGGACGGGGTGTGGTCGACGCGCGCGCTGATCAACGCGACGGGGACCTGGGACCGGCCGTTCTGGCCGCGCTACCCCGGCCAGGAGACCTTCCGGGGGCGGCAGTTGCACACCGCCCAGTACCCGGGCCCCGAGGAGTTCGCGGGGCAGCGGGTCGTCGTGGTCGGCGGCGGGGCGTCCGGCACCCAGCACCTGATGGAGATCGCTCCGTACGCCGCCGGGACGACCTGGGTGACGCGCCGGCCGCCGGTCTTCCGGGAGGGCCCCTTCGACGAGAACCTCGGGCGGACCGCGGTGGCGATGGTCGAGGAGCGGGTACGACAGGGGCTGACGCCGTTGAGCGTCGTCTCGGTGACGGGGCTGCCGGTGAACGACGCGATCCGCGCGGCCCGGGCCGACGGGGTCCTCGACCGGCTCCCGATGTTCGACCGGATCACACCGAAGGGCGTGGCCTGGGACGACGGCCGGGAGATCGAGGCCGATGTGATCCTCTGGGCCACCGGGTTCCGGGCGGCCATCGACCATCTGGCACCGCTGAAGCTGCGGGAGCCCGGCGGCGGGATCCGGATGGAGGGCACCCGCGCGGCCCTCGATCCACGGGTGCATCTGGTGGGGTACGGGCCGTCGGCGAGCACGATCGGCGCCAACCGTGCGGGACGGGCGGCAGTGCGCGATGTCCAGCGGCTGCTGACCCAGGACTCACCGATGGCTGCCTGAACTCCCCCTGAAGCATGCGGAGTTCGCGCTCGCCCCTGCGCTCACCCCACTGGTCCTCCGGAGTGCTCAGCCGTCCTTCTGGGCCTGGCTCCGGTTCCTGTTGAACTCTTCCACGTTCTTCTTCTGCTCGTCGTAGTCGGCGGTGAAGCGGGTGTCGCCCGGCTCGACCGTCACGAAGTACAGCCAGTCGCCCCGCGCCGGGCTGATCGCCGCCTTCAGCGCCGCCTCGCCCGGGTTGCCGATCGGCGTGGGCGGCAGCCCCTTGCGCGCGTAGGTGTTGTACGGGTTGTCGACCTTGGTCTCCTCGGCGCTGGTGTCCAGCGTGGAACGGGCGAGCGCGTAGTTGATCGTGGAGTCCATCTGCAGCGGCATCCCACGGTCGAGCCGGTTGCGGACGACACGGGCGACCTTGCCCATGTCCTGCGCGTTGTCCGCCTCCGCCTCGACGATGCTCGCGATGGTGACCGTCCGGTAGAGGTCCGCCCCGTCCCGGTCGGCGCCCGCGGGCCGGCCGGCACCGAACCTCTTGATGGCCGTATCGACCATGTACGCCAGCAGCGACCGCGGTGTCGTCCTGGCATCGAGGGGATACGTCGCCGGGAAGAGGTACCCCTCGGGGTTGCCGTCCGCCTCGTCCGGAAGATTGAGGTCCGCCTTGGGCACCGCCTTCTTCGTGCTGCCGGCGGGAAGTCCGAGCGCCTTGTCGACGGCGTCGTAGACCTGGGCGGAACGCCACCCCTCCGGGACGGTCAGGGCGGTCGGCCGCTCCTCGTCGCCGGACGTGACCAGCGGCACCACGACGGCGGTGGCCACCGCGACGATCCCGAGCGCGATCAGGGCGACACGCCCTTTGCGCGTGAACCGGGTCCTGCGCCGGCGCGGAGTCTCGTTCACCATATGAGCACGATAGCCCGCAGATCAGGGCATCACTGGCATATCTTCCCGCCGCTCCTCACGCCGCTCCTCACGCTGCCGTCTCCAGCCGGGCGTCGCGCCGGACGAGGGCCGCGTACCGGCCGTCGCCGTCCAGCAGCTCCTCGTGCGTACCGCGCTCGACGATCCGGCCGCCGTCCAGGACCACGATCTGGTCGGCGCCGCGGATCGTGGAGAGGCGGTGCGCGATGGTGAGCGTGGTGCGGTCGGCCGACAGGGCGTCGATGGCTTCCTGCACCGCGTGTTCGGTACGGGTGTCCAGGGCGCTGGTCGCCTCGTCGAGGATGAGGATCGGCGGGTCGCGCAAGATGGTGCGGGCGATGGCGAGGCGCTGCTTCTCGCCTCCGGAGAAGCGGTGTCCGCGCTCGCCGACCACGGTGTCGTACCCGTCGGGCAGGGCGGCTATGTGGTCGTGGATCTGGGCGGCCGCCGCAGCCGCGTGGAGCTCCTCGTCGGTGGCGTCGGGCTTGGCGAACCGGAGGTTTTCGGCGACCGAGGCGTGGAAGAGGTACGTCTCCTGGGAGACGACGCCGACCGCGCGCGCGAGGGTGTCGAAGTCCAGGTCGCGCACGTCCACGCCGTCGACCGCGACACGGCCGCCCGTGACGTCGTACAGACGCGGCACGAGATAGCTGAGCGTGGACTTGCCGGAGCCGGTGGGTCCGACGACGGCGAGGCTGCCGCCGGCGGGGACGGTCACGTCGATGCCGTCGAGGATCGGGCCCTGACGGTCGTCGGCGTCGTAGCGGAACTCGACGCCCTCGAAGCGGACCTCGCCCTTGACGGTGTCCAGGTGGACCGCGTCCTCGCGCTCGGTGATGTCGACCCGCAGGTCGAGGTATTCGAAGATGCGCTGGAACAGGGCGAGGGAGGTCTGGATCTGCACGCCGGTCTGCAGCAGACTCACCGTCGGCCGGAACAACCCCTGCTGGAGCGAGACGAACGCGACGAGCGTGCCGATGGAGACGCTCGGGCCGCCGAGCTGGAAGGCGACGCCGGCCGCCCAGTAGATGACCGCCGGCATGGCGGCCATGACGATGCTGATGACGGCCATGCGCCAGCGCCCCGCCATGTTCGACCGGACCTCGAGGTCGACCAGCTGGTCCGACTCGTCGGCGAAGGACTTGGTGAGGGAGTCGGCGCGGCCCATGGTGCGGCCCAGCAGGATGCCGCTGACGGAGAGCGACTCGGTGACGGTCGCGGCCATCGCGGCCATCTGCTTCTGCCGCTGGGTGGCGATCTTCTTGCGCTCGCGGCCGACGCGCCGGGCTATCCAGACGAAGAGCGGCAGCAGGAGCAGGGAGACGACCGTGAGGCGCCAGTCGAGGGCGGCCATGGCGACGATCGTGGCGATGACGCTCGTCAGGTTCGAGACGAGGGACGTCGCGGTGGAGGTCACGGTCGCCTGCATGCCGCCGATGTCGTTGGCGATGCGGGACTGGACCTCGCCGGTGCGGGTCCTGGTGAAGAAGGCGAGCGACATGCTCTGCAGCCGGCCGTAGACGGCCGTGCGCAAGTCGTGCATGACGCGCTGCCCGACGGTCGTCGAGATCAGGGTCTGCAGGACACCGAAGACGCTGGTGACGACGGCACTGAGGATCATGCCGAGGGCGAGCAGGCTGAGCAGCCCGGTGCGGCCCTGCGGAATGGCGACGTCGAGGATCTCCTTGAGCAGGAACGGCGTCGCGACCGTGACCAGCGATGCGGCGCCGACGAGCAGCCCGACGAGGGCCAGCCGGGCGCGGTAGGGGCGGAAGAGGGACAGGATGCGGCGGATCTGCCGCGGCTGGTCCGATGACCGGGCATCGGGCGGCGGCGTCCAGGCGATTTCGTCGCGGGGCATGGGCCTCCTAGGCGCGGGAGAGCTCGGCGGACAGGAGGCCGGGCTCGACTTTGAGGAGCATAGCTCATTGTTACCTCTACTCACAATGCACAAAGTCCTGCTAATGTTCCCGGCATGAGCACTCCGGACGCCGACGGTTTCCTCGCCGAGCAGCTGCTGCGGCTGAGCCGCCGCCTGCACCGCATGCAGAAGCGCCAGCTGGAGCCGGTCGGGATCACCCCCGCCCAGTCCCGGCTCCTGCGCACGCTGGTGCATTACGAGACGCCGCCGCGCATGGCCGATCTCGCCCAGCGGCTGGAGGTCGTGCCGCGCGCCGTGACCAGTGTCGTGGACGGCCTCGAAGCCGGTGACCTGGTGCGTCGCGTGCCCGACCCCACCAATCGGCGGGTCATCCGGATCGAGCTGACCGGCAAGGGGCGCGCCGCCCTGTGGGAGCTGCGCAGCGCGCGCCGCGCGGCGGCAGAGGAGATCCTGGCTCCACTGGACACGCAGCAGCGCGCCCAGCTGACGGTCCTGCTGAACGCGCTGTTCGAGGCGCCACGGGACATAAGAGCCGAGTGCCCGCGCGAACACGAGAACTGACCGAGCCCACCGGACCGGGTTCGGACGGCCCCGGACGGAACCCGGACGGCCCCTGAGCGGACCCGAGTGGGCCCCGAGCGGTACCGCGGACCGAGCTCGGACAGAGCTCGGACGGAACGAGGAGAGGCGAGAGGCCATGCCGCTGCTGGAGCCGAAGCCGGAAGCCCTGCGCCCCGGATCCCGGTCGTCGGGCCCGGCGCCCGACCGGGTCCCGGACCGGCAGGCGGACGGCACGCCGGAGCCGTTGCGCTCGGAGCTGACGCGGCTGCTCGGCCCGGACAAGGTCCTCACGAAGATCTCGGACCTGGTGCGGTACGCGTCGGACGCGAGCCCCTATCGCTTCGTGCCCCAGGTCGTGGTGGTCGCCGAGGACGTCGACGACGTCTCGGCCGTCCTGTCCTACGCGCACGGCAAGGGCCGCGAGGTCGTCTTCCGCGCGGCCGGCACGTCGCTGAACGGGCAGGCGCAGGGCGAGGACATCCTGGTGGACGTCCGCACGTTCTGGTCGGGCGTCGAGGTCATCGGCGACGGCTCGCGCGCCCGCATCGGCCCCGGCACCACCGTCGTGCGGGCCAACATGGCGCTGGCCCGGCACGGCCGCGTCCTCGGCCCGGACCCGGCGAGCGCCATCGCCTGCACGATCGGCGGCGTCGTGGCGAACAACGCGTCGGGCATGACGGCCGGAATTACCAGGAACTCGTACCGGACGGTCGCCTCGCTCACCTTCGTCCTGCCGTCGGGGACGGTCGTGGACACCGCCGATCCGGCGGCCGACGAGGAGCTCGCCCACGCCGAACCCGCGCTGTGCGAGGGCCTGACGGCGATCAAGCGGGAGATCGAGGCGGACGCGGAGCTGACGCGCCGGATCCGCGCCAAGTACGAGATCAAGAACACCAACGGGTACCGGCTGGACGCCTTCCTCGACGGCGCGACGCCGGTCGAGATCCTGCGCGGCCTGATGGTCGGCTCGGAGGGCACCTTCGGCTTCATCTCCGAGGTCGTCTTCGACACACTGCCACTGGACCGGCGGGTCTCGACGGCGCTGCTCTTCTTCCCGTCGCTGCCCGCGGCCGCCGCGGCGGTGCCGGTCCTCAACGCGGCGGGGGCGATCGCCGTGGAGCTGATGGACGGCAACACGTTGCGGGCGTCGGTCAGTGTGCAGGGTGTACCGCAGGACTGGGCCGAGCTGCCGAAGGAGACCACGGCGCTCCTCGTCGAGTTCCGGGCGCCCGACGAGGAGCGGCAGGCCGCCTATGAGGAGGCGGCCGCGAAGGCGCTCGAAGGACTCGAACTCGTCGCGCCGGTCGCCTCGGTGACCAATGCCTTCACGCGCGACGCGAAGACGATCGGGGGGTACTGGAAGGCCCGCAAGGCGTTCGTGACGGCGGTCGGCGGCACGCGCCCGTCGGGCACGACCCTCATCACCGAGGACTTCGCGGTACCGCCGTCGCGGTTGGCGGAGGCCTGCGAGGCGCTCCTGGAACTGCAGACGCGGCACGGTTTCGATGCCGCCGTGGCCGGCCATGCGGCACACGGCAACCTGCACTTCCTGCTGGCGTTCGACGCGGCTCTGCCCTCGGACGTGGACCGGTACGCGGCCTTCATGGACGAGTTCTGCCGTCTGACGGTGGAGCGGTTCGACGGCTCCTTGAAGGCGGAGCACGCCACCGGCCGCAACATCGCGCCCTTCCTCGAGCTCGAATGGGGCCCCCGGGCCACGGAGTTGATGTGGCGTACGAAGCAGATCATCGACCCGGACGGCGTCCTCGCGCCCCGCATCGTCCTCGACCGCGACCCGAAGGCGCATCTGCGCGGCCTCAAGACGATCCCCAAGGTGGAGCTGATCGCCGATCCGTGCATCGAGTGCGGCTTCTGCGAGGACACCTGCCCCAGCGAGGATCTGACCACGACACCGCGTCAACGCATCGTGCTGCGCCGCGAGATGATGCGCCAGTCCCCTGGTTCACCGGTCGAGGACGCGCTGATCGACGCGTACGGGTACGACGCGGTGGACACCTGCGCCGGGGACTCCACCTGCAAGTTGGCCTGCCCGGTGGGCATCGACACCGGGGCCTTCATGAAGGGGTTCCGGCACGCCCGCCACTCGCCGCGCGAGGAGAAGGTGGCCGCGCTCACCGCGAAGAACTTCAAGGCCGTCGAGGCGGCCGCAAGACTCGCGGTGGCGGCCGCCGACAAGATCGGCGACCGGCTGCTCGCCTCTGTGACGCGCACCGCCCGTAAAGCGATCCGCCCGGATCTGGTGCCCGAGTGGCTGCCGGAGATCCCGGGCGCGGCGGCGCGGAAGCTGCCGCGCACCGCGCGCGGGGGCGCCGCGGCCGTCTACTACCCGGCGTGCGTGAACCGCATCTTCGGCACCCCCGGTGATGTGTCGCTTCCCCAGGCCGTCGTCGCGGTCTCCGCGCGCGCTGGCAGGCCGGTGTGGATCCCCACCGACGTCGCGGGCACGTGCTGCGCCACGATCTGGCACTCCAAGGGCTACGACGAGGGCAATGTCGTCATGGCGAACCGGATCGTCGAGGCCGCCTGGGGCTGGACCGCGGGCGGCCGCCTCCCGCTCGTCGTCGACGCGTCGTCCTGCACCCTGGGCATCGCCCACGAGGTGGTGCCGTATCTGACCGACGACAACCGGGCGTTGCACGCGGAGCTGACGGTCGTCGACTCCCTGGTGTGGGCCGCCGAGGAGTTGCTGCCGCGCCTCACGATCGAGCGCACGATCGGCTCGGCCGTGCTGCACCCCACGTGTTCCATGGAGCACCTCGGCGACGTGGCCCAGCTGAAGGCCGTCGCGGAGGCCTGCGCCGACGAGGTGGTGATCCCGGACGACGCGGGCTGCTGTGCCTTCGCGGGCGATCGCGGCATGCTTCACAAGGAGCTGACCGAGACCGCGACCCGCAAGGAGGCCGCGGAGGTCACCTCCCGCGCCTACGACGCGCATCTGTCGGCGAACCGGATGTGCGAGGTGGGCATGGACCACGCGACGGGCCGCTCGTACCACTCCGTACTGATGGAGCTGGAGCGCGCGACGCGCCCCGCGTAGGCCCGGACAGCGCGGGGCGGGGCGCCGACGCGTCACGTCAGTCCAAAAGGTCGGTAAAGGAAGTCCAACTCCCTGACCCGTCCCGTCCCTTGCGTCCCTCGACTCGGCACCCCCAAGGTGGCAAGCGTTTGCCCGGCACCGCACCCGCCAGCCTTGGAGGTCCGATGCACGACGACCACCTGCCCCTGCCCGAGTCCGAGTCCGCGTCCCACGAGAACGACGCGACCGGGCCCGGGGGCCGTTCGCGCCGCGACGTCCTGCGCACCGCCGGCGTCGCGGGCGCCGGACTCGGTCTCGCCGCGTTCGGCTCCGGCCCGGCGGGCGCCGCCGAGCCGGACGCCGGGCCCGTCGCGGCCGAGGTACCGGCGCGGCAGGGCCGGACGATGATCGGCGTGCCGTTCGAGCGGCGCTCGACCGTACGCGTGGGGATCATCGGGCTCGGCAACCGCGGCGGCAGCATGATCGACCTGTTCCTGGCGATGCCCGGCGTCCGGGTCGTCGCGCTGTGCGACCCGGTGAAGGAGAAGACGGCGAAGGCTGCGGCCAAGGTGACGGCCGCGGGCCAGCCGGCCCCGGCGACGTACACCAAGGGCGATCACGACTTCGAGAACCTCTGCAAGCGCGGTGACATCGACTTCGTGTACGCGGCGACGCCGTGGGACTGGCACTTCGAGATGGCGCGGACGGCGATGCTCAACGGCAAGCATGTCGGCGTCGAATGCCCCGTCGCGCTCCGGCTCGACCAGTTGTGGGAGCTGGTGAACCTCTCCGAGCGCACGCGCCGACACTGCATGCAGCTGGAGAACTGTTGCTACGGCCGCAACGAGATGCGGGTGCTGCGGATGGCGCACGCGGGCAAGTTCGGCCGACTCCTGCACGGTGCGGGCGCGTACAACCACGATCTGCGGGGCCTGATGTTCGACCCCGACTACTACGAGGGGCCGTGGCGCCGTCTGTGGCACACGCGGCTGCGCGGCGATCTGTACCCCAACCACGGCTTCGGGCCGGTCGCCAACTACATGGACATCAATCGCGGCGACCGGGTCACCCACATCTCCAGCTTCGGCACGCCGTCCCTGGGTCTCGCCGAGTACCGGACGGCCAACATGCCCAAGGACGACCCGAGTTGGAAGGAGTCGTACATCGAGTCGGACCGCACGATCAGCCTGGTCCAGACGGCGCAGGGGCGGGTGATCCGTCTGGAGCACGACGTCAGCACCCCGCACCCGTATTCACGGATCAACCAACTCGGCGGCACCAAGGGCGTGTTCGAGGATTACCCGGAGCGCATCTACATCGAGCCCGACCACAAGGACGACGCCTGGGGTGACTTCACGGAGTACGCCGACTGGGACCACTGGCTGTGGAAGGAGCACGCCAACCCGCCCGGCGGCCACGGCGGAATGGACTACATCATGGTGTACCGGCTGACGCAGACGATGCGACTCGGACTCGTACCCGACTTCGACGTGTACGACGCCGCGACGTGGACGTCGCCGGTTCCGCTGAGCCACCTCTCCATCAAGGCGAAGGGTGCGCCGCAGCAGATCCCCGACTTCACCCGCGGCGAGTGGCGCAAGCAACGGGGCGGCGTGGACTCGCCGAAGCCCGCCGAGGAGTGAGCCGGGTGGGCGCGCGGTCTGCCCGCCCCGTACTCCGGCCGTACGAGCTACGCCGACCGGGGTCCGCCGCCCGACTCGGCGGACGGGCCCGCCCTGCTCGTCCGGATGGCCGACGCCTCCGGCATCGAGCGGCATTTCATCGGCCGCCGCACGGTCGACCGCGTCGACAACGGCCACGGCGTGGACAACGAGGAACAGAGCGCGGCGATCGTCCTGTGGCACGGGCCCGGCGCGCGAGTGGTCGGCGCTGTGGCCGGCGCCGCGTCACGCCTACTGACGGGGCCCGCTCTCCCGCTCGCGGTCACGCCTTGAGATCGGCCTTGTCCCCCATCACGACGACCGGGTGCTGCTTGGGGTCGAGCGTCCTGAGCAGGTACTCCATGTCCGTCTTCGACTGGCTCACGCAGGCCGACGTCCCACTGCCGTGGTCCATGTGCAGCCAGATGCTGCCGCCCTTGGACTGGCCCTGGGGGCGGGTCGGGTCGTTGGGCGGGGTGCCCTTGGCGCGGTTGTAGTCGATGGCGATGACGTAGTCGAAATCGTGCCAGTGCGACTTGGCCCAATAGTGCGGGGCCTGGATCGACGCGGTCTGCGTGTAGGGCAGCTTCGCCCCCGGGTCGGCGAGGACGCCACCGGCGTCGCTCAGCGTGAACACGCCCACGGGGCTGCGCTTGTCACCTTCCTGATGATCCGTCGTCCAGCCCTTCTTGCCGTTGTGCCCGGACCAGCCGCGCTCCTTCTTCCAGGTGTCGCCGGTCTTGGTGTACAGGGCGATGGTCGAGTCGGCGGAGTCCACACCGGCGCCGTAGACGGCCACGACCTGACGCGCGTCGGCCGGGATCTGCTTCTGGTAGCGGTCGCCGACGCCGGGGATCCGCTTGAGGTCGGCGGCACGGGCCTCGTCGCCGTGCGCGTCGTCCACGGGGCTGCGGCCGCTCGCCGAGGACCGCTTCCCGCCCCCGCTGTCGGCACCGCAGGCCGCCACCGTCGTCAGAAGGACCCCACACGCCGCCATGGCGACACCCGCTCGAACCGCTCCCGCACTACGCATGCGCTCCATGGTCGCACCACGCGTCGTGAACCCCGGTGGCGGGCCCGGGGAGCGCCGACGATCCGGCCCGAATCTTTGCTCGGCGCCGGAAAACCGTTTGCCTCCGGTCACTGTGGGGCGCGAACCTTTCACGGTTTGTTCCGCCGACCCGAATGCCTTGCTCCCGTACGCCCTCGAGCTCTGGGACGTCATGCAGATCTCCGACCTTCCGTATCCCGACCCGGGCGTGCCCGACGCACGCTCCGGCCCCCGGTTCCTGTTCTGGCTCGGCCGCAACCAGCTCGACGGCCAGCTCCGATCCCTCGCCTGGGGACTGCTCCACTTCACGTCGGTCGCCGGACTGCCGTACGCCGTCGGCTACGCCGTACAGGCCGTCGTCGACGGCTCCGGCGCCCGCCTCGCCGCGGCGGGCGGCCTGATCGTGCTGCTCGGTGTTGCCATCGCCTGCGGCGACACGATGCTGCACCGCACGGCGGTCACGAACTGGATCACCGCTGCCGCCCGCGTGCAGCAGCTGCTGGCCCGCAGGACCGCCGCGCTCGGCGCCGCCCTGACCCGACGCGTCGCCGCCGGTGAGGTCGTCGCGGTCTCCACCGGCGACGTGGAGAAGATCGGCTGGTTCGTCGAAGCCCTCTCCCGCTTCGCCGCCGCCGCCCTCACCGTCGTCCTCGTCTGCGTCAGCCTGGTCGTCTACGAACCCGCGCTCGGCGTCGTCGTCGCGATCGGCATGCCGGTGCTCGCCCTGGCGGTGCTGCCGCTGCTGCCCCGCGCCACCCGGCGCGCGGACCACCAGCGCGAGAAGGCGGGCCGGGCCACCGAACTCGCCTCGGACACCGTCGCCGGGCTGCGCGTCCTGCGCGGCATCGGTGGTGAGGAACTCTTCCTCGACCGCTATCGCCACGCCTCGCAGGAGGTCCGCAAGGCCGCCGTGCGCAGCGCCCGCATGTGGTCGCTGATCTCCTCGGTCCAGGTCCTCCTCCCGGGTCTGCTGCTCATCGTGATCGTCTGGTACGGCGTCCATCTCGCGCGCGAGGGCCGGATCAGCGTCGGGGAACTGGTCACCGTGTACAGCGCGGTGATGACCCTCAACTACCCACTGCGCCACTTCGAGGAGATCGCCATGGCGTACTCCTTCTCCCGTCCCTCGGCGCAGCGCGCGGCCCGGGTCCTGGCCCTGGAACGCGTCGTCGAGCCGTCGGGCGGGCTGCGCGCGGCGGCGGCGCCGCACGGGGATCTGTACGACCCCGCGACCGGTCTGCTCGCCCCGGCCGGTCGGCTGACCGCCGTGGTGTGCGGCGACCCGGATCTGGCCGGACGCCTCGCCGACCGGCTCGGTGGCCACGCGACCTCCGACGACGGCGACCGTGACGGCGCCGGTGGGGCAGCGCTGACGCCGTCCGCGCTACTGGGCGGGGTGCCGCTCGACGAACTGCCGCTGCACGTGGCGCGCACGGCGGTACTCGTCCAGGACAAGGACCCGGTGCTGTTGTCGGGCACGCTGGCCGAGCTCCTCGACGTGCCGTCCACCGGATCCGTCCGGCCGGACGAGGCGCTGGCCGCGGCGGAGTGCTCCGACATCCTGGACGCGCTCACCCAGGCGTCCCTGGACGACGATCCGCTGAGCGCCCGCATCACCGAACGCGGCCGGTCCCTCTCCGGGGGGCAGCGCCAGCGCCTGGCTCTGGCGCGCTCCCTCGTCACCGACCCGGAGGTGCTGGTCCTGGACGAGCCGACGTCCGCCGTCGACTCGCACACGGAGGCCCGCATCGCGCAGGGTGTCCGCGCTCTGCGGCGGGGCCGCACGACCGTGGTCCTGAGTTCGTCACCGCTGCTGCTCGACCGTGCCGATCGTGTCGTGTTCGTGCACGAGGGCGAGGTCGCCGCGGTCGGCGAGCACCGCGAACTGGTGCACACCGAGCCCCGGTACCGCGCCGTGGTCACGCGCGAGACCGACGAGGAGGCGGCCGCCGCCCGTCCCGGTGGCGGGGCGCGCACTCCGTCCGGTACCGGGCACGACATCGCGTCCCCCACCGCGTCCCTCACCGAGTCCGACATCGAGATCGAGATCGAGGAGACGGCATGATCGGCGTAGCGCCTCCGGCCTACGACCCGGCGGCCCCCACCACGGCGAGCACTCTGCCGGTCGGCGCCCCGGCCACGGTCCGCGCCTATGTGCGCGAGCTGTACCAGCGCCACCGGCGCGCCTTCCTGCTGCTGATCGGCGTCAACACGGTCGCCGTGATCGCCTCGATGGCGGGCCCCTATCTGCTGGGTGGCGTGATCCAGGACGTGGCGGACGGCACCGACGGCGCCCTGCGCGACCTCCATCTGGAGCGGACCATCGCCCTGTTCACGCTCGCCCTGGTGGTCCAGGCCGTCTTCGTCCGGCAGGTGCGGCTGCGCGGCGCGATGCTGGGCGAGCGGATGCTGGCGGACCTGCGCGAGGACTTCCTCGTGCGCTCCGTCGGACTGCCGCCCGGTGTCCTGGAGCGGGCCGGCACGGGTGATCTGCTGTCCCGTATCACCACCGACATCGACCGGCTCGCGAACGCGATGCGGGAGGCCGTCCCCCAGCTGTCCATCGGCGTCGTGTGGGCCGCTCTGCTCATCGGTGGTCTCGCGGTGACCGCGCCGCCCCTGGCCCCGGCGGTCCTCGTCGCCGTGCCGGTGCTGGTGCTCGGCTGCCGCTGGTACTTCAAGCGGGCACCCTCGGCCTACCGCTCGGAGGCCGCCGGGTACGCGGCGGTGGCGGCGGCGCTCGCGGAGACCGTGGACGCCGGACGCACCATCGAGGCGCACCGGCTCGGCGACCGGCGCGTGGAGATGTCGGAGCGCCGCGTCAAGGAGTGGACGGCCTGGGAGCGCTACACGCTCTATCTGCGCTCTGTCTTCTTCCCGGTGATCAACGCCGTGCACGTCCTGGTCCTGCTGTCCGTCCTGCTGATCGGCGGTGCCTTCGTCCTCCAGGGCTGGATCGGGGTGGGCCAGCTGACGACGGGGGCGCTGATCGCGCAGATGCTGGTGGATCCGCTCGGCCTGATCCTGCGCTGGTACGACGAGCTCCAGGTCGCCCAGGTGTCCCTGGCCCGCCTCGTCGGGGTGCGTGACATCGAGCCGGACGCGGGCGACGCCTCCGTACGGCCCGACGGCCGTGACGTCCAGGCCGACGACGTGCACTTCGGCTACCGCGAGGGCGTCGACGTGCTGCGTCAGGTGACCCTCGACGTCGCTCCCGGTACCCGGCTCGCCCTGGTCGGCCCGTCCGGCGCGGGCAAGTCGACGCTCGGCCGGCTGCTCGCCGGGATCTACGCGCCCCGGCTCGGGCAGGTCACGCTCGGTGGTGCGGAGCTCTCCCGGATGCGGGCGGAACGGGTGCGGGCACACGTCGCCCTGGTCAACCAGGAGCACCACGTCTTCGTGGGTTCGCTGCGGGACAATCTCCGGCTGGCCAGGACCGGCGCCGAGGACACCGAGCTGTGGGCTGCCCTCGGCGCGGTCGACGCCGACGGATGGGCACGCGGCCTGTCCGACGGGCTGGACACGGAGGTCGGCTCGGGCGGCGTGGCGCTCACTCCGGCGCAGGCCCAGCAGATCGCGCTGGCCCGGCTGGTCCTCGCCGACCCGCACACTCTGGTCCTGGACGAGGCGACATCGCTCCTGGACCCGCGCGCGGCCCGCGATCTGGAGCGCTCGCTGGCCCGTGTCCTCGACGGCCGGACGGTCGTGGCCATCGCGCACCGGCTGCACACCGCGCACGACGCGGATGTCATCGCCGTCGTCGAGGACGGGCGGATCCGTGAGCTCGGCAGCCACGACGAACTGGTCACCGCCGACGGGGCGTACGCGGCCCTGTGGCGCTCCTGGCACGGGTAGCTGTCCGCGGAGGCGGGGCGCGGCGGGCTTCGGAGCCGGCCGGTGCGCCCTGCCTCCCGCCCTGGGCAGGGCCGAAGCAGGGAGTTCTGGAGGATCCGGTTCCGGAGAGGGAGGGGAAGGGGGCGGCGCCGAAGAAAGCCCGCGGAGAGCCCTCGGAAGTGCGCAGGGAGCCCTCAGATGAAGTTGAGCGCGGCCGCGCAGCCCACGCCGCCGAGCAGCATGAACACCGGCATGAGCACCTTCAGCTCGACCCAGCTGCCGGCCCGGAACCGCATCATCTTGGGCGGCCCGATCGGGTACCAGCGCTTGCGGCCGATCGGGATGGGCCACAGGATCGGGCAGCCCGAGACGGTGAGCGCGTCCCCGATGTCGTGCACCAGCGCGCCCAGCACGATCGGCAGGCCCAGCCACAGGTACTCCTGGCCCGGCGCGGTGAAGAGCCAGTCCGATCCGTTGCCCGGCTTGTCCAGGATCCCGGCCAGGATCCAGGCGCTGGTCGCCGCGAGCAGCCAGACCAGGACGTCGCTGCTGGAACCGCGTGCGGCCCGCCACAGCAGCCCTTCGATGGCCAGCACCATGTGCACGAAGAGGATCCCGAGGACGGCCCAGCGCCCGCCGGTGATCGCCGCCACGGAGGCGCCCGCCCCTATCAGGACCGCCCACAGCCACGTATGGGTGAGTGTGCGGTGCCCGCCGGAGCGGCGCGGGTCGCCCTGTTTGCGGGTCGCCTTGTAGACGGCGTACGACAATTTGTCGACAATGCCACAGATCGCCCGCGAGACCGGGCCGAAGGCGCGCGAGATGGTCGCCGCCTTGTGGTCGAGGTCGGGGGCGAGCGCCCCTCCCGCGCAGATCAGCGCTCCGACGAGGACCACCGTCCACGGCATCGGGTGCCCGGCGGCGGCCGCCGCCGCCCCCACCCCCAGCCAGGCCGCCGCTCCTGACAGCGAGTGTGCCGGTCCCATCATGGTGGTGTCCCGCCCCGTTCTTCTTGTGTCGACGTCCAGTTGCCCCCGTCGGGCCGTGCGCGTCCTGACGCTCCGTCGGCGACTCAGCGTAGCGTTCGTGATCTTCGTACGGGCATCCGATTCCCTGATCGGGACGGAAGGCAGGCAAGATGGTGACGTGACCCTTATCGATCAGCTTCCGAAGACCGCCGATCCGGACGCCCTCTACGACGCCTTCGAGTCGTGGGCCGTGGAGCGCGGTCTCACCCTCTACCCCCACCAGGAGGAGGCGCTGATCGAGGCGGTGTCGGGGGCGAACGTGATCGTCTCGACGCCCACCGGGTCCGGCAAGAGCATGATCGCGGCCGGCGCGCACTTCGCGGCCCTCGCCCGCGACGAGGTCACCTTCTACACGGCTCCCATCAAGGCACTGGTCTCCGAGAAGTTCTTCGAGCTGTGCAAGCTGTTCGGCACCGAGAACGTCGGCATGCTGACCGGCGACGCGTCGGTGAACGCGGACGCGCCCGTCATCTGCTGTACCGCCGAGGTCCTCGCGTCGATCGCGCTGCGGGACGGCGCGCGGGCCGACATCGGCCAGGTCGTCATGGACGAGTTCCACTTCTACGCCGAGGCCGACCGCGGCTGGGCCTGGCAGATCCCGCTGCTGGAGCTCCCGCAGGCACAGTTCATCCTGATGTCGGCCACGCTCGGCGACGTCTCGATGTTCGAGAAGGACCTCACGCGGCGCACCGGCCGTCCGACCTCGGTGGTCCGCTCGGCGACCCGCCCGGTCCCGCTCTCCTACGAGTACCGGCTCAGCCCGCTGACGGAGACCCTGACCGAACTGCTGGAGACGAAGCAGGCGCCGGTCTACATCGTGCACTTCACGCAGGCGCAGGCCGTCGAACGGGCCCAGGCGCTGATGAGCATCAACATGTGCACGCGCGAGGAGAAGGACAAGATCGCCGCGCTGATCGGCAACTTCCGCTTCACCACCAAGTTCGGCCAGAACCTGTCCCGTTACGTACGGCACGGCATCGGCGTCCACCACGCCGGCATGCTGCCGAAGTACCGCCGCCTCGTCGAAAAGCTCGCCCAGGCCGGTCTGTTGAAGGTCATCTGCGGCACCGACACCCTCGGCGTGGGTGTCAACGTCCCCATCCGTACCGTGCTGTTCACCGCCCTCACCAAGTACGACGGCAACCGCGTCCGCACACTGCGCGCCCGCGAGTTCCACCAGATCGCCGGACGCGCCGGGCGCGCCGGTTTCGACACGGCCGGTTTCGTCGTCGCGCAGGCACCCGAGCACGTCATCGAGAATGAGAAGGCGCTCGCCAAGGCCGGCGACGACCCGAAGAAGCGCCGCAAGGTCGTGCGCAAGAAGGCCCCGGAGGGCTTCGTCGGCTGGACGGAGAGCACCTTCGAGAAGCTGATCTCCTCCGACCCCGAGCCGCTGACCTCCCGCTTCCGCGTCACCCACACCATGCTCCTGTCGGTCATCGCCCGCCCGGGGAACGCGTTCGAGGCGATGCGCAAGCTGCTGGAGGACAACCACGAGCCGCGCAAGGCGCAGCTGCGGCACATCCGCCGGGCCATCGCGATCTACCGCTCGCTGCTGGACGGCGGCATCGTCGAGAAGCTCGACCAGCCGGACGCGTCGGGCCGCATCGTGCGTCTGACCGTCGACCTGCAGCAGGACTTCGCGCTGAACCAGCCGCTGTCGACGTTCGCCCTCGCCTCGTTCGACCTGCTCGACCCGGAGTCGCCGTCGTACGCGCTCGACATGGTGTCGGTCGTGGAGTCCACGCTCGACGACCCGCGGCAGATCCTGCACGCCCAGCAGAACAAGGCGCGCGGCGAGGCCGTCGCCCTGATGAAGGCGGACGGGGTCGAGTACGAGGACCGGATGGAGCGTCTCCAGGACATCTCCTACCCGAAGCCGCTGGAGGATCTGCTCTTCCACGCGTACAACACGTACCGGACGAGCCATCCGTGGGTCGGCGACCACCCGCTGTCGCCGAAGTCCGTCATCCGTGACATGTACGAGCGGGCGATGACCTTCACCGAGTTCGTCTCCTACTACGAACTCGCGCGCACCGAGGGCATCGTCCTGCGGTACCTGGCGAACGCGTACAAGACCCTCGATCACACCGTGCCCGACGACCTCAAGTCGGAGGACCTGGAGGATCTCATCGCCTGGCTCGGCGAGATGGTGCGCCAGGTCGACTCCAGCCTCCTGGACGAATGGGAGCAGCTCGCCAACCCCGAGGTGATGACGGCCGAGGAGGCACAGGAGAAGGCCGACCAGGTCAAGCCGGTCACGGCGAACTCCAGGGCCTTCCGTGTCCTCGTCCGCAACGCCATGTTCCGCCGCGTCGAACTCGCCGCCCTCGACCACGTCGAGGAGCTGGGCGAGCTGGACGCCGAGTCCGGCTGGGACGCGGACGCCTGGGGTGACGCCCTGGACAAGTACTGGGACGAGTACGAGGACCTCGGCACGGGCCCCGACGCTCGCGGCCCCAAGCTGCTCATGATCGAGGAGGACCCTGAGCACGGGCTGTGGAAGGTGCGGCAGACCTTCGCCGACCCCAACGGCGACCACGACTGGGGCATCAGCGCCGAAGTCGACCTCGTAGCCTCCGATACCGAAGGCCGTGCCATCGTCCGGGTCACGGACGTCGGTCAGTTGTAGATCCAGGACAGGGCGGACGGTCGTGTCCGCCCGCGTCCACGCGCCGGAGTCGTCCGGCCGCGCACACGAGAGAGAACCACGCATGACGAATCCTGCGGAGCGGCTCGTCGACCTGCTCGACCTGGAGCAGATCGAGGTCAACATCTTCCGCGGACGCAGTCCGGAGGAGTCCCTGCAGCGGGTCTTCGGCGGGCAGGTCGCCGGCCAGGCCCTGGTCGCCGCGGGACGCACCACGGAGGGCGACCGTCCCGTGCACTCGCTGCACGCGTACTTCCTGCGTCCGGGGCGCCCGGGCGTGCCCATCGTGTACCAGGTCGAACGGGTCCGTGACGGCCGCTCGTTCACCACCCGCCGGGTCACCGGCGTCCAGCAGGGTCGCACGATCTTCAATCTCACCGCCTCCTTTCACAAGCCCGAGGAAGGGGCCTTCGAGCATCAGTTGCCGCCGGCCCGTGAGGTACCGGATCCGGAGTCGCTGCCGACGGTCGCCGACGCGATCAAGGGCCATCTCGGCGCCCTGCCCGAGGCGCTGGAGCGCATGGCGCGCCGCCAGCCCTTCGACATCCGGTATGTCGACCCGCTGCGCTGGACCCCCGAGGAGGTCGAGTCCGCCGAGCCGCGCAGCGCCGTGTGGATGCGCGCCGTCGGCCCGCTGGGTGACGACCCGCTCGTGCACACCTGCGCGCTGACGTACGCGAGCGACATGACGCTGCTCGACGCGGTGCGTCTGCCGGTCGAACCGCTCTGGGGACCGCGCGGCTTCGATATGGCCTCGCTCGACCACGCCATGTGGTTCCACCGTCCTTTCCGTGCCGATGAGTGGTTCCTCTACGACCAGGAGTCGCCGATCGCGACGGGCGGCCGGGGGCTGGCCCGCGGCCGCATCTACGACCTCGAGGGGCGGCTGCTCGTCTCCGTGGTCCAGGAGGGGCTGTTCCGAAAGCTCGAAGGGTGACCGGTCCGGTCGGCGACCTCGACACGCTGCTCGCACAGGCCGTGCGACTGCGGGAGTCGGGGCACCGCGAGGAGGCGCGTGCGCGGCTCCTCGCCCTCCGTGACCGGTATCCCGACGACGCCCGGGTCGCCTACCAGACCGCCTGGGTCCACGACGCGCTCGGTCTCGAGGCCGAGGCTGTCGAGCACTACGTCGGTGCGCTCTCCGGCACCGGGCTCCGCGAGGAGGAGCGCAGGGGCGCGCTGCTCGGTCTCGGCAGCACCTACCGCACGCTGGGCCGGTACGCGGAGGCGGTGACGACGCTGAGCGACGCGACCGCCGAGTTCCCGGCCGACAACGCGCTCAAGACGTTCCTGGCGATGGCGCTGTACAACGTGGGCCGTGCGCACGACGGGATGCGGCTGCTGCTCACGGTGGTGGCCGGGACCAGCGCCGATCCGGACATCGTGGGGTACCGGCGGGCGATCGAGCACTACGCCCAGGACCTGGACGCGGTGGAGGGCGCCACGCGGCCCGGCCGCGCTTCAGCCCCGTCTGCCGAATAGCCTCCCCCACAGTCCGCGTGCCGCTTCGACGGTCACGAGCTGTGGATCGGGTGCGCTCTCGGTCCCGGGCCCGGCCACCGGTACGGCTGCTGCTTCCGGCACCGTGGGCCGCGGAGCGGGTCGTAGGCGCCGCGCCTCCGCCAGGCTCAGCAGAAGGTTCGCCCGCAGCCAGCTGATCTCGTCCGGGTCGTCGGCGATCAGGACGCGCTCGACGACCTGGGCCGTCGGCGAATCGGGCGCCCCGTACCAGGACTCCTCGGGTCGGAGCCGACGCAGGTGGGCGCGCTCGTACGGGTTCTCGACGAGCTCGGCGAGCTCGGCCGGGTCCAGGAGCGTGGCCATCGCGGCGGCCCGGTCCCATGGATCGCGGCTCTGTCCCAGCAGATAGCCCGCGTGCCGTGCCCGCCACCGGCGCGGCCTGAGATCCTCACCGGCCGAGAGGCGGGCGCGCATCTTGGCCGGCGCACGGCCGGTGAGGAGCGGCGCGTGGAGCTCGGAGGCCGCGAACTCCCGCAGTTCCGCGGCGAGGTAGAGCCACACCACCGTCCGGTACCGGTTGAGGTAGAACTTGGCCGGGATGAGCAGACCGGCGCGGGCGAGGCGGGTGAACCGGGTCGGTGGGATGTCCATGAGGAGCGCGCCCTCCGCGGTCCCCACGACCCTGACCTGCTCGCGCAGCGCGTCGGGGAAGCCCTCGGTGTCGCGGATCCGCTCGATCTCCTCGTGGGGCACGCGGCGGCGGCCGCCGTCCGACGCCGCGACCGTACGGATCCGGCCGAGGCGTACGGCGAGGTCGAACTCGCTTCGCTTCAACCCCAGTTCGCGGGCCGCGCTGCCCTGGGGCCTGGTCATGATGGAGCCTTGCACGATGGTTCTCCCCCGTCGGTCGATGACCTGCGGTCACACTCCGTGACCGCTCGGGAAAACCGTAGCCCGCAGCGGAGATTCGCGTCCGAGCCTGTGGATAACTCTGCCGAGCGCGCGCCGATCTCCGGCGTTACCGCAGCTCAGGGTCGATCACGTTAGTCCTATCGGGTTGTCTGGCGTCGACGGCCAGATGTTCCCCGACCCGGCTGACGAGCAAGGTCATCTCGTAGGCGACCTGACCGATGTCGGCCTCGGCGGCGCTGAGCACACACAGGCAGCTGCCGTCGCCCGCGGCGGTGACGAAGAGCACCGCGTCGTCGAACTCGATCATCGTCTGGCGCACACCTCCGGCGCCGAAGTGCCGACCCGACCCCTTGGCGAGGCTGTGCAGGCCGGAGGAGACCGCGGCGAGGTGCTCGGCGTCCTCACGGCGCAGGCCCGTACTGGCCCCGGTCACGAGGCCGTCGTTGGACAGGACCAGCGCGTGCCGCACATGTTCGACGCGCTGTGTCAGGTCGTCCAGCAGCCACCCGAGTCTTGCGTTCTGCACCATGATCCCGTCTCCCCGCTTCCTCTGGCTCCCCAGTGCCCCGGAGGGGACCGCTCCCCTGCCCGGAGGATCTCTCTCGCCAGCCTTCCCCACGGTCGGCGTCCGGGCAAGCAGGATGGACTCATGGCACACAAGATGACCGATGAGGAATGGCATACCTTCGTCTCCGAGGGCACCCGCACCGCGAAGCTGTCGACGGTGCGGGCCGACGGAAGCCCGCACATCGCACCTGTCTGGTTCGTGCTGGACGGTGACGACATCGTGTTCAACACCGGTAAGGACACGGTCAAAGGCCGCAATCTGGAGCGTGACGGGCGGGTGGCCCTGTGCGTCGATGACGAGCGGCCGCCGTTCTCGTTCGTGACGATCCAGGGCCGCGTCGAACTCAGTGAGGACCCGGCCGAGTTGCTGGATTCGGCCACCCGGATCGGCGGCCGGTACATGGGTGCGGACCGCGCCGAGGAGTTCGGCCGGCGCAATGCCGTACCGGGCGAACTCCTCGTACGCGTACGGGTCGAGAAGGTCGTGGCCATGGGTGACGTCGCCGACTGAGCCGGCCGTTACTCAGCCGACCGAGTCGAGCAGCCGGGCGGTGTGCATCCGCCCGGCGTACTCGACCAGCCTGATCAGCACCTCCTTACCGGAGTCACGGTCGCGCGCGTCGCAGAGCACCACCGGCGTCCCGCGGTCGAGGTCGAGTGCTCGTGCTACGTCCTGCGCACCGTGCGCCCTGGCGGTCGCGAAGCAGTTGACCGCCACGACGAACGGGATGCCCCGGTGCTCGAAGTAGTCCACGGCGGGGAAGCAGTCCTCGAGCCGTCGGGTGTCCGCGAGGACGACGGCGCCGAGTGCTCCCTGGGACAGTTCGTCCCACAGGAACCAGAAGCGGTCCTGCCCCGGGGTGCCGAACAAGTAGAGCGACAGACCGGACCTGATCGTGATGCGGCCGAAGTCCATGGCGACGGTCGTGGTGGTCTTGCGCTCCACGGCAGCCGTGTCGTCCACGGCCTGGCCCGCCTCGCTGAGCTGTTCCTCGGTGCGCAGGGGACGGATCTCGCTGACCGCGCCGACCAGGGTGGTCTTGCCTACCCCGAATCCGCCCGCGACCAGGATTTTCAGGGCCAGGTCGGCGGACTCGCCGGTAGCCGTGGAGTCAGAGTGCTCGCAGTCCATCGATGACTTCTCTCAGGATCTTCTCGTCCGGTAGTCGGGCCGGCGGCACCGGCCTGCTGACCTTGACGCAGGCCAGTTCCAGCAGGTCACCGAGGAGCACCCGGACCACCCCGACGGGCAGGTCGGTGTCGGCGGCGAGTTCGGCGACCGTCTGCGTCTCGGTCCGGCACAGCTCGATGATCGAGCGGTGCTCGGGCCCGAGGGCGGTGTCGTCATCGGCGGCGGGCGCGGCGGGGTCGAGCGACACCAGGGCGATCAGGTCGAAGCGCGCCGCCTGGGGACCCGCCGCGGTCCGTCCGCCCGTCAGCGCATAGGGCCGGACCAGGGGTCCTGCCTCGTTGTCGAACCACTGACTGCCCTGCTCGTGGGGGCTGCCGCGCGTCTCGTGCCCCTGGTGGGGGCCACTGTCGTGCGCTGCCGCGTCCCGGTACGTCTCTTCGAACATCTCCTCGTCCATGGGGTCGGCCGTTTCCGTCAGCCCGCGGTGGGCGGCTGTCCGGCGAACCTGGGCGCTGTGTAGAGGTGTTCGCCGACCCGCTTGACCAGGCGCGCCATTTCGTAGGCGACGAGTCCTATGTCTGCGGTGACGGTGCTCAGGACGGCGAGGCAGGAACCGTCGCCCGCGGCGGCCACGAAGAGGAAGCCGTCATCCATCTCGACCATCGTCTGCCGCACTCCGCCGGTGCCGAAGTGTCGCCCTGTCCCCTTGGCGAGGCTGTTGAACCCGGAGGCGACAGCCGCCAGGTGCTCGGCGTCCTCCCGGCCGAGCCCGGTGGACGCGCTGACGGCCAGACCGTCGTTGGACAGGACGACGACATGGCGCAGTTCGGGTACACGGAGCACCAAGTCGTCAAGGAGCCAGTCGAGTTCACCTGAGCCGCGGGCCGTGCCCGTGGTCGGGTCCTTGATCATGTCGGGTCTCCTTCGCTGCTGTCGCTGCCGGGCGGGCGTCCGCCGCCCCTGACCCAGCCGTCCCGGAAGGACGTCATACGGGCCCGGACCTGTTCGGGGGTGCGTTCGCCCGGCTCGTGGGCGCGCGTGAGCGGGGCCCGCGTGTCGGGGCGCTCGCGCAGCTGAGGCGCGAGGCTGGCCTGGCGCACCCGGCGCGGGAGGCCGTCCCCCGGTGGCTCCTCGTCCTGCTCCGCGGCCGGTTCTCGGTGTAGTCGCAGAGCGGTGACGCCCGGAGGGTGTCGCGTCTCCTCGGGGCCGGGGCCCGGCGAGGGGGACAGTGCGGGGCGGGGGGCGGGTGCGGGGACGGGGTTGCCGTTCATGGGCGCTGCCTCGGGCTCGGGCACGCGCGCGTAGCGGCGCTCCTGTTCGGACGGGGAAGGTTCGCCGCTCTCCTGCGGCGCACTGTCCTTGTCCAGCAAGGAAGTGGGCAGCAGGACGACCGCGTCGGTGCCCCCGTACGGCGAGGTACGCAGGTGTACCTTGATGTCGTGCCGATTGGCGAGCCTGCTGACCACGAAGAGGCCCAGCCGGTCGCTGTCGAACAGGTCGAGGGCCTCCGAGTGCTTGATGCGGTCGTTCGCCTCGGCCAGGGTCTCCTTGCCCATGCCGAGGCCGCGGTCCTCGATCTCGATCGCGTATCCGTTGCCGACGGGCTCGCCACTGATGCGCACCTTGGTGTGCGGTGGTGAGAACTGGGTGGCGTTCTCGACGAGTTCGGCCATCAGGTGCGTGAGGTCGGCGACCGCGGCACCCGTCACGCCGACGGCGGCGAGATGGCGTACCTCCACGCGCGCGTAGTCCTCGATCTCGGAGACGGCGGCCCTGACGACGTCGGTCAGCGGGACCTGCTTCCGCCAGGCCCGGCCGGGCGCGGCTCCGGACAGGATGATGAGGCTCTCGGCATGGCGCCGCATGCGAGTCGTGAGGTGGTCGAGGCGGAACAGGTCACCGAGTTCGTTCGGGTCCTCCGCACGGCGCTCCATGGTGTCCAGGAGGCCGAGCTGCCGGTGGACGAGGGTCTGGCTGCGGCGGGCGAGGTTGACGAAGACACCGGAGATGCCGCCGGCCAGTTCGGCACGCTCGACGGCGGACCGCAGGGCCGAGCGGTGCACGGTGGTGAGCGCTTCGGAGACCTGGCCGATCTCGTCGTCGGCCCTCGGCCCCGACGGCGCCTCCGCCTGTACGTCGATCTCCTCACCGGCGCGCAGTTTCCGCATGGCGTGCGGGAGTTTGCGGCCGGCGATCTCCAGTGCGGTGTTGCGCAGGCCGACCAGTTCGACGACGAGGTCGCGTCCGATGCGCACGGAGATGATCAGCGAGGCGGCGACGGCGACGAGGCCGAACAGCACCGCCGCGCCCGCGGGCGTCAGGAGTCCCCGGGCGAACGGATCGGCCCGGCCGGCGGCGCCGCGCGCCGCGTCGGACGCGATGGCGCGCATGCCGTCCTGCACGGCCGTGTGCGCCGTGTCCCACGTCCCGGCGGGGGCCGCGGCGAGCGCCTGGCGTCCTGGCCGCGCGATGAGCGTCCGGTCCTCGACGGCGCGTACGTCGCTGTACGCGCTCCCCTCCACCAGGTGGCGCCAGGCGGCCCGTTCGGGCCCGCGCAGATCGGCGGCGGCCGTGTCGGCGAGGGCCCTGCGAGTGTCGACGGCACCGGTGAGCAGCCGCAGCCGCTCGCTGTCCAGTGTTCCGGCGAGCCGGGCGCTCGTCACGACGGCGTCCTCACGGGAGAGCATCTCGGCGGAGCGGCCGAACTCGTGCAGCACGCGCGCGTCGGAGCCGAGTCGGCTGTCCTGTATGCCGGTCAGTGCTCCGCTCACCGCGTAGGCGCGGCCGATGGTCCTCGTGTACTGGCCGTACACGGTGTCCCAGCCCGCGCGCCGTTCCAGCAGGGCGGTGCGCAGCGTGCGCAGCTCTTCGGCGTCGCCGACGAAGGCACCGAGCCGTCCGGCCACCGCGTGGGGCAGGTCCGCGCCGTCCGCGACGGTGTTGTCCCTGCCGAGGCGCAGGGCCGCGACGGCGTGGTCGGTGGCGGCCGCGAGTCTCCTGAGGTCGTCGCCGCGCTCGGGGGCGGGGTCCGTCGCGTATCCGACCGCGGCCGTGCGCTCCGTCTGGAGGGCGGTGACCGCGGCGGTCACGGGTTCGCGGACCGAGGCGTCGACGCGCCGCAGTTGTGTGAGCCGTGCGACGTCCTGCGCGGTGCTCACGGTGGCGTAGGCCCACAGCGCGAGGAGGGAGACGACGGGCACCATGAGGAGGCAGATGATCTTCGCCCGGATGGTGCGGGGACGCAGATGGCCGGCGCCCACGCGCGTGGGCGGCATGGTTCGGGCTGTCGTCACCCCTGTCTCGTCCGACTCGGTGTCCTCTTCGGCGGGCGGCCCGGCGTGCGCGCGACGTCCGCGCGGAGAGGGCGCGGATATCTGCGGCGGGCCGGAACCGGGCGTTGCACGTGGCGGGCGCATGGCCTCCTCGATCCGGGGTCTGGGGCGGGTGGCACGGTCCGTCAACGGGTCAGGCTCTCGACGGGCGGCGGGGCCGCGGCGGCGGGCCCCCGCTCGCCCTCGGTCGGGGAGAGCGCGACGAACGCCGATGTCAGGAACAGGTAGGAGCCGAGCCCCACGGCGAGCGGGAAGATGAACTGCATCGCCGTCGCCCCGGGCAGCGCGGCGGAGGAGGGCGCGACGCGCACGCTCACCGCGAGCATCCCGGTGTAGTGCATGCTGCTCACGGCGCCACCCATCACCAGGGAGGCGACCGCGACGGCCGCCGGTGACTTGATGTTGAGCCCGGCCCACAGAGCGGCGGTCGCGGCGACGACGGCGATGACCACGGAGAGCGTGACCAGGAGCGGGTCGTAGTCGACGCGGCCGTGCAGGCGCAGGGCGGCCATGCCGAGGTAGTGCATGCTGGCGACGCCCAGTCCGGTCGTGAGGCCCCCGACGGCGAGGGCGCTCCCCCGGTCTCGGCCGTGACCGACGGCGAAGACCCCGACGCCGACCACGACCACGGCGACGACGAGGCTGAGGATCGTCAAGGGCACGTGGTAGCGGATCTCGGTGCCTCTGACGCCGAATCCGAGCATCGCGACGAAGTGCATCGTCCAGATGCCGGTACCGATGGCGGAGGCCGCCGTGATGAGCCAGTTGCGGCGGGCCCGTCCCGTGGCACCCAGCGCGCGTACGGTGCAGCGCAGTCCGAGCGCGGCGCCGATGCACGCCATGGCGTACGACAGCACGGGGGTAAGCCAGCCGAATGCGGCGTGGTCCAGGTGTCCCATGGCCCGGGAAGCTAGTCCTGATGGGGGCGCACCACCGGGGCGCATTTCGAAAGCTGCCGCAATCTGGCGGAGATGCTTTCTGAACGATCGCATCAGGCTCGAACATGTGCACCGCACGCGCATGCGACGCTTTCGGTTCGGACAAGGAGCTTTCGACCGCGCTTCCCTCGTTCGTGTCGTTCCACCCGGCGGCGGGGCTGCGCAATCATGGAGCACATGAGCGATGACCCCACACGCGTGCAGGAGTTCTTCGCGGCCCGGGCCGCCGACTGGGACTCCCGCTTTCCCGACGACGGTCCGGCCTATGCCGCGGCGGTCGCCGCCCTGGGGCTGCGCCCGGGCGACCGGGTGCTCGACGCGGGGTGCGGCACGGGTCGCGCGCTGACGCCGCTACGGGCGGCCGTGGGGCCTTCGGGGGTGGTGCTCGGAGCCGACCTGACGGCGGCCATGCTGGAGGCCGCCACGCGGGCCGGACGGGACCGTGCGGGGCAGTTGCTCCACGCGGACGTGGGACGGTTGCCGCTGCGCACGGGGGCGCTGGACGCGGTGTTCGGGGCGGGCCTCGTCTCCCATCTCCCGCAACCGGCCGAGAACCTGCGGGAACTGGCGCGCGTGGTGCGGCCCGGCGGACTGCTCGCGCTCTTCCATCCGATCGGGCGCAGGGCTCTCGCCGCGCGCCAGGGGCGGCACATCACCCCCGAGGATCTACGGGCCGAGCCCAATCTGCGGCCGTTGCTGGCCGGTTCGGGCTGGCGCATGACCTCGTACGCGGACGAGGACGCGCGCTTCCTGGCGCTGGCCGTACGCGAGAGCTGAGCCGGCCGGCTATCCCCTGACGGCCGCCGCGAAGGCGTCCGGGTTGTCGAACATGACGTTGTGCCCCGCGTCCGCCACATCGACCACCCGGACTCCGGCGGCCGACAGGTCTTCCTTGCCCACTAGTTCCCCGGTGCGTACGCCCTGGAGATAGACCCGGTCGACCTTGGCGTCCGTGAGCATCTGCCGCATCGTGGGTTGCGTGCCGCGCACCAGGCCCACGGCTGAGCGGTGCAGGGCGAGCGGGTCGGTGAGGCGCATGGTGGCGGCCCACAGCGGGCCGACCTTCGCGAGCACGCGCGCGTGGCCGCCTCCCGTCACGTACGCGCCTTCTTCGTAGCTCGCGATCCCACTGCTGCCCGCCGTGGAAGGGGGTTGCGGGTCGAGGTTCCCCTCGGTGACGACGAGACGCGAGACGAGGTCGGCCCGCCGATGCGCCAGGACGATGGCCACCGCACCGCCCATGCTGTGACCGACGAGCTCGGCGCCGCTGACCCCCGCCGCGTCCAGCGCCGCGGCCAGCGCGTCGGCGTGCTCCTCCAGGGTGTATCCGAAGTCGGCGGGGCGATCGCTGATGCCGTGCCCGGGCAGATCCACGAACAGCGAGCGGCGACCCGCCAGTTCGGGCCGGGCCGCGATGTGCGCGTGGTACACCGTCGAGGCCGATCCGAGGCCGTGGACGTAGACGCGCGCGGGTTCCTCGCCCGCCACCTCGGTCCACCGGATCAGACTTCCCCGCGCGTCGAACTGTGCCTGCCGCATGACGTCCTCCTCGTGCGCATCCCCGCCTGCATTCTTTGCGCAGACCATACATCGGTCACGTAGTACTACGTCAACGATGTACCACGTATGCGCTCCCGTGGTTCAGAATGGCGGCATGCTCGAACTCGCCATCCTCGGATTCCTCCACGACGCCCCCCTGCACGGCTACGAGCTGCGCAAGCGCATCACCGCGCTGACGGGGCACGTCCGCCCGGTGGCCGAGAGCACCCTCTATCCGGCGATCAAGCGCCTGGAGAAGGCGGGGCTGCTCGCGCGCGAGACGCAGCCGGGGGTCGCCGCGGCACCCCGGCACATGCTGAGCCTCACCGAACAAGGCCGCGAGGAGCTGCGGCGCAGACTGCGCGAACCGGCCCGGTCGGACATCACGGACGAGAACCGCTGGTTCACCCTGCTCGCCTTCCTGCGCCATCTGGACGACCCCCAGGAGCAGGCGGACGTACTGCGCCGGCGCCTCGACTTCCTGGAGGAGCCCGCGAGCTTCTTCTACGAGGGCGACCGGCCGCTGCGGGCGGAGGAGTTGAAGGACCCCTTCCGGCGCGGCATTCTCACCATCGCGCGGGCCACGAGCCGCGCCGAGCTCGCCTGGCTGCGCGACACGCTCGCGGGCCTGGCACCGGCGGGCCGCTGACCCTGTGCCGGAGCGGCGCCACCTTGCCCCACCTCTGCCACGATGGTGGCAACTTCACGGCATGTGAGGTCAGTTGGCGGACCGGTGGCGGTCCAGGGCCATCGACAGGGGGCGGCAACGCGCATGCTCGACAAAGTCCGGAAATCCTGGAGCACCTGGCGCTAGAAGGTCACTCGGCACCAGGAGCGCCCGACCGACGAGCGCTCCCCACGCGTGGGCGGCCGCTCGGCCGACGGACGGCGGCGCCCGTACAACCTGTTCGAAGCGGCAGCGGCCTACGTGGCGGCCTGTGCGGAGGACGATCAGGAGCGGATGGACGAGGCCGTGGGCTGGGTGGAACCGAACGCCCTGGTCTTCGGCGTCAACGAACTGGCGTGCCGGGCCGTCATCGTCCTCGCGCGGGAGCGCGACGAGTCACCGAGAGCTGTGGCGCGAAGCCTCCTCGGCCTGCCCGCCGCCTGACGTCCACGCCTCCGGGTCGGCGCACCACGGCACCGGTCCTGCCCCTCGATCGCCGCCAGACACACGAGGCGCACGAAGTGCACACGGTATGTCGACACGCCGCCCACCTCGGGGGTGAGCGACCGGGGTGACCATTGATTTCCTGGTCATCGACCCTGTACGACATCGTGCGCGACTGGCTAAGGTCACGCCGACGGAACGAAGCTCAGGGGAGGCTGGCATGGCCGGGACGGACGACGCTGTCGCCACCGGGGACGACGCGCTGTACGTACTGACGGCGGTACTGCTCACGCCGGCGAAGTTCCCCAGCGTGCTGGGCGACGACTACCCCGAGGCCTGCGCCGCGCTGGGGCTCGCGCCGGCGGCCGACGGCTACGGCCTGGTTCTCGGCCAGGACGCGCAGGGTGCCCGCTGGACGGTGGTCGTCGACGACGTGTCCCTGGTCGCCGTGGCCATCGCGTCCTGGGACTGCGGCATGGAGTACGAGCTCTCGCCCGACGAGAACAGCATGGTGGCCGCGCTGGCGGGCTGGCCGCTCGCGCTGGCGGTGGCGGCACCGGGCGTGCCCGCGCCGCACGACCCCGAGCCCGATCCGGAGAGCGCCGACCTGCCGGTGCTCCGCCCGCCGGACACGGAGGCCTGGGGGCCGGCGCAACGACGGCTCGGGGCGGACGAGATAGCGCTCCAGTGGGCGGCATGGCGCGGGCAGCTCGACGATGCCGACTTCGCCACGCGATCGCGCTCCGAGGAGCGCGAGGACGGCTCCGGCGCAGGCGGTGCGGCGGGTGCGTCGGGTTCGTCGGGTTCGTCGGGTTCGTCGGGCAGTTCGCACGACGGCATCCGGCGTGTGCTGGCCGAGGCGCGCGCCTATGTGGACGCTCCCCCGCCGCTGGGGCGGGTGCGGTCCGCGTTCGCGTCGGGCGACGCGCGTACGCTGCGCGCCGACGGGCCCGGCTGGTCGATGGTGGCGCGCACGGACGACATCGCCTTCGTCCTGCTCGACGACGAGCCGGGCGAGGTGCTGCCGGTCGGCCGGGGCGCGGAACTGCCCGGCCTGCTCGAAGCGCTCGACAAGATGGCCGTGCGGCCGGCCTGACCGCGGCCGGGACGCGTTCGACACGCTGACCCGGTGGGTGCGGAGCGCGACGGAGCCACCCGCGGACCGGGCCGTCGAACGGCCCGCGGGCGGTGACGTCGTCAACTCGTGCCCGGTGCGGGCTCCTTAACGGCCGAGCTCCTTGCGCGATGCGCGGCGGAGCCTGCGCCGCTGCGAGGGATCGAGCATCAGGTACGCCGCGGTGGGCACTCCGAGCATGATGAGCAGGGCCGCCCACCATGGCAGCCAGATCAGCAGGATGATCCCGGCAGCCACGCCTCCCGCGGCGATCTTCGCGTTCCTCGACATGTGTGTGGCCTCCTTCGGGGCGGCTCGCCCTCGGCTGGGTGGGGCGAGTTCGCCTCTGCTCTGAGAAACGGGCCTGCGCCGTCCACGGTTCCGGCGCCCGACCCTGAGATGACCCTGATCCCGCGCCTCGGAGGAACTCCGGGGTCGGCGTGCCATCGGCGGGACGTGCGTCAGAAGTCGGCACGCAGCGGCTCTCCCACTTCATACATGTGGCGCAGGGCCTGGCGATAGGAGTCGATGAGGCCGGTCTCGGCGAAGGGGACGCCGAGCGTGCGGCAGTGGGCCTTCACCATGGGCTGTGCGAGACGCAGATGGGGGCGGGGCATGCTCGGGAACAGGTGGTGTTCTATCTGGTAGTTGAGGCCGCCGAGGAACCAGTCGGTCACGATGCCGCCCTTGATGTTGCGCGAGGTGAGGACCTGGCGCCGCAGATGACCCCACTTGTCACCCTCGGGGTCGGGCATCTCCATGCCCTTGTGGTTGGGGGCGAAGGCCATTCCCAGGTGCAGCCCGAAGAGGGCCTGGTGCAGTGCGGCGAAGGCGAGGGCGTGGCCGAGCGGCATGGTGGTCAGCAGCAGTGTCACGTAGCCGGCGATGTGAGCGACAAGGAGCGCGCCCTCCACCACGCGTTCCCGTCCGCTCTGCCGACGCAGGTCCTGGAAGCCCGACAGTTTCAGCGCGAGACCTTCGAGCAGGGTGAGCGGGAAGAAGAGCCAGGCCTGGTGACGGGTGAGCCAGCCGCGGAAGCCCACGCGGGTCGCGGCCTGCTTGCTGGTGAAGACCAGGACGTCGGCGGCGACGTCGGGGTCCTTCTCGATGTGGTTCGGGTTGGCGTGGTGCCTGTTGTGCTTGTCGTTCCACCACGCGTAACTCATGCCGAGCAGCAGATTGCCGTGAACCAGTCCGATGGCCCGGCTCACGGATCGGTTGCCGGTGATCTGGGCATGGCCCGCGTCGTGGCCGATGAACGCCGTGCGCGCGCACAAGGCCGCCAGGGCGGGTGCCAGGGCGAGGACCCACCATGAGGCGCCGACCAGCGCCATGCCGGTGACGACGGCCGCCAGGCCGAGGGCGTTGACCACAATGGTGCGCACGTACCAGCCGGTGCGCCGGTCGAGCAGACCCTTCCCCTTGATGTCGCGCAGCAGTGGCGTGAACTCGCTTGCCGTTTCGGGGGAGGACTGCCGCGCCGCGGCTCCTGTGGCGTGTTCCGGGAGGGTTCCGACAGCCAGGGCCATGGCAGTTCTCCGGTCTCTGTAAGGGTTTTCGCTACGGCGGGCCGCGTCCTCGGCCCGGCCTTGAAAACCTATGGATCAGCGACCTTGTCCGGCCATGGCGCCACCACCCGAGCACCGCAGGGGGCCAGCCCGCGTTGGAACGGGGGCTAGCCACACCCTTAGGGGTCGGGTGACCTGGGCCACGTCCGGAGGAGGTCCGTCCGGCACCGGCGGCCGTGTACCCTCGCCGACTCCAGGGCGAGTAGTCAAAATTGAGGAATACGAGGAAGCCGCCATCTCCGAGTACACGCATCCCGCGCCCACTCCCGCCGAGACCGTCGAACTCGCCCGTTGTCGCGCCACGTTCCTGCCGGGTGACCCGGCACGTACCTCGACCGTCGCCTTCTGGCGGCCCGACGGCGGCGAACCGCCTCGTGTGGACGCGGGAGCCCGCGCCGAGCTGCCGCTGGCGCTGCCCGGGGACGACGGCGTCGAGGTGGTGACGGTCGCCGCGGTGGCGCTGCCCGTGCGGGCCGCGCTGCCGGTCCTCACCCGCGCGCGTGGCGCCGCCCAGGCGGACTCGACGATCGCTTTCTGGGGCGCGGCCGCACTGCTCGCCTTGCAACTCGCCGCCCGGGGGCTCCTCCTGCCCGGCCTGAGCGCCGACGACCACGACGCCTGGCGCGCCGGGCCGCTGCGCCACCAGGACCTGGAGCGGGTGCGGGAGCTGGCCGCCGCGATGCCTCCCGAGGCGCACGCGGTCCCGCTGGACGGTCACGAGCCGCCCCGGCTGCACGCTCCCGAGCGGCTGCTGCGCGCCTTCCTCGACGCGGTGGCCGACACCCTGCCCCGCTCCCCCGCCGCCGCGCTCGCGGCGGGCGGCCGGGCATTCGCGGCTCGGGCCCCCCACCGCGCGCCCGAGCTGCGCGCCTGGGCGGCGGAGGCGGCGGCCGGGCACGACGCGGGTGTGCGGATCTCGCTGCGCGTGGAGGTGCCCGGCCTCGCCCGGGTCACGGACGGCGAGACCCGCCTGCCGTTCCACGCCGTGCTGCAGATGCACAATGTCAGCGACCCCGCACTGGTCGCGGACGCGGCCGAGGTGTGGGCCGGCAGCGGTACGTCCGGCAAGGCGTTCGGGGCCCAGGCCCGGATGGACGCCCTCCTGGCGCTGCGCCGCGCCGCGCGCGCGTGGGCGCCGCTGACCCCACTGTTGTCCGCGACCGTCCCGGACGCGGTCGAGCTGGCCGACGACGATGTCGCCGAACTGCTCGGGGAGGGGGCGCGAGCGCTGTCCGCGGCCGGGGTCGAGGTGCACTGGCCCAGGGAGATGGCCCGCAGGCTGACGGCGCGTGCGGTGATCGGCCCACCGCCAAGTGACGGCCCGGACGCGCTCTCCTCGGACACCCCGTCCTTCCTGTCCCCCGACGCGCTGCTGGCGTTCGACTGGTCGTTCGCCGTCGGCGACCAGGAGGTGAGCCGCGCGGAACTGGACCGGCTCGCCGAGGCGAACCGGCCCGTGGTGCGGCTGCGCGACCAGTGGGTGCTCGTCGATCCCGAGCAGGTCCGTCGCGCCCGCGCCCACCAGGACCGCAAGGTGACGCCGGTCGACGCGCTGAGCGCCGTTCTGACGGGCTCCGCCGAGGTCGACGGCCGCCGGATCGAGGTGCGTCCCACCGGCTGGCTGGCGGGGCTCAGGGATCGCCTCGCGGACCCCGAGGGGATGGATCCGGTCGGGCAGCCGGCCGCGCTCGCGGCGGAACTGCGCGACTACCAACTGCGCGGCCTGAACTGGCTGGCCCGCATGACCTCGCTCGGTCTCGGCGCCTGCCTCGCCGACGACATGGGCCTCGGCAAGACGATCACGCTGATCGCGCTGCACCTGCACCGGCAGACCGCCCGGGAGAGCGCGGGCCCCACTCTCGTGATCTGCCCGACGTCGCTCATGGGCAACTGGCAGCGCGAGATCGAGAAGTTCGCACCCGGCACTCCGGTGCGGCGCTTCCACGGCGGCCGCCGCTCCCTGGAGGCCCTGGTGGACGGGGAGTTCGTGCTCACCACCTACGGCACCATGCGCCTGGGCGCGGCCCAACTGGCCGGAGCGGACTGGGGGTTGGTGGTCACCGACGAGGCGCAGCACGTGAAGAACCCGCACTCGGCCACGGCCAGGGAACTGCGCACCATCGGCGCCCGCGCGCGCGTGGCGCTCACCGGCACCCCCGTGGAGAACAACCTGTCCGAGCTGTGGGCGATCCTCGACTGGACCACCCCCGGCCTCCTGGGCCGGCTCGGCACCTTCCGTACCCGCTACGCGAAGGCCGTCGAGAGCGGCAAGGACCCGGCTGCCGCGGAGCGTCTGGCCAAGCTCGTGCGCCCCTTCCTGCTACGCCGCCGCAAGGCGGACCCGGGCATCGCCCCCGAACTGCCGCCGAAGACCGAGACCGACCGGGCCGTGACGCTCACCAAGGAGCAGGCGGCCCTCTACGAAGCCGTGGTGCGGGAGACGCTCGCGGAGATCTCCGGGGCGGACGGTTTCGAGCGGCGCGGCCTGATCGTCAAACTGCTGACGGCCCTCAAGCAGATCTGCAACCACCCGGCGCAGTACCTGAAGGAGGACAAGCCGCGCATCGCCGGCCGCTCGGGGAAGCTGGAACTCCTCGACGAACTCCTGGACACGATCCTCGCCGAGGGCGCGAGCGTGCTGGTCTTCACCCAGTACGTACAGATGGCGCGTCTGGTCGAGCGGCATCTGGCGCGCCGGGGCGTTCCGTCGCAGTTCCTGCACGGGGGCACGTCAGTCGCGGGGCGCGAAACCATGGTGCGGCGCTTCCAGGACGGTGAGGTGCCGGTCTTTCTGCTCTCCTTGAAGGCCGCGGGCACCGGGCTCAACCTCACGCGCGCGGAGCACGTGGTGCACTACGACCGCTGGTGGAACCCGGCAGTGGAGGCGCAGGCCACCGACCGCGCGTACCGCATCGGGCAGACCCGGCCGGTACAGGTGCACCGGTTGATCGCCGAGGGCACCGTCGAGGACCGCATCGCCGAGATGCTGCTGCGCAAGAAGGAGTTGGCGGACGCCGTGCTCGGCGCGGGCGAGGCGGCACTGACCGAACTGACCGATGCCGAACTGGCCGATCTGGTCGAGCTGCGAGGGGGCGCCCGATGAGTGACAGGTACGACGAGCACGACCCGTATGCCGAGGAGCCGGACCCGGAACCGGGGACGGGCACAGACCCGGGTCTCTCCGCGGGAACGGGCGCGGCCACGGAGGAGCGCACGTTCGCGGCGCTACCGGCCGCGCCCGGCCGGGGCTTCGCCGGGACCTGGTGGGGGCAGGCCTGGCTGAAGGCGCTGGAGGACACGGCGCTCGACCTCGCGCAGCTCAAAGCGGGGCGCAAGCTGGCGCGCGCCGGAGCGGTCGGCGCCGTCTCGGTCCGGCCGGGGCGCGTCACCGCCCTTGTGGGGGACCGCGGGGGCACCCTGCACCGCGCGGACGTGCTGCTGCAGTGTCTCGGCGAGGACGACTGGGACCGCTTCCTGGGCATGGCCGTCGAACGGGCCGGGCACATCGCGGCCCTCCTGGACCGTGACATGCCGCCGCATCTGGTGGAGGACGCGGCCGCCGCCGGTGTGGAACTCCTGCCCGGACTGGGCGACTTGGAGCCGCACTGCGACTGTGGCGCCTGGGACCACTGCGCGCACACGGCCGCGCTGAGCTATCAGCTGGCGCGGCTGCTCGACCGGGATCCGTTCGTGCTGCTCCTGTTGCGTGGGCGGGGCGAGCGGGCGCTGCTCGACGAGCTCCAGGTGCGCAGCGCCGCTCACGCCGAGCCGGAGGCCGTGCCGCCCCGGGAGGCCGAGAGCGTGGACGCGGCGGAGGCGTACGCGTCCGCACTCGTGCTGCCGCCGCTGCCGGACCCGCCCGGACTGCCGCCGGAGCCGGGGTTGCCGCCGTCGTTGGACACGGAGACACCGCCGCCCGGTGGTGTCGACGTCGCCGCGCTGGCCTTTCTGGGCACGCAGGCCGCCGCGGAGGCGCACCGGCTCCTCGCGGACGCGCTTGCCTCGGGACACGAACAGCGCGCCCCGTGGCCGGAGTCGACCGCGTCGCAGGACGCCGTACGGCTGGCGGCCGCCCTGCCGGAGCGGCACATCGCCGAACGGCTCGCGCAGGGGTCGGGCCGGGACCGCGAAGGTCTGACGCTGGTCGTGCGCGCCTGGGAGCACGGGGGCGCGAGCGCCCTCGCCGTCCTGGAGGAGGAGTGGGTCCCGGACCCGGAATCCGCGGCACGCGCGCGTGCGGCGCTGTCGGCGGCCTGGGAGCCGGACGAGCGGCCCGCGCTGCGGGCCTCCCGCGCCCGCTGGACCGTCGCCGCGACCGCCGCGCAGCTGCGCCTGGGACGCGACGGCCGCTGGTGGCCCTACCGTAAGGAGCGGGGCCGTTGGGCCCCGGCGGGGCCGGCCGCCTCCGACCCGGCGTCCGCCCTGGCCGCAGCTCTGGAGAGCGGCGAGGAACAAGATCCCCGCCGCTGACCTGGAGGTCGGTACCGCTAGCGGATCGGCATTCCGGACAGGGTGCGGGCGATGACCAGGCGCTGGATCTCGCTCGTGCCCTCGAAGATCGTGTAGATCGCCGCGTCGCGGTGCATGCGCTCCACGGGGTACTCCCGCGTGTAGCCGTTGCCGCCCAGGATCTGGATCGCCTGCGCGGTGACCTTCTTGGCGGTCTCGCTCGCGAACAGCTTCGACATGGAACCTTCGGCGTTCTCGAACTTCTTGCCCGTGGTCCCCATCCAGGAGGCACGCCACACCAGCAGCCGCGCGGCGTCGATCTGCGTACGCATGTCGGCCAGCTGGAAGGCCACGCCCTGGTTGTCGATGATGGGGCGGCCGAACTGCTCGCGCGTCTTCGCGTACTCCAGCGCCTCCTCGTAGGCGGCGCGGGCGGTGCCGACCGCCATGGCGCCGACGGCCGGGCGGGATGCCTCGAAGGTGGCCATGGCGGCGTTCTTCACGCGCTCGCCGCCCTTCCTGGCCTTCTCACGCGCGCGGGCGAGGCGCTCGTCGAGCTTCTCCTTGCCGCCGAGCAGGCAGGAGCCTGGCACCCGGACGTTCTCGAGGACGACCTCGGCGGTGTGCGAGGCGCGGATGCCGTGCTTCTTGAACTTCTGGCCCTGGGAGAGGCCCGGCGTGTTCGGCGGGACGATGAAGGAGGCGTGGCCCTTCGAGCCGAGTTCGGGGTCGATGGAGGCGACGACCACGTGGACGTTGGCGATGCCGCCGTTGGTCGCCCACGTCTTGGTGCCGTTCAGGACCCACTCGTCCTTGGCCTCGTCGTAGACGGCCCGGGTGCGCATGGAGGCGACGTCGGAGCCCGCGTCCGGCTCGGAGGAGCAGAAGGCGGCCACCTTCACGTCGTTCACGTCGCCGTACATCTGCGGGATCCAGGTGCCGATCTGCTCCTCGGTGCCGTTGGCGAGGACGCCCACCGCCGCGAGGCCCGTGCCCACGATCGACAGGGCGATGCCCGCGTCGCCCCAGAACAGCTCCTCCATGGTCATCGGGATGCCGAGGCCGGTCGGGTCGAAGAACTGCTGCGCGTAGAAGTCGAGGGAGTAGATTCCGAGCTTGGACGCTTCCTGGATGACCGGCCAGGGCGTCTCCTCGCGCTCGTCCCATTCGGCGGCCGCGGGGCGGATCACATCGGCGGCGAAGCCGTGAAGCCAGTCACGTACTTCCTTCTGTTCGTCGTTGAGATCCATCGTGAACTCGGCCATGACCCCTCCAGGGCTGCGTACACTGCATATGTTACTTACGGTAACGAGAGTCTGTTACCGACCAGTAGCCCATGTCAACCTCCGAGTACGCGTTCGATACCGGGCAGCCGACGGGTGTTACCTTTCGCGTGCGTCAAGCAATGGCACGGGCGGGGAGATCCTCATGGAGACCACACAGCGGACCGAGCAGCGCGCGGAACAGCAGTCCGCCGCCGAGCGGCGCCGACGCGAGCTGCTCGAGGCCGCGGACCGCGTGGTGCTCAGGGACGGCCCCGGCGCCTCGATGAACGCGATCGCGGCCGAGGCCGGGATCACCAAGCCGATCCTCTACCGGCACTTCGGCGACAAGGGCGGGCTCTACGCGGCGCTCGCCACGCGCCACACGGACGCCCTGCTCGCCTCGTTGCGGGCCGCCCTCGACGCGCCCGCCGAGCGCCGTGAGCGCGTGGAGGCGACGCTGGACACCTACTTGGCGGCGATCGAGGCCCGGCCCCAGGTCTACCGGTTCCTGATGCATCCGGCGGAGGTCTCCCCCGCCGACACCGGGTTCGACGTGGGACGCCACTCCGCCCCGCTGCTGCGGCGCATGGGCGAGGAGCTGGCCGAGGTCATCGAGGAGCGGGTGGACCTCGGACCGGGCAGTCAGCAGCTCGCCCGCGTGTGGGGCCACGGGATCGTCGGCATGATGCACGCCGCCGGCGACTGGTGGCTGGGCGACCGGCCGTGCACCCGGGCCGAATTGGTGCGGTGCCTCGCCGACCTCCTGTGGGGGCGGCTCGCCGCGGCGGGCGACAAGGCGGGCGGCCCCGGGTTCTGAACACCGTCCCAAGGGCCGTCCAGTGCCTGCCCCAGGACCTGTACTAGCGAGCCGGCGCGGCGTGCGACCACGGCGCCCGCGCCGCCTGGCGGAGCACCCTGCGCCGCCGCCAGCCCGTGACCCGGTCCGTGTAGGTACGGCCCTCCAAGTGGTCGCATTCGTGCTGGAGACACCGCGCGAACCAGCCCGTGCCGTGGATCACCACCGGAGCGCCCGTCAGGTCGAGGCCCTCCACGCGCGCGTGGTCGAAGCGCGGCGTGCCCGCCTCCAGGCCGGGCAACGACAGACAGCCCTCGGGGCCCCGGACCACGACGCCGTCCGCCTCGACCAGCCGGGGGTTGACGACATGGCCGACGTGGCGCACATCGTCGTCGTCCTCGCAGTCATAGACGAAGACCCGCAGCGCTTCACCGACCTGGTTGGCGGCGAGGCCGACGCCCCGGGCCGCGTACATCGTGGCGAACATGTCCTGCACCAGGCGCGCGAGCGCGGGGCCGAAATCCGTGACGTCCGCGCAGGGTTGGTGCAGCGCGGGATCACCGAGCAGGGTCAGGGGTCGTACGCGCCCGGAGGCGCCCGGGATCGAGCCGTGTCGCATGGCCGTAAGGGTACGGTCCGAGCAGTACCCCGATCCGCTGGTGGTGCCGCGGTTCGGGCTTGTCGGAGGATCTCGATAGGCTGAGGCCGGAGAGCGATGCCCGGGCAGGCGCGGCGCCGTACGCAAGGAGGACCCAACAATGTCAGGCAACTCGGAGTCGATGACTCCGCGGGCCAAGCTGGCCGTGACGGCCGGAAAGGCCGCGGCCGCGGTGTCGCGGGCCGCGGGCCGCGGCAGCGGATCGGTGATCGGCGGCAAGGTCGCGCTCAAGTTCGACCCCGAGCTGCTCGGACGGCTCGCCCAGCACCTCGACGTGGTGCTCGTCTCGGCCACGAACGGCAAGACGACGACCACGCGCCTGATCGCCGAGGCCCTGCGGGCCAGCGGCCCGGTCGTGTCGAACGCGCTGGGCGCGAACATGCCGGCGGGTATCACCTCCGCGCTGGCCGGCGGCTCCGACGCCAAGTTCGGTGTCATCGAGGTCGACGAGAAGTACCTGGCCGGGGTCGCCCGGGACACCGCCCCCAAGGCGATCGCCCTGCTCAACCTGTCGCGCGACCAGCTCGACCGCGCCGCCGAGACGCGCATGCTCGCCGAGAAGTGGCGGGAGGGGCTCGCCGGCTCGAAGGCCATCGTGATCGCCAACGCCGACGACCCGCTCGTGGTGTGGGCCGCCTCCTCCTCGCCGAACGTGGTGTGGGTCGCCGCCGGCCAGGAGTGGAAGGACGACGCCTGGTCCTGCCCGGCGTGCGGCGGCGTGATGCAGCGCCCCGGCGACGACTGGTTCTGCGGCGAGTGCGGCTTCCGGCGCCCCACCGCCAGCTGGGCGCTCCAGGGTGACTACGTCCTGGACCCGCACGGCTCCGCCTGGCCCATCCACCTCCAGCTGCCCGGCCGCGCCAACAAGGCGAACGCGGCCTCGTCGGCCGCCGTCGCCGCCTGCTTCGGCGTGCCGCCGCAGGTCGCCCTGGAGCGCATGTACCAGGTGCAGGCCGTGGCCGGTCGCTACGACGTCGTGCAGTTCCAGAACCGGGACCTGCGGCTGCTGCTCGCCAAGAACCCGGCGGGCTGGCTCGAAACGTTTACTCTGATCGACCCGCCGCCCACCCCCGTGATTCTCTCGGTGAACGCGCGAGGCGCCGACGGCACCGACACCTCCTGGCTGTGGGACGTCGACTACACGCGGCTCGCCGGGCACCCGATCTGTGTGATCGGTGACCGCAAGCTCGACCTCGCGGTCCGCCTGGAGGTCGCCAACCTGGACTTCCGTGTCTGCGAGACGCTCGACGAAGCGGTGCAGATGTCCCCGCAGGGACGGATCGAGCTCATCGCCAACTACACCGCGTTCCAGGACGTCCGCCGCCGCGTGGGCAACTGACCGGATCCGCACGAGGACCAGCTAAGGATCATGAGCATGAGCGACAACAGCCTGCGTCTGGTGTGGGTCTACCCCGACCTGCTGAGCACCTACGGCGACCAGGGCAACGCCCTCGTGGTGGAGCGCCGGGCCCGCCAGCGCCGCCTCCAGGTCGAGCGCCACGACGTGCGCAGCGACCAGCCGGTGCCCACCTCGGGCGACATCTACCTGATCGGCGGCGGCGAGGACCGGCCGCAGCGCCTCGCGGCCGAGCGGCTGCGCCGCGACGGCGGTCTGCAGCGCGCCGTGGCCAACGGCGCGATCGTCTTCTCCGTGTGCGCCGGGTACCAGATCCTCGGCCACGAGTTCATCAACGACCTCGGCGAGCGCGAGCCCGGGCTCGGCCTGCTCGACGTCGTCTCCACCCGCGGCGAGGGCGAGCGGTGCGTCGGTGACGTACTGGGCGACATCGACCCGCACTTGGGGCTGCCGCCGCTGACCGGGTTCGAGAACCACCAGGGCGTCACGCACCTCGGTCCGTCGGCGCGGCCGTTCGCCCGCACCCGGATCGGCAAGGGCAACGGCACGGGGGACGGCACCGAAGGCGCCTTCAACGACACCGTGTTCGGCACGTACATGCACGGACCCGTGCTGGCACGTAACCCGCTGATCGCCGATCTGCTGCTGAAGCTTGCGCTGGACGTCAATGCGCTGCCCCCGGTGGACGACCGGTGGTACGAAGCCCTCCGCAACGAGCGGATTGCTGCCGCGACCTCGCAGCCCGCCTAGGACCTGTCCCTTTCGGGCGCTCTCGCGCCCATGTGAGCGGGGCTGTCCACCTGGCGGACGGCCCTTACGGTGGGCCCCCCGGGCGCCGATAGGGTACGGGCAATTCAGCCGGACGACGTGGTCCGGCCACCGGCCCACGTTTGCAAAGGTATTCCGGGCTTATGCGTATTGGTGTCCTCACCTCCGGCGGTGACTGTCCCGGTCTGAACGCGGTGATCCGTTCGGTCGTGCACCGTGCCGTCGTCGACCACGGCGACGAGGTCATCGGCTTCCACGACGGGTGGAGGGGCCTGCTCGAGTGCGACTACCGCAAGCTGGACCTGGACGCGGTGGGCGGCATCCTGGCCCGCGGCGGCACCATCCTCGGCTCGTCCCGGGTGCAGCCCGCGCATCTGCGGGACGGCGTCGAGCGGGCCAAGGGGCACGTGGCCGACCTCGGCCTCGACGCGATCATCCCGATCGGCGGTGAGGGCACGCTGAAGGCGGCCCGTCTGCTCTCCGACAGCGGCCTGCCGATCGTCGGCGTACCGAAGACCATCGACAACGACATCGCCGTCACCGACGTGACCTTCGGCTTCGATACGGCCGTCGGGGTCGCCACCGAGGCGCTCGACCGGCTGAAGACGACCGCCGAGTCGCACCAGCGGGTGCTGATCGTCGAGGTCATGGGGCGGCACACCGGCTGGATCGCGCTGCACTCCGGCATGGCGGCGGGCGCGCACGCGGTCGTCGTGCCCGAGCGCCCCTTCGACATCGAGGAGCTGGCCACGAAGGTCGGCGAGCGGTTCGAGGCCGGCAAGAAGTTCGCCATCGTCGTCGTCGCCGAGGGCGCCAAGCCCCGGGCCGGCTCGATGGAGTACGACGAGGGCGGCAAGGACGTCTACGGCCACGAGCGCTTCGCCGGCATCGCGCGGCAGCTCTCCATCGAGCTGGAGCAGCGCCTCGGCAAGGAGGCGCGCCCGGTGATCCTCGGCCATGTGCAGCGCGGCGGCACCCCGACCGCGTACGACCGGGTGCTGGCGACGCGGTTCGGCTGGCACGCCGTGGAGGCCGTGCACCGGGGCGAGTTCGGCAGGATGACCGCGCTGCGCGGCACCGACATCGTGATGGTGTCGCTGGCCGAGGCCGTCGAGACGCTGAAGACGGTGCCGGCGGAGCGCTACGCCGAGGCGGAGTGCGTCCTGTAGCGGCCCGCGCCTTTCAGACGCTCTTTCCCGAGAGCTGCCCCCGGCCGACACCTCGGCCGGGGGCAGCTCTAGTCTGGGGGCGCACAATCCGTACGAAACGAGCAACAGGAGCCGGCGGATGGATCACAGCGGGCACGGCATGAACATGGATCTGCCGCCGTTCACGCTGGGGCGCGGCCTCGAATGGTCGGCCGACCCCTTCTTCCTCGTCGGCTGCATCCTGGCGCTCGCGCTCTACGGGTGGGGCGTGGTCCGGCTCGCACGGCGCGGCGACTCCTGGCCGGTGACGCGCACCATCGCGTTCGTGGTGGGTGTGCTGACCGTGGGTCTCGTGATGTGCACCAAGCTGAACGACTACGGGATGGTCATGTTCAGCGTGCACATGGTGCAGCACATGGTCATCAGCATGCTGTCGCCGATCCTGCTGCTCATGGGCGCCCCGGTCACGCTCGCCCTGCGGGCGCTGCCGGTGACGGCCCAGCGTGGCGACAAGGGGCCGCGCGAACTGCTGCTGATGCTGCTGCACAGCCACTACATGCGGATCATCACGCACCCGGCGTTCACGATCCCCCTGTTCATCGCGAGCCTGTACGCGCTCTACTTCACGCCGCTGTTCGACTTCCTCATGGGGTCGAAGGTCGGGCACATCGCGATGATGGTGCACTTCCTCGCCGTGGGCGTGGTGTTCTTCTGGCCGATCATGGGTGTGGACCCGGGTCCGCACCGTCCCGGCTATGTGATGCGGATGCTGGAACTGTTCGCGGGCATGCCGTTCCACGCGTTCTTCGGGATCGCGTTGATGATGGCGAGCACCTCGATGGTCGGTACGTTCGACAATCCGCCGGCTTCGCTCGGTATCGATCCGCTCTCCGACCAGACGGCGGCGGGCGGCATCGCGTGGGCCTTCAGCGAGGTGCCGTCGGTCCTGGTGCTGCTCGCGCTGCTCTTCCAGTGGAAGAAGTCCGACGACCGCCAGGCGCGCCGCCAGGACCGGGCCGCGGACCGGGACGGCGACAAGGAGCTGGCGGCCTACAACGCCTACCTGGCCTCGCTGAACGCGCGCGGACAGTAGCGCCACCGGCCCCTCACGGGTGACTATGGCCTTCTGGTCGCGGTTCGGGCGCCGTACATCGCTGTACGCCGTCCGGCTGCCGGGAGGAGCGTGCGTGATGCCCGGATCCACGAAGACGATGGGTGTGTTCACCGTCGGCGGCCTGGTGGCCGTCACCGCCTACACGGTGGCGCTCGGCAGCAATGGCTGGCTCTGGTTCGGCTGGGTGGTGCTCGGACTGCTCACGGTGGGGATGGTGGCCTCTCGCGGCGCCTGACGCGGCCCGATCGTTCGCTCACGCGCGAGCGAGCGAGCGATTGATTACTGTGCGCACGCATCGCGTTCAGGCCGTTGACGCGGTTCACGGGCTCCGCGCGCTTCGATGGGCGCTGCATGGGGGAAGGCTGACCGGCATGTTCTACCGACTGCTCAAATACGTGATCCTCGGGCCGCTGCTGCGGCTGATGTTCCGGCCCCGGATCGAGGGGCTCGAACACATCCCGGACGAGGGCGCGGCGATCGTCGCGGGCAATCATCTGTCGTTCTCCGATCACTTCCTGATGCCGGCGATCATCAAGCGACGGATCACGTTCCTGGCGAAGGCCGAGTACTTCACCGGGCCCGGCATCAAGGGCCGGCTGACGGCCGCCTTCTTCCGCAGCGCGGGACAGATCCCGGTCGACCGTTCGGGAAAGGAGGCCGGGCGGGCCGCGATCCGCGAGGGTCTCGGGGTGCTGGGCCGGGGCGAGTTGCTCGGCATCTATCCGGAGGGCACGCGCTCGCACGACGGGCGGCTCTACAAGGGCAAGGTCGGCGTCGCCGCGATGGCGCTGAAGGCGCAGGCGCCGGTCGTCCCGTGCGCGATGATCGGGACGTTCGAGGCGCAGCCCCCGGGCCAGAAGATCCCGAACATGCGGCGGGTGACGATCCGGTTCGGCAAGCCGCTGGAGTTCTCGCGGTACGCGGGGATGGACGACGAGAAGGCGATCCTGCGTGCCGTCACCGACGAGATCATGTACGCGATCCTCGAACTGTCCGGGCAGGAGTACGTCGACGCGTACGCGGCGCTCGTGAAGGCGGAGGCCGAGCGGGCGAAGGCGAGAAAGTTCCCGAGGTTGCCGCTGAGCTGACCGCTCTGCGCTGAGCAGAATCCGCCGGACCCGCCCCGTGGACGGACGTACGGTCCGTGGCATGAAGACGGCATTGGTGATCGGTGGAGCGGGGCAGATCGGGCGCCCTTCGGTACGGGCGCTCGCGGAGGACGGCTGGACGGTGACGGCGGCTTCGCGGGGCGGGCACCGGGACGCGTCCTGGCCCGACGAGGTGCGCTCGGTACGGCTCGACCGGGAGGACGACGCGGCACTCGCGGCGCTGGTCGGGGACGGTGTCGACCTCGTCGTGGACATGGTGGCGTTCGCCCGGCCGCACGGGCGGCAGCTCGCGCGGTTCGCCGACCGGATCGGTTCGGCGGTCGCGATATCCAGCGTCGCCGTGTACGAGGACGAGCGGGGGCGCAGCTTCGACACGCAGGAGGAGCCGGACGGGAAGCCGCGCTTCCCGGTGCCGGTGCCGGAGACCTGGCGGACGGTCGCGGCGGGTGACGCGACGTACGGGACGCGGAAGATACAGCTGGAGCGGGATCTGCTGGCGCTCGGCGAGAAGCTGCCGACGACGCTGCTGCGGGCGGGCGCGGTGCACGGACCGCACTGCCGCACCCCGCGCGAGCTGTACTTCGTGAAGCGCAACCTCGACGGGCGGCGCACGCGCGTGCTCGCGTACGGCGGGCGGAGCCGCCTCCATCCGACGAGCGTCGGGAACCTGGCGGAGCTGGTGCGACTCGCGGCGGCCCGGCCGGGCTCGCGGGTGCTCAACGGCGCGGATCCCGACAGCCCCACGGTCTCGGAGATCGGCGCCATGATCGACGCGTTGATGGGTGTCGAGGTGGAGACGGTCCTGGTCGACGGGGAGCCTCCGGCGCCGACGGTCGGGGACACTCCGTGGTCGCTGCCGTACCCGGTCGTCGCCGACATGTCCGCCGCGGAGCGGGAGCTCGGGTACCGGCCCGTCACGACGTACGCCGACGCGCTGCCGGAGACGGTCGAGTGGCTGGCCGAGCGACTGCGGCAGCAGGACTGGGTGGACGGCTTCCCGAAGATGGTCGCGAACTACACGCCCGGTCTCTTCGACTACGCGGCCGAGGACGCGTGGCTGGCCTCACGCGGCTGACCACGTGAGCGAGGCCCGGCCCTCACGGAGGAGGGGCCGGGCCTCGCTGGTGCGCTCAGACGGATGTCACGGCTTCGGGGTGGCGTGCGGGGCGCACGTCACGTCCTTGCTGTCGGTCTCTCCGGTGAGCAGGTAGGTGTCGACACGGTCGTTGATGCAGGGGTTGGTCAGACCGGTGACACCGTGGGAGCCCGCGTCCTTCTCGGTGATCAGGCGGGAGCCCTTGAAGCGCTTGTGCAGCTCGACGGCGCCCTCGTAGGGGGTGGCGGCGTCACGCGTGGACTGCACGATCAGGACCGACGGCAGGCCCTTGCCGGTCTTGACGTCGATCGGCGTCTGCTGCTTGGTGCTCCAGGTGGCACAGGGCAGGTTCATCCACGCGTTGGCCCACGTCATGAACGGGTAGTCCTTGTGGAGCCGCGTGTTGTCCTTGTCCCACTTCTTCCAGCTGGTGGGCCACTTGGCGTCGGCGCACTCGACGGCGGTGTAGACCGCGTTGCTGTTCTCCGAGGCCGCGTTGCCCGCGGTGTCCGACAGGTCGGGCGCGATGGCGTCGACCAGGGCCTGCGTGTCACCGGCGACGTACTTGCTCCACGTCTGGGCGACGGGCGCCCAGGAGGAGTCGTAGTACGGGGCGCTCTGGAAGAAGCTGATCAGCTCGGCCGGGCCGACGATCCCGCCGATGGGGCTCTTCTTCGCGGCGGCGCGCAAGGTGAGCCACTGCTGCTGCACCTTGGCGCGCGTGTCGCCGAGGTGGAAGGTGGCGTCGTTCTTGGCGACCCAGTCCTGCCAGTCCTTCCAGCGCCCCTCGAAGGCGATGTCCTGGTTGAGGTTGGCCTCGTACCAGATGTTGTCCTTGGCGGGATTGACGACGCTGTCCACGACTATGCGGCGGACGTGGCCCGGGAAGAGCGTGCCGTAGACGGCTCCCAGGTACGTGCCGTAGGAGACGCCCAGGTAGTTGAGCTTCTTGTCACCGAGGGCGGCGCGGATGACGTCGAGGTCGCGCGCGGTGTTCGGCGTCGTCATGTGCGGCAGCATCTCGCCGCTGCGCTCGTAGCAGCCGTCCGCGTACTCCTCGGCGAGCTTGCGCTGGGCGCGCTTGTCCGCCTCGTCGTCCGGGACCGGGTCGGCCTTGGGAGCCTTGACGAACTCCTGCGGGTCGATGCAGGAGATCGGCGCCGAGTGGCCCACGCCGCGGGGGTCGAAGCCGACGAAGTCGTACGCCTTCGAGGTCTTCGTCCACAGCGGGTTCTTGGTGGTGACCCGGGTCGGGAAGCGCATGCCGGAGCCACCGGGGCCGCCCGGGTTGTAGACGAGGGAGCCCTGGCGCTCGCTCGTGGTGCCCGTGGAGACTGCGCGGTCGACGGCGAGCTTGATCTGCTTGCCGTAGGGCTTCGCGTAGTCGAGCGGGACGGTGACCCAGCCGCACTGGATGGGCTTGGCGAAGCCCCAGTCGGCGGGGCAGTCCTGCCAGTCGACGCCCTTCTTCTCGGCCCGGGCCGCGGCGACGGCGGCGCCCTTGGCCTCACGGTCCTGGCTGTGGCCGCCGGTCGTGCGCTGCTCGGCGTTGGCGGCAGGGGCGGCGATCGCGCCCGCTATCAGCGCCGCCGCTGCGAACGCACCGGCGGAGCCGATCACCACCTTCCGGCTGCCGCGACTCGTCTGTCGAGTCTCTCTCAAGTGAGGCCTCCGCACATCGGTTCGGACGTTCCGCCGATCGTGTTGCCGATCGGTACGCGGATCCTGTCGTGTGGAGGGTCCCTGACAACAGGGATGGCGGACGTTCTTTACCAATCCGATAAACGGTATGACTCGTCCCGTTCAGCGGTCAGGACCGTCTCGGTGGTCAGATCAGCCGAGCCAGGGCGGCGTCCAGCGTTCGGCGCAGGCGCAGCGCGTCGGGCGCGACCGCGGTGACCAGCACGGCGGGCCCCGCCAAGGGGGTCAGCGCGGCGGTGCCGTCCGCGTCGAACACGGCGGCGGACGGCTGATCGTCCTCGAACTCCGGTCGTACGACGACGAGTTGGCCCAGGGCCCGGTGACCGGCCAGGACCGCGGGGCCGTCCCAGCCGCCGGGTGCGCCCGGACCGCAGGCGACCTCCTGGTCGAGCAGCGGGCGGCCCGCGCGATACAGCGTCAGTCGGCTGGAGAGCCGGCCCGGCTGCTCCCCCACGCGGCCGAGCACCTGTTCCTCGCGCAGCACGAGGCGGGCGCCCTCGGCGAGATCGGCGCGGGTGGTGACGCGCAGATCGCTGCCGTCCACCGAGATCAGCTGCTCGGGCAGCCAGTCGAGGCGGGCTCCGTCGGCGACGGTGAGGCGGACGTCGTAGCGGGCCTCGCCCTTGGCCTGTCCGGGCAGGGCGAGCGTGGCCGCGGCCGAACCGATCCGCAGCCGGGCCCCCGGCTCCACGCGCGCCTCGACGGTGAAGTGGTCGCCGCCGAGCGGGCCGCTCATGGCGCCGACGAGCATGACGGCGGCCTCCGGGCCGGTGGCCCGGACGCGTCGGAGCGCGACCGAACCCTCACTCTCCAGGACGGGCAGGGCGGTGCCGCCGCGGCCGTCGTCGCGCGCGGTGACACGGGCGGTGGAACGAACGCCCGCCCGCGCCTCGTCGGGGACGCTCACGCGGTCCATGCCGTGAACTGTGCCCGCACCCAGGAGGCGACCTCCCCGACCCCGGCATCGGAGCGCAACGACTGGAGCACGACGGGGAGTTCGGCCCGCGCCTGCTTCGCGTCGGCCGCCATCCGCGCCAGGTCGGAGCCGACGTACGGGGCCAGGTCGGTCTTGTTGATGACGAGCAGGTCGGCGGTGGTGACGCCGGGCCCGCCCTTGCGCGGGATGTCGTCGCCGCCCGCGACGTCGATGACGAAGATCTGCGCGTCGACGAGGCCCTTGGAGAAGGTCGCGGTGAGGTTGTCGCCGCCGGACTCGACGAGGATCAGGTCGAGCGGCCCGGCGCCGGTGGCCAGCTCGGTCTCCAGGTCCTCGACGGCTTCGAGGTTGGCGGAGATGTCGTCGCGGATCGCGGTGTGCGGGCAGGCGCCGGTCTCCACGGCGGTGATCCGCTCGGGCGGCAGCACGGCTTCGCGCAGCAGGAACTCGGCGTCCTCCCGCGTGTAGATGTCGTTGGTGACGACGGCGAGGGAGAGCTCGTCGCGCAGGGCGCGGCAGAGCGCGGCGACGGTGGCGGTCTTGCCGGATCCGACGGGCCCGCCGAGGCCGATGCGCAGGGCGCGGCGGGTGCCGTCGGGGCGGTGGGCGTCGGCGGAGACGGCGGCGGGGCCGTCGTGGCTGTGGTCGAGGTGCATGGTCTGCGGCTCCAGGTTCGTGAGCGGGGTGAGCCGGTGGGGCTCGGGAAAGGACCGGGTCCTACGACGCGAACAGCCGGACCGGCCAGGCGGCGTGCGCCTCCGCGGCGATCTCCAGCAGCGGCGCGGACCCGGCGGGCAGCGCGTCGGTCCCCTCGTCGACGGCGCGTCTCGCCGCGTCCACGGCGGCCCGCACGGCGAGGTCCAGTTCGGGCGCGAGCCGCGCGAGGGCCCGGGTCGCGTCGAACGGGTCGAGGCTCAGCAGGCGTACGACGGCGGTCGCGGGCCCGCTGACACCTTCGTACGCGGAGCAGTACGCGGCGTCCTCGGGTCCGAGTCCGGCCGCGCGGGCGGTGAGGCCGAGGACCACCGGCTGGTGCGCGCCCTTGGGGAACTGCCGCGCCAGGGCGTCGAGTTCGGGGTGGGGCCAGGTGGCGCGGGCGGCGCGCATCAGCTGTCGGCCGAGTTTGCGCGCGGTGCCGCGCAGGGCGGCGGAGGGTGTGCGGGCGTCGGCCGCCGCGTCGAGGGCGAGGGGGTCGACGCCGAGCGCCGCGGCGGCCGCGAGGGCGGCCGCGGTGGCGCCGCTGGTGTGCAGGCGGCCGCGGCAGAACTCCTCCAGGCTCGCCGCGTCGGTGACGCGGCCCGCCTTGACCGCGGCCTCCGCGCCGCCGGAGTGGGCGTGCCCGCCGGCGGGGAAGCGGCCGTCGGCGAGGACGAGCAGGGTCGCGCGTGTCATGGTGTGGCCGCTCAGAACAGGAAGTACCGCTGGGCGAGCGGCAGTTCGGCGGCGGGGGCGGGTTCGACGAGTTCGCCGTCGATGGTCACGGCGAACGAGTCGGGGGCGACCTCGACCCTCGGCAGGGCGTCGTTGTTCCGCATGTCGGCCTTGGTCCTGCCCCGGGTCGAGCGGATCGGGACGAACGTGCGCGCCAGGCCGAGCCGGTCCGGGAGACCGTCCTCCAGGGCCCATTCGCTGGTGAAGTTGAAGGAGTTGGCCGCGGGCGCCCTGCCGCGGGCGCCGAACATCGGGCGGGGCAGCACCGGCTGAGGGGTCGGGATGGAGGCGTTGGCGTCGCCCATCTGCGCGTACGCGATCTGCCCGCCCTTGATGACGACCTGCGGTTTCACGCCGAAGAACATGGGGTCCCACAGCACCAGGTCGGCGAGTTTGCCGGACTCGACGGAGCCCACCTCGTGCTCGATGCCCTGGGCGATCGCCGCGTTGATCGTGTACTTGGCGACATAGCGACGCGCGCGTTGGTTGTCGGCGCGGAGGTCGCCGGGCAGGAAGCCGCGGCGGCGCTTCATGACGTGCGCGGTCTGCCAGGTACGCATGATGACCTCGCCGATGCGGCCCATGGCCTGCGAGTCCGACGACATGATCGAGATGGCGCCCATGTCGTGCAGGATGTCCTCGGCCGCGATGGTGGTGGGCCGGATGCGGGACTCGGCGAAGGCGAGGTCCTCGGGGACCGCGGGATTGAGGTGGTGGCAGACCATCAGCATGTCGAGGTGTTCCTCGACGGTGTTGACGGTGTGCGGGCGGGTCGGGTTGGTGGAGCTCGGCAGCATGTTGGGGAGCTGCACGGCGGTGATCATGTCGGGCGCGTGGCCGCCGCCGGCGCCCTCGACGTGGAAGGCGTGCAGGGTCCGGCCGCCGACGGCGTCGAAGGTGTCCTGGACGAAACCGGCTTCGTTCAACGTGTCGGAGTGGATGGCGAGTTGGGCGCCGGACTCCTCGCACACGTCGAGGCAGGCGGAGATCACGGCCGGGGTGGCGCCCCAGTCCTCGTGGATCTTGAACCCGAGGACGCCCGCGCGCAGCTGGTCGCGCATGGACTCCTTCGACATGGTGTTGCCCTTGCCGAGGAACCCGATGTTGACGGGGCTGTCCTCCTTCGCCGCGAACATCCGGGCGAGGTGCCAGGAGCCGGGCGTGATGGTGGTCGCCTTGGAGCCCTCGGCCGGGCCCGTGCCGCCGCCGACGAGCGTCGTGACGCCCGAGGCGAGGGCCTCGTCGACGATGGTCGGCGAGATGAAGTGGATGTGGGTGTCGATGCCGCCCGCGGTGACGATCTTCCCGTTGCCCGCGAGGATCTCGGTCTCCGGGCCGATGACCAGGTCGGGGTGGACGCCGTCCATGGTGTCGGGGTTGCCGGACTTGCCGATCCCGGTGATCCGGCCGTCCCGGATGCCGATGTCGGCCTTGACGATGCCCCAGTGGTCGATGATCAGGGCGCCGGTGATGACGGTGTCGGGGGTGCCTTCCGCGCGCGTGGCCTGCGACTGGCCCATGGATTCGCGGATGACCTTGCCGCCGCCGAAGACGGACTCGTCGCCGGAGCGGCCGGGGCCGCCCGAGCGGTCCTCCTCGATCTCGACGAAGAGGTCGGTGTCGGCGAGGCGGACCCGGTCGCCGGTGGTGGGACCGAACAGGTCGGCGTAGGCGGCGCGGGACAGCTCAGGCATCGAGGGCACCTCGGGTCTCGCCGCGCAGGCCGGGGACGATCCGGTTGCCCGCGAGGGGCACGAGTCCGATCTCGACGGGGATGCCGGGCTCGAAGCGGACGGCCGTCCCGGCGGGGATGTCGAGCCGTCGGCCGCGGGTGGCGGCACGGTCGAATTCGAGGCCGGGGTTGGCCTCGACGAAGTGGTAGTGGGAGCCGACCTGGATGGGGCGGTCGGCGGCGTTGAGCACCGTCATACGTATGACGTCGCGGCCCTCGTTGTAGGCGACCGGCTCGTCGGCGAAGAGGATCTCTCCGGGAATCATGACTGCCGCCCCTGTCAGACGATCGGCTCGTGGACGGTGACGAGTTTGGTGCCGTCCGGGAAGGTCGCCTCGACCTGGACGTCGTGGATCATCTCGGGGATGCCCTCCATGACGTCGTCCCGGGTGAGCACCGCGCGCCCGGATGACATGAGTTCGGCGACGGTGCGGCCGTCGCGGGCGCCTTCGAGGACGTGCGAGGTGATCAGGGCGATCGCCTCGGGGTGGTTGAGCTTCAGACCCCGGGCCCGGCGTTTGTCGGCCACGTCGGCGGCCACATGGATGAGCAGTCTCTCCTGCTCGTGCGGGGTCAGTTGCACGCGTCCCACCTCACAGTCCTTCGCTCCGGACCGTGCGGGGCCCGGCTGCCGCGGCCACCGCGACGGGTATAGATGTAACACACAAGAAATGCGCATGGTCTTGCGCACCCTGGTTACCAAAACCCCTGGTGACGTGCGGCGCAGGCTAGTTGGGCGGAGTTTCAACGAGGTTAACCATCGCTTGACCGCCGCATTGCCGTCGGCTGACCTCGCCCATACCCATGAGGCCCGTGACGCGTCCGGGTCGGCGCCCGCGATGCGTCCGGGTCGGCACCCGCGTCGGTCAGGGCCGTCGGCTCAGCGGACTTCCGGGCCGCGGTGTTCCGCCGCGATGCCGAACCGCTGCCGTTCGCCCGGAGCGGACGCCACGGATCCGACGCGGGAGACGGAGGTGATCGCCGGCTGCCCGGCGTCCCCCGCGGCCTCGTTGAGCGCTTCGAGTCGTTCCAGGTCAGCGGCCGAGACCAGGGCGACGAGCGGCTTGCCGTGCCGGGTGACGACGACGCGCTCCCCGCCGTACACCACGCGGTTGATCAGATCGGCGAACTCAGCCCTGGCTTGCGTCACCGGAATCTCGTAGGCCATGCTCCCCATCGTACGTCATGTACGTCCTGTACATTTTTTACAGCGACGGCTTCCGGGCAGCCCGGGGGCCGTGACGAGCACAGGAGGCGCGAGCACCATGACCCGTCCGTCCGGCCGCTATGTCCTGCCCGAGTTCACCGAGCGCACGGCATCGGGGCACCGCACGCTCGATCCGTACGCGAAGCTGCTCGAGGAGCGCATCGTCTTTCTCGGGACCCCGATCGACGACACGTCCGCCAACGATGTGATGGCGCAGTTCATGCACCTCGAATACACGGCGCCCGACCAGGACATCTCGCTGTACATCAACTCGCCCGGCGGCTCGTTCAGTGCGATGACGGCGATCTACGACACGGTGCAGTACGTCAGTTGCGCGGTGGAGACGACCTGTCTGGGGCAGGCCGCGTCCGTCGCCGCGGTGCTGTTGGCCGCCGGAGCACCGGGGAAGCGGATGATGCTGCCCGGCGCGCGCGTGGTGCTCGACCAGCCCGCGCTGCCCGAACCGGCCCGGGGCCAGCCCACCGATCTGGAGATCCAGGCGCGCGAGATCGTGCGGACGCGCGAGCGGTTGGAGGAGTTGCTCGCGCGCCATTCGGGGCGGGAGAAGGAGCAGGTCGGCCGGGACATCGAGCGGGACATGGTGCTGGACGCGCACCAGGCCCTTGCGTACGGCCTGGTGGACGCCGTCGTGCGGAGCCGCAAGAGCGCGCTCGGCGCGCAGGGTGCGAGGTGACCGGCCGGTGTACCCGTCCGAACTGCCGCCGCTGCCCGCGCTGACCCGGGCCGAGTGCGACCTCGTGGACAGCTATCTGGCGGTGGTCGATTCGCTGGCGCGGATCAATCCGGCGCGCGGCGACGACACCTATCGGGGGCTGCGGGCGGCGCAGGCGCTGGTCGGCCGGGCGGTGGCGCTGCGGGACGCGCTGGAGCTGATGCACCGGCGGGGCGAGAGCGAGGTGCACGCGGCAACCCTGACACGCGCGTTGCGCGTCCTTGACGGCGAGAAACGAACACAGAGGGTCGCTCTGCCGCCAGAAACGGTCAGTTGATGCCACAGCTCGGGCGGACTGTCTGCCGTCGCGCCGAAACGGTCCAGATGGTGTACCGCCGAATGGCGTAGACAGTGCTACAGAATCCAGTCGGTCGCAGTTGCGCTCCGACGGTACGCAGAGACCGGAACAAGCCGTTCCGCCGCTGGTACGAGCGTGGTCGGGGGTCGCGGACGGGGTTCGAATGCCGCACTGTCCACCTGAACGGGTCAAGCGTGAGGAGCCTCACTTACCGCCGGTTCGACTCGGCTTCGCCTCCACAAGTGCGTGAAGATCCCTTCCGACGACAAGCCCCCGCCGCCGCGGCGGGGCGGTCCGTGCGGACGCCGAGTCCTGCCGCCGCGCGGATGCCAGGTCGACAGAAGTGCACCGGCAGGAGTGGAGGACCCAGGCACGACGGGCCGCCGGCCCATCTCGACGGAGGTGGCGTCCGAGTGGTCCTTGGGGTGAAGCCGCAGACCGCGGCCGGGCATCTTCGCCTGCCCGAACCCGACAGGTCACCCTTCACAGGCGGCTGACGAAGGGTTGCGCATGACTGCGCTCAATCGTGTTCCCTCGCTGCTGACCCGGGCGGGTACCGCGTCGGCCCTGACGCTGGCCGTCGCCGGTGCCGGAATCATGGTTCCCGGTACCGCGTCCGAGGCGTCGGCCGTGGCGGTCTCGACCAAGGCTCTGAAGGTCGCGGCCTCCAAGAAGGGAGCGCCGTACAAGTGGGGCGCCTCGGGGCCGCACCGGTTCGACTGCTCGGGCCTGACGCTCTACTCGTTCAAGCGGGCGGGCAAGAAGCTGCCGCGCACCGCCGGTCAGCAGTACAACAAGACCCGCCACGTCGCCCCGTCCCATCGCAGGACCGGGGACCTGGTCTTCTTCCACTCGGGCCGGAGCGTCTACCACGTGGGCATCTACGCGGGGAAGGGGCGGATCTGGCACTCCCCGAAGACCGGGGACGTGGTGCGGCTGCAGAAGATCTGGACGCGGAGCGTCTGGTACGGCCGGGTGCGCTGACCCCGCCGCACGGCAGCCTCTGGGACGGGCCGGGCGCCAGGCCCGTCCCCACGCGCGCTCGCGCAGGGCTCCGGTGCCTCCGGGGGCATTCGGCGCGCTCCGGCGTGCCCGGTGGTTCCGGGATCGCGGCCCGGTGCCGTCAGCGGGCGGGCAGGGGGCGGGTGGGGCCGTCGTTCATGCTGATGATCCAGGGCAGGGAGATCCACACGGTCTTCCCGCCCTCCGGCGTGGGTGACACCGAGAGCCTTCCGCCGCACTCCGCGGTGAGGGAGCGGATGATCACCATGCCGCGGCCGTTGTCCTGCTGCACGGCGGCGGGCAGGCGCTTGGGGTAGCGCGGATGACTGTCCGTGACGCCGATCCGCAACTGTTCGTCGCGTTCGAGTTCCAGGTCGACGGTGAAGGTGGGCGACTGGCCCAGGGTGTGCTGCACGGCGTTGGTCGCCAGTTCCGAGACGATCAGGCGCACGATGTCCGCCGCGTCGGAGTCCCGCGGCATGCCCCACTCCGCCAGTACGTTGCTCACGTACCCGCGGGCGGCGGAGACCGAGGCGGGATCGCTCGGCAGCGTGACGGATGCTTCCTGGTGGTCTGCCATGGCGACGTCGTCCCTTTCCCACCGGGACCGCGCCTGCGACTCTGGCGGTTCGCTGGCGTGCGGCCTCCGACTTCTGCTTCGCGACAGAGTGCCACTTGGTTGCCCTCCCGCGGTGCCGATCCCCCAAGATATGCATATATCTGTCGCTCGAAGCGGTGAACTCTGCGACGGTAGACCGTATTTGGGCGAGCGCTCGCCGGTTCCTCTACCGTCTGCTCAGCGGCCATGTGGCACGGGTCGGGGAGAGCCCGGCCGCGAGGCCCGAGGAGCGTTGAGGAGTCGGCATGAAGTACGGTCCCGCTGTCCGCCGTCGCAAACTCGGCGCGGAGCTACGCGCGTTACGGGTGCAGGCCGGGCTGACCAGTGGGGAGGCCGCCAAGCTGGTCGGCTGGCACCAGTCGAAGGTGAGCCGGATCGAGACAGGGCGCAGTGGTGTGAAGGCGTCGGACGTGCTGCGCCTGCTCGACGCGTTCGAGACGGAGAATCCGCGCCAGCGCGAACTCGTGGTCGCGCTTGCGGGTGCCGAGGATGCGGGCGGGCAGCACTGGTGGCACGCCTATCGGGGGCTGCTGCCGCCGTCCTACCGCGATTTCATCAGTCTGGAGTCGCAGGCGTGCCGCATCCGGACGCTGGAGACGAGCGTGGTCCCGGGGCTGTTGCAGACGCCCGAGTACGCGCGGGCGGTGACGCGTTCGGTGCTGACGGGGATGCCCGAGCGGCACATCGAGGCCTTGGTGGAGGTGCGGCTCGCGCGGCAGGACGTGTTGCGGGCGCAACCGCCGCTGCGACTGAGCGCGGTGCTCGACGAAGGGGTGCTGCGGCGCGAAGTGGGCGGATCCGGCATCCTGCGGCGACAGCTTGCACATCTGGCCGAGGCGGCGCAGATGCCACATGTCCGAATTCAGGTGCTCCCTTTTTCGACAGGTGGCCATATCGGCCTCACCGGCCCTTTCGTTGTGTTCTCATTTCCGAACACATCTGATCTGGACGTGGTTGTTCTCGACCATTTGACGAGTAGCCTCTACCTCGAGCGGAAAGAAGACCTCACGGCGTACACGGACGCCTTCGATGCTCTTCTCCTCCGCGCTCTGTCACCCGAGGACTCGTTGGAATTCATCGCACAGATCGCCGGATAGCCGAGCGGACGAGGACGCCGACACCTCGCCCCGGGCCCGGCACTGCGTAAGGGGGCACCATGAATGCACTGCCTCGGCACGTTCCTTCCGTTCCCTCCAGCTCGTCGCTGAGCGGCGCGCGGTGGCGGCGCAGCAGCCGCAGCACCGGCGCCAACAACTGCGTCGAGACAGCCCCCCTGACCTCGGGGCCCGCGACCGGACTGGTGGGCGTCCGCGACTCGAAGAACACCGCGGGGCCCGCCCTGCTGTTCGCGGCCCCGGCCTGGGAGGAGTTCGTCACCTCACTGCGCTGAACGCTCCGCCGGGAGCCGTGCGGCTGATCACCCGCACGGCCTCGCCGAGTTCCGTGTCGGTGAGGTCGGCGCGGGCGGTCAGCCGCAGTCGCGAGATGCCGTCCGGCACGGACGGCGGGCGGAAGCAGCCCACGGAGAGACCCGCCGCGCGACAGTCCGCGGCCCAGCGCACCGCCTCGTCGGGCGAGGGCGCCCGCACCGAGACCACCGCGGCGTCCGGCCGTACCGCCGACAGGCCCGCCTCGGTGAGCAGTTGATACAGCGTCGTCGCGACCTCGCGGGCCCGGTCCGCGCGCCACGGTTCGCCGCGCAGCAGCCGCAGGGCGGCCAGTGCCGCGCCGACCGCCGCCGGAGCCAGCCCCGTATCGAAGATGAACGTACGGGCCGTGTTGACGAGATGGTCGATGACATGGGCCGGTCCGAGGACGGCGCCGCCCTGGCTGCCGAAGGACTTGGAGAGCGTGACCGTGACCACCGTGTCCGGCGCACCGGCCAGGCCCGCCGCGTGCGGGGCGCCGCGGCCGCCGGCGCCTAGCACGCCCAGACCGTGCGCGTCGTCGACGAGCAGACCGGCCCCGAACTCCCGGCAGATGGCGGCAAGTTCACCGAGGGGCGCCCGGTCCCCGTCGACGGAGAAGACGGTGTCCGAGACGACGACGGCGGGCCCCTCGTGGGCGCCGAGGGTCTTGCGGACGGCGGCGGGGTCGGCGTGCGGCACGACCTGGGTGGTGCCGCGGGCCAGGCGGCAGCCGTCGATGAGGGAGGCGTGGTTGGCCGCGTCCGAGACGATCAGCGAGCCGTGCGGGGCGAGCGCGGTGACGGCGGCCAGGTTCGCGGCGTAACCGGAGGACAGCACGAGTGCGGCCTCGAAGCCGCAGAACTTCGCCAGTTCGCGCTCCAGGCGGGCGTGCAGTTCGGTGCTGCCGGTCACCAGCCGGGAGCCGGTCGCCCCGCCGCCCCAGCGGCGCGCGGCCTCGGCGGCGCCCTCGACGACCTCGGGGTGGCGGGCCAGACCCAGGTAGTCGTTGCTCGCGAGATCGAGCAGTGGGGAGTCGGCCGGGCGGGGGCGCAGCGTGCGGACGAGCCCGGCGGCTTCACGGGTGCGGCGCTGCTCGTCGAGCCAGCCGAACGCGCGGGTGGAGGCTGTGGCCATGACTCCCTCTGTTTGTAGGTAACGCACAGACCCTAGTCGCGCCGCCACCAGGTCAGGGTGTGGTAATACCCACACGTCGAACGCGGTCCTTTGTACGAAGTCTCCTTTCGCGGGGGCGGCTCGATAGGCGAGGATCTGACGCCATGGACCTGCTGAACACGCTGGTGGACAAGGGGCTGCGGCGCGAACTGCCGAGCCGTGAAGAGGCGCTCGCCGTGCTGGCGACGTCGGACGACGACCTGCTCGACGTGGTGGCGGCGGCCGGCAAGGTGCGCCGCACCTGGTTCGGGCGCCGGGTGAAGCTCAACTACCTGGTGAACCTCAAGTCGGGGCTCTGCCCGGAGGACTGCTCGTACTGTTCGCAGCGCCTGGGCTCGAAGGCGGAGATCCTCAAGTACACGTGGCTCAAGCCCGACGAGGCGTCCAAGGCGGCCGCCGCGGGGGTCGCGGGCGGCGCCAAGCGGGTCTGTCTGGTGGCGAGCGGGCGCGGCCCGACGGACAAGGACGTGGACCGGGTCGCGAGGACGATCGACGCGATCAAGTCCGAGAACGAGGACGTCGAGGTGTGCGCCTGCCTCGGCCTGCTCTCCGACGGCCAGGCCGAACGGCTGCGCGGGGCGGGTGCGGACGCCTACAACCACAACCTGAACACGTCCGAGGCGACCTACGGCTCCATCACGACGACGCACACCTATGCGGACCGGGTCGACACCGTACAGAAGGCGCACGCGGCGGGTCTTTCGGCCTGTTCGGGGCTGATCGCGGGGATGGGCGAGAGCGACGAGGACCTCGTCGACGTGGTGTTCGGGCTGCGTGCGCTGGACCCGGACTCGGTGCCGGTGAACTTCCTCATCCCCTTCGAGGGGACGCCGCTGGCCAAGGAGTGGCATCTGACGCCCCAGCACTGCCTGCGCATTCTGGCCATGGTCCGCTTCGTCTGCCCGGACGTGGAGGTGCGGATCGCGGGCGGGCGCGAGGTGCATCTGCGCTCCATGCAGCCGTTGGCCCTGCACATCGCCAACTCCATCTTCCTGGGTGACTACTTGACCAGTGAGGGCCAGGCGGGCCGGGCGGACCTGGAGATGATCGCGGACGCCGGGTTCGAGGTGGAGGGCGCCGACGAGGTGACGCTGCCCGAGCACCGGGGCGGTGGCTGCGGTTCGGTGTGTGCCACCGACTCGGCGGACGCCCCGGCCGAGGCCGCGCGGACGCGTGCCGATCTGGTGGCCGTACGTCGCCGGGGTGCGGGGACGGACGTCGCGCCCAATGCCTGACGCGCGCGTGGAGGAGCTGTTGGCCCTCGACCGGCAGCACGTCTGGCACCCGTACGGCCCCATGCCGGGTCGGCAGCGGCCCCTGGTCGTCGAGTCGGCGGCCGGGGTGCGGCTGCGGGTCGCCGGGCACGGCGAGCTGGTGGACGGCATGTCGTCGTGGTGGTCGGCGATCCACGGGTACAACCACCCGGTGCTCAACGACGCGACGCGCGGGCAGTTGGAGCGGATGAGCCATGTCATGTTCGGCGGGCTCACGCACGAGCCCGCCGTCCGGCTCGCGGAACGTCTTGTCGACATGTCGCCCGAGGGTCTCGAGCATGTGTTCCTCGCCGACTCGGGGTCGGTGTCGGTGGAGGTCGCCCTCAAGATGTGCCTGCAGTACTGGCGCTCGCTCGGCAGGCCCGAGAAGCGCCGGCTGCTGACCTGGCGGGGCGGCTACCACGGTGACACCTGGCAGCCGATGTCCGTGTGCGACCCGGAGGGCGGGATGCACGGGCTGTGGGCGGGGGTCCTGCCGGAGCAGATCTTCGCGGACGCACCGCCGAGCGCGTACGAGGAGACGTACGCGGAGCGGTTGCGGGAGCTGATCGGGCGGCACGCGCACGAGCTGGCGGCGGTCGTCGTGGAGCCGGTGGTGCAGGGCGCGGGCGGGATGCGGTTCCACTCTCCCACGTATCTGCGGGTGCTGCGGGAGGCGTGCGACGCGCACGACGTGCTGCTCGTGTTCGACGAGATCGCGACCGGGTTCGGGCGGACGGGGGCCCTGTTCGCGGCCGAGCACGCGGCGGTGACACCGGATGTGATGTGCGTCGGCAAGGCGTTGACCGGCGGCTATCTGACGCTGGCGGCGACGCTCTGCACGGCGCGGGTCGCCGACGGGATCTCGCGGGGCGAGGTGCCGGTGCTCGCGCACGGGCCGACGTTCATGGGCAATCCGCTGGCCGCGGCGGTGGCCTGCGCGTCGATCGACCTGCTGCTCGGCCAGGACTGGCGGGCGGAGGTCAAACGGATCGAGAGCGGACTGCGTGACGCGCTGTCGGAGGCCGTGGAGCTGCCGGGGGTCCGTGAGGTACGGGTCTTCGGCGCCATCGGCGTCGTGCAGCTGGACCACGAGGTGGACATGGCGGCGGCGACCCGGGCGGCGGTCGCCGAGGGGGTCTGGCTGCGGCCGTTCCGGGACCTCGTCTACACGATGCCGCCGTACATCACCGGCGACGATGATCTGGCACGGATCGGGCGCGCGGTGTGCGCGGCCGCGCGGGAGGGATGAGCGGGTATGACGCGTGCGACGGTGCTGGTGGTCACCGGGACCGGGACCGAGATCGGCAAGACGGTGACGACGGCCGCGGTGGCCGCCGCCGCGGTGCGGGCCGGGCGGTCGGTGGCCGTGCTCAAGCCCGCGCAGACCGGCCTCGCGCCCGGCGAGCCGGGGGACGCCGACGAGGTGGTGCGGCTCGCGGGCGGCGCGGTGACACCGGTGGAGCTGGGCCGGTACCCGGAGCCGCTGGCGCCGGGGACGGCCGCGGCGCGGGCCGGGCTCGCGCCGGTGCGTCCCGCTGATGTCGCCGAAGCGGCGGGGAAGTTGGCCGCGTCGCACGATCTGGTACTGGTCGAGGGCGCGGGCGGGCTGCTGGTCCACTTCGACGAGGAGGGCGCGACGCTGGCCGACGCGGCGCGGCTGCTCGGGGCGCCCGTCCTGGTGGTCGCGCGGGCGGGCCTCGGCACGTTGAACTCCGTGCAGCTGACGGCCGAGGCGCTGCGTGCCCGGGGCCTCGTGCAGGCGGGTGTCGTCATCGGGAGCTGGCCGCGGGAGCCGGGGCTCGCGGAGCGCTGCAACGTCGGGGACCTGCCCCGGGTGGCGGGTGCCCCGCTGGTGGGGGCGGTGCCGGCGGGGGCCGGGGGGCTGGACGTGGCCGCGTTCCGGTCGCGGGCCCCGGGGTGGCTCGGTCCGGAGCTGGGTGGGGTGTGGGACGGGGAGGAGTTCGCGCGGCGGGCCGGCTGACGCCGCCGCAGGGGCGCGGGGGCGGTCGGACGGCTCGGCGGGGTGCGACGGGGAAGGGCCGGGCGGGCGTCCCGGCGCCCCCGTGGGCCCGGTGGTCGCGGTGGGGCGGGGGCGCTCACGGACCCGGTACCGCGCCGCGCGAATCCGTTCAGCGCGGCCGCGCGGGGGAAGAATCCGCGTGACCAGTCGGACCGGCCCCAGGAGGGTCCCATGATGGACCGGCATTCGTCCCCGGCGAAGAAGGCGACGCGGCGGGCACCGTACGACGTGGTGAGTCATCCGCTGTTCGCCCGGTACTACGCCCGGTTCAGTCAACGGGCCGAGCCGTCGATGGCGCCGGTGCGCGGTGAGTTGCTCGGCGGTCTCTCGGGGCGGGTCATCGAGGTCGGCGCGGGCAACGGGCTGAACTTCGCGCACTACCCGCGCACCGTCTCCGAGGTCGTCGCCATCGAACCCGAGCGTGTGCTGCGGCAGTTGGCGGTGGAGGCGGCGCAGCGCGCGGAGGTGCCGGTGGATGTCGTACCGGGCGCGGCGGAGGCGCTGCCGGTGAAGAGCGAGGGGTACGACGCGGTCGTGCTCTCCATCGTGCTGTGCAGCGTGCGCGACGTGGCCCGGGCGCTGGCCGAGGTGCGCCGGGTGGTGCGGCCCGGCGGCGAGGTGCGGTTCTTCGAGCATGTACGAGCACCGGGGCGCGGCATGCGGGGCGTGCAGACGGCGCTGGACCGGACGGTGTGGCCGCGGCTGTTCGGGGGGTGTCACGTGGGGCGGGACACACTGGGTGCGCTGCGGGACGCCGGCTTCGAACTGGGCCCGTACCGCGAGCTGTTGTTGCCGGAGCGGGGGCCTCGGCTGCCCACGTCGTACTGCGTGCTGGGGGTGGCGCGACGGCCGGAGCTCAGCGACGCGGGTCCCTCGCGCGACCCCGCACCATGATCCTCACGTCCACGCCCCCGACCCTGTCCGGCCTGCGTGCATCGGACGTACAGGCCGCGCCGATGTCGCGGGTACCGCGGGACCGGCCGCCGCGGGCTATGGTCGTACCCGACACGCTGCACAACTGGCTTACGTTGTAAGGGAGTTGGAGTGGGGGATGCGGACGTGGTCACGGATGTGGTCGCCGCGCGGGCCAGGGGCCTGACCAAGGCGTACGGCTCCGGTGAGACCCAGGTGCTCGCGCTCGACGCGGTGGACGTGGACATCGCGCGAAGCCGCTTCACGGCGGTGATGGGCCCTTCGGGGTCGGGCAAGTCCACGCTGATGCACTGCCTGGCGGGACTGGACACCGTCTCGGCGGGACAGGTGTGGCTCGGCGACACGGAGATCACGGGGCTCAAGGACCGTGAGCTGACCCGGCTGCGGCGCGACCGCGTCGGGTTCATGTTCCAGTCCTTCAACCTCATCCCCACGCTGAACGCGGCGGAGAACATCACGCTGCCGATGGACATCGCGGGCAAGACGCCGGACCCGAAGTGGCTGGACCAGGTCATCGACACGCTCGGGCTCCGGGACCGGCTGAAGCACCGGCCGGCGCAGTTGTCCGGCGGGCAGCAGCAGCGGGTGGCGTGCGCGCGGGCCCTCGCGGCCCGGCCCGAGCTGATCTTCGCGGACGAGCCGACGGGGAACCTGGACTCGCGGGCGGGTCTCGAGGTGCTCGGGTTCCTGCGCGAGGCGGTCGACGGGCTCGGGCAGAGCGTGGTGATGGTGACCCACGACCCGGGCGCCGCCGCCCACGCCGACCTGGTGCTCTTCCTCGGTGACGGCCGGCTCGTGGACGAGATGAGCGCGCCGACGCCGGAGTCGGTCCTCGAGCGGATGAAGCGGTTCGACGTCTCCGCCGCCCGGGGCGCGCCGACCGGCCGGCCCGGCTCGGGGCAGTAGCCGTGCTGAAGGCGACGCTGCGGAGTTTTCTCGCGCACAAGGGACGCCTGGTGCTTTCGGCCCTGGCGGTGGTGCTGTCGGTGGCGTTCGTCGCGGGCAGCCTGATCTTCTCCGACACGGTGGCCCGCACCTTCGACCGGCTGTTCGCCTCGACCTCGGCGGACGTACGGGTGAGCCCCAAGGAGGACGACCTCGGCGAGGCGCTGCCGTCCGGCGAGGTACGCACCGTGCCCGCCTCGCTGGCCGCCCGGATCCGGACGGTCGAGGGGGTCGCCGCCACCCACGTCGACGCCGGGGTCGAGAGCATCACCGTGGTGGACCGGCACAACGAATCGGTCGGGCCGACCGGCGGCGCGCCCACCATCGCCACCAACTGGGAGCCGACGGAGCGCAGCCCGGTCCGGCTGACGTCGGGCCACGCGCCGCGCGGCGACCGCGAGGCGCTGCTCGACGCGGACACGGCCGACAAGAAGCACGTACGCGTCGGGGACACGCTCACCGTCATGGCACGGCCCGGGTCGTTCGAGGTCGAGGTCGTCGGCATCGCGACGTACCGCACCACCAATCCGGGCGCGGCCCTGGTCTTCCTCGACACGGGCACCGCGCAGCGCCGTCTGCTCGGCGGGGCCGGCCGGGCGACGAGCATCTCGGTCGACGCGACGGACAGCGTCAGCGACGCGCAGCTCAAGCGGAACATCGCGCAACGGCTCGGAGACACCTACGAGTTGAAGACCGCCGACGAGGACGCGAAGTCGGCGGTCGAGGATCTGGGCGGATCCCTCGACATCATCAAGTATGTGATGCTGGGCTTCGCTGGGATCGCCGTCCTGGTCGGTGTGTTCCTGATCGTCAACACGTTCTCGATGCTGATCGCCCAGCGGACCCGGGAGTTGGGGCTGCTGCGGGCGCTAGGCGCCGACCGGCGGCAGGTGCGGCGCTCGGTGCTGACGGAGGCGGTCCTGCTCGGTCTCGTCAGCTCCGCCGTCGGACTCGGGGTCGGGGTGGCGCTCGCCGCGGGCCTGATCAAGCTCATGGGCGTCTTCGGGATGAACCTCAAGTCCACCGAGATGGTGGTGGCTTGGGGCACGCCGGTCGCGTCGTTCGTGGTCGGCGTCGGGGTCACCTTCGTGGCCGCGTACCTGCCGTCGCGGCGGGCGGCCCGCGTCTCCCCCATGGCGGCGCTCGCCGACGCCGAGATAGCCGGTGCGGGACGGCCGTTGAAGGTGCGCGCGATCGTGGGGCTGCTGGTCGCCGCGGCGGGCGCGGCCGCGCTCGTCGGATGCGTGACGGCGACGCGGACCGGCACGGCGGGCACGCTGCTCTCGCTCGGGATCGTGCTGACACTGCTCGCGACGGTGATCGCCGGTCCGCTGCTCGTCCGCCCCGTGATTCGTGTGCTCGGCGCCGCGTTCCCGGCCGTGTTCGGTTCGATCGGCCGGATGAGTCAGCGCAACGCCCTGCGCAATCCGCGGCGCACCGGTGCCACGGCCGGCGCACTCATGGTGGGGCTCGCGCTGGTCGCGGGCATGTCCGTGGCGAGCGCGTCGATGAGCAAGTCCTTCGACGAGCAGATCGAGGAGACGCTCGGCGCCGACTTCACCGTGCAGAACGCCAACTTCCTGCCGTTCCCGCAGGAGGTGACCGACAGGATCGAGGCCACCGACGGCGTCGGCCTGGTCGTACGGCAGCGCTTCACCCCGCTCGCGGTGCGGATGCCGGACGGGAAACGGGTCGAGACGACCGCGGCCGGGTACGAGCGGCGGCTCGACGACGTCGCGCACGTGCCGTACGCGCAGGGAGGCACGGCGGCGGCGCTCGCGCCCCGGCACCTCGCCTTGCAGAAGGAGTTCGCGGACGACCACGGGGCGCGGGTCGGCAGTGTGCTGCCGGTGGAGCTGCCCGGCGGGCGGCGCGCCGACTTCACCGTGGGCGCCCTCACCGACCAGGAGGGCGGCGGCTTCGGCATCCAGGGCGGCTTCTTCATGGGGCTCGCCACCCTGGAGCGGTATGTGCCCGGCGGCCAGGACTCGGCGGTGTACGTGAACGCGGCGCCCGGCACCTCGGCCCAGACGCTGCGCAGCCGCCTGGAGAAGGCACTCGACCCGTATCCGCAGGTGCAGGTGCGCGACCTGGCCGACTACAAGAAGCTCGTCCACGACCAGATCGCGGTGCTGCTGTACCTGGTGTACGCGCTCCTGGGCCTGGCCATCGTCATCGCGGTCCTCGGTGTGGTCAACACTCTGGCCCTGTCGGTGGTGGAGCGCACCCGGGAGATCGGGCTGCTGCGGGCGATCGGGCTGGCCCGGCGGCAGTTGCGGCGCATGATCCGCCTGGAGTCGGTGGTGATCGCGGTGTTCGGCGCGGTCCTCGGGCTCGCCCTCGGCCTCGTGTGGGGGGTCTCCGCACATCACGTCCTCGCACTGGAGGGCATGAAGGCGCTGGCGATCCCGTGGCCGACGATCGTCGCGGTGGTGGTCGGTTCGGTGCTCGTGGGTCTTGCGGCGGCGCTGCTTCCGGCGCTGCGGGCGTCCCGGATGAACGTGCTGACGGCGATCGCGCACGAGTGACCGGTCGGGACCGCGGGGCGGGCGGCGGCGTCCGCCATGTGGAAAGGGCGGCGGGCCGGGCGGGGCCGGTGCTGGGATCGGGCCATGAGCGATCTTCGTATCCGGTCCGCGTCCCCCGCCGATCTCGACGCCGTGCTGGCGTTCTGGAAGACGGCCGCCGAGGGCACCAGCATCAGCGACGACCGCGTCGGCGTGGAGCGCCTCGTCACGCGGGACCCGCGGGCGCTGCTGCTCGCGGAGCGCGGCGGGGAGCTGGTGGGCACGGTCATCGCCGGGTTCGACGGCTGGCGGTGCCATCTGTACCGGCTCGCGGTGCGCCCGGACGCACGGCGGCAGGGCATCGGGTCGGCGCTGCTGGCCGCCGCGGAGGAGCGGTTCGTGGCGCTCGGCGGGCGGCGCGGCGACGCGATGGTCCTGGACCGCAACGAGCGGGCGCACTCCGCGTGGCGGGCCGCCGGTTACACGCCCGAGCCGCAGTGGTCCCGCTGGGTGAAGCCGCTGGCCGCGGAGTGAGCCCGGTGCCCGGAGCCAACCGCGCTTTGCTGAGCCTTTACCATGGGAGGGTCATTCGAACTTCTGCGAAAGGTGTGAGCGTCCGCCCATGGGCGAGCCCCCCAGTACCCGGTCCGTCCCCCTGCGTGGTCCACGAGAGCGCGCGTCACTCCCGCCCCTGGCCGATCATGGGACGGAGGTGACCCGATGACCGAAGTGCTTCTGCTCGCCGTCGCAGTGCTGCTCTCGCTGGCCTGCGGCGCCTTCGTCGCGGCGGAGTTCTCGCTCACCACCGTCCAGCGCGGCGACCTGGAACTCGCTGTCGAGCGCGGTGAGCGCGGCGCCTCCGGTGCCCTCAAGGCCGCCCGGAACCTGACCTTCCAGCTGTCCGGCGCACAGCTCGGCATCACCGTCACCAACCTGGTCGTCGGCATGCTCGCCGAGTCGTCCATCGCCAAGCTCATCGCCGGTCCGCTCGAAGCGGTCGGCATCCCCGCGTCGGCGTCGACATCGGTCGCCCTCGTGCTCGGCACGGCCCTGTCGACCGTGTTCCTGATGGTCGTCGGCGAGCTGGTGCCGAAGAACTGGGCCATCTCCTCACCGCTGGCGGTCGCCAAGCGGGTGGCGACGCCGCAGCGCTGGTTCAGCGCGGCGTTCCGCCCGTTCATCACCCATCTGAACAACACCGCGAACCGCCTGGTGCGCCGCTTCGGCATCGAGCCGACCGAGGAGCTGGCCTCCGCGCGCGGGCCGCAGGAGCTGATGGCGCTCGCCCGGCACTCCGCGAAGGAGGGCGCGCTGGAGGCGGACACCGCGGAGCTGTTCGTCCGCACGCTCAACCTGGCGGACCTGACCGCCGAGAACGTGATGACGCCACGCGTCCAGGTCATGGCCCTCGATGTCCAGGCCACCTGCGAGGACGTGGCGAACGCGACCCGGGCGACAGGGCTGTCCCGCTTCCCCGTCTACCGCGGCAGCCTCGACTCCGTCGTGGGCGTGGCGCACATCAAGGACGTCCTGGCCGTCCCCGCCGAGCAGCGGCCCCGCAAACGCGTGTCCGAGCTGCTGCGCGAGCCGCTGCTCGTCCCGGAGACCCTGACCGTGGACCGGCTGCTCGACCGGCTCTCCGGCAGGCGCACCATGGCCGTCGTCATCGACGAGTACGGCGGTACGGCCGGTGTCGCCACCCTGGAGGACATCGTCGAGGAGGTCGTCGGCGAGGTCCGCGACGAGCACGACCCGCACGAGACGCCCGACATCGCCGCCGCGGGCACCGACGAGCAGGGCCGCACCCTGTACTCGGCCGACGGCTCCGCCCGCACCGACCAGCTCGCGCGTGTGGGACTTCGGGTGCCGGACGGCCCGTACGAGACGCTGGCCGGGCTGGTCGCGTCCGAGCTGGGGCGGATCCCGGACGTCGGTGACCGTGTCGAGGTCACCGGGTGGCGGCTCGACGTCGTGGACGCGCGCGGACACCGCGCCGCCCGCGTCCTGCTGCACGCCCCGCTCACCGGCACCACCCCGCAGGAGGAGACGCGATGACCGCGATCCAGTTGTTGATCGGTCTGGCGACGCTCGTCGTCAACGCCTTCTTCGTGGGCGCGGAGTTCGCCCTGATCTCCGTACGGCGCAGTCAGATCGAGCCGTACGCCGAGGACGGCGACCGGCGGGCGCGCAGCGTCCTGTGGGGTCTCCAGCACGTGTCGGCGCTGCTCGCCGCGGCGCAGCTCGGCATCACGCTGTGCACGCTGGTGCTGGGCATCGTCGCCGAGCCGGCCATCGCGCACATCCTGGAGCCGCTGTTCGACGGCGTCGGGGTGGCGCACGGTCTGGTCCACCCGATCTCGTTCGTGATCGCGCTGACCGTGGCCACGTATCTGCACATGCTGCTCGGGGAGATGGTGCCGAAGAACGTCGCGCTCGCCGAGCCGGTGCGCTCGGCACTGCTGCTCGGCCCGCCGCTGGTGGCCCTGGCGCGCGCCCTGCGGCCGGTCATCTTCACGGTGAACGCCTTCGCGAACGGGGTGCTCAAGCTGTTGCGCGTGGAGGTCAAGGACGAGGTCACGGCGACGTTCTCAGACGACGAGCTGGCCCGCATGGTCAAGGACTCCTCCGAGGCGGGCCTGATCGACGACCGGGCGCAGGAGCGCCTGCACGACGCGCTGGAGCTGGGCCGGCGTCCCATCAAGGACGTCGTCCTGCCGCTGGAGAAGGTGGTCTACGCGCGCGTGGGCGTCACGCCCGAGCAGTTGGAGCAGTTGTCCGCGCAGTCCGGATTCTCGCGGTTCCCTGTGGTGGACGAGGGGCGGCGGATCGTCGGCTATCTGCACGTGAAGGACGCGCTGGACGCGATGCCGCGCGATCTGCCGTTCCGGGTGCCGGACATGCGGTCGATCGCCCGGGTGCGCGAGAGCACGCCGCTGGACGACGTCCTCACGGCGATGCGCGGCAGCCGTACGCATGTGGCGGCGGTGCTCGGCGCGGACGGCCGGCTCGCCGGGATGGTGACCATGGAGGACGTGCTGCGCGAGCTGTTCGGGCAGCCCGCGTGAGGTCACCCCGCCCGTAGCGACGCGGGGGACCTGGCTAGGCCGCGGGTCCGCCGGGGTGCGGGTGGGCCCCGTGGGTCGCGCCCTCGGTGGGTGTCTCCAGGACCCCGGGACCGCGGGCGCCGACCCCCGCGGTGCCGACGGCGGTGAGGACCGCGAGGAGGGTGGCGAGGCCGGCGGTCCCGAGGGCCCCGGCCCAGTCGACGTCGAACAGGTTCGTCGCCCCGGCGACGAGGACGGCGGCCAGGGCCTGGGCGAAGGTCCGTACGGCGCGTTCGGCGGTGGCCTTCCAGAAGGAACTGGTCCACATGGTGCACTCCCCCGTGACGTGGTGCTGCGGTGTGTGTTCCCGGCATACCGCCGTCCGGAGCCGCTGCCCAGACCTGCCGCGTACGCGCCGGTCACCGGGCGGGATACGATTTCTGCCGCCATGCAGATGAATGCCGAATACACCAGTCTTGTCGCGGTCGGCGACTCCTTCACCGAGGGCATGTCGGACCTGCTCCCCGACGGCACCTACCGGGGCTGGGCCGACCTGCTGGCCGCTCGGATGGCCGCACGAAGCCCCGGCTTCCGCTACGCGAATCTCGCCGTGCGCGGCAAGCTCATCAAGCAGATCGTCGACGAGCAGGTCGACGTGGCCGCCGAGATGAAGGCCGACGTGGTGACGCTCGTGGGCGGCCTCAACGACACGCTGCGGCCCAAGTGCGACATGGTCCGGGTGCGGGACCTCCTCACGGAGGCCGTCGAGAAGCTCGCGCCGTCGTGCGAGCGGCTCGTCCTGATGCGCAGCCCCGGGCGCGACGGCCCGGTGATGCAGCGCTTCCGGCCGCGGATGGAGGAGCTGTACGTCTGCATCGACGACCTCGCCGCGCGCCACGACGCCCTGGTCGTCGACCTGTACGGGGTGCCCGTCCTCGGCGATCAGCGGATGTGGGACGTGGACCGGCTGCATCCGACCGCGGAGGGCCACCGGCGGATCGCCGAGGCGGTCTGGCAGGCCCTGGGCCACGAGGCCGAGTCGGACTGGCGCACGCCCCTGGAGGCCGCGGTGGCGCCGGGCTGGATGTCCCGCCGCGTGGCCGACGCCCGCTTCGCCCGGCAGCACCTGGGTCCGTGGATCGGCCGCAGGCTGACGGGCCGGTCCTCCGGCGACGGCCGCCCGCCCAAGCGCCCCGACCTGCTCCCCTGGACGCAGGAGTAGCGCGGTCCGTCCGGGCCCGCGCGGACCGGCGCACGAGCGGAACTCGCTTTGTCATGACATCCGTACGTACGAACCTACGGACATATGGAGCTTAATGGGAAGTGCGCCATACTGTTGTCGTTTCGCAGCAGTGCCCAGGAGGGTGACGTGGAGTCGTTCACGAAACTGATCACCATCGACCGGAGCAGCCCGGTCCCGCTGTACTTCCAGTTCGCCCAGCAACTGCAGCAGCTCATCGAGACCGGCGTCGTGCCGCCGGGCACGCGACTGAGCAACGAGATCGCCCTGGCCGACCAGTTCGGACTCTCCCGCCCGACCATGCGGCAGGCGATGCAGCACCTCGTGGACAAGGGGCTGCTCGCCCGCAAGCGCGGCGTGGGCACCCAGGTCGTCACCAACCGCATCCGCCGCCAGATCGAGTTCTCCAGCCTCTACGACGACCTGGAGCGCGACGACCGGCACCCGAGGACCGAGGTGCTGGCGGTCGCCGCCCGGCCCGCGGACGCCGCGACCGCCGCGGCGCTGCGGCTCGACGAGGGCACCGAGGTCCTGGCGATCGAGCGGCTCCGGTTCGCCGACGAGCAGCCCATCGCGCTCATGCGCAACCACCTCCCGCTGGGCCTGGCCGATCTGAACGCCGAAGCCCTGACCGAGGCGGGCCTCTACCAGCTGCTGCGCAGGTCCGGCGTGGACCTGCACACGGCCGAGCAGACCATCGGCGCCCGCCGCGCCACCGCGGCCGAGGTCAAACTGCTCGACGAGACCCGCGGCGCCACCCTGCTGACCATGACCCGGACCGCGTACGACGACACGGGCAGGCCCATCGAGTACGGGGCCCACCTCTACCGGGCCTCGCGCTACTCCTTCGAAATGACCATCGCGGCCCGCTGACAGCACCGCGGCGCACCGCTCCGTGGCGTCCGGACGACCGGCGAGCCCGGACCCTATATGTCAGGACAATAGGTTGACAGGCTGTGATCGGTAGGGGCAGTCTCGGGGCAGGTGAGCGGGAGACCGGCCCCGCGCGCCGCGTGAACCACAGAAAGGGAGGAAGGCCGTGACCACACCGCTCGCCCAGCGCGTCGCGGGAGCTCCGATCTCCTGGGGGGTCTGCGAGGTCCCCGGCTGGGGGCACCAGCTCGCCCCCGACCTGGTCCTGCGCCAGATGCGCGAAGTCGGCCTCACCGCGACCGAGTTCGGCCCCAACGGCTTCCTCCCCGACGCCCCGGCGGACAAGGCCGCGACGCTCGCCTCGTACGGCCTGCGGGCGGTCGGCCAGTTCGTCCCGGCCGTCCTGCACGATCCGCACCACGACCCGCTCCCCGGGATCGGGACGGCGATCGCCGCGCTCCTCGCCGCCGACGCGCGCACGGTCGTCGTCGCGGCCGCCACTGGCACCCACGGTTACGACGCCCGCCCCCCGCTCGACGCCGCCGGCTGGTCGGCGCTCCTGGCCAACCTCGACCGGATCTCCGCCGTCGCCGCCGACGCCGGCCTCGTCGCGACGCTCCATCCGCACGTGGGCACCATGATCGAGTCGGGCGAGGAGACCCGGCGCGTCCTCGACGGCAGCGGCATCGGCCTGTGCCTGGACACCGGGCACCTGCTCATCGGCGGCGCGGACCCGGTGGCCGTCGCGGCCGGGCAGCCCGGGCGGATCGCCCACGTCCACCTCAAGGACGTACGCCTGGACCTCTGCGACCGGGTGCGGGCCGGGCGGATGACGTACACCGAGGCGGTCGCCGCCGGGATGTACGTCCCTCTCGGCGCCGGCGACATCGACATCGCCGCGATCGTCGGACTCCTCGAAGCCGACGGGTACACCGGGTGGTACGTGCTCGAACAGGACACCATCCTGCCGCCCCCCTCGGGCACCGGGGCCGGCGCCGGGCCCGCCGACGAGGTCCGCGCCTCGGTCGCGCACCTCCTCTCCCTGCCCGGCGCCGCCGGGCACCGCGCGGACCCCGTGGAGGGCTGACCCATGGCTCACGAGCTCGTCGCCATCGGCCGGACCGGGGTCGACATCTACCCCCTCGACCAGGGCGTCGGCCTGGAAGAGGTGCGGACGTTCGAGAAGTTCCTCGGCGGGAGCGCGACGAACGTGGCCGTCGCGGCGGCCCGGCACGGCCGCGACGCCGCCCTCATCTCCCGGGTCGGCCGCGACCCCTTCGGCCGGTACGTACGGCAGGAGGCCGCCCGGCTCGGCGTGGACACCGCCCACCTCACCCCGATCACCGCGCCCGACGGGCCGCCCACACCCGTGACCTTCTGCGAGGTCTTCCCGCCCGACAACTTCCCGCTCTACTTCTACCGGTACGCCGGCGCGCCCGACCTCATGATCGAAGCCGAGGAGCTGCCGCTGGACGACATCCGGGAGGCGGCCGTCTTCTGGGCGACGGTGACGGGCCTGTCGGCCGAGCCGAGCCGGGCCGCCCACTTCGCCGCCTGGCAGGCCCGGGCCCGCCGCGCTCACACCGTCCTCGACCTGGACTACCGGCCGATGTTCTGGACCGGCCCCGAGGAGGCGACACGGCAGGTGGAGCGGGCGCTCGACCAGGTCACCGTCGCCGTGGGCAACCGGGAGGAGTGCGAGATCGCCGTCGGCGAGAGCGAGCCGCGCCGGGCGGCCGACGCGCTCCTGGACCGCGGCCTCGCACTGGCCGTCGTCAAGCAGGGCCCGAAGGGGGTCCTCGCGGCCACCCGGCACGAGCGGGTGGAGGTCCCGCCGTTCCCGGTCGACGTCGTCAACGGCCTCGGGGCCGGGGACGCGTTCGGGGGCGCCCTCGTCCACGGCCTCCTCAGCGGCTGGGAGCTGCGCAGGACCATCGAGTTCGCCAACGTCGCGGGCGCCCTCGTGGCCTCCCGCCTCGCCTGCTCCACCGCCATGCCGACGACGTCCGAGGTGGAAGCGGCCCTCGCCGCCCCGCCGCGGGCCCGGAGGGCGGGAACCGCATGATCGACGCCGCACGGCTGACCGGGATCCGCGCCGACGACCCCGGGCGCGTCGGCCGCTCCTGGCAGAAACGCTCCCGCCGCCCGCTGGGCGGGCACGACGGGCGCCTGCTCATCGTCGCCGCCGACCACCCGGCCCGCGGCGCCCTCGGGGTCCGCGGTGACGACAGAGCCATGGCCAGCCGCACCGACCTGCTGGACCGGCTGGCGACCGCGCTGGCCCGGCCCGGCGTGGACGGGGTCCTCGGCACCCCCGACCTCCTCGACGACCTCCTGCTCATGGGAGCCCTGGAGGACCGGATCGCCATCGGTTCGATGAACCGCGGCGGGCTCCAGGGCGCCGCCTTCGAACTCGACGACCGGTTCACCGCGTACACCACCCAGGTGATCGCCGCCCAGGGGCTCGAGGGCGGCAAGACGCTCACCCGGATCTGCCTCGACGACCCCGGCACCGTACGGACGCTGGAGGCGACGGCGGCGGCGGTCACCAGCCTGGCCGAGCACAGCCTCATGGCGATGGTCGAACCGTTCCTGACGGTGCGCCACGAAGGGCGCGTACGCAATCTGCTCGATCCCGACAGCGTCATCAGGTCGATCCACATCGCGAGCGGGCTCGGCGCGAGCAGCGCCTACACCTGGCTGAAGCTGCCGGTCGTCGACGAACTCGCGCGTGTCCTGGACGCGACCACGTTGCCGACGCTCCTGCTCGGCGGCGACCCGCGGGGCGACCCGCACGAGACCTACGCCTCCTGGGCGGGCGCCATGTCCCTGCCCGCGGTGCGCGGGCTGGTGGTCGGACGCGCCCTCCTGTACCCGCCCGGCGGCGACGTCGCCGCGGCCGTCGACATCGCGGCCGGGCTCGTCCACGGCAACCGTCGGTGACCTGGAGGTTCCTCCAGCGGGCAGGTGGTTCGGAGCCTGTAGGGACGCCCGGTAAACTCCGTACACGTGACTGCGCCTGCCAAGCCCCGTATCCCGAACGTTCTCGCCGGACGCTATGCCTCCGCCGAGCTCGCCACCCTCTGGTCGCCCGAGGAGAAGGTGAAGCTGGAGCGCCGGCTCTGGCTCGCCGTGCTGAAGGCCCAGAAGGACCTCGGGATCGAGGTGCCTCAGACCGCGATCGCCGACTACGAGCGAGTGCTGGACCAGGTCGACCTGGCGTCGATCGCCGAGCGCGAGAAGGTCACGCGCCACGACGTGAAGGCCCGCATCGAGGAGTTCAACGCACTCGCCGGGCACGAGCAGGTCCACAAGGGCATGACCTCCCGCGACCTCACGGAGAACGTGGAGCAGCTCCAGATCCGGCTCTCCCTTGAGCTGGTGCGCGACCGCAGCGTGGCCGTCCTCGCCCGCCTCGCCAAGCTGGCCGGTGAGTACGGCGAGCTGGTCATGGCGGGCCGCTCGCACAATGTCGCCGCGCAGGCCACCACGCTCGGCAAGCGCTTCGCGACCGCCGCCGACGAGCTGCTCGTCGCGTACGGCCGGGTCGAGGAGTTGCTGGCCCGCTACCCGCTGCGCGGCATCAAGGGCCCGGTCGGCACCGCGCAGGACATGCTCGACCTGCTCGGCGGTTCCGCGGAAGGTACGGACAAGCTCGCGGACCTGGAGCAGCGGATCGCCGCCCACCTGGGCTTCTCCGAGGCGTTCACCTCGGTCGGCCAGGTCTACCCGCGTTCGCTGGACTACGAGGTCGTCACCGCGCTGGTGCAGCTGGCCGCGGCGCCCTCCTCGACCGCCAAGACGATCCGGCTGATGGCCGGGCACGAGCTGGTCACCGAGGGGTTCAAGCCGGGCCAGGTCGGCTCGTCGGCGATGCCGCACAAGATGAACACCCGCTCCTGCGAGCGCGTCAACGGGCTGATGGTGATTCTGCGCGGCTACGCGTCGATGACCGGCGAGCTGGCGGGCGACCAGTGGAACGAGGGCGACGTGTCCTGCTCGGTGGTGCGCCGTGTCGCGCTGCCCGACGCGTTCTTCGCGCTCGACGGTCTGCTGGAGACGTTCCTCACGGTGCTCGACGAGTTCGGCGCGTTCCCCGCCGTCGTCGCCCGTGAGCTCGACCGCTACCTGCCGTTCCTCGCCACCACCAAGGTGCTGATGGCGTCGGTGCGCGCGGGCGTGGGCCGCGAGGAGGCGCACGAGGCCATCAAGGAGAACGCGGTCGCCGCCGCCCTCGCGATGCGCGAGCAGGGCGCCGAGCGCAACGAGCTGCTGGACAAGCTGGCCGCCGACGCCCGTATCCCGCTGGACCGGGCGCAGCTCGACGGACTGATGGCGGACAAGCTGTCGTTCACGGGCGCGGCCGCCGGTCAGGTGGAGCAGATCGTGGCCCGTGTCGAGCGGATCGTGAAGCAGCACCCGCGGGCCGCGGGGTACGCGCCGGGGGCGATCCTCTGACGCGGCCGACCCCCGCGGAGCTGGAGGCCGCTCGTGACCGTCTGGTTCCGGACATCGTCGCGAGCGGCCTCCACGTGCTCTTCTGCGGTATCAACCCCGGCCTGATGTCGGCGGCGACGGGGCAGCACTTCGCGCGCCCCGGCAACCGGTTCTGGCCCGTGCTGCACCTCTCCGGCTTCACGCCGCGCCGCCTCCACCCCGCCGAGCAGGACGAGCTGACGTCGTACGGGCTCGGGATCACCAACGTGGTCGCGCGGGCCACGGCGCGGGCCGACGAACTGAGCGCCGAGGAGTACCGGGAGGGCGGGCGCCTCCTGACGGAGAAGGTCGCGCGGCTGCGGCCCCGGTGGCTCGCGGTGGTGGGCGTGACCGCGTACCGCTCGGCCTTCCAGGAGCCCAAGGCGCGCATCGGGCCGCAGGAGCGGACGATCGGCGGCGCCCGGGTGTGGGCGCTGCCCAACCCCAGTGGTCTGAACGCGCATTGGACGACGGCGACGATGGCCGAGGAGTTCGCCCGGCTGCGCGCCGCCGCGTCCTGCCCGGACCTGCCCGAGTAGTTACGGCTTGCGGGCCACGACCCCGAACTGGGCGACCAGCGGCCCCTCCTCGGTGCCTTCGGCGCGCCAGCGGGCGCACGAGACCAGGCCGGGCTCGACGAGCTCCAGCCCGTCGAGGAACGCCATGACCTCGGCGCCGGTACGGGCGGTGATGGGCGGGGTCGCGTTCTCGTTCCAGAACTTCATCGCCGCCTCGTTGCCCTCGCCGCCCAGTTCCAGCGTCGGGTGGGTCAGGACGACGTAGCTGCCGGAGGGGATCGCGTCGACGAGGCGGCGCACGATGGAGGTGGCCTCGTCGGTGTCGAGGACGAAGTTGAGGATGCCGAGGAGCATGACCGCGACGGGCCGCTCCAGGTCGAGCGTCTCGGACGCGGCCTCGATGATCGCCCGCGGGTCGTGCGCGTCCGCGTCCACGTAGTGGGTGGCGCCCTCGGCGGAGCTGGTGAGCAGCGCGCGGGCGTGGGTGAGCACGATCGGGTCGTTGTCGACGTAGACGACGCGGGCGTCGGGCGCGATGCGCTGGGCGACCTCGTGCGTGTTGTCCACGGTCGGCAGGCCCGTGCCGATGTCGAGGAACTGGCGGATGCCCGCCTCGCCCGCGAGGAAGTCCACGGCGCGGCCCAGGAAGGCGCGGTCGGCGCGGGCGACCTCGCCGATGCTCGGGTACATGGACGTCACCATGTTCCCCACCTGCTCGTCCACCTCGTAGTGGTCCTTGCCGCCCAGCCAGTAGTTCCACACACGGGCGTTGTGCGCGATGTGGCCGGCGATCCGCTCCCCCGGCTGCTGCGCGCTGTCGTCGCTCATGTGCTCTCCTTCGTGCGGTCCTCGGGGCGGTGAACCCTGTCGAGGTGGGGTCGGGCTCAAGATCCCATGGTGGCACGGGAGTTCCGTACAGGCGTGCTCAGGGAGGGGCTATGTCCGTGATCACCGTGAGGAGTTGGTACGGCTGGTCGTCACCCTGCCGGGCGACGGCGAGGGCCACCCATCGTTCGCCGACGCCCCACAGGTGGAGGTCCTGGGCACAGGCGCTGAGCCAGCCCCAGGGCTCGGGTATCTCCTCGCCGTGCTCGAGGGCCCGGGCATGCGTGCTCCACAGGCTCAGCCGGTACGGCTCCCCCCAGCGCGCGGTGAGCAGTGCGGTCAGGCCGTCGCGGTCGGCGTCCGCCTGGGCCTCCGCGAGGTCGCGGTCTCCGTCCCGCTCGGCCAGCTCGGCCATGACGAACCCGGGGCCGCCCCAGCCCGCGACGGAGCTGCCGTGCTCGGCCGGGAAGGGGCCGCTCCACAGCAGGTCGATCGTCGCGAGTTGCTCCGCGATGTTCATGCCTCCAGTAAAGCGGCCGCCACTGACAACGGGCCGACCGGGCGTCAGGCGTCCCTGCGGCGCACCGTCCACCAGCCGGCGAGGACGGCCGCCGCGGCCCACGCCCCGGTCACGGCGAGTCCCGTCCAGGGGCCGAGGGAGCCCACGGGGTGGTGGCGCAGGACCTGTTGGCCCGCGCGGTCGGGCAGGAGGTCGGCGGCGGCACCCGCGACGTCCCCGACGACGAACGACACGATCAGCAGGAAGGGGACGAGGATGCTCAACACGGCCACGGCGCTGCGCAGTACGGCGGTGAGTCCCGCCGCGAACAGCGCCATCAGCGCGAGGTACACACCGCCGCCGACGCAGGCGCGCAGCGCGCCGGGGTCACCGAGGCCGAGGGCGTCGTCGCCCAGGAACGCCTGACCGGCGAGGAACGCGGTGAAGGTCGTGGCGGTGCCGGTGACGAGGGCGCACCCGCCGATGACGCCGATCTTCGCTCCGTAGAGCAGAGTTCGGTCGGGTACGGCCGCGAGGGACACCCGCAGCGCGCCGTCGAGATATTCGCCGGAGACGGTGGTGGCGCCGAAGGCGAGGGCGGCGATCTGGCCGAAGTTGAGGGCGTAGAAGGCGCCGAGGAGGGCGTCGTCCCCGTGGTCGGCCTCGGCGCGGCCCACCGTGGCGAAGACGAGGACTGTGATCGTGACGGTGGACACGAAGACGGCGAGCAGCGATCCGAGGCTGCCGCGCAGCGATCTGACCTTGATCCACTCGGAGTGCAGTACGGCGGTGGTGGACATGGGTCAGACCTCCTGGAGCGGCGTGGCGGTGAACTCGGTGTCGTTCGCGGTCAGAGCGAGGTAGGCCTCCTCCAGCGAGGCGTGCTCGTCGGCGAGTTCGAGGACCGGGATGCCGTCGGCCGCGGCCAGGGCGCCCACCTCGGCGGCGGTGGCGCCGGTCACGGTGCAGCGGCCGTCCGCCGCGAGGGTGAGGGGGTGGCCCGCGCGCGCGAGTGCGGCGCGCAGCCGGTCGGGTTCGGTGGTGCGTACCCGGACGCGGCGGGCGCTGTGCGCGGCGATGAAGTCCGGCATCGAGGTGTCGGCGAGCAGCCGTCCGCGGCCGAGGACGACGAGGTGGTCGGCGAAGGTCGCGGTCTCGTTCATGAGGTGGCTGGAGACGAGGACGGTGCGTCCCGCGCGCGCGAGGTCGCGCAGCAACTCCCTGATCCAGACGATGCCTTCGGGGTCGAGTCCGTTGGACGGCTCGTCGAGCAGGAGGACGGCGGGGTCGCCGAGCAGGGCCGCCGCGATCCCGAGACGCTGGCGCATCCCGAGCGAGAACGTCTTCACGCGGCGCCCGGCCGCCGCCGCGATACCGGTCTGTTCGAGCACCTCCTCGACGCGGCGCACCGGGATGCGGTGGGTGGCGGCGAGCATCAGCAGGTGGTCGCGCGCGGTGCGGGCGCCGTGGGCGGCCTGCGGGTCGAGCAACGCGCCCACCTGGCGCAGCGGTTCGTCGTACGCCGCATAGGGGCGGCCCCCGATCAGGGCGCTCCCGGAGGTGGGCCTGGCGAGGCCGAGGGCGAGGCGCATGGTGGTGGATTTACCGGCTCCGTTCGGCCCGAGGAACCCGGTGACGCGGCCCGGCCCGACCCGGAAGGTCAGCCGGTCCACGGCGCGCGTCGTGCCGTACTCCTTGGTGAGGTCCTGGACGTCGATGCTGGTCATGACAGCAGCCTCGCGTGCTCCGGGGCGCCGGTCCTCCCCCGCCGGTGGGGACCGCCTCCCTCGCACGGGGGAGCCGCCGGCGCCGGCGCGGCTGGCACGATGGCCGCATGCCCCGCCTGCTGAGACCGCTGACGTGTGCGGTCACGTACACCCGTTGGCTGCATCTGTTGTGTGCCGCGGCGTTCGCCTTCGTGTGCGGCGCCATCTATCCGGGCCTCTCGTCCCCTTCCCCGCGGGACTGGGCGCTCATCTACGTCCTACCGGTACCGCTGCTCGTCCTGGTGGGGACGGTGCCGGTGGTCCGGCGCGCCGAGGGGTTGCAGGCGCGGTTGATGCTGTTTCCCGGCGGGCACGCGCGCGTGGCGGGCGGCGGCGCGGAGGGGGAGGTCTCGGTCACCCCGTCGGCCTCGTGGCGGGACCGGGGCAGGACGGCGGTCTGGCTGGTGCTGCGGCTGGCCCTGGGTCTCTCCGTGGCTCTTGTGACGTCGCAGCTGATGGCGGTGGTGCTGGAGTTGACCGGCGCCGCCGCGGGTCAGCCGGTGAGCACGGTGTCCCCGCTGCCGTTGCCGGGGCAGGGCTGGTGGTGCGCGCCGCTCATCCCCGTCGTGCTCCTGGCCCTGTTGTACGTGGTGGAGGGCGCGGGCCGGCTGATGGCGTGGGCGGCCCCGCTGTTGCTCGGCCCGTCCGCGGCCGAGCGCCTCGCCTTCCTGGAGGAACGGACCGAGCGGCTCCTTGAACGCAACCGCATCGCGCGGGAGCTGCACGACTCCATCGGCCACGCGTTGACGGTGGCGGTGGTGCAGGCGGGCGCGGCCCGGGCGGCGGGCGACGCGGCGTTCACGGACCGGGCCCTGGACGCCATCGAGGAGACCGGCAGGGCCGCTCTGGAGGATCTGGAGCGGGTGCTGGTGGTGTTGCGGGAGGCGGAGCAGCCGGTGAGTTCCCGCCCCACGCTGCGGGACGCCGACCGGCTGTTCGGTTCGGCGCGGGCCGCGGGGACGCAGGTGGACGTGCGCGTCAGCGGCCCGCTGGAGTCGGTGCCCGGGCACGTCTCACGGGAGGGCTACCGCATTCTGCAGGAAGGGCTCACCAACGTCCTGCGGCACTGCGGCACCGTCCCGGTCCGGGTCGCGCTCACCGTCGCCGACGGCCGGCTCTGCCTGGATGTGTGCAACGACCTGCCCGCCGGGGCACGGGCCGGGGCCGACGGTACGGGGAGCGGGCTGCGCGGGATGCGGGAGCGGGCCGCGCTGCTGGGCGGGCGGGCCCGCACGGGTCCTGTCGGCGGCCAGTGGCAGGTGCACGTCGAACTGCCGGTGGGGTGACCTAGGCTGGCCGGGTGCCGCTCACCGTGCTCCTCGTCGACGACGAACCCCTCGTCCGCGCCGGTCTGCGCGCCGTGCTGGAGGCGCAGCCGGACATCGAGGTAGTGGGTGAGGCGGCCGACGGCGCGGCGGTGATCCCCCTGGTGCGCGCGCTGTGCCCCGATGTCGTCGCCATGGACGTACGGATGCCGCTGCTCGACGGCATCGAGGCCACGCGCGCGGTGCTGCGTGCCGTGCGGCGACCGCCGAAGATCCTCGTCATCACCACCTTCGAGAACGACGAGTACGTGTACGGGGCGCTGCGCGCGGGCGCCGACGGGTTTCTGCTGAAGCGGGCACGGCCCGCCGAGATCGTGCACGCGGTGCGGCTCGTCGCGGCGGGTGAGTCCCTCCTCTTCCCGGCGGCGGTGCGCAAGCTGGCCGCCGAGTACGGCAACGCGTCGGCGCGGGCCACGATGGAGCGGGCCGCGCTGACCGAGCGCGAGGCGGCGGTGCTGCGGCGAATGGCGCGCGGCCTGTCGAACGCGGAGATCGCCGCGGATCTCGTGGTCGGCACGGAGACGGTCAAGTCGCACGTCAGCGCCGTGCTCGCCAAGCTCGGGGCCCGCGATCGGACGCAAGCGGTGATCGCCGCGTACGAATCCGGTTTCGTCGCGCCGCACTGAACGCCGTATCGCCTGTTTCGGAGCCTGCCCGGGTGAGCACCCGTTACCGCAGAAGTGCACCCGACTCTCGCCGGTGTCGGCCGTGGCGAGTACCATCCGGCGAACACGCGCAACTGCTGGGAGGACGGACGTTGGGGCAGCTGACCGGCGGGGATCCCTCTCTGCTCAGGCGGATCAACTCCGCGGTGGTGCTGCACGCGCTGCGCTCCACGGATTTCGCGACGCTCACCGAGATCACGCGGGTGACGGGGCTGTCACGGCCGACCGTGGAAGGCGTCGTCGAGGGGCTCATCGAGGCCGGACTCGTCGTGGAGACCACCGTCGAGGAACCGGGCGCGCGGCGCCAGGGACGGCCCGCGCGGAAGTTCCGCTTCCGGGCCGAGGCGGGGCATCTGCTGGGTCTGGAGATCGGGCCGCACCGGGTCGCCGCCGTGCTCTCGGCGCTCGACGGCAGGATCCTCGGCTCGGCCTCCAAGGACGTCGACGAGGCCGCACCGGCGGAGGAGCGCATCGAGCGGTTGCGCGGGACCGTCGCGGATCTGCTGCGCCGCGCCGGGGTGGCCCGCAGTTCGCTGCGCGCGGTCGGTGTGGGCAGCCCAGGCATCGTGGAGGCCGACGGCACGGTGCGGCTCGGTACGGCGCTGCCCGGGTGGACCGGGCTGCCGCTCGGTGAGCGGCTGCGGCGCTCCTTCAAGTGCCCGGTGATCGTGGAGAACGACGCCAACACGGCGGCCGTGGCCGAGCACTGGAAGGGCGCCGGGATCGAGTCGGACGACCTGGTGTTCGTGCTGGCGGGGCTCAGTCCCGGGGCCGGTTCCCTGATCGGCGGGCGGCTGCACCGGGGGTACGGGGGCGCTGCCGGGGAGATCGGGGCGCTGCATCTGCTGGGCCGCGAGGTGCGGCCGGAGACGCTGCTGTCGACGACGGACGAGCCGTTGCATCCGCTGGACGAGCCGGCCGTGGCGAAGGTGTTCGCGCTGGCCCGCGAGGGCGACGAGCGGGCCGGGGCGGCGATGGAGCGGTTCATCCAGCGGCTGGTGCACGATGTCGCCGCGCTGGTGCTGGCGCTGGACCCGGAGCTCGTCATCGTCGGCGGGTGGGCCGCCGGGATCGACGGGGTGCTGGATCCGCTCCGGCGCGAGCTGGAGCGGTACTGCCTGCGGCCGCCCCGGGTCGCCCTGTCGATGCTGGGCGAGGCGGCTGTGGCCACGGGGGCGCTGCGGCTCGCGCTCGATCACGTGGAGGAGCAGCTGTTCGCCACGGAGGGGACGGTTTCGGCCCGGCGATGACGGGGCTCGCGCCCGGGGCAGCTCGGTCCGGGGCCGGGTCTGGTTCGGGTCCGCTTGCGCGCCGTGCGCGGGTGACCGCCCTTCGCGGCCGGGCGCTCGGCTCCGGCGGGGTCGTCCCCCGCCGGCCGTGGGCGTGCGGGGTCAGGACGCCCGGGTCTCGGGGGTGTGGTGGATCTCCACGTCCGGGGTGTCGCCGAAGGTGAGGCGGCAGGTGTCGGCCCGGTAGGTGGCCATGGAGACCGCTGCCGTGACGCCGTCGCTGAAGTAGCGGGTCGTGACGACGAGGACCGGGGCGCCGGGAAGTCGGTCGAGTTCCCTCGCGTCGTCGGCGCGGGCCGAGCCCAGCTCGACCGCGCGGTCCTGGCCGTCGAGGCCGAACCGCTGCAGCTCGCGCAGGACGGCACGCGCGCGTGCGGCGCCGGAGGGAGCGTCTATGGCGGTCAGGTCGGGCACGGAGGCCGACGGGACGTAGAGCAGCTCGGCGGCGACCGGCTGACCGTGGGAGACGCGCGTACGGCGCAGCACGTGCACGGTCTCGCCCGGGGCGGTGCCCAGCATGTCGGCGACCGCGGCGGGCGGCACGGCCGGGGTGCAGTCGACGGCCTGCCACGCGTCCCCGCTGGCGCCGGGCCAGTCGTGGTCGTTCGAGGCGACGGCGACGCCCACCCTCGGCGGCGCGACGGTGGTGCCGACGCCGCGGCGGCGCTGCAGCCGTCCTTCGAGTTCGAGCTGCTCCAGGGCCTGCCGGAGCGTGGCACGGGCGACGCCGAAGCGGGCCGCGAGGTCACGCTCGTTCGGCAGGATCTCCCCGACGGCGAACTCGGAGTCGAGCGCCTCGCTGAGCACGGTCTTGAGGTGCCAGTACTTCGGCTCCGGTGCCGCTTCCAACTGCGTGGTCCCCACCCTGTCCTCCGCAACAGCCGTGCCCCGGCGGCTTTTTAGCGCCCTTGTTTATTAAAGGTTCCTGCACTATCCCTGCGAGCGTAGGGCCGCCTCCGAACTTGGTCAAGACCAATCCTCGATCGGTTACCGCCCGCACAGGGGCTTTGCCGCAGAGCGTTCATGGAGGGCCGCACTCCGTTCACGCGGCGTTCGTGCGGCACGCGCGAGGGCCCGCCGTCCGCGATCGCGGACGGCGGGCCCTTGTGGCGCGCGGCCTACAGCAGCGTCCGGAGCTTGTCCGGGTTGCGCACGATGTAGATGTACTGGACCTTGCCGTCGCTGATGCCGAGCTGGAAGACGGCGTCGAGCTTGCCGTCGGAGAGGGCGAGCAGCCCGAGGCCGCCGTTGATCTCCATGGTGCGGAACTCGAACCCCTCGGCGTTCCCCTGTCCCGCGGCGCCCGCCAGGAACCGGCCCACCTTGTCGGCGGTCTCCAGGACGCGTACGGGCGCCTTCGCCTTGCCGCCGCTGTCGCCGACCAGGCGTACGTCCGGGGCGAGCAGTGACATGAGTCCGTCGAGGTCGCCCTCGGTCGCGGCGGCGAGGAACCGCTCGGTCAGATCGCGCTGCTGGGCCGGGTCGACGTCGAAGCGGGGCCGCCGCTCCTCCACGTGCTTGCGCGCGCGTGCGGCGAGTTGGCGCACCGCGGCCTCGCCGCGCTCCAGGGTGGCCGCGATCTCCGCGAACGGCAGCCCGAACGCCTCCCGCAGCACGAACACGGCGCGCTCCAGGGGCGAGAGCGACTCCAGGACGACGAGGACGGCGAGCGACACGGAGTCGGCGAGCACGGCCCGTTCCGCGGTGTCGGGGACGGTGGGCCCGAAGTCGGTGACGAGCGGCTCGGGCAGCCACGGGCCCACGTAGGACTCGCGCCGGGTCTGTGCCTGGCGCAGCCGGTCGATGGCGAGGCGGGTGGTGACGCGGACCAGGTAGGCGCGCGGTTCGAGCACGTCGGCCCGGTCGGACCTGGCCCAGCGCAGCCACGCGTCCTGGACCACGTCCTCGGCGTCGGCGACGCGGCCCAGCATGCGGTAGGCCACGCCCATCAGGACGGGGCGGTGCTCTTGGAAGACATCGATCCCTGTATCAGTGGACACGCCCCCATCCCAACCGACGATCCACGCGCTGTCCACACGGAACCCGGCCCTCCGCTCGCCTGCCTCTTGAACTGGGGGCTACTGAGCGGTAATTGTTGCTGACGAGGTGTCTAAGGGACCGTCGGGATGTGGCGGGGACAGGGAGCGAGCGACATGGCGGCACAGGCGTCCTTCAGCATCGACGGCCCCGGCGGGCCGCGCACGGTGACCCTCGCGTACGAGCGCGCGGGGGCCGGGGAACCGCTCCTCCTGCTGCACGGGATAGGCCACCACTGGCAGGCGTGGCAGCCGGTGCTGCAGATCCTGGCGGCCGAGCGCGATGTGATCGCCGTGGACCTCCCGGGGTTCGGGACGTCACCCGCGCTGCCGGACGGTCTCGCGTACGGCCTGCCCGGCGTGGTGCCGGTCCTGGACGCGTTCTGCCGCGAACTCGGGCTCGACCGGCCCCATGTGGCGGGCAACTCGCTGGGCGGGCTGCTCGCCCTGGAGCTGGGCCGGGAGAAGCGCGTGCGGTCGGTGACGGCGCTGTCCCCGGCCGGCTTCTGGACCGAGGCCGAGCGACGCTACGCCTTCGGGACGCTGCTCGCGATGCGGCAGGGCGCGCGGGTGATGCCGCTGCCGCTGGTCGAGCGGCTGGCCCGGTCGGCCGCCGGGCGGGCCGCGCTCACCGGCACCATCTACGCGCGGCCCGGGCGCCGTTCACCGGACGCGGTGGTCGCCGAGACGCTGGCGCTGCGCCACGCGACCGGGTTCCACGAGACGCTCGACGCGGGCCGTGGCGTGCGCTTCCGCGACGACATCCCGGAGATCCCCGTCACCGTCGCCTGGGGCACGCGGGACCGGATCCTGCTGCGCCGGCAGGGCATCCGCGCCAAGCGGGTCCTGCCCGGGGCGCGCCTGGTCAGGCTGCCCGGCTGCGGTCACGTGCCGATGAACGACGACCCGGCCCTGGTGGCCCGCGTCATCCTCGACACGAGCCGGTGACCGCCGGCTGAACACGCCCGAGCCCAGGGCGACCCCGGCACCGACCAGGGCGCTGCCGACACCCTGGGCGAGGCCGTAGTTCCCCGAGCCGACCAGGGGCGCGGTGCAGGCCGCGGCGACCGGGATGAGCCCGGAGAACAGCGTGGCGCGCTCCGCGCCGATCCGCTGCACGCCCATGTACCAGCAGACGAAGCCGATCACGGTGACGATCACGGCCTGCCACACCAGGGCCGCCGCCTCCGTACGGTCGGGCACCCGCAGCCAGGCGGACCCGTCGGCGAAGAGGCCCACAACGGCCGCTTCCAGCGCGGCGATCGCGCAGACGACGCAGGACAGGAGCCGGGGGCCGAGCGGCCGCAGCACCGGTACGGCGAGCACGGCGAAGCCGACCTCACCGGCGAGGGCGCACGCGCAGAAGGCGAGGCCGGTGGCGTCGGTACGTCCCCACCCCTGGACGGTGAAGGCCCCGGCGGCCACGAGCAGCGCACCGTGCAGCACGATGGCCCGCGGCCCGCCCCGACCGGACAGCAGGGGCAGCACGACGGCGACGACGACGGGCGCGCATCCTACGAAGACACCCGGTACCGCCGGTTCAGCGGTCCGTTCGGCGGCAAGGACGGCGAGATTGAAGCCGATCATGCCGACGGCCGCGAGGGACGTGAGCCGTACCCAGTCGCGCGGCCCCAGGCGCCGGAGCGGCGCGGCGCCGCCCCGGCCGACCAGTGTCAGGAGCAGCAGGCAGGCGATCCCGTAGCGCAGGAACTGGCCGCCCGCGTACGGGTACCGGCCCAGCACGCTGTTGGCGGTGAACGAGCCGCCCACCAGGACGCAGGCGAGTGCGGCGAGCAGGGAGCCCTTGAGGTTCGTGGCGTTCATGACCTTCATGGCGCCGACGCTAGGGCGAAGGGTGGTCCCGTACGAGGACCACCGAGGGAGCGGTATCGGGGACCAATCGGAGAAGCCCGGGAGAAGCCGGGAGAGAGCGAGGAGGCCAGGAGGGCCCCGGGGGGCAAGGAGGTCCGGAGAGACGGGGAGGTCAAGAAGCCGGGGGCTCAGGGGCACGAGTGGCGTCGCATTAGGGTCGCTGCGTATGACGTCCACGAACCCGCCGCATTCCCCGTTCCCCGCTTGGGAGTTGCTGCTGCCGGCCGCTTCCGCTCCGGCACGCGCGCGTGGGCGTTCCTTGCAGTCGGCTCTGCGGGAGGCGGTGCGTTCGGGGCGGCTCGCGCCGGGGACGCGGCTGCCGTCGAGCCGGGATCTGGCGGGCGACCTCGGGGTGTCGCGCGGGCTGATCACCGAGGCGTACGAGCAGTTGACCGCGGAGGGCTACCTGCGCAGTGGCCGCGGCGCGGGGACGTGGGTGGGCGAGGCGGTGCGGGCCGCCGCCCCCGGGGCCCGGGACCTGGCGCCGCGCCCCTCACCGGACGTCCGGGCCGATTTCGTGGCGGGCGGCCCGGACCTGTCGCTGTTCCCCCGTTCCGCGTGGGCGGCGGCGCAGCGCGGGGTGCTCTCGGAGCTGCCGCATCCGGGCCTGGGGTATCCGGATCCGCGCGGTCTGCCCCGGCTGCGTACGGCTCTCGCGGAGTTGCTGGCACGGCGTCGCGGGGTGGTGACGGACCCGGAGCGGATCATCGTCTGCTCCGGGGTGACGCAGGCGGTGACGCTCCTCGCGAGCGTGCTCCACGCGCGCGGGCAGCGTGCCATCGGTGTGGAGCGCCCTGGCAGTCCGCAGCACGACGAGCTGTTCGCCGCGGCGGGGCAGCGGGCCGTGTCGCTGCCGCTGGACGACGAGGGCCTCGCCATGGCGCCGTTGCGCGCTTCGGGCGTGCGCACCGTGGTGACGACGCCGTCGCACCACTTCCCTTCGGGCATCGCGTACTCGGCGTCGCGCCGGGCCCGGCTCCTGGAGTGGGCGCGGCAGGCGGGCGGGCTCGTCGTGGAGGACGACTACGACGGGGACTTCCGCTACGACCGTGCCCCGGTGGGCGCCATGCAGGGCCTCGATCCGGACCACGTCGCCTATACGGGCTCGGTGAGCAAGTCGCTGGCGCCGGGGCTCCGGCTGGGCTGGCTGGTCGTGCCCGCCGCGCTGGCCGACGAGATCGTGGCGCGCAAGCGGTACATGGACCTCGGCAACCCCGCGCTCGACCAGGCGGTGCTGGCCCGCTTCGTCGAGCGCGGCGACCACGACCGGCATCTGCGGCGCTGCCAACGCGCGTACAAGGAGCGCCGGGACGCCCTGGTGGCCGCTCTGGAGGAGCACCTTCCCGGCACCGAGGTCTCGGGGATCGCGGCGGGCCTGCACGTCATCGCCACCCTGCCCGGGCGCTGCGGCCCCCAGGACGCGGTCCTGGCGCGGCTGGCGGCCTCCGGGGTGGCCGTCCGCCCGCTGAGTCACTACGGCGGCGGCGCGGGCGGTGACGGGGTCCCCCTGGTGCTCGGGTACGCGCATCTGACGCCGGCCCGCATCGCCGAGGGTGTCCGGCTCCTGGCACGCGCCGCCCGACGGCCGGGGGCCCGGTCCTGACGGCGGGCCGGGGAACGGGACTTCCGTCGCGCGCCCGGTTCCCCTGGCGCGGGGGCGGTTGTTCACTTGGGGTTCGTGTGCGCGCCGTGCCGGAACAGTTGGGTGTGGCTCCGCGGCGTCACGCAGGTGAGCACCGCACTGTTCTCGGAACCGTCACTGGAGGCGCCCATGTCACACCGTCCGCCGAGTCCCCTGCCCGGCCGCCGTGGAGTGCTGCGGGGTTCGCTCGCCGCGTCGGCGGCGCTCGCGCTGCCCGCGATCGGCGGCGCGGCGGCCCCCGCGTTCGCGCTCTCGGGGCGTCCCCGGGCGGGCTGGGGCGTACAGGCCGGTGATGTCACCGCGCACTCGGGCCTGGTGTGGGTGCGTTCGGACCGCCCCGCGCGGATGATCGTCGAGACGTCGGCCACCGAGTCCTTCAAGCGGGTGACGCGCCGGCGCGGCCCGCTGCTGGGCCCGGACACCGACTTCACCGGCACGACCCGGCTGCTCGGCCTGGAGCCCGGCGAGCAGATCCACTACCGGGTGCTGCTCGCCGACCCGGACGATCCGCGCCGTACGAGCGCTCCGGTGAACGGCACGTTCCGCACCGCGCGCGTGGGGCGCAGGGCCGGGGTGCGGTTCCTGTGGTCAGGGGACATCGCGGGCCAGGGCTGGGGCATCAACCCCGACCGGGGCGGTTACCGCGTCTACGAGGACATGCGCGCCCTGGACCCGGACTTCTTCCTGTGCAGCGGCGACAACATCTACGCGGACGGGCCGATCCTGCCCAGCGTGACGCTGCCCGACGGGCGGGTGTGGCGCAATGTGACGACCGAGGAGAAGTCCAAGGTCGCCGAGACGCTGGCGGAGTTCCGCGGGGCGTTCCGCTACAACCTGCTCGACGAGAACGCGCGCCGGTTCAACGCCCAGGTCCCCACCATCACGCAGTGGGACGACCACGAGGTGCACAACAACTGGTACCCGGGTCAGATCCTGGACGACGCCCGTTACACCGAGAAGAGCACGGACGTCCTGGCGGCCCGGTCGCTGCGCGCGTTCAGCGAGTACTTCCCCGTCTCGACACTGCCGCCGGGCGACGCGGACGGGCGGGTGTACCGGGTGCTGCGGCAGGGTCCGCTGCTCGACGTGTTCGTCCTGGACATGCGGACATACCGCAACGCGAACTCGCCGAACCGGCAGGCCGACGACGCCACCGGCATCCTCGGGGCCGAACAACTGGCCTGGCTCAAGCGCGAGCTGTCACGCTCCCGCGCGGTGTGGAAGGTGATCGCCTCCGACATGCCGCTGGGCCTCGTGGTGGCCGACGGGGCGGTGAACTTCGAGGCGGTGGCGCAGGGCGATCCGGGGGCGCCGCTCGGCCGGGAGCTGCAGATCGCCGAGTTGCTGCGGCACATCAAGCACCGGCGGATCACGGGCACGCTGTGGCTCACGACCGACGTGCACTACACCTCGGCGCAGCACTACGAGCCGTCGCGCGCCGCGTTCCAGGACTTCGAACCGTTCTGGGAGTTCGTGTCGGGGCCGCTCGCCGCGGGCGGGTTCCAGGCGGCGAAGCTCGACGCGACGTTCGGCCCCCGACAGGTGTTCATCAAGGCTCCGACCCGGGCGAACACCTCACCGGCGGAGACCCCGCCGTACTTCGGCGAGGTCGCCATCGACGGCGGCAGCGGGGAGTTGACCGTACGGCTGCGGCAGGAGGGCGGCGACGTGCTGTTCACCAAGACACTGCAACCCGGGCGCGTCGGACAGTGAGGCCAGGAACGGCGGCGAAACGAAACAGGACAGCGGCGAAACGAAAACGGACATAGGCACTCTTTACCCATCGGTCACAAACCGTTCGTGATCACGCAACACCGTTCCTTCACAGTGGATGCATGAGTCGAGACATGTCTGATGTGACCCCTGTGCAGCACAACCGCCCCGCCCGCCGCAGGCGCGTGGCCCTGATGGCGCGGGCCACCCAATGGTGGTCACACCGCCAGGGCCACGCGCCCCCGGCGCCCGCGCCGGATCCCGGCGCGCCCCTGGACCCCGCGCGGAGCGTCCTGTGGCGGATGCGGACGACCGTGCGGGACGAGCCCGGTTCCCTCGCCGCGCTGTGCACGTCGCTGGCCCACCGCCGGGTGGACATCCTGAGCCTGCAGACGCATCCGCTGGCCGACGGCACCGTGGACGAGTTCCTGCTGCGCGCCCCGCAGGAGCTGCCCGCCGCCGATCTGGACCGGGCCGCCGCGGAGGCCGGAGGCACCGGCACCTGGATCGAGCGGGCCGACGCCCACGACCTGGTGGACGCCCCCACCCGCATCCTGGGCCTCGCCGCGCGCACGGCGCTCGACGCGGCCGAACTGCCGCTGTCGCTGCGCCAGTTGCTGGGACGGTGCACCATCAGGTCGCTGCCCGCCTCGTCAGCGGCGAGCGGCGCGGCGGCGGACGAGGGCGGCTTCGAGGAGACCGCGATGCGGCTGCGGACGCCGGACGGCGGGGTCATCACCGTGGAGCGGCCGTACCTGCCGTTCACCCCGACCGAGTTCGCGCGGGCCCGCGCCCTCGTCGAGCTCGACGCGCGGCTCGGCCCGCGGGTGCCGCGCAGCCAGGACGTCCTCACGCTGCCCGAGGGCAACGAGATCACGGTGCGGCGCGCGCAGGTCGCGGACCTCCAAGCGGCGAAGGCGATGCACGAGCGGTGCTCGGGGCGGACGCTGAGCATGCGCTACCACGGCCCCGTCGGCGACGCGGACCGCTACCTCAACCACCTGCTCAGCCCCCGCTTCGGCCGCACCCTCGCCGCGCGGACCGCCTCCGGGCGCATCGTCGCGCTCGGCCACCTGCTGTGGGACGGCGACGAGACCGAGATCGCGCTGCTCGTCGAGGACGACTGGCAGCGCCGCGGCATCGGCGCCGAACTGCTGCGCCGCCTGGTCGCGCTGGCGGCCGAGGCGGACTGCGCGAGCGTGTACGCGGTCACCCAGGCGTCCAACACGGGCATGGTGGCGGCGATGCGCGGCCTCGATCTGCCGCTTGACTACCAGATCGAGGAGGGCACGCTGGTGATCACCGCCCGGCTCGACGCGACACCGACGGTGTCTCCTTCCCCGTACGAGCAGGCCGAGCGGAACTGACGACATCGCGCCGGCCCGGCTCCTCGGCGCCCAGGGCCCGGTCGAGGTCGGCCCACAGGTCCTCGACGTCCTCGAGACCGACCGACAGGCGCAGCAGCCGGTCGCCGACGCCCGACGCTCTGCGGTCGCCGGCGGCCACCACGCGGTGGCTGATCGAGGCCGGGTGCTGGATGAGGGAGTCGACGCTGCCGAGACTGACGGCCGGGGTGACGAGTTCGACCCCGGCGATCACCGCGTGCGGGTCCCCGGCGACCTCGAAGGCCACCATGGCGCCGCCGATCCGCGGATAGTGGACGCGGGTCACGCGCGGGTCGGCGGCGAGCCGGCGGACCAGTTCCGCCGCGGTCGCCGAGGCGGCGCGCACCCGGACCGGCAGGGTCGACAGGCCGCGCAGCAGCAGGTATCCGGCGAGCGGGTGCAGCACGCCGCCGGTCGCGAACCGCACCTTGCGCAGCTCCCGGGCGAACAGCTCGTCGCAGGCCACCACACCGCCCAGTACGTCCCCGTGCCCGCCGAGATACTTGGTCGCACTGTGCAGCACGAGCCGTGCCCCGCTGTCCAGGGGCCGTTGCAGCACGGGCGTCGCGAAGGTGTTGTCGACGAGCAGCGGCACCGAGCCGCAGGCGTGGGCGACGCCGCGCAGATCGACCTCGGCGAGGGTCGGATTGGCGGGTGACTCCACCATCACCAGGCCGGTGTCGGGCCGGATCGCGTCCGCGATGCCCGCCGGGTCGACCCAGGTGACCTCCGAGCCGAGCGCGCCCGCCGTCAGCAGGTGGTCGCTGCAACCGTAGAGGGGGCGGACCGCGACGACATGGCGCAGACCCGCCGAGAGACGTACGAGAAGCACCGCGGTCAGCGCCGCCATGCCGCTCGCGAACGCGACCGCGGTGTCCGTCCCTTCGAGGCGGGCGAGGGCCGTCTCGAAGCGGGCGACGGTCGGGTTGCCGAGGCGGCCGTAGACCGGCGGCCCCTCGTCGAGGACGCCGTGCGCGGCGAACACGTCGAGGCGGGCGGCCTCGGCGCGGCTGTCGGCGGACGGGTACGTGGTGGACAGGTCGATGGGCGGCGCGTGCAGGCCGAGGGCGGCGAGATCGTCGCGGCCCGCGTGCACGGCCTCGGTGGCGAGGGCCCGGGGGCGGGGGTGGGGCCGGGGGCGCGTCACTTCCTCGTTGCGGTCCATGCGCCCATGCTGAACAACGGGCGGAGTCTCTGCATCAACTCCCGTGCTACGTTCGCCGGATGACCGATTCCGTCGTACTCGATCCGGTCGACCTGGAGATACTGAGGCTGCTGCAGAACGATGCCCGCACCACCTACCGCGATCTGGCCGCACAGGTCGGCGTCGCCCCCTCGACCTGCCTGGACCGGGTGGGCCGGCTGCGCCGCTCCGGGGTGATCCTCGGCCATGTGCTGCGCCTGGACCCGGCCAAGCTCGGCCGGGGACTGCAAGCCCTCCTCTCGGTGCAGGTGCGCCCGCACCGCAGGGAGCTCGTCGGCCCGTTCGTGGAGCGGATCCGGGCGCTGCCCGAGGCGCGCACGGTCTTCCATCTGACCGGCCCCGACGACTACCTCGTGCACGTGGCCGTACGCGACATGGCGGATCTCCAGCGGCTCGTCCTCGACGCGTTCACGGCACGGCACGAGGTGGCCCGCGTCGAGACCCGGCTGATCTTCCAGCAGTGGGAGTGCGGCCCGCTGCTGCCACCCGAGGGTGACGCGGCCCCCTGACCCGTACGAGGATGTCCGCATGTCAGCCACACCGAGCGACCAGCATCCCCAGAGCCGGCTGCCCCGGCAGATCGCCGACGCCTACGTCGACGCCTACGTCGCCCTCGACCCCGTCACCGGTACGTACCTCGGCGACCCGGGGTCCCACGGCCGCCTGCCCGACCTCTCCCCCGCGGGCATCGAGGCCGTGGCCGGGCTGGCCCGCGAGACCCTCGCCCGGCTCGACGCGGCGGAGCGCGCGCCGGGCGCCGACAGCGACGTCGAGCGGCGCTGCGCCCGGCTGCTGCGCGAGCGGCTGACCGCCGAACTCGCCGTGCACGACGCCGAGGAGCCGCTGCGCGCCGTCAGCAACCTCGGTTCGCCGGTCCACCACGTGCGTGAGGTCTTCACGGTCACCCCGACCGACACCGACGAGGACTGGGCGGCCGTCGCCGAACGGCTGCGGGCGGTACCGGCGGCGTTCGCGGGGTACCGCGAGACGCTCGGCCTCGGCCTGGAGCGGAAGCTGCACGGCGCGCCGCGCCCGACGGCCACCTTCGTCGAGCAGCTCACCGAGTGGGCGGGGCAGGGGCGCGGCTGGTTCGAGGAGTTCACCGCCGACGGGCCCGAGGCGCTGCGCGGCGAACTCACCGAGGCGGCGCGCGCGGCCGACGCGGCCACCGTCGAACTGCGCGACTGGATGCGCGACGTGTACGCGCCCGCGATCGAGGGCTCCCCCGACGTGGTGGGCCGCGAGCGGTACGCCCGCTGGTCCCGCTACTACAACGGCGCCGACCTCGACCTGGACGAGGCGTACGCGTACGGCTGGAGCGAGTTCCACCGGCTGCTCGGCGAGATGCGCGCCGAGGCGGAGAAGATCCTGCCGGGCGCCGCGACGCCATGGGTGGCCCTCGCCCACCTCGACGAGCACGGACGGCACATCGAGGGCGTCGACGAGGTGCGGCAGTGGCTGCAGAGCGTCATGGACGAGGCCATCGAAGCGCTCGACGGCACGCACTTCGAACTCGCCGAGCGGGTCCGGAAGGTGGAGTCCTGCATCGCACCGCCCGGCGGCGCCGCGGCGCCCTACTACACGGCGCCTTCGGTGGACTTCTCGCGGCCCGGCCGTACGTGGCTGCCCACGATGGGCGCGACCCGATTCCCGGTCTACGACCTGCTCTCCACCTGGTACCACGAGGGCGTCCCCGGCCACCACCTGCAACTGGCGCAGTGGGCGCACGTCGCGGACGACCTCTCCCGCTACCAGGCGACGCTCGGCGGGGTCTCCGCCAACGCCGAGGGCTGGGCGCTGTACGCGGAGCGCCTCATGGACGAGCTGGGCTTCCTCACCGACGCCGAGACGCGGCTCGGCTATCTGGACGCGCAGATGATGCGCGCGGCCCGCGTCATCGTCGACATCGGCATGCATCTGGAGCTGGAGATCCCGGCGGACTCCCCGTTCCACCCGGGTGAGCGGTGGACCCCGGAGCTGGCCCAGGAGTTCTTCGGCGCCCACAGCAGCCGCCCGGCGGACTTCGTGGAGAGCGAGCTGACCCGCTACCTGTCGATCCCCGGGCAGGCCATCGGCTACAAGCTGGGCGAGCGGGCGTGGCTGCTCGGCCGGGCCAACGCGCGGGCGGCGCACGGGGATTCCTTCGACGCGAAGGCGTGGCACATGGCGGCGCTCTCCCAGGGGTCGCTCGGCCTGGACGACCTGGTGGCCGAGCTGTCCAGGTTGTAGGTCCGGTGGTCGGGCTGTCCAGGTTGTAGGTCCGGTGGTCGGGCTGTCCCGGTTGTAGGTCCGGTGGTCGAACTGTCCCCGGTTGCAGGTTCGGTGGTGGCGGGGCTGTCCACGTCGTAGGCCCGGTGGGCGGGTCCCCGGTTGCAGGTCCGGTGGGGGGCGGGCTCCGCCGGGCCGGGTTCAGCAGCCGCAGTCGTCCGCGTCGGCGGGCGCCGTCAGCGGGTCGGCGGCCCTGCGCGCGGGGCCCTCCCACGTCTCGTACGCGAAGCCTTCGCGGACCCAGTACTCGAATCCGCCGAGCATCTCCTTGACCTGGAAGCCCCGTTCGGCGAGGGCGAGGGCCGCTCGGGTGGCGCCGTTGCACCCCGGGCCCCAGCAGTAGGTGACCACGGGGACGGACCGGTCGAGGAGGTGCTCGGCCTGCTCGGCGACGAGCGCGGTCGGCAGGTGCACCGCGCCGGGGACGTGGCCCTGGTCCCACGACGCGGTCGAGCGGGAGTCGACCACGACGAAGCCGGGCTCGCTCCCGGCGGCGAGCGCGGCGGCGACGTCGGACACGTCGGCGTGGAAGGCGAGGCTCGCGCCGAAGTAGGCGGCAGCGGCGGCGGGCGAGGCGGGGGCGACGCGCAGCACCGGGTCGGCGGTGGTCGGGAGCATGGCGGTGTCCTCGTCGTTCGGTGGGATGCGGGGCGGCGGTCCGGCCCCTGGCGAGAAATCTACGGGCGGCGACCGGCGACCTGAAGGGACGATCCCCGGCCTCCCCCTTGTTCCGCCGGGGATCTCCCTGCTATCTCTCGACCATGACCGTCGATTCCACAGCCGGGCCCGGCTACGTCCCGGACGCCACCGACTGGCGCGTCCTCGAAGCTCTCCAGCGCGACGGACGGGCCAGTTACGCCGAGCTCGCGCGAGCCGTGTCGATGTCCGCCAGCGCCGTCACCGAGCGGGTGCGCCGGCTGGAGGAGGCCGGGATCATCGCGGGGTACACGGCGGTCGTGGTGCCGGAGCGGCTCGGGCTGCCGATCCTCGCGTACGTACGGCTGCGCTACCCGAACGGTAACTACAAGCCGTTCCACGACCTGGTCGAGGCGACACCGGAGATCCTGGAGGCGCACCACGTCACCGGCGACGACTGCTTCGTGATCAAGGTCGCGGTCCGCTCGATGAGCCACCTGGAGGAGGTCTCCGGCAAGGTCGGCGCGTTGGGCTCCGTGACCACGAGCGTCGTGTACTCGTCACCGCTGCCGCGCCGGGCGATCGGTCGCTGAGCCGGGTGCGGACCCGGCGCGGGCCCAAAGGTGCGGACCAGGGGTGCGGGTCGCGGGTTCGGATCGCGGGTTCGGATCGTGGGCGCGGGTCGCGGGTGCGGATCGTGGGCGCGGATCGTGGGCGCGGATCGTGGGCGCGCGGCAGGCCGCGGCGCTTCCCCGGACCTGACGCCGTCAGCCTTGGATCCCGCGCTGGCGCACCACCGAGCCGGCCCGTCCCTTCACGACCTCCAGCTGTGCGTGGACCCGGCGGCGCAGGTCGCCCACATGGCTGACGATGCCGACGCTGCGGTCCCGCTCGCGCAGCGAGTCGAGGACGTCGAGGACCTCGTCGAGGGTCTGGTCGTCGAGGCTGCCGAAGCCCTCGTCGATGAAGAGGGTGTCGAGGCGGACCCCGCCCGCCTCGTCCGTGACGACGTCGGCGAGGCCGAGCGCGAGGGCCAGCGAGGCGAAGAACGTCTCGCCGCCGGAGAGGGTCGCCGTGTCGCGCTCGCGCCCCGTCCAGGCGTCGACGACATGCAGCCCGAGCCCCGAACGGCCGCGCCCCGCGAGGGAGTCGGAGTGCACCAGGGTGTACCGGCCGGACGACATCCGGCGCAGTCGCGCGGTCGCGGCCGCCGCCACCTGTTCGAGGCGGGCGGCGAGGACGTAGGACTCCAGGCGCATTTTGCGTTCGTTGTCGGCGGAGGTCCCGGCGGCGAGTGAGGCGAGCCGGGCGACGCGGTTGTACGTGGCGCGCAGCGGGCCCAGGCGGCGGGCCTCGGTGGCGGCGCGGCGGGAGAGCCGGTCGAGTTCGTCGCAGCGGCGGGCCGCCGCGTCCCGTGCGGAGCCTGCCGCCCGGACGCGCGCGTCCGCGGCCTCGGCCGCGGCGCGGGCCGCGGTGACATCGGCGGGCGGCCTGTGCGAGGCGGCGGCGGTGTCCTCCTCCGCGAGCATGGCGCGGACTGTCGCCTGCTCCGACTGCCAGGCGTCCAGGCGGTGTTGCAGCTCCCGGTGTCCGGTGTCGTCGACGATCGCGATGGCCGCGGCCCGTGGCGTGTCGAATCCGGCCCTGAACGCGGCGTCGGCGAGTCGCGCGTCCGCGTCCTTGAGGCGGGTCGCGGTGTCCTCGACGGAGCGGGCGGCGTCGGCGGCGTCGGTGAGCAGGCGCGCGTGCCGCTCCAGCTGGGCCGCGCGCGCCTCGACGCTCTCGGCGCTGCCGCGCGCCTGCGTCAACTCGCGCTCCAGGCCCGCCTGTTCGCGCTCCAGCGCCTCACGCAGGGAGGCGCGGGCGGCGGTACGGGTCGCTGCTTCCTGGCGGGCCGCGAGTCGACGCTCGTGCTCGCTCTCGGCGCGGGCGAGGCTCTCGCGGGCCGCGTGCAGTCCGGAGGCCGCGGCGCGTGCGTCGGCGTGCCGGACCTCCAGGTCCCGGGCCAGTTCGGCGAGTCGAGCCGCCTCCTGGTCCCCGGCGGCGGCCTTCGCGGCGGCCAGCTCCTCGCGTACGCCGCTCAGAGCGCGCTCGGTGTCGGTGCGGCGCGTCTCGGCGGTGCGGTAGGCGGTGAGGGCGCCCTCCTCCGCGGCGCGGTCGACGTGGCCCTCGGACTTGCGCATGGGCGCGGGGTGTTCGGTCGCCCCGCAGACGGTGCAGGGCGCGCCGTCGACGAGGCCCTCGGCGAGTTCGGCGGCGACATCGCGCAGCCGCTGCTCCTTGAGGCCGAGCCAGTGCTCGTGGGCGGCGGCCGTGTCCTCGCGGGCCCGCAGCACCGCGGCGCCGACCTCTTCGACGTGCGCGGCGAGCCGGTCCCGTTCGACCGCGGCGCGGGCCTGGCGGCGCGCGGGGTCCAGCTGTCCGGCGAGGTGTTCGGCGCGGGTCGCGGCTTCCTGGGCGTCGTCGACAGCGGCCTGGAGAGCGGCGCGGCGGGTGTCCCACGCGGCGAGCCAGGCCCCGGCCTCGTCGAGGAGTTCGGTGTCGGCGCGCTCCTCGCGGTCGAGTCCGGCGCGCTCCTGCGCGAGCGCGGCGAGTCTGCGTTCGGCACGGCGCGCCGAGTCGAGGCCGCCGAGCTCGTGGGCGACCCGCCGTGCGGCCTCGGCGAGTGCGGCCGGGCCCGCGTCGGCGAGCGGCTCGGGGGCGAACGCGTCGCCGGTCGGCGCGGAACCGGCCCCGGCAGCCGGAACCGGTTCACCCGGCGCGGGAAACAACCCGTCCGGGGCGCCCGGCTCACCCGGCGCACCCGGCGCGGAGAGCGCCCCGCACAGGGCCCCCGACGCACCCGGCAACGCCGTCCGCAGCGCGCCCCGTGCCCGCTGCTCCTCCCGTAGCGCCGTCCGGTGCTCCTCCTCCGCCGCCTCGCGCAGGGAGAGGGCGGGTGCGACCGTCTCCGCCTTGCGGGCCCGCTCCATGCGCTCCTCGACGGCCCGGTGCTCATCGGCGCGCTCCGCCAGCGCGGCGGCCCGCGCCCGCGCCTCCGCGAAGCGGCGCTGCAGGCGCTCCGTGTCGATGACGTCGGACAGCTCGCGCTGCGCCGCCACGCGCGCCGACTCGGCCGCGGCGAGGGCGAGATGGGCGTGCGTGAAGTGTTCGCGCGCGGCGGAGCGGGCGGTCGCGGCCCAGGCCAGGACGGTCTCCGCGAGTCCCGGGTCGCCGGGCGCCGCGTCGACCGGGGGCAGCTCCACGATGCCGCCCGCCGCCTGCTGCATGCGATGCGCGTCGGCGAGCAACTCGGCGTCCCCTGCGGTCACTTGCTTCTCCGCGCCGCGCCGGTCGTCGGCGAGCCGTTGCTCGACGGCGGCGAACCGGTGGGTGTCGAAGAGACGGCCGAGGAGCTTGCCGCGGGCTTCGGCGTCGGCGCGCAGGAACCGGGCGAAGTCACCCTGCGGCAAGAGCACCACCTGGCAGAACTGGTCCTTGCTCATGCCGAGCAGCTGGGTGATCTCCTCGCCGATCTCCTGGTGGGAGCGGCTGAGGTCCTTCCACTCGCCCGCCACGGCGTCGTACTCGCGCAGCCAGCTCTGTGCCTTCTCCGTCGTGAAACCGGTGCCGCGCTTTTTGGGCCGGGCGAACGGCGGCTGCCGGGTGAGCTCTAGGCGGCGCCCCGCGACGGTCAGGTCGAGGGCGACCTCGGTGCGTACGCCGGGCCCGGCGTGGTCGCTGCGCAGGTTCTGCCCCTGGCCGCCGCCGCTCTGGCGGGCGCCGGGCACGGACCCGTACAGGGCGAAGCAGACCGCGTCGAGGACGGAGGTCTTGCCGGCGCCGGTCGGCCCGTGCAGCAGGAAGAGACCGGCGGACGACAGGGCGTCGAAGTCGATCTCCTGGGCCCCGCCGAAGGGGCCGAACGCGGTGACGCGCAGGGTGTGCAGCCTCACCGGGCGACCTCGCGCACCATGTCGTCGGTGCGGACGGTGTCGATCACGGCCCGCAGCACCGCCCGCTCGTCCTCGTCGGGCCCGGCGCCCCGGACGTGGGTCACGAAGTCCTCCGCGATCTCGTGGTCGTCCCGGCCCTGGAGGCGCTCCGCGTACGTGGCCTCGGGCCGGGCGTCGGTGCGGCGCGGTTCGAAGAGCAGGCTGAGGGTGTGCGGGAAGCGGTCGGTGAGCCGGGCCATGGGGTCGTCGGGCCGCACCTCGTCGGTGAGCGTGGCCTCGACCCAGGACTCCTCGTGGACGGTGAGGCCGGGGTCGGCGAGGAGGTCGTCGAGGTCGCCGCGGACGCGGGCGAGCGGGCGGGGCACAGGGCAGTCGATCCGCTCGGCGGCGACGGCACCGTCCGCGCCGAGGTCGACGAGCCACATGCTCTTGCGGTGGTCGGCCTCGGAGAAGGAGTACGGCAGCGGCGAGCCGGAGTAGCGGACGCGCTCGGAGATGACCTGGCTGCCGTGCAGATGCCCGAGCGCCACGTAGTCGACGCCGTCGAAGATGCCGGACGGGACGGCGGCGACACCGCCCACCGTGATGTCGCGCTCGCTGTCGCTGGGCGCGCCGCCGGTCACGAAGGCGTGCGCGAGGACCACCGAGCGGGTGCCGGCGGCGCGCCGGGCGAGGTCGGCGCGGACCCGCTCCATGGCGGCGGCGAGCACCTGCTCGTGACCGGCCCTGGCGACCTTGAACTCGTCCTTCACCAGCGCCGGTTCGAGGTACGGCAGTCCGTAGAGGGCGACGTCGCCGTGGGCGTCCGGCAGGACGACGGGGTCGCCGCAGCGGCTCGGCTCCGTACGCAGATGGATGCCGGCGCGGCCGATCAGTCCCGCGCCGACACCGAGGCGGCGGGCCGAGTCGTGGTTCCCGGAGATCATCACCGTGGGCACGCCGAGCTCGGCGAGGCGGTGCAGCGCGTCGTCGTACAGCTCGACGGCGGCGAGCGGCGGCACCGCCCGGTCGTAGACGTCGCCCGACACGACCACCGCGTCCACGTCACGCTCGCGCACCGTGGTGACGAGGTGGCCGATGAACGCGGCCTGGGCATCGAGCATGCTCACGCGGTGGAACGCGCGCCCCAGATGCCAGTCGGACGTGTGCAGCAGTCTCATGGGACACGAGGCTAACGGCTGGGTCGGACATCACGTGCGGAACGCCCTGATCAGGCGTCCCGCACCGCACCTCGTGATGCCGGTCACCACCGGCCCGGGGGGGCCGCCGGCGGTCACCGTGATGAGTGCGAGTCGTCCGGCGGGGTCGTCCCGGTGGCGCCGCCGAGCCACTTCAGCCCGTCCAGCAGGAACCGGTTCTGGGTCGCGCTCGCGAAGGTCGACGAGAGGCGGGTGTTCGTGTCGTAGTTCATCGCGTTGTGGCCGAAGTTCGCGTAGAGCATCTTGTACTTCGTGTTGGTCCACAGGATCGGGTAGTAGCCGCTGTACCAGGACTGGTCGGGGTCCGTGCCCAGCGGGAAGCTGCTGGGGTCGACGGAGGCCAGGATCTTGATGTCCGGGTTCCGCCGCAGGTCGTTGGACCAGCTGTACCACTCGCTGACCGACGAGGTGAACGTGGCGGGCAGGTGAACGGTGGAGGGGTGCGTGCGGTCCTCGATCCGGAGGGTCGCGGACGTGGGGCCCCAGGTGTTGGACCTGAAGGCGCCGCTGCCGAGGAACTGGTTGTGGTACCAGGACCAGCTCGCCGCGTCCGTGGTGAAGGCGGAGACGTGGAAGCCCATCCAGGCGCCGCCGGCGCGCATGTACCGCTCGAACCCGGTGCGCTGGGCGGCGGTCTGCGGCAGGTCGTCGAGGAAGAGGACGACCTGGTAGGCGTTGACGCCCCCGTCGGCGAGGAGGTTCCAGTCGTCGCTGGCGGTGTAGGTGAAGCCGTTCGCCGCGGCCTGCCGGGGGAACCAGCTGTTGGCCTCCTTCTCGAAGTCGATGTGCGCCGCGTCCCAGGTGCCGCTGTGGAGGCCGAGCACCTTGAAGGGTGCCGCCTCGGTGCCCGCCGTCGCGGCCGGTGGAGCCGCGAGGCCGATCAGGGCCGCGAGCAGGAGGAGGATCCGCAGGGCCGTGCGGGCGGGTCCGGAGCTACGAGTACGCATTGCCGTTTCATCCCTTCCGTACGGTTTACGGGTGGTTTCTGAGCAGGGATCTGAGCACGGAACTCTCCTGCGGGGATGGGGGTCAGCCGGTGTACTGGGCGAAGATGCCGGTGAACTGCCAGGCACTCTGGGCCACGCCCGAGCAGGTGTCGTCGTTCGGGTACGCGCCCGGGCAGGGCCGGTCGCGGTTGGCCGACCAGAACGTCAGGCGCGCGAGGTGGTGCTGCTGCGCGTAGCCGAGGATGGTGCGGAAGTCGGCGGTGGTGACGGTCTCGTTGTCGTCGGTGATGCCGTTCATGGAGGAGATGCCCATGTCCCGGTACGCCTGGTCGTCGCTGTAGCCGTACGCGCTCTTGAGGGCGTTCTTGAGGCCCTCCGCGGCGCGCAGGGTCAGCGTCCCCATGTTCTGTCCCGCGCCGCCGAAGTCGAACGGCATGATCGTCCAACTGTCCACGCTCAGACCGGAGTTGTCGGCGCGGTTGATGAGGCTCATGTCGGGTCCCGAGGTCCCGGTGCCGATGGTGACGACCACCTTGATGCCGGGGTTGGCGGCCTTGACCGTCTTGAGCGCGTCGACGGTGCGCTGCTGGACGGTCGGGTTGCTGTACGCGTCGGACTCCAGGTCGATGTCGATGGCCTTGAGCCCGTAGGCGTCGATGACCTTCTGGTACGCGCCCGCCAGCGCGCCGGCGCTGGTGCAGGAGCTCTCCAGCTTGTTGCCGCTGTAGCCGCCGAACGACGGGATGACGTCCCCGCCGTTCGCCCGCACGGTGTTGATCGTCTGCTGGTCGACGCCGCCGGTCAGCGGGCGTCCGCCGTCCCACTGGGGGTTGCAGCTGCCGTTGCTGAGCACGAAGGCGAGCGTGAACCACTTGACGCCGGTCGCGTTCATGATGGTGACCGGGTTCGGCGGGCTGCCCCAGCCGTTGTAGAGGTACGGGGCGACGGCCATCGGTGCGGCCGGGGCCGTGCCGCCACCGGTGGGCGCGGTCCACTTCTGGTTGGCGGCGCCGGTGCAGCTCCAGATCTGGACCGGGGTGCCGTTCGCCGAGGTGTTGCCGGTGACGTCGGCGCACTTGCCCGACTGCCGGCCGACGAGGTCGCGGGCCGCGGAGAAGGACCACTTCTGGTTGTTGGTGCCCGCGCAGTCCCACAGCTGGAGCCGGGCCCCGTCGGCGGTCGAACCGCCGGTGACGTCAAGGCACTTGCCGAGGGCGCGGAGGGTGTCGTCGGAGCCGACCGTCCACTGCTGGGCGGCGGTGCCGTTGCAGTCGTGGAGCTGGACGGCCGTGCCGTTGGCGGAGTCGGCCGCCGCCACGTCGAGGCATTTGCCCGCGAGGCCGGCGATGGCGCCGGTGGCCGCGGCGGCGGGTGTCGCGGCGAGTGCGCTCGCCGACACCGCGAGCAGTGCGGTGGCGAGGACGCCGCGCAGGGCGGTCGAGCGCGTGCGGGTGAGTCTGGGCACAGGGGGGTTCGGGATCGACATGGGGGGGTTCACAGCCCTTCATGGGGAGGCCGTCGGTCGGGATGATTGTTCATGCATATGAACAACGAGTGCATTCATGAAGCTGTGGCGATCGGGAACCTAAAGGTCTGCACCAGAGCCGTCAAGAGATGAAACCAAGAAGGGCCTCAACGGATGTCCGCGCACGAGGAGTTGAAGACGCGAAAGCCCCCGGGAACTCTCCCGGGGGCCCATGAACGGCAGGACGGCTCAGCCGTACGCCTCTCCGCCCAGTTCGCATGCGGCGGTGCCCGCGCTCACATCCGCCAGCCACGCCAGGAACTGCTCCACATCCCCCTCGGGGAGCCCGATCTCGATGACGACGGTCTCTCCGTAGCGGACGTCGCGCACCGCACGGCCCGTGGCCCGCAGGTCGTTCTCCATCTTCCCCGCGCGCGCGTGGTCGACGGTCACCGTGGCCAACCGGAACCGGCGGCGCGTCACCGTGCCGAGAGCGTCCAGGGCCTCCCCCACCGCGCCCCCGTAGGCCCGGATGAGCCCGCCCGCGCCCAGCTTCACGCCTCCGTAGTACCGCGTGACGACCGCGACGACGTACCGCATCTCGCGCCGGGTGAGCATCTGGAGCATCGGCGCGCCCGCCGTGCCGCCCGGCTCACCGTCGTCGCTCGCCCGCTGTACGGAGGCGTCGGCGCCGATGACGTACGCGAAGCAGTTGTGGCTCGCCGTCGGGTGTTCCCTGCGGATCCGGGCTACGAAGGCCTGCGCCTCCTCCTCCGTCGCGGCGGGCGCGAGCGCGCACAGGAACCGGGAACGGCTGATCTCTGTCTCGTGCACGCCCTCGCGGGCCACGGTGCGGTACTCGTCCTGCATCGTCCCAGCGTATGCGCAGGTGCGGGCGGGCTCGCCCCCGCCCGACGCGCGGGCGACGATGTGGTGGATACTCGCACGTCGCCCCTTGCTCGATCAGCCCGAACAGGAAGCATCTCCCCATGACCGGCACCCGGGCCGAGCGCCCCGCCGCCTCGCCGCCCGCCCCCGCGCCCCGCTGGCGTTCCTGGCTCCTGGAGGGGCTGACCGACCGGACGGCCCGCCATCAGGGGCCGCACGGGCACGTCCCGGCGGAGCACGAGGGTCACACCTGGTGGCGCGTGATGTGCCTGACCGGCGTGGACTACTTCTCCACCCTCGGCTACCAGCCGGGCATCGCGGCCCTCGCCGCGGGCCTGCTGTCGCCGCTGGCGACGCTGGTGCTGATCGCGCTCACCCTGCTGGGCGCCCTGCCGGTGTACCGCAGGGTCGCCAAGGAGTCGCCGCACGGCGAGGGGTCGATCGCCATGCTGGAGCGGCTCCTGCCCTGGTGGGCGGGGAAGCTGTTCGTGCTGGTGCTGCTGGGTTTCGCCGCTACCGACTTCATGATCACCATCACGCTTTCGGCGGCGGACGCGGCGGCCCACGTCGTGGAGAACCCGTTCGCGCCCGAGGCGCTGCACGGTGCGAACACCTGGATCACGCTGGTGCTGCTCGCGGCGCTCGGCGCGGTCTTCCTCAAGGGATTCCAGGAAGCCATCCGGGTCGCGGTCGTGCTGGTCGCCGCGTATCTGGTCCTGAACGTCGTCGTCCTCGTCACCGCCGCGACCCACGTCCTGGCCGAGCCGGTCAAGGTCGGAAACTGGTGGGACGCGATGACGGCCGAGCACTCCTCGCCGTTCGTGATGATCGGTGTCGCGCTGCTCGTCTTCCCGAAGCTGGCGCTCGGCATGTCCGGCTTCGAGACCGGCGTGGCGGTGATGCCGCAGGTGCGCGGCGAGGCCACGGACACGTACGCGCGGCCGGCGGGCCGCGTCCGCGACACCCGCAAGCTGCTCACCACGGCCGCACTGATCATGAGCGGTTTCCTGCTCCTTTCGAGCCTGGCCACCACGATCCTGATTCCGCAGGACGCATTCGAGGCGGGCGGCCCGGCGAACGGGCGCGCGCTCGCCTATCTCGCCCACACGTATCTGGGCGAGGGCTTCGGCACGGTCTACGACGTCTCGACGATCTGCATCCTCTGGTTCGCCGGCGCCTCCGCCATGGCGGGGCTGCTCAACCTCGTCCCCCGCTACCTGCCGCGCTACGGCATGGCCCCGGAATGGACGCGGGCCGTCCGCCCCCTGGTCCTCACCTTCATGGCGGCGGCGGTCGCCATCACCCTGTGGTTCAACGCGAACGTCGACGACCAGTCGGGCGCCTACGCGACCGGAGTCCTGGTGCTGATGCTGTCGGCGTCGTTCGCGTCGACCGTCGCCGTGCACCGGCGCGGCCACCGCCGGGCGGCGATCGGCTTCGGCGCGATCACCGCGGTGTTCGCCTACACGCTCGTCACCAACGTCGTCGAGCGCCCCGACGGCATCAAGATCGCCCTCATCTTCATCGTGGCGATCCTGCTCTCCTCCTTCGCCTCGCGGGTGCACCGCGCCTTCGAGCTGCGCGCGGGCGCGGTCACGTTCGACGACGCGGCCGCGCGGATCGTCGACGAGGCGGCGGCGCGGGGCCCGCTGCGGATCATCGCGAACGAGCCGCAGGAGCACAGCACCGCCGAGTACCGCGACAAGGAGTACTGCCAGCGCGAGGACACGCACATCCCCGAGGGCGGGCCGGTGCTCTTCCTGGAGGTCTTCGTCCAGGACTCCTCGGACTTCACCGAGGACCTGATCGTGCACGGCGACGAGAAGCACGGGGTGCGCCGCCTGCGGGTGCACGGGCCGGGCGTCCCGAACACCGTGGCCGCGGTCCTGATGAACCTGCGCGACCGTACGGGCCGGGTCCCGCACGCCTACTTCAACTGGACCGAGGGCCACCCCGTCAGCCACCTGCTGCGTTTCCTGGTCTTCGGCGACGGCGAGGTGGCCCCGGTCACCCGCGAGGTGCTGCGCCGCGCGGAACCCGACCCGGAGCGCAGGCCGCGCGTGCACGTCGGCTGACGGCCGGCGGCCCGGCGCTCAGTACGCGACGGGCCAGCCGCTGCTCCAGTCGAGGAGGTTGACGCCGAGCTTGGGTGTGCCGTTGTCGTCGGCGTCGTAGTAGTGGTAGACGATCAGGTCGCCGTCGGCGTCGTGCAGGATGGACTGCCCGCCCGGCCCGACGACGCTGCCGTGCGACTCCAGTACCGGGGTGCCGCCGTTGTTCGTCAGGGCGACACCGCTCTTGTCGTAGTACGGCCCGGTGACGCCGCTCGCACGGCCGACCTTCACCTTGTACGTGGAGGAGGTGCCGGCGCAGCACACGTCGTACGAGGCGAAGAGGTAGTAGTAGCTGCCGTGCTTGACGATGTACGGGGCCTCGACCGCCTTGCTCCCGGTCGGGCGGGAGGCGAGGGAGCGGCGGGCGGTGTCGGCCGCGTACTGCTTTCCGGTGGCCGGGTCGATCCGGATCATCTTGATGCCGGTCCACCAACTCCCGAACGACAGCCACCACTTGCCGTCGCCGTCGACGAAGAGGTTCGGGTCGATGGCGTTGTAGTCGCTGGACGTGGTGGAGGTGTGGACGACGCCGTAGTCCGACCACGATCCGGGCAGCCCGGTGCTCGAACCTGCCACGCCGATCGCCGACTTGTTGGAGCCGAAGGTCGAGACGGCGTAGTACATCAGGTACTTGCCGTTGTGGTACGAGATGTCGGGCGCCCACGCCTCGGTCGCGTACGCCGACCACCACGACGGTTTGGTGGCGAAGGCATCGGCGCCGGCCGTGAAGGCGATCCGGTCGCCCGACGTACGGAACCCGAGCCCGCCGCCGGTCGCGTACAGCAGGTACTGCCCGGCCGAGGTGCGGATCATGGTCGGATCGTGGACGACGGTGGCGCCGGTGACGCGCCCCGGGTTCGGGTAGGCGGAGGCGGCCGACGGGAGCAGGGCGAGGACCAGGGCCGTGGGGGCTGCCAGCAGGGCGGTTCGGGTGCGGCGGGAGATGCGGCTGCTGCGGGAGATGCGGCTCACGCGGGACTCCTTGACGCGTCGGGGGACGGACGCGACCGCCGCGCCTGCCCGGGCTGCGCGGAGAACCGCCGGAGTCCCGTCCGAAATACCGGACACCAGTCGCGGCTTCGGACGGGACCGTAGAATCGAACCCCTGTTGCGTCAATGGTTTCGGCGGAGCCGCTCCCGCCGAGGAATCCGCCGCACTCTGCCGAGGTTGACCGCAGGACAGGAAGCCCGCGTCGACAGGGAGCCAGCATGTACGCCGATCCAGGCACCATCCGGAAGATCCTCACGGAGTCCGGCGACACATGGGCCGTCGTCGGACTCTCATCGAACCAGGCGCGCGCCGCGTACCGGGTCGCCGCGGTCCTGCAGCACTTCGGCAAGCGGGTCGTCCCCGTGCACCCGAAGGCCGAGACGGTCCACGGCGAGCGGGGCTACGCCACGCTCGACGCGATCCCCTTCCCGGTCGACGTGGTCGATGTCTTCGTCAACAGCGACCTCGCGGGCCCCGTCGCCGACGAGGCCGCGACCATCGGCGCCAAGGCCGTCTGGTTCCAGCTCGGAGTCATCGACGAGGCGGCGTACGAGCGCATCCGTGCGGCGGGCCTGGACATGGTCATGGACCGGTGCCCAGCGATCGAGATCCCGCGGCTCGGCTGAGCGGGAGACCTCGGCGTCAGCGCCCCGCCCCCTCCTCGAAGGAAGCGAAGTACGCGGCGGCCATGTCCTCGTCGCCGTGGCCCTGTTGGGCGGCTCGGGTCAGGCGGGCCGCGCTCGCCTCTGCGACGTCCAGGCGGACGCCGTGCCGGCGGGCCGCCTCGACGATGAGGCGGGCGTCCTTCGCCGCCGTGTCCACCGCGAACTGGGCGGGGGTCAGCCGGTCCTCCAGGACGAGGCCCGCCTTCAGCCGCAGGTAGGGGAGGTCGAGGCCGCCGCCCTCGATCGCGTCGAAGAAGTCCTGCGGGTCCACGCCGAGGGCCTTGGACAGGGCGAGGACCTCACCGGCCGCGCTGGTCGCGGCCAGCACCCAGCTGTTGGCGACGAGCTTCAGCCGGGTCGCGGAGCCGGCCGCGCCGTCCTCCCCGGTCCACACCGTGCGGGCGCCGACGGCGTCGAGGACGGGTGTCACGGCGGCGCGGTACGCGCTCGGGCCCGCGGCGAGCACCAGCAGCTGTCCGGCCTCGGCGGGCTGGCGGGTGCCGAGCACCGGCGCGTCGAAGAGAACCAGGTCGTGCGCGGTGGCGAAGGCGGCGAGCTCGCCGAGCGCGTCGAGGCCCGCGGTGGTCGACTGCAGCCAGGCGGCGCCGGGCCGCAGCCCGTCGGCGGCCCGGCGCATCACGTCGAGGGCGGCGGGCCCGTCGTGCAGCATCGTCAGGACGACGTCGGCGTCCGCCACGGCCTCGGCCGGCGTGTCGGCGACGCGCACGCCGTCGGCGGCCAGGGGCTCGGCCTTGTCGCGGCTGCGGTTCCAGGCGCGGACGGTGTGGCCGGCCCGCGCGATGTTCCGGGCCATCGCCGCGCCCATGATCCCGGTGCCCAGGACACTGACGGTCAGCTGGTCGCTCATGCGTCGTCAACTCTCTCTCGGTCGGTGCTCGTCGAGCTTAGAGCCTGCGCCGAGCTGGTCGAGGCGGAGCGAGAGCGCCTTCGCGATCACCTCCACGTGCTCGTCCCGGAGCAGTTCGGGGTGGGTGCACGGCAGGTCGTGGTTGAGCACCTCGCCGCTGACATGGGGCCGCCACGCCTCGCGGGTCAGCCACGTCTCCGGGCGGGGCGCCGCCGCCGTGAAGAACAGGACGTCCCCGTCGTAACGGCGGTGGGTGTGGGCGCGCATCATGCGGGCGTGGTTCGGGACGATGTCGACGATGCGGGAGAGCGTGGCGTCGGTGAGGCCCGCCAGGGGGCTGCCCGCCTCGCGGAGGGTGGCGAGGACGTCGTCGCGGGTGCGTTCGGTGCCGCGTTCGAAGCCCGCCATGCGCAGGACGGCGGTGAGCGCGTCGCCCTCCTCCGGCGCGGGGCGCTCCTTCCACTGGTCGGCGGGGAAGGCGTCCAGCAGGGCGAGCAGGTCGACGCGGTCCCCCGCTTCCTGGAGGAGGACGGCGACGGCGTGGGCGAGGATGCCGCCGACGGACCAGCCGAGCAGCCGGTAGGGGCCGTGCGGGTGGAGCGCGCGGATGCGGGTCACATAGTCGGCCGCCTGTTCCCAGAGCGTGGCCGGCAGGGGGCCGTCCGTCGTCAGGCCGGCGGCCTGGATGCCGTGGACGGGCTGGTCCCGGTCGAGGCGTGCGGTGAGTCCCGCGTAGCACCAGGAGATGCCGCCCGCGGGGTGGATGGCGAAGAGGGGCGGGCGGTCGCCCTGGGGGCGCAGTGGCAGGAGTACGTCCAGGGCGTCGCCCGAGACGGGGGCCGTGGAGCCGATGCGGGCGGCGAGCGCGGCCGGGGTCGGGGCCTCGAAGAGGGAGCCGATGGTGAGTTCCGCGCCGAGTTCCTCGCGGACCCTGGCGACCAGGCGGACCGCGAGGAGCGAGGTGCCGCCGAGGTCGAAGAAGGCGTCGTCCGGGCCGGCCTGTCCGACGCCGAGGACGTCGGCGAAGAGGCGGGTCAGGGTCGCCTCGCGGCGGTTCGCCGGGCGTCCGGCCGCGCCGCTGCCCGCGAAGACGGGGGCGGGCAGTGCGGCGCGGTCCAGCTTGCCGTTGGGGGTCAGCGGGAAGGCCGGCAGGGGCACGATCGCGGAGGGGACCATGTGTTCGGGGAGTTCGCGGGCGAGGGCGGTGCGGATCGCCGCCGGGTCCGCGGTGCCGGTGACGTAGCCGACGAGGCGGTCCTCGCGGACCAGCGCGCAGGCGCCTTCGACGCCGTCCCGTGCAGTCAACGCGGCCTCGATCTCGCCGAGTTCGATGCGCTGGCCGCGCAGTTTCACCTGGTGGTCGGTGCGGCCGAGGTACTCGACCTCGCCGTGTTCGGTCCAGCGCGCCAGGTCGCCGGTGCGGTACATCCGGCTGCCCGGCGCGCCGAACGGGTCGGTGACGAAACGCTCGGCGGTCAGTTCGTCACGGTTCAGGTAGCCGTCGGCCAACTGCCGCCCCGTCAGGTGCAGTTCACCTACGATGCCGGGCGGGCACGGCTGTCCCGCCGGGTCGAGGACGTACAGGCGGGTGTTCCACACGGGGCGCCCGATGGGTACCGGTCCTGTGCCGTCCGGCTCGCACGCGTGGTACGTGACGTCGACAGCGGCCTCGGTCGGCCCGTACAGGTTGTGCAGCTCGACGCCGGGCAGCGCCCGGGCGAACGCGGTCGCCGTCTCGCGGGCCAGCGCCTCCCCGCTGCAGAACACGCGGCGCAGCGTACCGCCGCCCGCGGTCGGTGCCGGGACGTCGGCCTCCGCGAGGAACACCTGGAGCATCGAGGGCACGAAGTGGCAGATGGTGACGGACTGTTCGCGGATCACCCGGGCCAGGTAGGCCGGGTCCTTGTGGCCGCCGGGCTCGGCCACGACGAGGGTCGCGCCCTGCCGCAGCGGCCAGAAAAACTCCCACACGGACACGTCGAACGACGAGGGCGTCTTCTGGAGCACGCGGTCGCCGGGGCCGATCGGATAGGCGTGCTGCATCCAGCGCAGCCGGTTGTCGATCGCGGAGTGCGGCACGACGACGCCCTTGGGGCGGCCGGTCGAGCCGGAGGTGTAGATGACGTAGGCGGGGTGCGCGGGCGTCAGCGCGCGGGCCGGGTCGACCGTGGCGTACGAGGAGACGTCCAGGCCGTCGAGGACCACCAGCGGTGTGCCCGCGTCGGCGGGCATGCGGTCGGCGCGGTCGGTGACGGCGCACACCGGCCGGGCATCCTGGAGCATGTGGGTGAGGCGCTGCCCGGGGTAGTCCGGGTCGAGCGGCAGATACGCCGCGCCCGCCTTCAGCACGGCCAGCAGGGCCACGATCAGCTCGACGGAGCGCGGCACGGAGACGGCCACGACCTCGCCGGGGCGGGCGCCGAGGCTCTGCAGATGGCGCGCCAACCGGTTGGCTCGGGCGTCGAGTTCGGCGTAGGTGAGGGTGGCGTCGCCGTGCACGAGCGCCACCGCGTCCGGGGTGCGGGCGGCCTGGGCGACGATCGGACCGATGAGGGTGGTCGCGGGCAGGGCGCGTTCGGTGCGGTTGAACTCGTCGAGGACCAGGGAGAGTTCGGCGGGCGTCGCGATGGTGTGGGCGCTCAGCGGGGCGTTCGGGTCGGTCTCCGCGAGGCGGTGCAGGAGGTGGACGAATCGCGCCTGGTGTGCGGCGAGTTCGGAGTCCTGGTAGAGCGCGGGGTTGCCGTCGTGGTCGATGCGCAGGCCGTGGCCGTCGGCCCGGTCGTAGATGTTGACGGTGAGGTCGTCGACCGGTCCGGCCGCAAGGTTGTGGGCCCGTGCGGGGGCGCCCGCGAAGTCGGTGGCGTAGTCGAAAGGCATGACGTTCACCAGCGGGCCGACGAGGCCGCGGTGTTCGCCGAGCAGTCCGAGGTCGCGGCGGATGTCCTCGTAGCGGTAGCGCTGGTGGCACCTCAGTTGCCGTACTGCGAGCACTACTTGGCGGACGAGCTGGGTGAAGGTCGCGTCCGGGGTGACGGTCAGGCGCAGCGGCAGGACGTTCATGACCATGCCGGGGACGCGCAGGGCGACCGAGCCCATGCGGCCCATCATCGGCAGACCGAGGACGACGTCGGTGCGGCCGGTGGCGCGCGCGGTGTACAGGGCCTGGGCGGCGATGAGCACGTCCGGCCAGGTGGCGCGGGTGTCGGCGGCGAGCGTGCGCAGCCGTTCCGTCGTCTCGGGCGGCAGGTGTGTCGTACGGCGGCGGAACGAGCGCGAGGGCAGTGCGCCGCGGCCCGCGAGGCGCGGCGCCTCCGGGCGGTCCGCGAACTCAGCGCTCCAGTGTGCGCGGTCGGCTTCGTAGGCGTCCGACGCCCGGTACTCGGCGTCGAGCGCGAGCAGGTCGGCGAGGGTCGCGAAGGGGCGCGGGCCGGGCTCCGCGCCCTGCGACAGGGCGGTGTAGATCTCGGCGGTGCGGCGTACGAGCAGCGAGTGGCCGAAGCCGTCGATGACGAGGTGGTGCACGCGCTGGTACCAGAGCCAGCGCCGCTCCCCCACCCGGAAGAGGGCGTGCGCGAACAGCGGTCCTGCCGCGAGGTCGCAGGGCCGGGCGAGGTCCTCGCGCATCCAGGCGACGGCCTCGTCGGCGCTCAGGTCCCGGCGCACGGTGAGCGGCAACTCGACGGTGGTGCACACCCGTTGGCGCGGCCCGTCGGGGGCGTCCTCGATCCGCACGCGCAGGGCGTCGGCCTCGGTGACGACGCGGCGCAGGGCGGCGGCGAAGACCTCGGGGTCGAGTTCGCCGTCGATCTCCAGGTACTCGGCGGTGTTCTGCGCGGGGCTCAGCGGATCGAGGGCCTGCGCGAACCACATGCCGGACTGGGCGGCGGTGAGCGGCAGGACGCAGTCCCGTGCGGCGGCGGTGTCGCGGCTGGTCAGCACGGTCATGAGGCGGCCACTCCCAGCAGGGCCGCCCAGGCGTCGACGGCCGGCTTCTCGGCAAGGTCGACGAAGGACGCCGAGACGCCGTGGTCGCGGCGCCAGCGCTCCAGGAGGGACATGATGCGGACGGAGTCGAGGCCGTAGTCGACGAGGTTCTCGTCGACGGGGATGTCGGCGGGGTCCTCGCCGAGGCAGTCGGCGACGTCGGTGCGGATCTGTTCGACGGTGAGGGTCATGCGGCCCGTACCTCCTCGATGAGCGCGTCGGTGGTGGTGACGACGGCGCAGCGCCCGGCGGCCCAGCGCAGCGCCATGTCGTGGTCGTCGCGGGTGAAGTCGGCGACGGCGTCGGCGACGACGAACGCCTGGATGTCCCGCATCCACGCGTCGGCGGCGCTGATGAGCACGCCGATATGGGCGTAGACGCCGACGATCACCAGTTGGTCGCGGCCCGACTCCCGCATCAGCGTCTCGAGTTCGGTGCGGACGAACGCGCTGTACTTCCATTTGGTGAGGACCGTGTCGCCGTCCTCGGGGGCCACGGACCGTGGCATGGCGAGCGCCGCCGGGTCGTCGGCGACGCCGGGCCCCCAGAAGTCGAGCTGGAGCCCGCGCTCCTCGGGGGTCTGGCCGCCGCGCTGGGCGGAGTAGTACACGGGGATGCCGAGCCCCCGGCTCTCCTTGAGCAGACGGGCGGTGTTGTCGAGCATGCCGGTCAACGGCTGTTCGCCCTGAGGGTACTTGGCGAGGAAGTGGTGCTGCAGGTCGTGGACGAGGAGTACGGCGCGCGCGGGGTCCACGGTCCAGGCGACGCGGTTGGCCGGCAGCTCGTCCGGGCGCGGCAGGGGGTAGGCGGCGATGGCGGGCAGTGCCATGGTGGGGAACCTTTCGGAACTACTCAGTGCTGCTCGGCGGCGGAGCGCTGCTGCTGCTTGCTGATCTTGCCGATGCCGGTCCGAGGGAAGGCGTCGACGAACTCGACGAGGTCGGGCACCTTGTACGCGGCGACACCCCGCTCCCGCACGAACCGCTTCACGGCGACCGGCTTCAGGCGTTCGGCGTCCGGGCGCAGGATGACGTAGGCCAGTGAGCGCTCGCCGAGGTACTCGTCGGGGACGGCGACGACGGAGACGTCGTGGACGCCGGGGTGGGCGAGGATGATGTTCTCGATCTCCTCCGGGGCGATCTTCTCGCCGCCGCGGTTGATCTGGTCCTTGGCCCGGCCCTCGACGACGAGATGGCCGCTGGGGGTGCGGCGCACGATGTCGCCGGTCCGGTAGAAGCCGTCCTCGGTGAAGGAGCGGGCGTTGTGCTCGGGCGCCTTCCAGTAGCCGCGGATCGTGTACGGGCCGCGGGTCAGCAGATGCCCGAACGCGCCTTCGGGGACGTCCTGGTCGGCGTCGTCGACGACGCGGATCTCGTCGTCCGCGGAGATCGGCAGGCCCTGCGTGGTGACGACCGTCTCCGGATCGTCGTCCAGGCGCGTGTAGTTGACGAGGCCCTCGGCCATGCCGAAGACCTGCATGAGTGCGCAGCCGAGCGCGGGCCGCAGGCGGCGGGCGGCCGACTCGCTGCACTTGGCGCCGCCGACGAGGATCAACTCCAGGCTGCTCAGGTCGTACCGCGTCTCGGGTCCGGCCTGCGTCCACACGAGGGCGAGCGGTGGCACGAGCCCGGTCATCGTGACGCGTTCCCGCGCGACGACCGGGAACGCCGTCTCGGGGTCGGTGCCCGGCGACATCACCACGGTGCCGCCCGCGTAGAGCACACCGAGCCAACCCGGGCTGCTCATCGGGAAGTTGTGGGCGGCGGGCAGGACGACCAGGAAGCGGGTGTCGGCGTCGACGCCGCAGATCGCGTTCGAGCCCCACAGCGAGTACAGGTAGTCGTCGTGGGTGCGTGGGATCAGCTTCGGGCGGCCGGTGGTGCCGCCGGAGAGCTGGAGGAAGGCCAGTTCGTGGGGCTCGGGGCCGGCCAGGGCCACCGGGTCGCGGTCCACGTCGGCCAGTGCCGTGTGCTCCCCCGGGTCGCCGACCACGAAGACGTGCTCCAGGCTGGGGGTGTCCTTCTTGACCCGGGTCGCGAGGTCACGGTGGTCGAAGCCCGCGTGCCGGTCCGGGACGACGTAGGCGACGGCCTCGGCGAACGAGCAGAAGTACGCGATCTCCGTGTCACGGTGTGCGGGCAGCGCGTACACCGGCAGCGCGCCGATGCGGAACAGCGCGAAGACGACCTCGATGAACTCGCCGATGTTGGGGAGCTGCACGACGACGCGGTCGCCCTTGCCGATGCCGCGCTCGGTGAACCCGGCGGCCAACCGGTCGGCGCGCTCGTCGAGTTGGCGGTAGGTCCAGGTACGCCGGGCCGGGGCCGGGTCGACCAGCGCGATCCGGTCGGGGTGCGCCTCGGCGCGTTCGCGCAGCACCCCGCCGAAGGTCTCGCCGCGCCAGTAGCCGGCGGCCCGGTAGCGCTTGGCGAACTCGGCGGGCCAGGTCGGCGCGTCGATACCCGGGGTCGTGGCGTCGGCGGTCACAGGGTGGCTCCCACGGCGTTCAGGAACGTACGGAACTTGGCGCCGGTCTCGGCGGTCTCCGCCTCGGGCGACGAGGCGGCCACGATCCCGGCCCCCGCGAACAGCCGCAGGAGGCCGCCCTCGGCCTCGGCGCAGCGGATGGTGACGACCCACTCGCCGTCGCCGTCCGCGTTCTGCCAGCCGACCATGCCGGTGTAGGCGCCGCGGTCGAAGGGTTCGGACTCCGCGATGACGCGGCGGGCCAGGTCCGTCGGGGTGCCGCAGACGGCAGGGGTGGGGTGCAGTGCGGACGCGAGGTCGAGCGCGGTGGTGGCGGCGGGGTCGGCGAGCTCGCCGGTGACCGTGGTCGACAGGTGCCACATCGCGGCCGTCCGGACGAGGGTGGGGCGTTCGGGGACGTCGAGGCGGATACAGAACGGGGCGAGGGCCTCGCGCACCGCGGCCACGACGACCGCGTGCTCGTGCAGGTCCTTCGGGGATTCCAAAAGGGCCGCGGCGCGCCGTACGTCCTCGGCGAGGTCGGCGCTGCGGGGCGCGGACCCGGCCAGCGGGTTGGCGGTGAGGCGCGATCCGTCGCGGGCGACGAGGAGTTCGGGGCTCGCGCCGATCAGGGTGCGGCCGGGGCCGCTGGGCACGGCGAACGTGTAACCGGCCGGGTCGCGGCGGGCCAGGCGACGCAGCATCGCGGGCAGGTCGGGGGCGTGCGGGCCGGTCAGTTCCAGGGTGCGGGCGAGGACGACCTTGTCGAACTCCCCCGTCCGCATCCGGGCGACGGCGGCGGCGACCGCGGCGCCGTACTCCTTCGCGGCAGGCACCTCCCGCACCTGCCAGTCGGCGGCGTCCTCGGCGGGCGGCGCGGGCAGAGCGATCAGCGGGTCCTCGCGCAGCGGCGGCGCCCAGCGCACGCTCTCCGGGACGGCGAGGGCGGGCGCGGCGGCCGGGTCGAAGGGCAGGGCGCCCATGACGACGGGTCCGGCGTGTCCGGCGCGACGCCGGGCGACGAGGAGTTCCCGTACGCGGTCCGCCAACGGGCGTGCGTCGTCCGGGAGTTCGGCGGCGGTTCCGTGGCCCAGGAGGGTGCGGTGCGGGGTGGCGAGGAATCGGTCGGTGGCCCGGCGGTAGGCGTCGAGGAGGGCGGTCGCTGTACCGGTCACCTCCGGTGGGGTCGTGACGGGGTCGTGCACGGACGTGGTCATCGTTGCCTCCTGTGTGAGGGGGGGTGGGGTTGTGGGGTGGGGTGCCTCTTCGCCGTGGCGGGTGCGCTTGGTTCGGCGGCTGCGGACCGGTGGGGCTTCTCGTGCAGTTCCCCGCGCCCCTGAAGGCTGCGGCTGCGCCGCTCGCCTTCAGGGAGGGGGCACGAAGTGCGCCTCTCCAGGGGCGCGGGGAACTGCACGACCAGCCACGACGCACCCGCAGCCGCCGAACCCAGCGCACCCGGCACACGAGACGGCGCCCCCCGCTACCCGCGGAGCGTCGCGCCCCCGTCGACGTACAGGTCGTGGAGCGTGATGTGCCGCGCACGGTCGGAGGCGAGGAAGGCGACGGCCTCCGCGATGTCGGCCGGGTCCGCGATGCGCCCGAGCGGGATACCGGTGCGGTGGGCGTCGAGGTCACCCCCGATGACGGAGCGGCGGGCCGCCTCGATGTCGGCGCCGGACGCCTCCCACATGCCGCGCTGCATGTCGGTGAGGGTCGAGCCGGGACAGACGGTGTTGCAGCGCACGCCCCGCGCGGCGACTTCGAGGCCGAGGCATTTGGTGAACATCGCGGCGGCGGCCTTCGACGCGGCGTAGGCGGACATGCCCGCGCGGGGGATGCCAGCCGCGTTGGAGGCGACGGTGACGATGCTGCCCGCGCCGCGCGCGCTCATCCGGCGGGCGACGGAGCGGCAGACGTGGAAGACGCCGTTCGTGTTGACCGCGAAGGTGGCGGCCCAGTCCTCGTCGCTGAGATCGATCGCGGGTGAGCTGCGCAGGATCCCGGCCACGTTGACGGCGATGTCGAGGGGGCCCAGGGTCGATTCGGTCTCGGCGACGAGCGTCTCGACCGCCGCCGCGTCGGTGACGTCGAGCGGGCGGGCGGTGACCTGGCCACCGTCGTATTGCGCCGCGATCTTCTCGACGGTGCCGGCGTCGAGGTCGGTGGCCAGGACGAGGGCACCGCGCCCGGCGAGCGCGGCGACCACCGCCTCGCCGATCCCCCGGCCCGCCCCCGTGACGAGGGCGAACCGGCCGGTCAGCTCTCCCGCGGAGGCCGCGGAGACCGCAGAGGCCGCGGAGACCGCAGAGGCCGCGGGAGTGTCGGCGTGTACCTGACCGGATATCACTTGGCGAGCGCCCTCTCGATGTCGTCGAGGACGACCTGCGCGGAGAGCGGGCCGCCGGCGCTGTTCCACGCGGAGCCCTCGACGACCACGACGTGCTTGTCCTTCTCGGCGGTCAGCTTGCCGAAGTTGGTGACCTTCTTGGCCTCGCCGTACGCCTTCTCGCCGTCGGCCTTGTCGCCGAGCGTCCCGAAGAACAGCCAGTCGCCGTCGATGGTGTCGAGCTTCTCCAGGGAGACCGGTTCGCTGTGTCCGGTGCTCGCGCCCTGCTGGTCCTCGGGCCGGGTGGTGCCGAGCGCCTGGAGGGTGGAGGCGACGACGCCGTCGCCCTTGCCGACGACCGAGGGGGCGCCGTCCTGCCAGCGGATCACGGAGACGGACTTGCCGGCGTTGGAGCCGAGCCGCTTCTTGACGGCGGCGACCTGGCTGTCGAAGTCGGTCAGCCACTTCTCGGCGTCGGCCTTCTTGTTGAGGGCGTCGGCGGTGTCGGTGAAGGACTTCTTCCAGTCCTCGTTGAGCTTCGCGGTGACGACGGTCGGCGCTATCTCCTGGAGCTTGTCGACGGTCTTCTTCGCGCCGGTCGTCTCGTCGAGCAGGATCAGGTCGGGCTGGAGCGCGGCCAGTTTCTCCATGTCGGCCTCGGCGACGGTGGCGACGACCTGCGCCTTGGACGCCTTGTCGGCGAGGTAGGTGGAGACGCCCTTCTGGCCGCGTCCCGCGGTCACGCCGATGGGCTCCACCCCGAGGGCGAGCGCGGCGTCGGTGGTCGGCTCGCTGAGTGTGACGACCTTCCGCGGGGCACCGGGCACCGTGACCTTGCGGCCCTGGGCATCGGTGATCCGGCGCGTACCGGCCGCCGCGGCCTCTGCCTCGCCGCTGCCGCTCTCGCTGTCGTCGCCGCTGTCGCTGCCGCAGGCGCTGAGGAGCAGGGCTCCGGTGACGGCGGCGCAGGCCACCAGGACGGCGCGGCGGGAGGTTCGGTTGGAGGACATGTGCGTGATGCTCCTAAGGGCAAGAAGAAAGGTGCTGAAGACGGGAAAAGGGGTCGGTGGTGGTGCGGGCGGCTCAGCGGGCCGGGCGGGGCTCCGTGCCGCCCAGCAGGCGGATCAGTGCGTCGGCCAGCGCGACGTGCCAACAGGCGTAGTCGTGGCCGCCGTTGAACTCGCTCCGGGTGACCCGGTAGCGGGCCGAGTGCAGGGTGTCGTAGAGGGCCCGGCAGTGGTCGACCATGGCGCCCTCGTGCAGGCCGACGTCGAGGTGGACGGTGATGGGCCGGGGTTCGGCCACGGCGAACCGGGCGACGAGCCAGGGCACTCCGAAGACGTGTTTCCGCGGCGCGCCGGGCGAAAGGCCCGGCCGCCACCACAGGGACGGAGACTGGGCGACGACGTGGCCGAACCGGTCGGGGCGCTGCTGCCCGGCGTGCAGCGCGGCCATGCCGCCGAGGCTCTGGCCTGCGACGACCGTGCGGTCCTGGTCGGTGGTGAGGGGCCAGCGGGCGGCCGCCCAGGGCAGGAGGTCGTCGGCGAGGAAGTCCACGTAGGCGTCGTCGGCGCCGAGTTCGCGGCCACGGGTGACGCGGTCCACGGCGTCGGGCGCGAGCACGGCCAGCGGTGGCAGCTCGCCCTGGGCGATCAGCGCGTCGAGGGTGTGCCGGAACCCCATCCGGCCGAGCCACATGTCACCGTCGCACAGCACCAGGACGGGCAGCGGGGCGCCGGTGTCGTGGTGTCCGGGCGGCAGGTAGACCCAGACGTCGCGGTGGCCGCCGAGCGCGGTGGCGGCGGTGCGGTGCCGCTCGACGCGCCCGGCAGGTACCGGGCCCGCCGCCCCCTTCCACGGCTCGGGCGGGGCGTCCGGCAGCGCGAAGACCGATGACTCGGCGGGGCCCCAACGGGTCGGCTGGAAACGGGGGTTGAGCGGGTCGCGGGACGCGTGCACGGCGAGGGAGCGCAAGTGCGCCTGGAGGACGCCCGGGTCGGTGGGCGGCTCACCGGCGGAGACGTCGGCGGCGATGCGGTAGGAGCCGCGGTGGTCGGCGCGGAGCCGGAGTCCGAGGTGCCAGATGTCGGTGCCGGGGACGTGCTCCAGGAGGGAGCCTGCCAGGTGTGCGCGGTCGGCGAGGCGGTTGGCCATGAGGAGCACCTGCCGGGTGGTGCGGTGGCCGCGCCACAGGAAGGTGACGGCCCGGTGGTCGGGCTCGCCGTCGATCTCCTCGACGAGCGGGGTGCCGCGGTCCGCCACGTCCTGCCAGAACTCCTCGGCGCTCCGCGCCCGTTGGGCGTCATCGGCGCCGATGAGGTGGTCGAGGAGACGGGCGACGCGCGGGCCGGTGACGCGGGCCGGCCGGTGGTCCGGCAGGGCGGCGGGGGCGGGCCGGCCGGCGGGGGCCGCGATCTGGACGCGCATGTCTCCTCTTCCTCCGGTGGTCTCCGGTACGACGCCGACGACGGCACCGGCGCTCTCACCGCCGACGGGCCCATCGATGGGTCCGGCGGCGGTCTCGGCGTCGGGTCCGGCGACGGCATGGGCCGTTTTCGTCGACGGCATGGGTCGATTTCGTCAACGCAATTGTCAGCAAGCTCGGTAAGGTTAGCCTAAGCTAATCACATGCTCATCGGAACCCGTCCCCGCCTGGGAGACCCGCCGCGACAACCGGCCATCCGCCGAACAGGCCCCTCCAGGGCCACCGGCCTGGTGCTCGGCGTGGTTCTCCTCGTCGCGGCGGCCGCACTGTCGCTGGCCGTGGGCACGGAGCACATTCCGCCCGGCGACGTCTGGGCCGGGCTGTTCTCGCCCTCGGGCTCCCGGTTCGACGCCGTCGTCCGCGAACTGCGGCTGCCCCGGACCCTCGTCGGGATCGCCGTCGGCGCGGCGCTCGGGCTGGCCGGCGGCGTGATGCAGGTCCTGATGCGCAATCCGCTCGCCGATCCCGGCCTGCTCGGCGTGAACGCGGGGGCGTCCGCCGCCGTGGTCACCGCGATCAGCGTCTTCGGCATCACGTCGTTCACCGGGTACCTGTGGTTCGCGCTGCTCGGCGCGGCCGTCGCCGCCGTCGTCGTGAACGCGCTGGGCGGCACCCGCGCGGCCACCCCGGTCCGGCTCGCCCTCGCGGGCACCGCCGTCAACGCGGCCCTCTTCGGCTACGTCAACGGGCTCCAGCTGTGGGACCTGAGCACCCTCGACTCGATGCGGTACTGGTCCGTCGGCACGCTGGAGAAGCGCGATCCCCAACTCCTGCTCACCGCACTGCCGTTGCTGATCGCCGGTGCGCTGCTGGCGTTCGCCGTGTCCCGGCCGCTCGGCGCCCTCTCGCTCGGTGAGGAGCACGCCCGCGCGCTCGGCACCTCGGTGCGGCGCACCCGGGCCCTGTCCGTGGTGGCCGTCACGCTGCTCTGCGGCAGCGCCACCGCCGTGTGCGGGCCGATCGGTTTCGTCGGCCTGATGATCCCGCACGCGGTCCGCGCGTTCACCGGCCCCGATCCGCGCTGGATGCTCCCCTACTGCGCCCTGTTCGCGCCCACCCTGCTGCTCGTGGCCGACGTGATCGGCCGGGTCGTGGTGGCGCCGTCCGAGATACAGGCCGACATCGTCACCTCGTTCCTCGGCGGCCTGCTCTTCGTCCATCTCGTACGCCGGCGGAAGGTGGCCCAGCTGTGACCACGCTGATCAAGAACGAGCAGCGGCCGGCCCGCGCCGAGTGGGGGGACGGACGGTTGCGCGCGGGACGCTTCTCGCTGCGCTTCGACCCGCGCACGGTGCTCGTCTGCCTCGCGCTGATCGTGGTCACGGCGTGCCTGGTGGTGCTCTCCGTCGGCACGGGCACCTACGAGCTGTCACCCGTGGAGGTGGTGCGGACCTTCGCCGGGAACGGGCCGCCCGGCGCCGAGTTCATCGTGCTCGACCTGCGGCTGCCGCGCGCCCTCGTGGCCGTCCTGGTCGGCTTCGGGACGGGGATGGCGGGCGCCGTCTTCCAGTCGCTCACCCGTAACCCGCTGGGCAGCCCGGACATCATCGGGTTCGGCAACGGCGCCTCGGCGGGCGCACTCGTCGCGATCATCTTCCTCGACGCGGGCGCGCCGCAGACCACGCTCGGCGCGCTGGTGGGCGGCTTCGCGACGGCCGCGGCGGTCTATCTGCTGGCCTGGCGTCAGGGGGTGCACGGCTACCGGCTGGTGCTCGTCGGGATCGGTGTCTCCGCGGTGCTCGGCTCGGCCACCAGTTTCCTCTACGTCCGCGCGGACATCGGCAAGGCGGCGCAGGCGGCGAGCTGGATGATCGGCTCCCTCAACGACCGCGGCTGGAGCGAGGTCCGGACGGCCGGGCTCGGCCTCCTCGTCTGCCTCCCCGTCGTGCTGGTGTACGGGCGCAGGCTGACCATGCTGGAGATGGGCGACGACACGGCGGGCGCGCTCGGTGTGCCGCCCGAGCGCAGCCGGCTGATCCTGCTCTGCGCGGGCACCGGCCTGACCGCGATGGCGGTGGCCGCCGCGGGACCGATCCCGTTCCTGGCGATGGCCTCGCCGCAACTGGCCCGCCGGATCACCCGGGCGGCAGGACCGAACGTGCTGCCCGCCGCGTGGACGGGCGCCCTCCTGGTGACGGGCGCCGATCTCGTGACGCAGCGCGTGACCGGTTCGGCGCTGATGCCGGTCGGCGTGGTGACGGGGGTGGGCGGCGGCCTGTTCCTGGCGTGGCTGCTGCTGCGCGAGCGCCGGACGCACCGGCTCTGACCCGTGCGGGCACGGCCGCGCCCGCCCCCTGCTCACCGCCGGCTGATCACGAGGCCACCTCGGTGACCCTCCAGCGCTGGTTCGCCCCGGAGTTGGGCTGGTACGTGGTGACGGCGGCGCCGTCGTGCGTGGCCTGCCCGCCGACCTCGAGGAGCGTGCCGGTCCCGGCGTTGACCAGCGTGTACGTGCCGTCGCCCGTGGTGGAGGCGATCCACCGGGCGGCCGCGTCCCGCCGTCCGGTGTCCGCCTCGGCGACCGGGACGTCGTCGCGTACGGCGAGCCGCTTGCCGCTCTCCGCGCCGGTGACCACGTACTGCTCGCGGTTGCCCGGCCCCTTGCCGCCGACCTGCCGCACCTGCCACCGCTGTCCGGCGTCGGCCGTGCCGGCCCTGATGACGAGCTTGCCGCTGTCGTCGGCGGCCGTGAGGTCCTTGCCGCTCTGGACGCCCGTCAGCTCGTACGTGGGGCCGTCGCGCAGCGCCGCCGCGTCCTTCGCCGTGCCGGACACCCCGTCGACCACGAACGAGGTCACGGACTGCGCGGGCACCGTGAACGTGGCCTTCTTGTCCTTGACCGGGACGGCGGCGTGCCGCTCCAGCTTGCCGTCGGCGCTGGTCACGACCGGGGTGACGGTGGCGCCCCGGGCGGTCTTCGCGAACTTCGAGAGGTCGAGCGTGACCGTGCGGGCGTCGGTGGTCCGGTTGACGTGGACGACGCTCGCGCCCTTGCCGTCGCGCGAGACGGCCGCGGCGCTGCTGGTGTCGTCCGTCCTGATCAGGCTGTCCCCGGGCCGGATGTAGTGCGTGAAGTTGCGGGCCGTGTCGAACTTCGTGTTCGTGCGGACCGGGCAGCTCTGCAGGGTGTCCTTCGCGGTGCAGCTGAAGGGCAGCTGGATCTCACCCCAGTTGCCTCCCTTCGCCGACTCGGCGCCGGGCTTCATGTTGTCGTAGTCCTCGACGGGCTGCCAGAACACCCAGGCGGTGGGCTCCAGTTCCCGCAGGTCGTCGACCATCTGCTGGGCGAGTCCGAGACCGGGGCGCATGTCGGTGAAGGACTGCCCGTCGCCCCAGTCGCCCTCCACCTCGCTCATCCACAGCGGCTTGTCGGCGGCCTTGGCGAGATCGCGGACCGTGGTGCGGCCGCCGGTGCCGTAGGTGTGGACGTTCATCTGCCCGACGAGGTTCTTCACGTCGGCCGGGTAGCTGTACCAGTTCGTCGCGAAGAGACCGGGGTTGGTCTCGTCCATGGCGGCGATCTCCGCGCCGGTCCGTGCCTTCCTCAGGGCGGGCGCGAGGGCCTTGATGACCTTCTGCTGGAGCTCGGGACCTATGTGCGCGCCCTCTTGGCGGCCACCGGTCGGTTCGCCGTCGGCGCCCAACTGCGTACCCCAGTAACCGGTGTTCGGTTCGTTGAACGGGTCGACGGTGTCGACCTCGATGCCCTCCGCCTTCTCCAGGCGCTTGGTGACCCCGGCGACGTAGGCGGCGAAGTCGTCGACCGACTCGGTCTTGAGCTGGTCCTTGTTCGCGTCGAAGTTGCCGGAGACGTAGCCGCTCTCCGTCATGAAGTAGGGCGGGGAGTTGCTGAACGTCTCCCAGTGGTCGATCTGGTCCTTGATCCGCTCCACCCACCAGCGCTGGGTGGCGTCGGCGTCCGGGTTCCAGTCCGCCGGATCGTCCGCGCTCCACCAGTCGGTGTCGTCCCGGGTGGTGCCCGCGGGCGCCTTCCACCAACCCTGGACGGCGCCGCCCGCGCGCAGGTAGTCCGGGACGTCGGGGGCGTTGCCGCCGCCGATGTTGTAGCGGGCGATGTTCAGGGCCAGCCCGTCGTCGCCGAAGAGCAGATCGGCGAGCTTCTCGCGGATCTGCTGCGGATAGCCGCCGGTGACGTTCGCGAACCAGACGAGGCTCGTGCCCCAGCCCTCGAACCGTTGCTGCTGGTAGGAGGGGTCGAGTGTCACCGTGACGGCCGCGGTCGCGGCGGTCACCGGCGGCGCCGTGGTCAGGGCGGCCCCGGAGACCAGGGCTGCGGTGCCGACGAGGCCGAGGAGGCGTCTTGTGCGGGTACGGCGTGTCAACGTGCTCTCCCAACGCGAGGGTGTAGCCGGGCAGTTGGTACTGCTGTGACGGTGCGGATCAGGAAGCGGGCTGCCGCAGGACGGCGACCTCCCGCGGCGGCAGGACGAGCCCGTCGCCCGGCGCCGGGCCGATGAGCACGTCACCGGTGATGCCGGGCAGTGGCACCGGCGCGTCGCTCCGGTTGACCAGGAAGAGGTAGCGGTGGTCCGCGTCGCGGCGCACGACCGTCTCCACCGATCCGCGGGCCTGCGCGGGAAGTTCACCGGCCACACCGGCCGGGGCGAGCAGGTCGGGCAGCAGGGTGGTGAGGCCGTCGACGCCCAGGCGCGTGGAGACGTACGCGGCCGATCCCCGGCCCGTGCCGCGGCGGGTGACCGCGGGGCGCGCGGCGTAGGTACCGGTCCGGTAGCGGGCGAGGACCTCGACGTCCGGCCCCGTCACGTCGATCCGGTCGGTCCACAGGGTTCCGGTGGTGCCGTTGTCGAGGTCGACGGCGGCGTCGTCGAGCAGCGGCCCGAACTCCTCGACGCGGATGCCGAGCAGCTCCCGCAGCGCGCCGGGGTAGCCGCCGAGCCAGATGTGGTCGTTCTCGTCGACGATCCCCGAGAAGTACGTGGTCACGAGGTGGCCGCCGCTCTCGACGTACCGGGTGAGCTCCTTGCCGAGCTGCTGCGGCACCACGTGCAGGACGGGCGCGATGACGACGTCGTAGCCGGAGAGGTCGGTGCGGTGCGCGGGCACGACGTCGGCGCGGACGCCGAGGCGCAGCAGTGCGGAGTACCAGTCGAGGGCCTCGCGGTGGTAGTCGAGGCGGGCGGTGGGGTGGGAGTCGTGCTCGCTGGTCCACCACGAGTCCCAGTCGAACAGGACGGCGACGCGGGCCGGTTCACGTACCGATCCGGCGACCGGCGCGAGCGCTTGAAGGGTGCGGCCCAACTCGGTGACCGAGCGGAAGAGTTCGCTGTCGGCGCCGGCGTGCGGCACCATCGCCGAGTGGTACTTCTCGGCGCCCGCGACGGACTGCCGCCACTGGAAGAAGCAGACGGCGTCGGCGCCGTGGGCGACGTGCAGCAGGGAGTCCCGCGCCAACTCCCCCGCGCTCTTGGGCAGATTGACCGGCTGCCAGTTCACGGCGCTGGTGGAGTGCTCCATCAGGAACCACGGGCGGTGGTCCGCGATGCCGCTGCTGAGGTTGGCGGCGAAGGAGAGCTCGTCGCGGTCCTGCGGCCCGGGGACGACGTAGTGGTCGTTGGCGACGAAGTCGACCTCGGTGGCCCAGTCGGCGTAGTCCATGCCCTTGGTGCCGCCCATGACCATGAAGTTGGTGGTGACGGGGGTGCCCGGGGTCAGTTCGCGCAGCACGGCGCGCTCGGCGAGCAGATGTTCCTTCAGCGCGTCGGAGGAGAACCGCTTGAAGTCGAGCTGCTGCGTCGGGTTGGGGTGCGAGGCCGCGAGGCGCGGGGGCAGGAGCTGGTCCCAGTCGCTGTAGCGCTGGGACCAGAAGGCGGTGCCCCAGGCGTCGTTGAGGGCGTCCAGCGTGGTGTAGCGGCGGCGCAGCCAGGTGCGGAAGGCGCTCGCGGCGTCGTCGGAGTAGTCGTAGACGTTGTGGCAGCCCAGTTCGTTGTTGACGTGCCAGGCGATGAGGGCCGGGTGGTCCGCGTACCGGGTCGCCATCTCCCGTACGAGGCGCAGCGCGTGCTCGCGGAAGACGGGTGACGTGGGCCGCCAGTGCTGTCGCGCGCCGGGCCAGAGCGTCTCGCCGGTGGCGGTCACCGGGAGGATCTCGGGGTGGGCGGTGGTCAGCCAGGGCGGCGGGGACGCGGTGGCGGTGGCCAGGTCGACGCCGATGCCGCCCGCGTGCAGGAGCTCCATGACCTCGTCGAGCCAGGCGAAGTCCCAGGTGTCGGCGGTGGGCTGGAGTCTCGCCCAGGAGAAGATCGCCAGGGAGACGACGTTCACCCCGGCCTCGCGCATCAGCCGGACGTCCTCCTCCCACACCTCCCGCGGCCACTGCTCGGGGTTGTAGTCGGCGCCGTAACCGAGTCTGCGGGTGCCGTCGGGTCCCTTCGCGTAGGGGAAGCGGGAGGTGAGGGGGGCGGTCATCGAGGTCCTTCCGGTCGTACGGGGTCGAATGGTGCGCGGTGGGCTACTTCTCGACGGTGAAGCCCTGTTCGGTGCCGTACTCGGTGGAGGCGTCCTGCCACGACTTCAGGCCGGCGGTCAGCTTCGTGCCGGAGATGTAGGCCTTGCCGACGGTGTCGTTGAAGATCGAGTTGGCGTACACCTGGTAGGGCAGGTACTTCCAGTCGGCGGGGACGTTCTTCGCGGACTCGGCGAAGATCTTGTTGGCCTTCTGGCCGCCGAAGTACGGGAACGCGGTGTCCTGGAACGCCGGGGAGTCCAGGTCCTTCGTGGTCGCCGGGAACGCGCCGTTCTTGATGCGGGTCTGCACGCCCGCACCGGAGTTGGCGTACTCGACGAAGGCGTAGGCGAGTTCCTTGTTCTTGCCGAGTTCGGGCAGCGCGAGGGAGCTGCCGCCGTTCTCGGAGCTGGCGTTCGCGCCCTTCGTCCACTGCGGCAGCGGGGCGACGCGCCAGTCGCCGGACGCGTTCTTCACGCCCGAGGCGAAGTTGGCGGGCATCCACGCGCCGATGGGCAGCGTGGCGATGGTGCCGTCGCCGAGGCCCTTGTACCAGTCGTCGCTCCAGCCGACGACCGGCGAGAGGAGCTTCTCGTCGATCAGCTTCTGCCAGGTGTCGGTGTACTTCTTCGCGCCCGCGTCGGTGAAGTCGATGCCGACCTTGGTGCCGTCGACCTTGTACGGGCGCGAACCCGCCTGCCAGAGCAGGCTCGTGGTGGTGCCCGCGTCGCCGACGTCGCTGGTGATGTACGCCTTCGGGTCCGCCTTGTGCAGCTTGCGGCCGGCCTCGACGTACTCGTCCCAGGTGGTGGGGACGGCGATCTTGTACTTGTCGAAGACCTTTTTGTTGTAGAAGAGCGCCATCGGGCCGGAGTCCATGGGCAGGCCGTAGACGCCGTCGCCGGAGCGGACCGCGTTCCACGGGCCGGGCGAGTACGCGTCGGCGAGCTTGTCGGCGCCGTAGGCCTTGAGGTCGGAGATCTGCTTCGTCAGGGCGTACTGGCCAAGCGCGTAGTACTCGATCTGCGCGACGTCCGGGACGCCCTTCTTCGCCGAGATCGCGTTCGACAGGGCCTTGTACTGGTCGTTGTTGGTGCCCGCGTTGACCAGCTTGATGTCGACCTTCGGGTGCTCCTTCTCGAAGTCCGCGGCGACCTGCTTCAGGGTGGGCTCCCAGGCCCACACCGTGACGGTGCCGCCCTTCTTCAGCGCGGCCTCGATATCGGCCGCGCCCACCTGCTTCTGGCCGGAGCTGTCGTCGTCGGAGCCGCCGCAGGCGGTCGCCCCGAGGGCGAGGGCCGCGACGAGACCTATACCGCGCAGGAGGCGGCGGGTGTGCTTGGGCATGCTGAGGCTTCCACTTCGTCGTGGTTCTACGAGGGATTTCTGAACAGCGGTGCGATACAGCGGTACGGAGCGAACGGCGCCGCGGCGCCTACTCCTTGACGCTTCCGGCGGCGAGCCCGGACTGCCAGTACTTCTGGAGCAGCAGGAAGGCGGCGATCAGCGGCACGATGGTGAGCAGCGAGCCGGTGACGACCAGATTGAAGACGGCCTCGCCGCCTGCGGTCTGCGCCTGTTTGTTCCAGGCGTCGAGACCGAGGGTCAGCGGGTACCAGTCGGGGTCCTTCAGCATGATCAGCGGCAGGAAGTAGTTGTTCCAGGTCGTGACCGTGGTGAAGAGGAGCACGGTGACCGTGCCGGGCGCGAGCAGCGGCAGGGCCACCTGGAAGAAGGTGCGCAGCTCGCTCGCGCCGTCGATCCGGGCGGCCTCCATCAGCTCGGCGGGGATCGCGTCGGTGGCGAAGACCCACATCAGGTACAGGCCGAACGGCGAGATCAGCGACGGGACGATGACGGCCCACGGGGTGTCGGTCAGGCCGATCTTGCTGAACATGAGGAAGGTCGGGACCGCGAGCGCCGTGGTGGGCACCGCGACCGCGCCGATGACGACCGCGAACACGGCCCGCTTGCCGGGGAACCGGAACTTGGCGAGCGCGTAGCCGCCGAGGACGGCCAGGAAGGTGGCGCCGCCCGCGCCCACCACGACGTACAGCAGGGTGTTGAGGAGCCAGCGGCCGAAGACGCCGTCCTGGTAGGTGAAGGTCCGGCTGATGTTGTCCCACAGGGCGAAGTCCCCGTCGAACCACAGGCCGAAGGAGTTGGCCAGCCCCTCCTGCGACTTGGTGGCGCTGATCAGCAGCCACAGCAGTGGTACGAGGCTGTAGAGCAGGACGAGCGCGGTGAGCGCGGTCAGCAGGACGCTGCGCCGGGGGCGGCCCGGGCGGTGCCGGCGGGGGGTGCGCAGGCGCGCGGCGGTCCTCGGGGGCGCCATCCGCGGGGAGGCGATCGTGGCGAGCGGTCCGGTCGGTTCCGGCAGGGTTGTCACCGGGTTCACGCTCCCTTGCGCATGCCGCGCAGCTGGACCACGTAGGCGACGATCATGGTGATGACGCCCATGACGATGGCGACCGTCGCGGAGTAGTTGTGCTGCTGGCCGGAGAAGGACAGCGAGTACGTGTAGTAGTTCGGGGTGTAGTCCGTGGTGATGGCGTTCGGCGCGAGCTTCTGGAGGATGGCGGGCTCGTTGAAGAGCTGGAAGCTGCCGATGATCGAGAAGATCGTGGCGATGACGAGGGCGCCGCGGATCGCGGGGAGTTTGATCGCCGAGATGACCCGCCACTGGCCCGCGCCGTCGATCTCCGCGGCCTCGTAGAGGGAGTGCGGGACGACGCGCAGCGCGGAGTAGAAGATCAGCATGTTGTAGCCGACGAACTCCCAGGTCACGATGTTGCCGATGGAGGCGAGGATCAGGCCCGAGGAGAGCGGGTCGGGCAGGTGCAGGCCGAACGCGTCGTTGAGGTCGCCGACCAGCCCGAAGCGCGGGCCGTACATGAAGCCCCACATGAGGGTGGCGACGACGGCGGGCACCGCGTAGGGCAGGAAGACGGATATCCGGAAGAAATCCTTGCCGTACAGCCGGCCGCTGTCGATGGCGAGGGCGACCAGGAGCGCGATGCCGAGCATGATCGGCACCTGGACGAGCAGGAAGAGGCCGACGCGGGCGACACCGTCCCAGAACTGGCCGTCCTGAAGCGCCTGTTGATAGTTGTCGAGGCCCACGAAGGTGGTGCCGCCGATGAGTTGTGTACGGAACAGGCTCAGGTAGACCGAGTACGCCAGAGGGGCCAGGAAGACCAGGGCGAAGACGAGCACGAAGGGGCCGATGAACCCCCATCCCGTCCATGAGCGGCGCGCGCGGCGGGTGCGTCGCGCCGGGGGCCCGGCCGGGCGGCGGCCGGTGGCGGCCGGTGGGTCAAGCGTCGTCATCTCGGGTCCCTCGCTCGTACATCCCTCGCGGGTGGCGCTGCCGATGTTTGCGTAAACATCGCGGCGCGCGAAGCGGCCCACGGCTGTTATGTTTACGTAAACATTCGGTGGCGGCATGTCTACACTGCCCCGATGACGGCGGTCAAGAGTCGCCGGGGACATCGCGGAGCAGAGCGCGGTACGGGAAGAACACGGCTGGTGAGGGAGACGGTGGGAGCAACGGAGAGCGCCCCGGCGCACGACGGGGCCGAGGGCCGGCGTCGTCGTCGTACACAGAACGCGTCGATGGCGGACGTCGCCCGGGTCGCGGGGGTCTCCTCGCAGACGGTGTCCCGCGTCTCGAACGGCTTCCCCGGCGTGCACGAGGAGACCAGGCAACGGGTCCGCGCGGCGATGAAGGAGCTCGGTTACCGCCCCAACAGCGCGGCGCGGGCGCTCAAGCGCGGCGACTTCCGCACGATCGGTGTCATCACGTTCACGCTGTCGACGACGGGCAACATGCGCACCCTGGAGGCGATCGCGACCTCGGCCGCGCACGAGGGCTACGCGGTGACGCTGCTCCCCGTCGCGGTCCCCACCCAGGACGAGGTCCGCGGCGCCTTCTCCCGCCTCGGCGAGCTGGCGGTCGACGCGGTCATCGTCATCATGGAGGTCCATCTCCTGGACTCCGCGCGGCTGTCGCTGCCGCCGCACGTGAAGGTCGTCGTCGCGGACTCGGACGCCGGGGACCGGTACGCGGTCGTGGACACGGACCAGGCGGGCGGCACCCGCGACGCCGTGCGCCATCTTCTCGGCCTCGGCCACGACACGGTCTGGCACCTCGCGGGGCCGTCCGAGTCGTACGCGGCCCAGCGCCGGACGGACGCCTGGCGCACGGCACTTGAGGAAGCCGGCCGGGCCGCGCCGCCGCTGGTGCGCGGCGACTGGTCGGCGGAGTCCGGCTACCGTGCGGGGCTGCGCCTGGCCGAAGAGGCCGACTGCACCGCGGTGTTCGCGGCCAACGACCAGATGGCCCTCGGCCTGCTGCGCGCCCTGGACGAGCGCGGCCGCCGGGTCCCCGAGGACGTCTCGGTCATCGGCTTCGACGACATCCCCGACTCGGGCTCGTTCCTGCCCCCGCTGACCACGGTCCACCAGGACTTCGCCGAGGTGGGCCGCCGCTGCGTGCAGAGCGCGCTGCGCCAGGTCCGGCAGAGCGAGGCGGAACGGGGGACGACGCTGGTGCCGACGCGGCTGGTGGTGCGGGAGAGCACGGGACGGGCGCCGGGTCCCCGCGTCTAGACGCCGAGCCCTTCGAGGACCACGGCGCCCGGCAGCTCCGTGAGGGCCTTGCCCGGGACGATCAGCTTCCCTCGGCGCGTGCCGCTGCCGATGAGGACGTACGGGAGGTCGGCGACGGCCGCGTCGACCAGGACCGGCCAGTCGGCCGGGAGGCCGATCGGGGTGATGCCGCCGTACTCCATGCCCGTCTCGCCGGTGGCGATGTCCATGGGAGCGAACGAGGCCTTGCGTGCGCCGAGTCGGCGGCGCGCGGCCCCGTTGACGTCGACCTTGGTGGCGGAGAGGACGACGCAGGCGGCGAGCGTGGTCTCGCCGCCACGCCTGCCCGCGACGACGACGCAGTTCGCCGACCGCGCCAGCAGCTCGGGCCCGTAGTGCTCCAGGAACGTGGCCGTGTCGGCCCACGCGGGCTCGGTGTCGACGTGGATCAGCTCCTGCGCCGGGACCGCGCCGCGCCAGTGGCGGACGGCGTCGGCGACGGGCCGGGTGAGCAGGTCGAGGGCGTCGGGGGCCGGGCGGGCGTCGTCGAACGTGCCGAGGGGTGCGCGCATGGCGGCACGCTAACAGCCGCCGCGCGCACGGATTCCGAGTGTCTCAGCGTTCGAACGGCACCGATACGGCCATCACCATCCGGGCCGGTACGGCGCCGTCGTTGCGGTACTCGTGCGCCACGTCGGCCTCGAAGGTGACGCTCGCCCCCTCGGGCACCTGGTGGCGGACGCCGTCCACGATCAGGGTCAGTTCGCCCTCGGTGACGTGGAGCAGTTCCACGGCGCCCTTGGGGTGCGGGTCGGACGCGCTGCCGTCGCCGGGCTGCAACAGCCAGTCCCACATCTCCAGCGGACCCGGGGCCTCGGTCCCGGCCAGCAGCCGGTGGTAGCTGCCTGCCTCCGTGGACCACAGCCGCACCGCCTGGTCGGCGGGGACGATCCGCACCTTGGGCCCCTGCTCGTAGTCGAGGAGCGTGGTGATGCTGATGCCGAGCGCGTCGCCGATCTTCACGACCGTGCCGATGCTCGGGTTGGTGCGCGCCTGCTCGATCTGGATGAGCATGCCGCGGCTGACGCCGGCCCGGGTCGCGAGCACGTCCAGGGTGAAGCCGCGCTCGGAGCGCCAGTGTCTGACGTTGCGGGCGAGCGACTGGGTCAGGAGGTCGAGGTCCGACACATTCCGTCCAATATTTTGGATGACAGAGTGCAATGAATTGAACTACGTTGTGGTGCACCAAAACGTTCAGCAAACTGTACTGCGAGGTCGACAGTGGAAGCACGGTCCGCGCTCTTCGCCCTGGCCACGAGCGTCCTGTGGGGGCTGGCCGACTTCGGCGGCGGCATGCTGACCCGGCGCACCCCGGCGCTGACGGTCGTGGTCGTCTCCCAGTCCCTCGCCGTGGCCGTGCTCGGCGCGATCGTGGCGGCGACCGGCGGCTGGAGCGAGGCGGGGCCACGGCTGTGGTTCGCCGTCGGCGCGGGTCTGGTGGGGCCGGTCGCCATGCTCGCCTTCTACAAGGCGCTCGCCCTCGGCCCGATGGGCGTCGTCTCCCCGCTCGGCTCGATCGGCGTCGCCGTGCCGGTCGGCGTCGGCCTCGTCCTCGGCGAGCGCCCCGGGCCGCTCCAGTTCGCGGGCATCCTCGTGGCCGTCGCGGGCGTCGTCCTGGCCGGCGGCCCCCAGCTCCGGGGTGCGCCGGTCCAGCGCCGGGCGGTCCTGCTCACCCTCGTCGCGGCGTTCGGCTTCGGCGCGGTGATGGCCCTGATCTCGGCGGCGTCGACCACGCTGACGGGCCTCTTCCTCGCGCTGTTCGTGCAGCGCGTGACGAACGTGGCGGCGGGCGGCGCCGCGCTCTGGGCCTCCGCCCGGCGCGGCGCGCCGGTGCTGCCGCCGGAGGGCGGGGCGCGGCTCGTCCTGCGGTCCCTGGCCGCGCTCGCCTTCGTGGGCCTCGCGGACGTGGCCGCCAACGGCACCTACTCGCTCGCCGCCCAGCACGGGCCGGTGACCGTCGCGGCGGTACTGGCCTCCCTGTACCCGGTGATCACGGCCCTCGCGGCGCGGGGCGTGCTGAGCGAGCGGCTGCGCGGGGTGCAGGCGGCGGGGGCGGGACTGGCCCTGGTCGGCACGGTGCTGCTGGCGGCGGGCTGAGCTCCGGGGGCCGGGCGTCAGATGCCTGATCTCTGGGGCCGGGCGTCAGATGCGGTAGCGGCGCAGGGCGGGTACGGCGAGGGCCAGGCCCCCCATGGCGACCACGACGAGGACGCCGCCGCCGACGACCGCGGCGCGAGGTCCGAAGGCCGAGCCCGCCGCGCCGTGCAGCACGTCGGCGAGGCGGGGGCCGCCGGCGACGACGACCGTGAAGACGCCCTGCATCCGGCCGCGCATCTCGTCGGTGGCCGCGGACAGCAGGATCGCCCCGCGGAAGACCATCGAGACCATGTCCGCGACGCCCGCCACGGCCAGGAACACCACCGCGAGCCACAGGCTGCCGCTCAGTCCGAACCCGGCGATGGCCGCGCCCCACGCCACGACCGCGCCGATCACCATCCAGCCGTGCCGCCGGGCCCGCGAGAACGTGCCGGAGAACAGCCCGCCGACCACCGCCCCGATGGGGATGGCCGCGAACAGCAGACCGAGCGCGAGCCCCTCGCCGTACGGGGCGTAGGTCTCGGCGGCGAGTTGCGGGAACAGGGCGCGTGGCATGCCGAAGACCATGGCGATGATGTCGGCGAGGAACGACAGCAGCAGCACCTTGTGCGCGGAGATGTAGCGGAACCCGGCGGCTATCTCGCGCACCCCCGCCCGCCGCTTCGTCGCGGAGTCCAGGGGCGGCAGCGCGGGCAGCCGGTGGACGGCCCACACCGTGACGCAGAGCGCCAGCGCGTCGATGAGGTACAGCTCGGGCAGGCCGATGACGGGGATCAGGACACCGGCCATGAGCGGGCCGACGACCTGGCCGGTCTGCATGACGGTCGAGCCGAGCGCGTTGGCGGCGGCCAGCTCTCCCTCGGGGACGAGCCGGGCGATGGAGGCGTTGCGTGCCGGGGCGTTGAGCCCCCAGAACGCCTGCTGCACCGCGAGCAGGATCATCAGGGCGGCCACCGAGTCGAACCCGGCGACGGCCTGCACCCAGAACAGCACCGAGGTCACGGCGATGCCGCAGTTGGTGATCAGCAGCAGCTTGCGGCGGTCCATGGTGTCGGCGACCGCCCCGCCCCACAGGGCGAACACGATCAGCGGCAGCAGCCCCGCCATGCTCGCGGCGCCGACCCATGCCGAGGAGCCGGTGATGTCGTAGATCTGCTTCGGCACGGCGACCGCGGTGAGCTGGCTGCCCACCGCCGTGACGATCGTCGACGACCACAGGCGGCGGTAGGCGGGGATGCGCAGCGGGCGGGTGTCCATGGCCCAGCGGCGCCATCCGCGCCGGGGCGGCCGCGCCTTCTCCTCGGCGGGCGACGCGTCCCGCGGGTCGGTGCCGGTGCTGCTGTCGCTGGTGTCCACGGGCTTCCTGGTTGCTCGTTACATCTATTCGGCCAGGGGTCACTATCGCAGCACCGCACGGACGTTCGGAACGCAGCCCTACGTCTCTTCGAGCTCTCCCAGCGCCACCAGTTGCTCGGGCGTCACCCCGGCGGGGATCGGCCGCGGGGCGGGGGTGCGCAGGGGCGGCTGCCAGCCCGTGTCCGCGTCCCAGCTCCGTACGACCCGGGCCGGCGCACCGGCCACGACCGCGTGGTCCGGTACCTCGCCGCGCACCACGGCGCCCGCCGCGACCACCACGTTCCGGCCGATCCTGGCGCCCGGCAGGATCACGGCGCCGGTACCGATCCAGCAGCCGGGACCGATCTCGACCGGCTCCATCCGGGGCCACTGCTTGCCGATGGGCTCGTGCGGGTCGTCGTAGGAGTGGTTGGTGGAGGTGATGTAGACGTAGGGCCCCATGTACACGTCGCGCCCCACCGTGACGGTCGTGTCGGCGATGACATGGCTGCCGCGTCCGATGACGACTCCGTCGCCGAGGGTCAGTATCGGCTCGGGCCCCAGATCGAGGTCCGGCATCATCCCGGCGGTCAGGGTGACCTGTTCACCGATGATGCAGTGCTCGCCGAGGCGGATCCAGGGCTCCCCGAAGACCGTCCCCTGCGGGAACGCGAGCTTCGTGCCGGGCCCGATCGCAGCGAACCGGTGTCCGCCCGGCTGCTCGGCGGTGACCGCTCCCGCGCGCTGCGCCCAGCGCCAGGCCGCCTGCACGACGCGATGGGTGAGCCGGCCCTTGGCGGACCGTCCATCGGGCGAGAACACGTTCCCCTTCATCGGCACGGCGCCACGTTACTCATCCGTACCGTCCGCCCCCACCTCGACGAGCTGTGATCTTCACCCCACAGGTACGGTTCGCTCAGGCGCGACGCAGGCACGACACGTAGGGAGCGGCACCCGATGGGAAGCACTGGCCACGAGGCACTCGTCATGGGGATCGGCGGCAAGGACCCGCAGGTGGATCCGGAGGCGTTCACCGCGCCGACGTCCGTGGTGATCGGTGAGGCGACGCTGCACGCGGGCGCGAGCGTCTGGTACGGGGCCGTACTGCGGGCCGACTGCGGGCCGATCGAGCTCGGCGCCGACAGCAACATCCAGGACAACTGCACGGTCCACGTCGACCCCGGTTTCCCGGTGACGGTCGGCGAGCGCGTCTCGGTCGGCCACAACGCGGTGCTGCACGGCTGCACCGTGGAGGACGACTGCCTCATCGGCATGGGCGCGACGGTCCTCAACGGCGCGGTGGTGGGCGCGGGTTCCCTGGTCGCGGCCCAGGCCCTCGTCCCCCAGGGCATGGTCGTCCCGCCGGGCTCGCTGGTGGCGGGGGTCCCCGCCAAGGTCAAGCGCGAACTGACCCAGGAGGAGCGCGAGGGCATCACCCTCAACGGCACCCTCTACGTCGACCTGGCCAAGGCCCACAAAGCGGCCCACGCGTAAGCCTGGCCGGACCGGGCCGGGGGCGGGCCGACGACACGGGCCCGCGGAATCTACTCCGCCCCGACGGTCTCCGGCTCGGCCTCGGCCTCGGCGGCGACCTTCGCCGCGCGCCGCTTCATGAACAGCATCGAGCCGAGCCCGAACAGCACGGCCAGTCCGAGCCCCACGTACGAGAACCGCTTCAGCCAGTCCTCGGCGACGATCCCGAGGTAGTAGATGACGGCGGTCGTCCCGCCGGCCCACACCACGCCCCCGAGCAGGTTCGCGGTGAGGAACCGCCAGTACGGCATGTGCAGCACGCCCGCGAGCGGCCCGGCGAAGATCCGCAGCAGGGCGATGAACCGCCCGATGAAGACGGCCCACATGCCCCACTTGTCGAAGGACCGCTCCGCCGTGGCGATGTGGGCGGGCCCGAAGTGCTTGGGGAATCTGGCACCCAGCTTGGCGAGGAGCGGCCGCCCGCCCTTGCGCCCGATCGCGTACCCGATGGAGTCGCCGATGACGGCGCCCGCTGTGGCGCAGACCCCGAGGACGACCGGGTTGACGTCACCGTGCTGCGAGGACAGCAGCGCGGCCGAGACGAGCACGATCTCCCCGGGCAGCGGAATGCCCAGGCTCTCGAGGCCGATGACCCCGGCCACCAAGGCGTAGATGGCGACCGCCGGAATCGTGTCGAGCCACTCCTGGACGTGCAACGCCGTCGCCTCCCGTACCCAAAAATTCCGTGTGCCCGCCGTGCACTCCCCCGCCGGTCGCGCACGCCGGGCAGCCTACCTGGCGCACCTACCGGTCAAGACGCCGCCGAGTCCCACAAGGTGCATCGGTGTTCCCGGTGAATCGTCGAGGAGAGCGTGATCCCGCCCACGGCGGCGGTCCGCAGCGACAGCGTCCGGCCGGCCGCGACCCGCTGGTCCGGCATCGCGGGCGCCCCCTCAGCACGCGGCACCGAACCCCGCACGAACGAACCCCAGTACTGGACCATCCGCCGCGCCAGAGCCCGCTGCTGCGCGTCGAGCGGCGTGACGAGACCGAAGTGCTTGAAGAGGTACTGCACCTCGTTCACGTGGGTGGCCCCGAAGTCGAACGTCCGGCCCGCTTCCCTGATCGACGCGAACGGCGGCGACGTGCGGTCGGCGAACTCGTAGGCGTAGACGGGCAGACCGGCGCGGGCGAGCCGCCGGTCCAGGCGCAGCGCCGGGCAGGCCATCAGCTGGTCACCGGCCGCGGCGGCATAGGCGTAGGTCGGCGAGGCGTGCTCGGCCAGGGGGTACGCCGCCCGCGCCCGCGCCCCGGTGTCCGGGCCGAACGCGTCGGTCAGAGCCCTCGGGTACGCCTCGGCCGTGAGCGGCGTGCCCTGTCCGTCGTACGCGCCGTACGCGAACAGCCGCCCCTCGTCCCGGTTGGCCCCGTTGAGCACGGGCACGCGCGCGGAGCGCCCCGCGGCGATCGCGGCGGCCGGCTGCTCGGGCAGGAAGGCGCCGCCGACGACGGGCCCCCAGTCGAAGCCGCCCTGCGCCTCCAGGATCTCCCGGGCCGACCTGCCCCGCAGGCAGTCCGCCACGGGCCCGGCCGCGCACCCGAGCCGGGCGGCGAACGCGGCGCCGGAACCGACGGCGTCCTCGTGGGCGCGGGCCGCGCAGTCCCCGTACGCCCCGGACTCGATGATCCCGGCGCGGAACAGGCCACGCCCCGTCGGTGCGGCGAGCTGCGTGCAGACGGAGCGGCCGCCCGCGGACTCGCCAGCGAGGGTGACCCGGCCGGGGTCGCCGCCGAACCGCCCGATGTCGGCGCGCACCCAGCGCAGCGCCAACTGCTGGTCCTGCATGCCGAAGTTGCCCGAGACCCCGTCGGCGGCCTGGCGGCCGAGAGCGGCCGCGGCGAGGAACCCCATGGCGCCGAGGCGGTAGTTGACGGTGACGACCACGGTGCCGGTGGTCCGCGCGAAGGTGTCCGGGACGATGTCGGCGCCCGCGCCCGCGGTGAGCCCGCCGCCGTGCAGCCACACCATCACGGGCCGCCCCGCGGCACCCTCGGGCGCGTACACGTTGAGATGCAGACAGTCCTCGGTGTACGTCGGGTCCTCGTATCCGGGGTCCCAACTCGCGCTCTGGACGCACCGGTTGCCGAAGCGCGTCGCGGCTCGGACGCCTTGCCAGGGCTTCGCCGGCCGCGGTTCGCGCCAGCGCAGCGGGCCGACGGGCGGCTCGGCGTACGGGATGCCGAGGAACTGCCGCCCCTCATCGGTGTGCCGACCGCGCACCCACCCCGAGCTGGTGAGGACCTTGGTGCCGTCGTCGGCCGCCTGGGAGGGCGCCGCGGGCAACAGGGCGACGATCAGGGCCGTCAGCAGGGCGGCGACGGCGCCTCCGGTCCGCCGCGCGGCCGGTCTCCTGGATGTGCGGTCGCTCATCGCAGTCACTCCTTCTCACGTACGCGTCCTCGCGTGCGGATGCGGAACCGCCCGGAAAGCTATGACCGCCGGTGACTCGTGTCAATGAGATGCGCGGAAGGATCACGCGCAGAGGAGGGCAGCGGAACGCCGGAAGCCCCGCCGCTCGTGCGACGGGGCTTGGCTTGACGCGCAGATCAGTGCCCGCGGAGGCGGGCCGGTGGTCACTTCTGGGCCGGAGGCTCCTGGCCGCCGCTCCCACCGAACTGATCCTTCAGCTTCTGCTGGGCCGTGTCGACCTGACCGCTGTATTTGCTGTCGGTCCTGCCGTCCACGAAGTCACCGGCCTTGTCGACACCCTGACCGGCCTGGTCCTCGTGGCCCTTCAACATCTGTTTGAGCTTGTCCATCACGGACATGGTCGGCCTCCTCGGTTCGAGCCGTTGTCTCCAGCATGGGTGCTCATGACGAGCCCCGCATCCGCAGGAGGCGCGGGCGACCGCGGGCCGTCCGTCAGCCGTTGGGGCGCAGGGTCCACACCACGGTCATCTCGCCCGTGACCGCGCCGTCCTCCCGCTGGATCGCGACGGCCACCGGGAACTCGGGGCGCTCCCCCGCGTCCAGCTCGGCCACCACGTCGGCGGCCGGGCGGCCGAGCGTCGCCGTGGCGGTGACCCGGCCCATGGCCAGCTTCTTGTACGCGATCTCGGCGCTGACGGCCAGCGGCACGGCCCGCGAGAGCTGGTCCCCGAAGGCGGCCAGCACGATGGCGCCGCTCGCGGACTCGGCCAGCGTGAACATCGCGCCGGCGTGCGGGCCGCCGACGTGATTGTGGTAGTCCGCCTGGTCCGGCAGGGCGACGACCGCCCGCTCGGGGGTGGTCTCGACGAAGGCGAGGTTCAGGGTGCGGGCCATCGGCACCGTGGCGGCGAGCATCTCGCCGATCGACATCTGGTCTGCGCTCATGACCGCATGTTACCCATGGGTAGCAAAGTTGGCCATCCTCGGCCTTGCGGAACGGAACCGTTGCACGTCCGGTACAGGGCAGGGGCCTCGGCGGCCCCGTGACCCTCTATCGTTTACGGCCATGTGGCCAGGACAGCAGCCGCCCGGGGGCGAGCAGAACCCGCAGGACGCGCAGAACGCGAACTACCCCACCGACCCGCCGACACCCAACCCGTACCAGCAGCCGGGGTACCAGCAGCCGAACCCCTATCAGCAGCAGGGCTACCAGCAGCCGAACCCGTACCAGCAGCAGCCTGGCTGGAACGCGCCGACGACACCACTCGGCCCGCAGCCGCCGCACGGGGGCGGCGGTGGCAACAAGACGAAGATCGTCGCGATCGTCGCCGCGGCCGCCGTCGTGATCGCGGCCGGAGTCACCGGATTCCTGGTGCTCGGCGGCGACAAGGACGACGACGCGAAGGGCAAGGACGACACGAAGCCCGGCGCCTCGCAGTCCGCGAGCCCCCGGCCGAGCCCGACCCCGTCGGGCGACGACAACCCGCGCGGCGGCGACAACGCCGTCAAGCCGGTCGTCGCGGGGTGGCAGCCGGTGGTGAACACCAAGCACAAGACGGTGTTCGACGTCCCGCCGGGCTGGGAGGTCAGCTCCGGCGGCTCGGACCAGATCATCGGGTTCGAGTACGACTTCAAGAACAAGAAGGGCAAGAAGGAGCACGGTATGACCACCGTGTCCGCTCCTGCCGAGTTCAAGTCCAAGTGGTGCTCCGACGACTCCGACAAGGACGGGCGCAAGGAGGACACCTCGCTCGCCGGCGCCGGGACCCGGGGCGAGGACGGCGCCAAGACCGCCGCGCAGGCCGCCGAGAACCGCGTGCCGTGGTGGATCTACGGCGGGTACACCGAGCCGGACATCAAGTCGGTGAAGACCGGCAAGGCCGAGGAGTTCACCAACGGCCAGGGCGTCTCGGGCAGCCTCATCAAGGCGACCTCCGAGAACACGCCGCAGAAGGGCAAGTGCGCCAGCGAGGGCAAGGCGGTCGTCTTCGCCTTCCAGAACGAGGCCGGGGACTACGTGTCCTGGGATCTCTGGGCGGCGAAGGGCGTCAAGGGCGAGCTGGACGACGCGACGATCGACAAGATCCTCGGCTCGGTCCGCTACTACAAGGACCCGACCGCTTCCTGACCTGACGGGCCCGGTCAGGTCGGGTCCGGCCAGGTCCGCCCCGTAAGGAAACGGTTTGGCAAATGGGCGCGCGGCGGCGATAGTCCCTCAGTGACCTCAGCCGCCGCCTCCCCGCCACCCCGCCCGAGCCGCCGCCCCGCGTGGGCCGGGCGGAACTACACGCTGCTGGCCGTCGCCGCGTTCGTCACGACGCTCGGCGCGCACGGTGCGCTCATCGCGTCCGCCTTCGCCGTGCTCGACACGGGCGGCGACGGCGGCGACGTGGGGCTTGTGGCCGCGGCGCGCACGCTGTTCCTGGTGATCTTCCTGCTGGTCGGCGGCGCGGTCGCCGACCGGCTGCCGCGCCACCATGTGATGGTCGCGGCCAACGCCCTCAACTTCCTCTCCCAGGGCGCCTTCGCCCTGCTCGTCCTCCAGGGCGACCCGAAGCTCTGGCAGATGATGGCGCTCAGCGCGCTCGGCGGCACCGGCCAGGCGTTCTTCAATCCGGCGGCCGAGGGCATGCTGATGGCGTCGGTCTCCGGGGAGCAGGCGAGCCGCGCGTTCGCGATGTTCCGGATGGGCATGTCCGGCGCCGCGGTGGGCGGGGCCGCGCTCGGCGGGCTGATGGTCGCCGCGCTCGGACCCGGCTGGGTGCTGGCGGTCGACGCGGCCGCGTTCGCGGTGGCCGGCGCGCTCCGCATGTTCCTCGACGTGAGTCATATCGCACCCCGGGTGCCGGGCAGCGGGCTGCTCGCGGACATGCGGGACGGCTGGCGGGAATTCGTCGGGCGGCCCTGGCTGTGGACGATCGTCGCCCAGTTCTCGGTGGTCGTCGCCGTGGTGGGCGCGGCCGAGTCGGTGTTCGGGCCGCTGGTGGCCCGCGACGAGCTGGGCGGGGCCGGGCCGTGGGGCATCGCGCTGGGCGCGTTCGGGGTCGGCACGATCCTCGGCGGCCTGCTGATGATGCGCTGGAAACCGCAGCGGCTGCTGTTCGCGGCGACGCTGTCGGTGTTCTCGCTCGCCCTGCCGTCTGCCGCGCTGGCGGTCCCCGTGCCCCTGGGCGCCCTCATCGCGGTCATGTTCGTCAGCGGCGTCACGATCGAGATATTCGGCGTCTCCTGGATCACCGCCCTGCACCAGGAGATCCCGGAGGAGAAGCTCTCCCGGGTCTCGGCCTACGACTGGTTCGGCTCGGTGGCGATGGTGCCGCTGGCGACGGCGCTCGCCGGTCCGGCCGAGTCGGTGTTCGGCCGGACGGAGTCGCTGTGGGGCTGCGCGGCCCTGGTCGTCCTCGCCACCTCGGCGGTCCTGTGCGTGCCGGACGTCCGCAATCTGCGCCGCCGGCCGCACTCGGCCGGGGTCGCGGCGTCGGCCGGGTCCGCCGCGCGGGAAGCGGACCTCACCCCACGCTGAAGGAGCCGCCGGGCGGCTCGGGGGAGGGCACCGCGTCCGCGTCCGCGACGGCCCGCGCGCCGCCCACGAAGCGGCGCAGCCCGTCCCCGTGCTCGACCCGCGCGGGAAACGTGTCGCGGGCGGTGCGGCGGGCCAGCTCCGCCACGTCGAGTTCGCTCTGCGATGCGAGCAGCACGGCGTTGCCGAACCGCCGGCCGCGCAGCACCCCGGGCTCCGCGATGAGGACGACCTGCGCGAAGACACGGGAGAACGTGGCCAGTTGCGAGCGCAGAAAGGCGAACGGCGCCCCGTCCGCGAGGTTCGCCGCGTAGCAGCCGCCCGCGCGCAGCACCCGGCCCGCCTCGCGCGCGTAGGACTCCGTCGTCAGATGCGCGGGCACCCGCGACCCGCCGAACACATCGGCCACGAGGACGTCCGCGGAACGGTCCGGCGCGTCCTCCAGCCACTGCCGGGCGTCGGCGCCGTGCACGGTGATGTCCGTGCCGGGCGGCAGCGGCAGATGCTCGGCGACCAGGGCGGTCAGCGCCCGGTCCGCGTCGACGACGTGCTGCCGGGAGCCGGGCCGCGTCGCGGCGACGTACCGGGGCAGCGTCAGCGCGCCGCCGCCCAGGTGCAGTACGTCGAGCGGCCGTCCCTCCGGCGCCGCGCAGTCGAGCACGTGCCCGAGGCGGCGCGCGTACTCGAACTCCAGGTGCGCGGGGTCGTCGAGGTCGACGTAGGACTGGGGCGCCCCGTCCACGGTGAGCAGCCAGGCGCGCCGCCGGTCCACGTCGGGCAGGAGTCTGGCGGTGCCGTGGTCGACGGTGCGGACGACGGGTATCGGCTCGGGATCGGGTGCGTTCACGTGCCCATTGTGCCGGGGGCGACGGGCCGGACCCCGGTGGCGGCGCGTGTCAGCCGTCCGCCCACGTCCGCAGCGCCTCCTCGACGTGCGCCGCGGCCTGCTCACGGCCCGCCCGGGCCGCGGGCGCCCGGCACGCGGGGTCGAGGCTGTTGCCGCCGAAGGCGTGGCGGGCGGCGCGGTCCGGGGTGAGAAGGGTGACCCGGGCGCCGTCCGCGGCGAGCCGGGCGGCCTGGGTGCGGGCCGCGTGCAGGACACCGCCGCCCGCCGCGACGGGGGCGACGACGACGACCCGGTCGTGGCCGGCGGCGAGCTGGGCGTTGGCCGGGGAACGCATCCCGCCGTCGATCCAGCGGGCCCCGTCGATGGTGACCGGCGGCCAGACGCCGGGGACGGCGCAGCTCGCGGCGACGGCGTCGACGATCCCGACGCCGCGGTCCCCTTCGAAGACCCGGAACTCCCCGGTGCGCGCCTGTACCGCGGTGATCAGGAGGCGGCGGTCCGGCCAGTCGTGCGAGAGGAGCCGGTCCGCGATCACGGCCCGCCGCGCCGCCTCGTCGGGGGTGGAGGCGGCCAGGGCCAGCCGCCCGAGCCTGCGTCCGTACGCCTCGACGGTGCGGGAGGTGAGCGCGTGGCGCGCGTAGCGGAAGAGGGTGCCCGCACCGAGCGTTCCGGCCACCTCCCCTACCGGCGCGGCGAGTTGCCGTTCGTACAGCGTCGCAGGGGTGAGCTTCCCCGAGGTGAGCTGGGCGCCCACGACCGCGCCCGCCGACGTGCCGATCACGGTGTCCGCGTCCCACAGGTTGACGCCCGCCTCCGCGAGGCCGTACAGGATGCCGGAGGTCCAGCCGATGCCGGCGAGCCCGCCACCGCCGAGTACGAGAGCCCTGCCCGCCACCGTGACCTCCGTCCGACGCGTCGTCTTCCTGTCCTCGGTCAGTGTGGCCGGGGTCCGCGGGCCCCGGCCACACGACGGGCTCACCTCACTCGACGACCGTCATCGTACCGGCGCCGACGGTCCGGCCGCCCTCGCGGATCGCGAAGCCGAGCCCGGCCTCCAGCGGTACGTCACGGCCGAGTTCGACCGTCATCGTGACGGTGGACCCGGGCCGCGCGACGGCCGCCGCGCCGAGGTCGACGTCCCCGACGACATCCGCCGTACGCAGGTAGAACTGCGGCCGGTACCCGGTGGCGACAGGCGTGCTGCGGCCGCCCTCCGCCGCCGACAGGACGTACACCTGGGCGGTGAAGCGCCGGGCGGGCCGTACGCTGTCGGGCCGCGCGACGACGTGGCCGCGCCGCACCGCGTCCCGCGCCACCCCGCGCAGCAGCAGCGCCACGTTGTCCCCGGCCTGGGCCTCGTCCATCGGCTTGCCGAAGGTCTCGATCCCGGTGACCACGGTCTCCCCCTCCTTGAGGGTCTCGGCCCCGTACACGCGTACGCGGTCGCCCATGCGGACACGGCCGCGCTCCACGGCGCCGGTGACGACGGTGCCGCGCCCGCTGATGGTCATGACGTTCTCGACCGGCATCAGGAACGGCGCGTCCACGTACCGCTCCGGCATCGGCACGTACGTGTCCACGGCGTCGAGCAGCGCCTCGATCGACGCCTCCCAACGCGGGTCCCCCTCCAGGGCCCTGAGTCCGGAGACGCGGACGACGGGCACGGTGTCGCCGCCGTAGCCGTGCGCGGACAGCAGCTCGCGCACCTCCAGCTCGACGAGGTCGGTGAGCTCCTCGTCACCGGCGTCCGCCTTGTTGACAGCCACGACGATGTGGTCGACGCCCACCTGCCGGGCGAGCAGCACGTGTTCGGCGGTCTGCGGCATGATCCCGTCGAGCGCGGAGACGACGAGGATCGCACCGTCGAGCTGGGCGGCGCCGGTGACCATGTTCTTGATGTAGTCGGCGTGGCCGGGCATGTCCACGTGCGCGTAGTGCCGGGTGTCGGTCTCGTACTCGACGTGCGTGATGTTGATGGTGATGCCGCGCAGCGCCTCCTCGGGCGCCTTGTCGATCCGGTCGAACGGCACGAAGGTGCTCGCGCCGCGGGCGGCGAGGACCTTGGTGATGGCGGCGGTCAGGGTGGTCTTGCCGTGGTCGACGTGGCCCATGGTGCCGATGTTCAGGTGCGGCTTGGTGCGCACGTAAGCCGTCTTGGGCATGGCTGGGTGGTCCTTCCGGAACATCTGAGTCATTCAGATACGCAATGGCCTCCTGCGGGAGGCGGGGACCCCTGGGCCCTACCGACCCTCCCCCTGCGGGGTCCGCCGGAATGTCCGGAGAGGGTCAGCTTCGCGCGCCGTCGACGGCCGCTGCGGAAGGAGCTGCGAGGAAGGCGGCAGCCTGAGCGGCGCCCGCGACTGCGGGCGCTGCTGCGAGGAAGGCGTGCCGGAACATGTGCAGAGCATCGCCGACGGGACGTCCGGCGTCGAATGGTTTTCGCCGCTCGCAGGCGTGGCGGGCCCGACCGTCAGGGCCCTGCGTTCCTCAGTGCCTCCCGCACGGACAGCGGGGCGAGTACGCCGTGGTGCGCTGCGACGAAGGCGCGTACGGCGTCGGGGTCGGTCTTGGCGTATTCGCGCAGACTCCAGCCGATGGCCTTGCGGATGAAGAAGTCGGGGTGCCCGGCCTGGCGGAGGCAGTACGCGAACAGCCGTTCCTGGTCCGTGGATCGGCGGTAGCGGAGCTGGTGCAGCAGTGCGGTCCTCGCGACCCACAGGTCCTGGTCCTCGATCCACGCGTCCATGGCGGAGGTCAGCGCGGGGTCGGCGGCCACGAGGCCGCCCACCACGTGCGCGGCGAGCGCGTCCACCGTGTCCCACCAGGGCACGGTGGTGACCAACTGCCGGGCGACGGGCAGGAAGCCGGACGACAGGCGGCGTACGTGCCGGCGCAGCAGATCGCTCGCGAAGTACGCGTACTCGCGCTCGGGCAGCGTCCAGCAGCGCAGCGCCACGGCGGTGAGGTCTCTCTCGTCCGGCCGGGGCAGCCCGTCGAGCACCGCCCGGGACAACTCCTTGCGCACGGGCGAGGCGATCCCGAGGAAGGGAGCGATGCCCTTCATGTACGCGCGCATGGCCGCGGCCCGCTCCGGATCGGCCGCGGCGCCGTGGACGACGGGGAGCCGGGCGAGCACGGTGTCGGCGTACGCGCTGGGCGGCGGTGTGATGACGGGCACGAGACCTCCCTCGAAGCGGAACGGCGCGGGGAAATGCGGGAGAACCTCCGGAAAAGTGAGACACAACCTACGGCGATCTTATGTATGTGTCGGTTAGTCTCCCCGGATGTTCGAACCCGTCGCCGCCCGTCCCTCCGGCCTGGCAGCGCGCTGCACCAGAGCGCTGCTCTCGCCCTGGTCGAGACTGTCGCTCCTCGTGCTGCTGCTGGCCGCGGGCGCGACCTGCGTCCTGCTCTTCGAGCCGCAGCGGTTGCTGTCCGACGGGTGGCCCGCCGAGGTGGGTGGCGCGGCCGCGGTGGTGCTGTTCGCCGTGGCGTACGGCGTGTGCACGGTCGCCTTCGTCCCGCGCCCCCTGCTCAACCTGGCGGCGGGCGCCCTCTTCGGCTCGCAGCTCGGCCTGCTCGGAGCGATCGGCGGGACGGTCCTCGGCGCGGGTCTCGCCTTCGGTCTCGGCCGGATGCTCGGCCAGGACGCGCTGCGCCCGCTGCTGCGCGGCCGCTGGCTCAAGGCGGCGGACGGCCAGTTGAGCAGACACGGTTTCCGCTCGATGCTGGCGGCCCGCGTCTTCCCCGGTGTCCCGTTCTGGGCGGCCAACTACTGCGCGTCGATCTCCCGGATGAGCTGGACCTCGTTCCTGCTGGCCACCGCGCTCGGCTCGATCCCGAACACGGCGGCCTACGTGGTGGCGGGCGCCCGCGCCTCGACGCCCACGTCCCCGGTGTTCCTGGTCGCGATGGGCTTCATCGCGATCACGGGTGTGGCAGGCGCGCTGGTGGCCTGGCTGAAGCGCCACAAGCTGCGCGACAAGGTGTAGAGAAGCGGGCGCGGGAAGGCAGGCGCCGGGAGGCAGGGCCGGGGCGCGCCCCGCCGGTTCAGTCCGTCCGGTACACGTCCAGGCGGCCGCACACCCCGAATCTCCCGCGTGCGGCGGGCGTTTCGGAGCGCACCACGGCGTCCGTGAGATGCCCGGCGTCCCCGTCGGCGAGCCGGTCGAGCTGGCGCCCGGTCGCGGCGGCAGCGGCGTCCGCCCCGGTCTCCCACCTGGCCCGCCATGCGCCGAGCCGGTGCCGGACGAGCGCGGCCGCCGCCGCGTGGAAGGCGGGGAGCTGCGCCGGTCTCTCGCGCAGCCGCAGGTACCCCTCGATCGCAAGGTCGCGCCGGGCCCTCGCGATCCGCTCCTGCTCGGCCTCGGGGGCGTCGGCGGGGACGGCGGTGGCGGCGGCGTACGTGTCGGGGTCGGTCAGGTACGCGGGCGGCAGCGTGAGCACGGCGTCGCCCGCCTCGGGCAGCCCGCTGTTCTGCATCAGGACGACGATGCGCAGGGCGCCGTCCTCGTTGACGAGCCGGTGGACGGTGCCCGGCGTGAACCAGGCGACGGTGCCCGCCGTCAGCGGCGTCCGCGCGAAGCCCGCGGCGGTGAGCGTCTGGACGGCGCCGGCGCCCGCCGTGACGACGTACCCCTCGCTGCACGCCAGATGCAGGTGCGGAGTACCGCCGCGCAGCCCGTCGGCGGCGGGCCAGTCGTAGACGGACAGCTGCGAGACGGCGATGCCGCCCGGCAGCCCCGAGAAGGCCGGGGACGCGTCCGAGAGGCTCACCACGGGTGCTCCGCGAGGTACGCGGAGATCTCGTCGCGCTCCCAGGCGCCGTCGGCGACGACGACGCGGTAGCGGCGGGTGAGGGCGGCGCCGGGTTCCAGGACCAGTTCGTCGTGGAAGGCGAAGGAGGGCGCCACCGCGGCGAACGGTTCGGCGCGGACGAACCAGTGCGCCGGATGGGCGCCCCGCTCCCCCAGGTGGTCGTTGTCCGGGGCGTGTTCGAAGATCAGGGTCGCGTGTCCGTCGGACCCGTCGTGCTCCGCGCTGTACGCCAGCCAGGGCGCCTGTGTCCCCATGACCGCGGGCCCCTCGGCGTCGGCCGTCCGGATGCGGCCGCCGCGGAAGGCGCGCGGGCCGCGCCAGAACAGGCCGGTGTAGCCCGCGAGTTCGCGGCCGTGGGTGGTGGGGCTGCCGAACCGGAGAGGTTCGGCGCGACGGTTGGTGACGGCGCTGGTCCAGATCAGCGCCCAGGCCCCGGCGGCCGGATCGACGTCCCGCACCTCGATGCGGCGCTCCTCCTCCGCCCACAGCGCACCGTCGTACGGGTGCCAGGTCAGCCGCTCGGCGATGGCAAGGCCGCTCGCGTCCGCGCGGACCTCGTCGAAGCCGGCGTGGGCCATGGAGCCGACCCGCTCGGGCAGCGCCAGGTAACCCTCGCCGGGGACATAGGAGTTGCCGCCCCACAGGTTCTGGCCCGAGAGGTGGGAGGCGGTCATCTGGAGGCCCTTGTGCCAGCGGTGGTCGTTGGGCCGGTAGTCGGTGACGATGTCACCGCTGAGTGTCCTGATGGGGTGGAGGTAGGGCTTGGGTGCCTCCCAGGCCGCCTCGGGACGGTAGACGTACGCGAACAGGTCGACGCCGGTGGTGGGTTCGGTGACGGTGATCCGGTCGCCGTGGGCGTGGACGACGCGCAGGGTCTCACTCATGAGTACCGGCCTCCGGGAGGGGCGCCCAGCCGTGCGCGCCGCCGTGCAGGGCTGTGTAGTACGGGTCGCCGGGGCCGATCTCACCCGCGCGGACGGTGACGTCGGTGAACGCGGACTTGTAGAGCGCGGAGATCAGCTCCAGGCTGGTGCGCCCGTCGGGCCCGCTGCCGCGCGGCCGCTCGCCCGCGCGCAGGGAGGCGACGAGTTCGCGCAGCTGGGCGACGTGGGAGCTCGGCACGTCGGCGCCGAAGTCCCGCCAGGAGGCGGCCAGTTCGCCGGGCACGTCGCGTGCGGGGGTGACGGTCCAGTCGGCGTTGCCGTACCCGTACAGGTGGGTGAGTTCGAGGGTGGCACGCTCGCAGTCGATGCGGATGCGGCTGACCTCGTCGGGGCTGAGGACGCTGTTGACGACGGTGGCCAGGGCGCCGCTCTCGAAGCGCACCAGGGCGGTCGACACGTCCTCGGTCTCGACGTCGTGCACGAGCCGGCCGGCCATGGCCCGCACCTCGGACCACGGGCCGAGGATGTCGAGCAGCAGGTCCATCTGGTGGATGCCGTGCCCCATGGCGGGCCCGCCGCCCTCGGTGGCCCAACGGCCGCGCCAGGGAACGGCGTAGTAGGCGGCGTCCCGGTACCAGGTCGTCTGGCAGTGGGCGACGAGCGGCCGTCCGATCTCGCCCTTGGCGAGCAGGTCGCGTACGTGCCGCGCGCCCGATCCGAACCGGTGCTGGAAGACGATCGCCGCGTACGGCCCGCCCGGCGCCCCCTCGGCCGCCTCGATGGCGTCGAACTCCTCCAGGGACGGCGTCGGCGGCTTCTCGCACCACACCCAGGCGCCGGACTCCAGTGCGGCGACGGTCTGTTCGCGGTGCAGGGTGGGCGGGGTGCAGACGGTGACGAGGTCGGGGCGCTGCTCGTCGAGCATCCGCCGGAGGTCGGTGTACGGGTGCGGGACGCCGCCTTCCGCGCAGAACCGGCGTACGGCGTCGTCGTCGATGTCGACGGCCGCGACGACCTCCAGCTCACCCTCGGCGGCCAGCTCCTTCAGGGCCGGCAGGTGGCTGCCGCGGGCGATGCCGCCGGTGCCGACGACGGCGGCTCTGAGCCGGTGGGTACGGGGGCCGGAGCGAGTCGGTGCGGGTGCGCTGCGCATGGACGCGATCAACACTCCATCGGGGTGCGGTGACGGGACTGACGCGAGGGGCGGCGCCGTGTAGCAAGCGCTTTCTCCGCGTTGACGCTAAGCGGGCGGAGGGATGGGGGTCAACAGTGCGGCGGGGGTTGATCCACTCCCGGTTGATGCACTCCCGGTGATCCGCGCGCAGTTGATCCCCCCACGGCCGATCCGCGGACGGCCGATCCATCGCACGGCCGATCCACGCACGGCTGATTCGCTCCCGCCCCGGGGCCGGGCTGCGGTCCGGCCGGTTCAGGGCGCGAAGGTCCGGGGCGCGGGGCGCTCCACCGGACGCAGTCCGGGCGCGAGCGCGAAGGTGACGGCCAGGGACGCGGCCGCCAGGACCGTCATCGCCGTCGACGGCGAGGTGGCCTCGGCCAGCGCGCCCGCGACGAGCGCCGCCACCCCTTGCGCCGAGAGCATGCCCGCGGTGTTCAACCCCAGGGCGTGCCCGCTGAGTTCCTCCGGCGTCAGCGCCACGAGGCGTTCCTGGAGGAGCAGGCTCGCCCCGTACCCGACAGAGGCGAGCGCCACCGCGACCGCGGCGACCGGCAGCACCGGGCGGGCCGCGAACACCAGGTAGGGCGCGGCGAGCAGCAGCCGCAGCGGTGCGCCGAGGCGGGCCCGCAGGCGGGGCGGCAGAAGGCGCCCCGCGAGGATGTCCCCGGCGAGCATGCCGAGGGCGGCGCCGGCCAGCAGCAGGCCCGCGTGCCGGGGATCGTAGGGGACGAACAGGGCCTCGCAGCCGACGATCAGCCCGTTCGGCACCCACAGGGCCAGGAACACGTAGCGGCGCGGCCCGCAGGACCACAGCCGGGCGTTGCCGCGCATCGTCTCCGCGACCGAGGGGCGGCCGGTGGCCCGCGCCGCACGCCGGGTCAGGCCGAGGCGGGCGACGGCCGCCGACAGGCCGTACAGTCCCGCGGCGATCAGCAGGGTGCCGCGCGGGGCGAGGCTCTGGACGAGGATGCCGCCGAGCGCGTACCCGAGGATCTGGCAGAGGCCCGTGCTCATGTTCAGGGCCGAGCGGCCGAGCAGGTAACCGTCGCGGTCGAGGATGTCGGTGAGCAATCCGTAGCGGATGCCGCCGCCGAGTGCCGCGGGCACACCCTGGACCAGGACGAGGGTGAGCGCCACCGCCGTGGGCAGGCCAGGTACGGCCTGCGCGGCGGTGGTGAGGCCCAGGAACAGCGGGAGGCAGGCGAGGGCCGCGCGCGGAGGCAGCCGGTCGGCGGCCGACAGCAGCGTGAACGCGCCCACGACCTGGGCGAGCGCCGGCCCGAACATGGCGAGCGCGGAGAGCAGCGCGGACCCCGTGGAGGCGTAGACGAGCGAGCCGAGGGCCAGGCCGCCGACGGTCTGGGCGGCGGTCTTGAGCGAACAGGAGAGGAAGAACAGCGGATATTCCGGCGTGGTGAACAGCTCTCGGTAGGTGCGCATGGTCGGGAGCGTGCGGGGCGGCGCGAGCGGGGCGTTAATGTTTCGCGGGCCGGCGAAACAAGGTGGGGACCGGCGCGGCGGAGGGCGGCGCCTTGGGCATCTGGCAGATCGACACGGACACGCTCGCGGGCAGCCGTTTCGTGGTGTCGTCGCTGGCAGAGACGGTCGCGAGCCTGAAGAAGCTGGCGGCTCCCCGGGCCGCGCACCCCGGTGAACGGCAGTGGCTCCAGCGGCACCTGCCCGCCTACCGTGCGCGCCTCGCCGCGGATCCGGTGACGGCGCTGCTGGTGACGGCCGCGTTCGGGGCCACCTGGACCGCCGACTTCGTCACGCCCACCCCGGACGGGCTCCGCGTCCTCGATCTGGACGACGGACTCGCCCGGATCCGCGCCACCGCGCCGCAGGTGGTACGCGCTGATCTCGCTCTCTCCTGCGCCGGGCCGCTGCCCGCCGCCCTGGCCCGCGCGGACGACCTGGCGGAGCGCACGGCCGCGCTGCTGGCATGGGTGTGGCGGGAGACCGTACGGCCGCAGTGGACGTGGCGGCGCCGGGTCATCGAGGCCGATGTCGTCGCCCGGACCCGGCAGTTGACGCTCGGCGGCTGGGCGGCGGCGCTCGACGGCATGCTTCCCGCCATGCGCTGGCTGGGCGACGGGCGCCTGCGGATCAACGCGCACGACCACCCGCCGCGGGACATCTCCGGGTCGGGGCTGCTCTTCGTCCCCGTCACACCGGAGCAGGGCTGGTTCTCCTGGGAGACACCCGCGGACCGGTACGCCGTGATCTACCCGTGCGCGGGCGCCCTCGCCGACCCGGGCCGGGCGGCGGCGCCCTCGGGGCTCGCCACGCTGCTCGGACCGGCCCGAGCGCAGGTCCTCGTGCTGCTCGGACAGCCGTTGACGACCTCCCAGTTGGTGGCCCTGACCGGCCAGGGGCTCGGCTCGGTCGGCCGCCACCTGAAGGTGCTGCTCGACGCCCGCCTCGTGGGGCGCCGCCGGGCGGGCCGTTCGGTGCTGTACTACCGCGCCCCGGCCGGTGACACGCTTGTGGCGGCGCGGAGGGAGGGCGGCGGCTGAGGCGGGCCGAGCCGGGGCGGGCGCCTGTGGAGTCCGGCCAGGCCGATCCGGGGCGGGCGCCCGTGGCCGGGACCTGCGCCGGGATATGTACCCGGACCTGCGCGGGGCCCGTGCGGGGACCTGTCCCCCGACCTGCGCGGGGCCCGTGCTGGGGCCTGTGTCGAGCCCGTGCGGCGGTCCCGGGCCGGGTCTCGGTGGCGGGACCCCGTGGCGGGTCCGTCACTTTCGGGCGCTACGCTGCCCACGCGTGCGCCCGCGGCAGAGGCCCCGGGGGCTCGCAGACCCTTTCCGGACCGCGTTCGCGGCCGGTTCCGCCCGCACCCTGGATCGCTATCTCCCCATGTCTTGGTTCGAATCATTCATTCTCGGACTCGTCCAGGGACTGACGGAGTTCCTCCCGATCTCGTCGAGCGCCCACCTCCGTCTGACCGCCGCCTTCGCGGGCTGGAGCGACCCCGGCGCCGCCTTCACGGCCATCACCCAGCTGGGCACGGAGACCGCGGTGGTGATCTTCTTCCGCAAGGACATCGTGCGGATCATCTCCGCGTGGTTCCGCTCCCTGACGGACAAAGCCATGCGCGGCGACCACGACGCGCAGATGGGCTGGCTGGTGATCGTGGGCTCCATCCCGATCGGCGTGCTCGGCGTGACGTTCAAGGACCAGATCGAGGGCCCGTTCCGCGACCTGCGCCTGACGGCGACGACGCTCATCGTGATGGGCGTGGTCCTCGGCATCGCCGACCGTCTCGCGGCCCGCGACGAGACGGGCGGCCGGCACCGCGCCATCCGCAGCCGCAAGGAGCTCAAGGACCTCTCCGTCAAGGACGGCCTGATCTACGGCGTCTGCCAGGCGATGGCCCTGATCCCCGGCGTCTCCCGCTCCGGCGCGACGATCAGCGGCGGCCTCTTCCTCGGCTACACCCGTGAGTCGGCCGCCCGCTACTCGTTCCTGCTGGCCATCCCGGCGGTCCTCGCCTCCGGCGTCTTCGAACTCAAGGACGCGGCCGAGGGCGGCCATGTCTCCTGGGGCCCGACGATCTTCGCCACCCTGATCGCCTTCGGCGTGGGGTACGCGGTGATCTCGTGGCTGATGAAGTTCATCTCGACGAAGAGCTTCATGCCGTTCGTCTACTACCGGATCGCGCTGGGCATCGCCCTGTTCGTGCTGGTCGGCGTGGGCGTACTCAGCCCGCACGCGGCCGAGTCCGCAGGCTGAGTACGCCAACTCCGGTACGTATTTGATCACTTGCCGCGTTCGAATGCTCGCTCAGGGTTTCCAATCGGTCGCCCGGCACGTAGCCTTGGCACATGCCGCCTGTCACTTCTGGTTCCGTGCGGTCTGCCGACGAGGTGAACGAGCAGATCCGGAATCTGTGGCTGCGCGCGGGCGGACGACTCCGCGCCGAGCAGCGCGCGCAGTACGAGATGCTCGTGACCGAGTGGGCCGAGGCCGTCCGCGCCGAGGTCGTGACCGAAGCCGCCTGATCGGTCCCCGCGGACGTCCGATCTCGGCGGTGGCCGGTCCCCGCAGCGGTCGGTTTCCACCACCGGTCGCCCCCGCCACCGCCCGCCCCCGGGGCCGACCGGCCGGGTTCAGCGGCCGCCCGCCACCCGCAGGACCGTGCCCGTCGTGTACGCGGCGTCGTCCGACAGCAGCCAGGCGATCGCCGCGGCGACCTCCTCCGCGGTGCCCGGGCGGCGCAGCGGGATGCCCGGGGCGGCCTGCGCGGCCCGGTCGGGCGCGCCGCTCGCCACGTGGATCCCGGTGTCGATGATGCCCGGCGCGACGGCGTTGACCCGCACGCCCGCCGGGCCGAGCTCCTTGGCGAGGCCCAGGGTGAGCGTGTCGACGGCGGCCTTGGACGCGGCGTAGTGCACGTAGTCGCCGGGGCTGCCGAGGGTGGCCGCGGCCGAGGACAGGTTCACGATCGCACCGACCCCCGCGGCGCTCATGTCCCGGGCCGCGCGGCGGCAGCAGAGCAGGACGCCGAGGACGTTGACGTCGACGACGCGGCGCAGGTCCTCGGTGGACACTTCGGCGAGCGGGCCGAGCGCGGAGGTGACGCCTCCGTTGTTGACCAGGCCGGTGAGCGGCCCGATCCGGTCCACCGCCTCGTCGAACATCCGCTCCACGTCCGCCTCCTGGGCCATGTCCGCACGGATGACGGCGCAGCGGGCACCGGCCGCGGTCACGGCCTCGGCGACCCGGTCCGCCGCCGCCTGGTCATGGACGTAGGAGAGCGCGACATCGTGTCCGTCGCGGGCGAGCCGCAGTGCGGTCGCGGCGCCGATGCCCCGGCTGCCGCCGGTGACGAGGGTGCGGGGCGGAGCGTGGCAGGGCGGGTCAACGGGTCCTCCCGAACAATGATCATGCCGCGCCGGGCTCACCGTACCAGCGCCATTTCGTGACGCGCCCGCGTCCGGGGAGGTCACCGCGCCCGGTCAGCCACAGCAGGGACGGCCAGGGTTCGGCGTCCTCGGGCGCGTCCGGGAAGAGGCGGTGCAGCGACCGGGCGCACAGGTCGGCCGGCGGCGCGAAGTCCACGCCGAGCCCCTGGGCCAGGTCGTGGGCGTGCAGCAGCGTCTCGACGACGCCCATCGCGGCGAAGCCCTCGGGATCGCTGACCCCGAAGACGTGGTGGGCGCGCGCGGTCGGCGGTGTCGCCCGCGCGACGGCGGCGAGCAGTCCGCCGCAGTCCTCCAGTACCTGGAGGAGCCCGGCGGGACCGGCCGCCGGGTCTGCGGTGATGGTGTTCACGGGCCCTTCGGGGCGGCGCCGCGAGGAGCCGAGGGGGTCGCTCCCGTCGGTCGAGGGCCGCAGCGAGCCGATCCGGGCCGCGTACCAGAACAGGTCGTCGGCGAGGTGCTCGCCGGTCTCCCAGCACGTCCACTCCAGGGACCCGGCCCGGACGTTCCAGTCGGCGTCGCGCGCGGGCTCCAGCGCGGTGACGGCGAGAGCGACGGCCCGCGCCACGTCGTCGCCGGTGACGGGCCCCGGCCGCAGGCTCGTGGAGGGGCCTGAGTCGCTCGGGGTGCTGGGGGTGCTCGACTGTGCTGGCATGGGGCGACCGTACCGTGGTCCGTCCGGCGGGCCCGGGAGTTTTCGTACCGCCCTGACGGGCGCGGTCAAGTCCCGTTCCCTGGACGCGAGGTCAATCTTGACGCGGCGTCAGTCGACGAATGACGCAGGGGCCTTGGCTGAACGGGCCTGGGGCTCGACACTTGGCCGATGACGCAGCGTGTGGAACTGGCGACCGTCCTGGACCGGCTCGCGGTCGACGAGTTGGTGACGGGCTACGCGGTGGCCGTGGACGACGGTGACTGGGCGGCGTACCGCGCCCTGTTCGCACCGGACGGCCGCGCCGACTACCGGGACGCCGGTGGCGTGGAGGGCAGCGCGGAGGAGATCGCGCGCTGGCTGACCTCCACCATGGAACTGTTCCCGATGCGGCAGCACCTGATCGTGAACCGGCTGGTGCGGTTCGACTCCGTGGACCGGGAGATCGGCGACACGGCCGACGTCCAGGCCGACTACATCAACCCCATGCGCTTCGCGGGCGACGGCACGGCGCCGGACTTCGTGTGCGGCGGCCGGTACGCCTTCGGGCTCGTCCGCACGCCCGGCGGCTGGCGTCTGCACCGGGTGACCGTCCACGAGAAGTGGCGGCGCGCCCCGGAACGGGCCCCCGCCGGAGCGTGACCGTCTCCCCCGGCCGGCCCGGTGCCCCTGTCGTTGATCGCTCCCGGCACGCACACTGAAGGCACCCGGCGGGTGGCGTCGGGTGTCGGACGAGCGGGGAGGCGCGGCCCATGTGGCGACGGCGATGGGAGCGGCGGCTCGGCTCGTCGCCCTGGTGGCGCGGGGCCGCCGCGCTCCTCGCGGGCGCGCTGCCCGCGCTCGCGTTCCCGGCGCCGTCGCTGTGGTGGTTCGCGTACGTCGCGCTGGTGCCGTGGATGCTGCTGGCGCGCTCGGCCGGCTCACCGCGGCGCGCGGCCCTAGACGGCTGGCTCGGCGGACTCGGGTTCATGCTGGCGGTGCACCACTGGCTGCTGCCGAGCCTGCACGTGTTCACGGTCGTCCTCGCGGCGCTGCTCGGTGCGCTGTGGGCGCCGTGGGCCTGGCTGCTGCACAGACTGCTGCACGCCGCACCCTCCCCCGGCCGGTCGGCGGCCGCCCTCGTGGCCGTGCCGTCGGGCTGGCTGATGGTCGAACTGGTCCGTTCCTGGCAGGGTCTCGGCGGCCCGTGGGGAATGCTCGGCTCCAGCCAGTGGCAGGTGGCGCCGGCGCTGCGGCTCGCCTCCGTGGGCGGGGTGTGGCTGGTGAGCCTGCTCGTGGTGAGCGTGAACACGGGGATCACGGTGCTCGTCGTCGCCCGCGGCGCGCGGGCCCCCGCGGTGGCCGGACTCGTCGCGACCGTCACCGTGACCGGCGTCGCCTGGGTGTGGGCGCCGCGCCCGCAGACCGACGGACAGGCACGTGTCGCCGTGGTCCAGCCGGGGGTGATCGACGGCGCGGACAGCGCCGAGCGGCGCTTCGACCGCGAGGAGGCGCTGACCCGCGGGCTCGCCGGTCAGGACGTCGATTTGGTGGTGTGGGGCGAGAGCAGCGTCGGCCACGACCTGGCCGGGCGCCCCGACCTGGCGCGCCGGATCGCCGGGCTCTCCCGCGCCGTCGACGCGGACGTCCTGGTCAACGTGGACGCCCGCCGCCCCGCATCGGGCGCGGACGCCGCGAGCCCCGGCATCTACAAGAGTTCGGTGCTGGTGGGCCCCGACGGCCCGACGGGCGCGCGCTACGACAAGATGCGGCTCGTCCCCTTCGGCGAGTACGTGCCCGCGCGGTCCCTGCTCGGCTGGGCCACCTCGGTCGGCAAGGCGGCGGGCGAGGACCGCAGGCGCGGCTCGCGCCAGGTCGTCATGGACGTGCACCACGGTGGCCGGGGCCTGCGGGTCGGACCACTGGTCTGCTTCGAGTCGGCGTTCCCCGACATGACGCGCGAGCTGACGCGGGACGGGGCGCGGCTGCTGCTCGCCCAGTCCTCGACCTCGACGTTCCAGCACACCTGGGCGCCTGAGCAGCACGCGTCGCTGGCGGCGGTGCGGGCCGCGGAGACCGGCCGGCCCATGGTGCACGCGACGCTGACCGGGGTCTCCGCGGTGTACGGCCCGGACGGGCGGCGGGCCGGCGCCTGGCTTCCCACCGCGGCGAGCGCGGCCCGCGTGTACGCGGTGCCCACGGCGCACGGCACCACGTGGTACGTCCGCTTCGGGGACTGGCCGGTGCACGCGGCCGTGGCGGTCCTCGCGGTACTGGCCGCGGCGGAGGCGGCGCGCCTGCTCGGGCGGCGGACGGCGGAGTCACCGTCAGCCCCGGCCCATGGGGGTCCCGGCCGGGTCAGCGGGCGTGGCGGCGCACCTCGCGCACGATCCGTTCGCACAGCTCGTGCGTGGCGAGCGCGTCGCGGGCGCTGAGCACCTCGCCCGCGCGCACGGCGTCGAGGAAGTTGACCGCTACCTGTTCGATGCCGCGCTGGCGGGCGACCGGGACCCAGTCGCCGCGGCGGCGCACGGTCGGCTGGCCTTTGTGGTCGATGACGTCGGCGAGGTTGACGACCTGCCGCTTGGTGTCCTGCCCCGACACCTCCAGGATCTCCTCGGTGGAGCCGCTGAGCCGGTTCATGACGCCGAGCGCGGTGAATCCGTCGCCCGCGAGCTGGAGCACCACGTGGTGCAGCAGACCGCCCTCGACACGGGACCGCACCGAGACGTCGTCGACCGTGCCAGGCACGAGGAAGCGCAGCGTGTCGACGACGTGGATGAAGTCGTCGAGGATCATCGAGCGCGGTTCCTCGGGCAGGCCGACCCGGTTCTTCTGCATGAGGATCAGCTCGCGCGGGTGCTCCAGGCATTGCGCGTACCCGGGCGCGTACCGCCGGTTGAAGCCGACGGCCAGGCTGACGCCGCGCTCCTCGGCGAGCTCCACCAGGCGCTCCGCGTCGGCGAGTTCGTAGGCGAGGGGCTTGTCGACGTACGTGGCGACGCCCGCCTCCAGGAGCCGCGTCACGATCTCGGGGTGCACGGTGGTCGGCGCGTGCACGAAGGCCGCGTCGAGCCCCTGCGCGAGCAGCGCGTCGAGGTCGCTGTGGCGCTGCGCGGCCGAAAGGTGAAACTGCTCGCCCACGCGCGTGAGCGTCGCGGGCGACCGGGTCTGCAGGTGCAGTTCCACCCCGGCCTGCGTGGTGAGCACGGGCAGATACGCCTTCTGCGCGATGTCCCCGAGTCCGATGCAGCCGACCTTCACGTCCCTGTACTCCTCTGTAGCCCTGCCCCGCCTGCGTCCGGGCAGCATACGGGGCTACGCCCGCCCGGCCGCGTCCACGTACGGCGCCCGCTGCGGAGGGCGCCAGTCCGCGATGCCGTCCATGCCGCGCAGCATCAGCGCGGGCCCGGCGAGGCCGACGGCGCGGATCGCGGCGTTGCGCAGGGCGATGCCGGGCCGGTTGCCGAGCATGCCCACGCGGCCGACGGTCCTCGCCCTGCGCGCGATCATCGCTGTGCGCGGCTGCCGCACCCGGGTGTATCCCGCCAGGTCCAGCGCGGCGCCGGGGGCGGCGTGGTGGGCGAGGACGACCGCGTCCTCGATGGCCTGGTTGCCGCCCTGGCCGAGCGTGGGCGCCATGGCGTGCGCGGCGTCGCCGAGGAGCGCGACGCGGCCGCGGTGGAAGGCGGGCAGCGCCCCGGCGATGTGGTGGACGTCGTGCCGCAGCACCTGAGCGGGCTCGACCGCGTCGAGGATCGCGGGGATCGGGTCGTGCCAACTCCCGTACCGGCGCCGTAGTTCCGCCCTCTCGTCACCGTCCGGGGCGGTCCGCCCCGCGGGGACCGTCGCGGCGGCGTACGCGTAGACCGTGCCGTCGGCGAACGGGTGCGTGCCCCAGAGCCGGCCCGGCCCCCAGCTCTCGTGCTCGACGAAGGAACGGCCGAGGGGCGGCACGAGCATGCGCCAGGTGGTGAATCCGGCGTACGCGGTACCGGGGTGCTCCGGGAACAGCGCGCCGCGTACCGCCGATCCGATCCCGTCGGCGCCGACGACCAGCTCCGCCTCCAGTTCGCCCGCGGAGGTCGTGACACGGGCCGGGCGGTTCGGATCGGCCGGGTCCCCGACGGCGGCGAGGCGTGCGTCGGACGCCGTGCGCACCGCGTCGGCGGGCAGCCGGCCCGCCAGTGCGCCGATGAGGGTCGCGCGGTGCAGCAGGACCAGCGAGCCGCCGAACCGCTCGGCCGCGCGAGCCGGATCGGTCCGCGACAGCCAGCGGCCCTCCGGGGTGAGCAGGCCGCCCTCGCCCTCCCACGCCGCGAGCGCGCGGATCTCGTCGCCGAGTCCGACCACATCGAGCGCGCGCTGCGCGTTCGGCGCGAGGGAGATACCCGCCCCGACGGGCTTGAGTTCGTGCGCCCGCTCCAGGACGGTCACCTGCCAGCCGCGCAGGCGCAGCGCCAGGGCCGCGGTGAGCCCGCCGATGCCGCCGCCGACCACGACGGCCCTGGCCTGCGGCGTACGCCTGGACGGCCGTGTTCGCGGCGCCGGGTCCTCGGTCGATGCCATGTCGTCCCCCTCGGTGTCGGTGTGCGGGTCCGCGGATTCGCAGCCGTGCAGTTGTGTAGCCGGTCGCTCACTACACCTGTAGTGAGCGAGTGATATGACCGTACTACACCCGTAGTGCGCGCGACAGTCTTCGCCCGGCATTCATGGCGTGACGAGCACTACACCCGTAGTCGGCGCGGTAGGTTGTGCTCATGCCCCGCACCATCGAACTCACCGACCCCGCCGTCCCCCGCCCCGACCGGATCGCCGACGCCGCCCTGGTGCTGCTCGCCGAGCGCGGGATGCGCGGCCTGACGCACCGGGCCGTCGACGAGGTCGCCCACCTGCCGCAGGGGTCGACGTCGAACCACGCCCGCACCCGGCTCGCCCTCCTCGAAGCGGCCGTGCGGCGGCTCGCGGTCCTGGAGGGGAAGGTGCTCGCGGTGGACGAACTGCCCGGCCCCGCGAGCGGCCTGCCCGCCCTGATCGACGGCATGGCCCTCGCCCTCCACCGCTATCTGACGAGCTACCCGCAACTTCTCGTGTCGCGGCACGAGTTGGCTCTGGAAGCGACGCGCCGCCCCGAACTGCGCACCTTCTTCGACGATGCGGGGAGCCGGTTCCGCCGGCCGCTGACGGAGCTCCTGCGGGCAGCGGGGTCGAAGGAGCCCGAGCGGCACACCCTGTCGCTGGTGGCGTGGACCGAGGGGACGATGTTCTCGTGCGTGGCGGGCTCGTACCACGCGGCGGTGCCGAGCCTCGCGGAACTGCGCAAGGGCTACGGGGAGTTGCTCCACGGCATGCTCGACACGGGCGGCACGCACAGCGACGACCCGCACGGCAGCGGCCCGCACGGGATCGACACGGGCGGCACGCACGGCAGCGGCCCGCACGGGCCCGGCGAGGGCGCTTGAGCCGTCCGCCGTCACCCGTGCGGGGCAACCTCGCCCGCTACGGTTCCCCCACCACGGCCGCGTCCAGCAGAGTGGCGCGGGTGGACCGAAAGCCCAGCTCAGCCGCGCTCTTCCTGACGGCGACCGCAGCCGTCACCGCCGCCGTCACGTCCGGATGCATGAGCGTCCCCACCCCGACCGCCCCGGCCGCGCCCTCACCGTCCGTCACCGCTCCGGAGCCCCACCCCGACGGCCACGCCGACCGGCCGCTGGTGCAGGCTCCCGCCCGGGAAGCGCTGAAACGCACCGGCCCCGCACCGCACCGCACCCCCGCCGCTCCGCGCACCGAGGCCCCGCCGCCTCCTCCGCGTACGGCCGCCCCGCCCCGGCGCGCCGCCGCACCGGAACCCGCGCGCCGCGCGCCCGCACCGGCACCCCGCAAGGCGGCGCCCGAGCCCGCGCCGCGCACCGTCCGGAAGCCGCCGCCGCAGACCGATGTGTGCGCGCTGGGCCGCCAGTACGGCGGCTGGGACCCGGACAGCCCGCAATCCGTCATCTGCCACAGCGCGTACGGAAGTTGACTCCGGCGGAGATCACGCCGGGAACCTCGGCGCGGCAGACCCAGCGGTTCACCGCGGCTCAGCGGTTCCCCGCCCGAGCGGGCGGTCCACCGCCCGAGCGCCCTCGACAGAGGCCCCGGCAGAGGTCGCGTCAGGAGCTGCGGCGCGGCGGGCCCAGCGGTTCACCGCCCGAGCGCCCGTTCCCGCCCTCGCCGTCGTCGCCGTCGGGCGGCATCCCCGCCACCCGCTGCTCGATCCGGGTGAGGGCGGCGCGCACCCCGGCCGCGTAGTCGTTGGCCTCGTCGTCGCCCAGCGCGTCGATCACCGACCAGGCCCGCGCGAGGTGGCTGCGGGCCGCGCCGGGGCGGCCGAGCTTCACATAGTCCGCCGCCAGATTGAGGTGCAGCGACGGGTACAGGGCCCGTAGCGCGAGGGACTCCTCGTGGGCCGCGAGCCGCTCGCCGGAGAGCCCGTCGGCGGCGGAGAGCGCGCGCAGGTCCCAGGCCAGCTCGTCGGCCGGGTCGTCCTGGGTGTCGGCCATGTAGTGCGCGAGCGTGCAGCGGTGCAGCGGGTCGCCGTCCTCGCCGATCTCCGACCACAGGCCGAGGAAGCGGTCCCGCGCCTCCTCGCGGTCCCCGGCGTGCGCCAGCATGACCGCCTGCCCGATGCGGGTCATCATGGCGTCGTCCGAGGCCTGCTCGCGCTGGTGTACCACTGGCTCCTCCACCTTCCCGAACGGCCGCGCGCCGATCGCGGCTACCGACGCTAACGGCCGCCGTCCGCGATCCGGCACAGGCGCGACTCAGCCCAGATCCGGGATGCGCCAGTCGATCGGCTCGTGGCCCTGCGCCGCGACCGCCTCGTTGATCTGCGTGAAGGGCTGCGAGCCGAAGAACTTCCGCGCCGACAGCGGCGAGGGGTGCGCCCCCTTCACGACTATGTGCCGCTCGGTGTCGATGAGCGGGAGCTTCTTCTGCGCGTAGTTGCCCCACAGGACGAAGACCGCCGGGTCGGGACGGTCCGCGACGGACCGGATCACGGCGTCCGTGAACTTCTCCCAGCCCTTGCCCTTGTGCGAGTTGGCCTCGCCGGCCCGCACCGTCAGCACCGCGTTCAGCAGCAGCACCCCCTGCTCGGCCCACGGCATCAGATAGCCGTTGTCCGGGATCGGGGTGCCCAGCTCGGCCTGCATCTCCTTGTAGATGTTCCGCAGCGAAGGGGGCGTCCGCACGCCGGGCCGCACCGAGAAGCACAGCCCGTGCCCCTGCCCCTCGCCGTGGTACGGGTCCTGGCCGAGGACGAGCACCTTCACCTTCTCGTAGGGCGTCGCGTCGAGCGCGGCGAAGACCTGCTCGCGCGGCGGGTAGACGGGGCCCTTCGCGCGCTCCTCCTCGACGAACTCGGTGAGCTCCTTGAAGTAGGGCTTCTGCAGCTCCTCGCCGAGGACGCCGCGCCAGGACTCGGGCAGCATCGCGGTGTCGGTCACGTCAACAACCTCCGGGGTACGGGCACTTGCTCGGCCGGGCGCGTGTCCCCACGCGCCCGGCCGCTTTCGACACCCACGAACCTACCGGTACCCACTGACAACCACGTCCGGCCTCACCAGCTGGTCTTGCGGTGCAGCTCCCACATCATCATGATCGTCGACGGGTCGAGGGCGCGTTCGCCGCCGGAGATCTCGTCGCTGGCCGCGATGTACTGCTTGCCCTGCCACAGGGGCAGCAGCCGGGAGTCGTCCGCCATGATCTGCTGGGCGCGCTCGAACTGGCGCACCACCGCGCCCCGGTCGCTCTCGCCGCGCGAGCGCGGCAGCAGCGTCCCGGTGATCTCGGGCGACACGTACGGCGTACCGAGTGCGTTCTCCTGGCCCACGAAGGGCGCGATGAAGTTGTCGGCGTCCGGGAAGTCCGGGAACCAGCCGCGCCCGAACACCGGGTACTCACCGTTGCGGTACCCCTTCTCGTACGTCTTCCAGGGTCGGCTCCTGAGCGTCACGGTGAACAGCTTCGACGCCTCCAGCTGCCGCTTGAGCGCACGGAACTCCGGTGCCGTGGCCGATCCGTAGCGGTCGGTGGTGTACCAGAGGGTGAGCGGTACCGGCGCGGTGATGTCCGCCGCGGAGAGGATCCCCGCCGCCTTGGCGGCGCTGGGGTCGCCGAAGTCGTCGAAGAAGTCGGTGGTGTGGCCCGCGAGGCCCTTGGGGACCATGGAGTACAGCGGTTCGACGGTGTCCTGGTAGACCTCGTGCGCGATGGCTCCGCGGTCGACGACCTGCGCGACGGCCCGGCGGACGGCACGCTTTCCCGCCCACGGGTCCTTCGGGTTGAACACGAGGTAACTGATCTCCGTGCCCGCGCCCTCGACGAGCTGCAGGCCCGCCGTGTCGCGCTTGGCCTGGAGGCGTACGACGTCCGCGGCCGCGAGACCGCGGAACGTCGCGTCGATCCGCTTGGCCTTCAGGGCGGCGACCATCTCGGCCGACGTCTGGAAGTAGCGGATCGTCACGGCTTTGTTCTTGCGGTCCGCGAACCCCTTGTAGTGGGAGTTCTCGACGAGTTCCGCTTCGTCGTCGTCCGTGTAGGCCCGTAGCGCGTACGGGCCGGACCCGGTGACCTTGCCGTCCGAGCGCAGCGTCTTGGCCGGGTACTCGCCGGGGTCGACGATCGACATGGCCGGGGTGGCGAGGACGAAGGGGAACGTGGCGTCGGGCTTCTTCAGGTGGAACGTCACGTCGCGTTCGCCCTGGGTCTCGACGCGGTCGAGGCTGCCGAGCAGACCGTTCGGCCCGCCCTTCACACCGATCGCGCGGATCCGGTCGATCGAGTACTTCACGGCCGCGGCGTCGAGCCGGTCCCCGTCCGAGAACCGCATGTCCTCGCGCAGCTCGCAGTGGTAGACGCGGTTGGCGGTGTCCTTGAAGGAGCAGTCGGCGGCGTCGGCCTCGGGTTCCGCGGCGCCCGAGGGGAAGGCGACCAGGGTCTGGTACACGTTGCGGAACAGCTCCCAGGATCCGTCCCAGGAAGCCGCGGGGTCGAGGGTGCTCGGCGCGCTGGTGGTCCCCACCACGATCGGCCTCTCCTCGTCGGAACCGTCCGCTCCCACGAGGCCGCACCCGGCGACCAGCACGCTGCACGCGACCGCCGCCGTCGCACGGGGGGCAAGCAACCGTTTGAACACGCGCACGCTCCTCGATCAGCCATGCCAAGGGTCGGCAGACGATACCGCAGCGCCCCGCCCGGTCAACTCCCTTGATCGGACGGGGTACTTCGGCGTCGAGGGCGTTTGTCAGGCGTTGTCATCCGACGCCCGCAATTTCGCCCGGTTCCGCGGCGGCGGGTGCTGTCAGCCGACGCCCGCGTTGAGGAAGATGCCGCCGTCCACGACGAGCGTCTGCCCGGTGATCCAGTCGGCCTGGTGCGAGGTGAGGAACGCGGCGGCGCCGCCGATGTCCTCGGGCACCCCGAGCCGGCCCAGCGGGTAGGCGGCCGCGGCCTCCGCCTCCCGGCCCTCGTACAGCGCCTGCGCGAACTTGGTCTTCACGACGGCCGGGGCGATGGAGTTGACCCGTACCTTCGGCGCGAACTCGTGCGCGAGCTGGAGCGTGAGGTTGACCATGGCGGCCTTGCTCATGCCGTACGCGCCGATGAACGGCGAGGCCGCGACGCCGGCGACGGAGGCGATGTTGACGATCGCGCCGCCGTTCTCGCCCTGCCACGCCTTCCACGTCTGCTGCGCGAAACCGAGCGCGGACAGGACGTTGGTCTCGAAGACCTTGCGCGCCACGTTCAGGTCGAGCTCGGCCATCGGGCCGAACACCGGGTTCGTACCGGCGTTGTTGACGAGGAAGTCGACGCGGCCGAACGCCTCCATGGTGCGCTGGACGGCGGCGGCCTGGTGGGCCTCGTCGTGGGCCTTTCCTGCTACGTGGATGACGCGGTCGGAGCCGAGGGTCTCCACGGCGTCCTTGAGCGCGTCCTCGCCGCGACCGGTGATGCAGACGCGGTCGCCGCGCGCGACGAAGGCCTCGGCGATGCCGTAGCCGATGCCGCGGCTCGCGCCGGTGACGAGGGCGACGTTGCCGGACAGGGGCGGGAGTTCGGAAGTCGTCATGTCTCTTTTCCCGGGCTTCAGTTGAGCGGTCCGCCGGCGACGTACATGACCTGGCCGGAGACGAAGCCCGCCGCGTCGCCCGTGAAGAAGGCGATGGCGTTGGCGATGTCCTCGGGCCGGCCCACGCGCGCCACCGGGATCTGCGTGGCGGCGGCGGCCTGGAACTCCTCGAAGCCCATGCCGACGCGCTCGGCGGTGGCCTTGGTCATCTCGGTGACGATGAAGCCGGGGGCCACCGAGTTGGCGGTGACGCCGAACTTGCCGAGCTCCTTGGCGAGGGTCTTGGTGAAGCCCTGCAGACCGGCCTTGGCGGCGGCGTAGTTGGCCTGGCCGCGGTTGCCGAGCGCCGACGAGGAGGAGAGGTTCACGACCCGGCCGAACTTGGCGTCCACCATGTGCTTCTGGACGGCCTTGGACATCAGGAAGGCGCCGCGCAGGTGCACGTTCATGACCGTGTCCCAGTCGGAGGCGCTCATCTTGAACAGCAGGTTGTCGCGCAGGACGCCCGCGTTGTTCACGAGGATCGTGGGGGCCCCGAGCTCCTCGGCGATCCGCGCGACGGCGGCCTCGACCTGCGCCTCGTCGGAGACGTCGCAGCCGACGGCGAGCGCCTTGCCACCGGCGGCGGTGATCTTGTCGACGGTCTCCTTGCAGGCGGCCTCGTCGAGGTCGATCACGGCCACGGCGCGGCCCTCTTCGGCCAGCCGGACGGCGGTGGCGGCGCCGATGCCGCGCGCCGCTCCCGTGACGATCGCTACGCGCTGCTCAGTGGTGGACATGCTCTCGGTCTCCTCGCCCTAGAGGGCGGTCACACGCCCGGAACGGGTGAGCGACCGCTTAGTACCTTGTGCGGCTGACGCTAGAAGCCCTGGCACCCGGTGTCAACGTACCCATCGGGTGCCTCTGATCACTCACCGCACCAGAAGCCCGAGCAGCCGCTCCGCCTCGGCCGCGGGATCGGCGGTGAGGCCGGTGTGCACGGGGCCGGGCTGGACCACCGTGGAGCGGGGGGCGATCAGCCACCGGTAGCGGCGGCCCGCGTCGTCGGCCGCGGCCTGCCCGGCGCCGTCGCCGCCCCGGCAGTGCCGCTCGACGGCGCCCAGCAGCGCCCGCACGCCGGCCACGTCGGCCTCGGGGTCGAGCGCCAGGAGCCGGGCCTCGTCGAGGTGCGTGAGCGCGGTGACGAAGGACTTGGCGCGGCAGTACACGATGACCCCCGCGTTGATCTGCTCGCCGCGCTCGACGCGCGGCACCACCCGCAGCAGGGCGTACTCGAAGACGTCGCGCCCGTTCATCGTGCCGCTCCCCGTGTCACCCAGCCGGTCGTTCGCGCGGCCCCGGCCGCGCCGCCCTCGGGCAGCTCGATCCGTTCGTGGACGGTCGCGGCGCGCTCCGCCAGCATCTCCACGTACGCGCGTCGCACCGCGTCGGGGCTCGCGAACCCCGGCTCGTCCGCGAGCCAGACGTCGGGCACGTCGGCGGCCGCCTGCGCGAGGAGGCCGTCGGTGACGCGCGGCGCGAGCTCCGCGGCGGCCGCGGCGACGTCGGGCCCGAACGGGGCCAGGGCGTGGTCCGTGGCGTCGTACGGCCTGGCCGCCCAGGCCGCCGCGGAGCGCCAGTTGTGGTGCCAGATCATGGTGGCGCCGTGGTCGATGAGCCACAGGTCCGCGTCGTGGACCAGCATGTTGGGGTTGCGCCAGGACCGGTCGACGTTGTTGATCAGCGCGTCGAACCAGACGACCCGGCCCGCCTCCTGGGGGCCGACGGTGTAGGCGAGCGGGTCGAAGCCGAGCGCGCGCGGCAGAAACCGCATCCCGAGGTTGGTGCCGCCGCTCGCCTTCAGCAGCTCCTGCACCTCCGGGTCGGGTTCGCCGAGCCCGATGACCGGATCGAGGTCGAGGGCGACGAGCTCCGGCACCCGGAAACCGAGCCGGCGCGCCAGCTGCCCGCAGATCACCTCGGCGACGAGCGTCTTGCGGCCCTGTCCCGCGCCGGTGAACTTCATGACGTACGAGACCAGGTCGTCGGCCTCGACCAGGCCGGGCAGCGATCCGCCCTCCCTCAACGGGGTGACATAGCGGGTCGCCGTGACTTCGGTGAGCATGCGCCCAGGTTATGAGATCGGCGAGCCGTTGAACGCTTCGGGATCACCGCACGTACGGGAAAGCACCCCCACGGGATCCAGGTCGGCCCATCGAAAGGAACCGAGCGTATGACCGCTTCACAGGAATCCGCGCCCCTCGGCCCGGCCCCCGCCCGGCGCACCGTCGTCGCGGCGGTCGGTGCCGTGGGGCTCGCCGCGGCCCTGACCGCGTGCGGCGACTCGAAGGACGGCGCGCCCGCGCCCGCGGGCAACGCCGCGTCGGCGGGCGGCGGCGGGAGCGAGGAGCTGGCGAGGACGTCCGACATCCCGGAGGGCGGCGGCAAGATCTTCGCCGAGGCCGGCGTCGTGGTCACCCAGCCGAGGAAGGGCGAGTTCAAGGGGTTCTCCCACACCTGTACGCATCAGGGGTGCGCCGTGACGAGGATCGAGGGCGGCACCATCGACTGCCCGTGCCACGGCAGCAAGTTCTCCATCGAGGACGGCAGCGTCACGAGTCCGCCGGCCACTCGGCCGCTCCCGGAGAAGAAGATCACGGTCAGCGGCGACTCGATCAGCCTCGCCTAGGACGCTTCCACGCGGCGAGCACGTCGGGCGTCGTGGTGACGGTGGCGACGAGGGCGAGGGTGTGACGGATCATCGCGGGGGTGTACTCGGAGGGCACCCCCGCGATCGCGTCCCTGGGGACGACGACGGTGTAGCCGAGGTTCACGGCGTCGAAGACCGCGTTCGGTATCGCCACGTTGGCGGAGACGCCGGTGACGACGAGGGTGCGGCAGCCGAGGTTGCGCAGGAGCGGGTCGACGTCGGTGCCGGCGAGCGGCGAGAGCCCGTGCAGGCGGCGGACGACGAGGTCCTCGTCGGCGACCTCGACGGGTGGGGCGATCCGGACGGCCTTGGTGCCCGACAGCTGCTGTACGGGGAGGCGCTCGGCGGCGCGGAAGAGGCGTCCGTTGCGGTTGGCGCCGCGCCCGTCGGGGCGTCGCTCGGCCACGGCGTGCAGCACTTGGACGCCGCACTCGTGGGCGGCGGCGACGAGCCTGGCCACGTTGGCCAGCGCGCCCGACGACCGTGCCTCCTTGGCGAGTTCGGGCAGGGCGCTGTCGGTGCCGACGACACCCTGCTGGCACTCGACGGTCAGCAGCACGGTGCTCGCGGGAGCGAGCAGTTCGGCCAGGTCCTCGCGTGTCGCCATGGTCCCCCCGGTGGATCTCGCGGCTTCGCAGGGTGCTGGAGACTAGCCACCATTGCGCGGGGACGGAAGAGGACGCATGCTCGCTTCCTGACATACCGTCAGCCGATGGACCGAGGAGTGCCCATGACCGTCAGCCAGCGCAGGGGTCGCAAGATCATGATGACCCCGCAGGAGCTGGACACGTTCCTCATCGAGCAGCGCACATGCCGGGTGGCCACGGTGTCGGCCGACGGTACACCGCACGTCAGCCCGTTGTGGTTCGTGTGGGACGGTACGTCGCTGTGGCTGTACTCCCTTGCGCGCAGCCGCCGTTGGGCCGACCTGCGGGCCGATGGCCGCGTGGCCGTGGTGGTCGACGCGGGCGAGGAGTACGGGGAGCTGCGCGGCGTCGAGCTGTCCGGGCGCGTCGAGTTCGTCGGCGAGTCCCCGCGCACGGGTGAGCCGTGTCCCGAACTCGACGCGCCGGAGCGGCTGTTCGCCCGGAAGAACTTCGGCCTGTCGGAGATGTTCCACGACGGCCGGCACGCCTGGGCCCGGCTGACCCCGGACAGGACGGCGTCGTGGGACTTCCGGAAGCTGGCGGAACTGTAGGCCCGGGCCACCTTCTCCGGCCGACGGGGCGCCCCCCGGTCGGCCGCGTCAGCCCTCGGCCGCCTGACCGAGGTCCGCCCCCGCCTTCTGCAACGCCTCCACCGCCGCCCGGATCGAGGGGCGGCGATCGGCGTCCGCGCGCCACACCACGTACACATGGCGCTTCACCTGCTGCCGGACGGGCACGGTCACCACGCCCGGCGGCATCGGGTCGCGGCCGAGCAGGGGCGCCACACACACGCCCAACCCGGCGGCCACCAGCCCCAGTTGGGTGTGGGTCTCGGCGGCGCGGTGGCCCACCTGTGGTTCGACGCCGGTGGCGCGGAGCGTGAACAGCAGCCACTCATGGCAGAACTCACCCTCGCCCCAGGTGATCCACTCGTCGTCGGCGAAGTCCTCGAGGCGGACCTCGTCGCGGCCGGCGAGCCGGTGCCCCTCGGGCATCGCGATGTCCGCCGGGTCGTCGAGGATGCTCGCCTTGACCAGACCGTCGGGCAGCGGCATCGGTTTGTTGTACCAGTCGAGCACGACCGCCATGTCGAGGTCACCGCGGATCACCCCGGCGACGGCGGCCTCCGGCTCCAACTCCTGCGACCGCACCCGGAGTCCGGGATGCGCGGCGCGCAGCGCGGCGAGCGCGGCGGGGAACAACCCTCGCGCGGCGGTGGGGAAGGCGGACAGGCGCAGCTCGCCCGCCACTTGCCCGCGCTGCGCCTCCAGGTCGGCCTGGGCCAGCTCGACCTGCGACAGGATGCGCGCGGCGTGGTCGGCGAGCAGCCGTCCCGCGTCGGTGAGGCGCACTCCGCGCCCGTGCTTGGCGAGCAGCTGCTGCCCGACCTCGCGCTCCAGCTTGGCCATCTGCTGCGAGACGGCCGACGTGGTGACGTGCAGCGCGTCGGCGGCGCCGCTCACCGATCCGTGCCGGGCGAGCGCGTCGAGCACGCGCAGCCGCTCCAGGTTCAACATGTAAGCGATGCTAACCGATACACCGCAAGAAATCTCGCTTGTGCTAAGAAGTCGCAGGGCGCGATGCTGACGCCATGAGCACCGTCACCGCCGCCCGCACCGCACCGGCCACCACCTCCCCCGCCCCGCCCCGCCGCGGCCTCGACTGGCGCGTCCGCTTCGGTGTGCTCTCCCTCATCTGGGGCTTCAGCTTCCTGCTCATCAAGGTGGGCACGGACGGGTACGCCCCGTTCCAGGTGACGCTCGGGCGGCTGGTCTTCGGCACGATGGTGCTCGGCGCGGCGATGGCCGTGAAGCGGGAGCGACTGCCGCGCGGGGCCCGCACCTGGGGGCACCTGGCAGTCGCGGCGTTCCTGCTGAACGCGCTCCCGTTCTCCCTGTTCGCCTTCGCCGAGGAGACGATCCCCTCGACGCTGGCCGGCATCTGCAACGCGACATCGCCGCTCTGGGGCATGGCCCTGTCCCTGGTCGCGCTCTCGGAGGACCGGCCGACCCGGCGCCGGGTCGCGGGTCTCGGCATCGGCTTCCTCGGCGTGCTGACGGTCCTGGGCATCTGGCAGGGCTTCCACGGCCTGGACGTGACGGGGACGGCGATGGCGCTGCTCGCCTCGTTCAGCTACCCGGTCGGCTGGATCTACGTCCGCCGCACACTGGCCGACTCCGGCCGGTCGCACCTGTCGATGACCGGCGCCCAGCTGTTGATCGCCACTGTCCAACTGGCCGTCGTGACCCCGCTGTTCACGTCCTGGCCGAGCCAGTTCGCGGCGGTCCCGCTGCTCGCGATCGTCGCCCTGGGCGCCCTCGGCACCGGCCTCGCGGTCCTCATCCAGTACGGCCTCGTCGCCGAGGTCGGCCCGACCACCGCGCAGATGGTCACCTACTTCATCCCGGTCATCGCGACCGCTGCGGGCGTCGCCGTACTGGGCGAATCACTGAGCTGGTCGACCCCGGTCGGCGCGGCGATCGTCCTGGCGGGCGCGGCCCTCACCCAGCAACGGGGCCGCGCCCGCCGGTGAGCGTGGTCGCGGGTCGCGCGGCCCGCCCCGAGAGATGACCGCCCCGGCCCGTCACGCGTAGTACCGCGCCGGCGCGGGCCCGGCCGCCGCCGCCACCACGTCCGCCAGCGTCCCGATCTCCTCGACGCTCAGCCGGGACACGGTGATTCGCACGCCCGGACCGGCGTTCATCCGGAACCGGGCGCCCGGCGCGACCGCCCACCCCGCGTGCAGCAGGCGGGCCACGGCGCCGGTCTCGTCGGGCACCGGGACCCAGACGTTCATGCCGCTGCGCCCGTGCGCCTCGATCCCCCGCTCGGCGAGGGCCGCGATCAGCGCGTCGCGCCGTTCGCCGTAGGAGGCCGCGACCGCCCGCGCGTCGACGGCGCCGCTCGTCCACAGCCGGGTCACCGCCCGCTGCACGACGCGGCTGATCCAGCCGGGCCCGAGGCGTTGCCTGCCGCGCACCCGGTCGACGGTGGCGGCGTCGCCGGTGAGCACCGCGAGCCGCAGATCGGGCCCGTACGCCTTGGCGACGGAGCGGACGAACGCCCAGTGGTGCGTGGCCCCGGCCAGCGGGTGCAGCGGCAGGTCGACGATGCCGTGCCCGTGGTCGTCCTCGATGAGCAGGACGTCGCGGTGGGCCGCGATCACCGCGCGCAGCGCCTTCGCCCGCGCCGCGCTCACGGCGGCGCCGGTCGGGTTCTGCGCCCGGTCGGTCACCACGAGGGCCCGCGCCCCTTCGCGCAGCGCCCGTTCCACGTCGTCCGGCAACGGTCCGTCGTCGTCCACACCCACCGGTACGAGGCGCAGGCCGAGGGCGGGCACGAGGTCGAGCATGCTGCCCCACCCGGGGTCCTCGACGGCGACCGCGTCCCCGGGCCTGAGGTGCGCGGCGAGCACGCGTTCGATCGCGTCCAGCGACCCGGACGCGACGGCCACCGGCCCGTCGGGAACCCCGTCGCGGTCGAGGTCGGCCCGCGCCCGGCGCACCAACTCCGGCTCCAGCGGGTCGTCCCCGTAGAGCACCGGTGCCTGGTCCGCCGCGACGGCCGCCGCGGTGAACGCCTCGACGAGCGATGGCAGCAGCGCCGTGTCGGGGTTCCCGTCGGACACGTCCCGCACGCCCGGCGGCACGTCCACCCGGATCCGCTCCCGCGCGGTGGTGGCGGGCTTGGGGCGCACCCGGCTTCCCCTGCGCCCCGCGGTCTCGATCACCCCGCGTTCTCGCAGGGTCCGATAGGCGGCCGCGACCGTATTGGGGTTCACCCCCAGCTGCTGCGCCAACTCCCGCATCGGCGGCAGCAATTGCCCCGGCTCCAGGTGACCGTCGGCCACCGCGCTCTCGACGCTCTCGGAAATCTCCGCCGCGCGACGCCCCTTGATCCTATACTCTTCTAGCACAAACCGCAGTTTGTACTAGTGCAATAGATTCCGCAAGTCCCGCACCCGAAGTCCGCACGCAGAGTCATCGACTGGAGTTCGCAACATGAGTGTCGCCCCTGAGTCGTCAGCCCCCGCCTACGCCCCCACGGAGCGCACGGTCCCGACCCGCTCCAAGGAGCGCGCCGCCTACGACCGCGCCCTGGTGCACTCCATACTCGACGAGGCCTACGTCTGCCATCTCGGCTTCGTGCGCGACGGCGCCCCGGTCGTGCTGCCGACCTTGTACGGACGCGTGGGCGAGCGCCTCTACGTGCACGGGTCCACGGGCTCGCGGCCGCTGCGGATGGCCGGGCAGCGGGACCCGGGCCTCCCGGTCTGCCTGACGGTGACGCACGTCGACGCCCTGGTGCTGGCCCGCTCCGCCTTCCACCACTCCATCAACTACCGCTCCGTGGTGATCCACGGCACCGCGCACCAGGTCACGGACCCGGACGAGAAGCGGCTCGCCCTGGACGCGCTCGTCGACCACGTGGTGCCGGGCCGGTCCGCCGACTCGCGCCCCGCCAACGCCAAGGAGCTGGCCGCCACCGCCGTGCTCAGCCTCGATCTCGCCGAGGTGTCGGCGAAGCTGCGTACCGGCGGCCCCAACGACGAGCCCGAGGACCTGGACCTGCCGCACTGGACGGGCCTCGTCCCGCTGCGGCGGAGCCACGGCCCCCTCGTCCCGGCGGACGACCTCGCCGACGGCATCGACGTACCCGCGTACCTGCGGGAACTCTGAGAACCTGTCTTTGAACCCCTGGGACGCGGCCCGCTGCACCGCCGAATGACAACAGTGGGTCGCCGAACGCGGCGGCCCCGGCGACGCCGCCGCGCTCGCGCAGCAACGGCGGCGACGCCAGATGGTCTGACTACTCCGCCCGGCCGCCAAGGCGCGCCTGCGCCCCGACCGGGCCGAGGACCGAGGCCCGCTCCGCTCACCCGGTGGAGCGCGCCTCCGCCACGGCCAGGCCGAGGACCGAGGCCAGCAGCAGAGCCGTGCCCGCCACGGTGGCTCCGGTCAGCCGCTCCCCGAGCAGGGTCACGGCGATGACAGCCGCGGCCACCGGTTCGAGCAGCATGATCACCGACACCGTGGCCGAGCGCACGACCGCCGCGCCCGCGAAGTACAGGGCGTAGGCGAGCGCCGTCGGCACGGACGCCGTGTACGCCAGCAGCCCCAGGACGGCGAGAGGGTGGACCGTGTGCGGGACCAGCCCCTCGGCCGCGCCGAACGGCAGCAGCACGAGCGAGGCGACGGCGAACGTGCCGACGGTGGTGCCGAGTTGGTCACCGGCCCGGCCCGCGCGCCCGAACCACCGGGTGAGCAGCGTCAGCACGGCGTACCCGGCCGCGGAGGTGAGGCCCCACATCACACCGAGCGGCCGCACGGCCGCGCCCCCGCCGCCCAGGACCAGTACGGCGAGCCCGCCGAGCGCACCCGCCACTGCGATCACGCCGCCTCGGCCGAGCCGCTCCCCCAGGGTCAGCCGCGCGCCGAGCGCGATGAGCACGGGGCCCGCGCCGAGCGTGACGACAGTGGCGACGGCGAGCCCGGTCGCCCCCACGGCGGCGAAGTAGGCGGTCTGGAACAGGCTCAGGCACAGGCCGAGCACGACGAGCCGGACGGCTCTGCGGCCGAGCGGTACAGCGGCCGGCCCCGCCGCGGGCCTGCGCCGCAGCACCAGGGCGGCCACGAGCAGGACGAGCCCGCCGGCGCACCGCCAGAACGACAGGGCGGCGGGGCCCAGATCGCTCTGCCGGAACACGACGGAGGCGGCGGCGCCCGCGGTGCCCCAGGCGACACCGGCGACGACGAGGTACGCCAGGCCGCGGGCGACGGGCGGCCGCGACGCGGAGCGGGCAGAGGAACAAGGCACGACTGAGCCGGCCGGGACAGCATTCGACACGTGGGTCTCCACGGAACAGGGCCCCGCCACAGCGGGGACCGGGGACACGGACCGTCCTCCGCGGGCGGCCGTGCCCTCCCGGGGACATGCCCGGTCCGGGGATCCGCGTCGTGTGCGACGCGATGCGTGAGAGGCGGCCGCCCGCGTTCGGGCCCGGCAGGCGGATCCGTCCGGTCACGGAGGGATCGACGCCCGCCCACGGGCGTCCGGCGGATCAGGCAGCACCACGGGGACCGGCACCGGTCGGTGACGGTCTCAGGGGCGGCGGATCACCGGACGAACCCGGGTCCGGCTCAGCGGCCGGACAGGCCCGAGGCGGCCGGCGGCGGAAGAAGGAGCCGACGTACGTGCATGACCCGCACCCTAGACGGGGCCGCCCGACCGGGACAACGTGGTTTCCGCCGGTTCACCGACGACCTCCGGCGCCTGCGGTGCGGGCTTCGCCGACTGGGCGATGAAGGCGCCGATCAGCACCACCGCCCCGCCGAGCAGTTGCGGCGCCGAGAGGTGCTCGCCGAGCAGGACCCAGGCGAGGACGGTCGCGATGACCGCCTCCAGGCAGGCCACGACGCCGGCCACCTGCGGCGAGAGCCGCCGTACGGAGACCACACCGGTGAGGTAGGCGACGACGGTGGCGATCAGCACGATCCAGCAGAGCAGCAGCCAGGCGGGGACGGACCTTCCGTTCATGGTGGCGCTGCCCGCGAGCACCGACCAGTCCATGGCCCAGGGGCGGGCGACGACGGTGAGCACGACGGTGCCGACCAGCAGCCCGTACGCGATGACGCCGAACGGATCGGGCACCTCGCCCCCGGCGGCCTCCGCGTCGCTGCCCTGGTCGGACAGGACGAAGTAGCCGACCTGGCAGCAGGCCGCACCGAGCGCGAGGACCAGGCCCAGCAGGTCGAAGCTCAGCCCCGACCACACCTCGACCACGCAGGCGAGGCCGCCGACGGCCAGGACGACGCCCAGGGCGGCGGCCCGGGTGACGGCCTTGCGCTGGACGAAGCGGACCCAGCCGAGGACCAGGGCGGGCGCCAGGTACTCGACGAGCAGGGCCACACCGACGGGGATGCGGGAGATCGCCGCGAAGTAGCAGGCCTGTACGCCCGCGACGGCGAGCAGCCCGAACCCCAGGAGCAGCAGGGGTCTGCGCCGCACGAGCGCGCGGTGCCGCCAGGCGACGGGCAGCATGACGAGAGCGGCGCCCGCGACGCGCAGCCACACCACGTAGAGGGAGTCGAGCCCCGCTTCGATCAGCGGTTTGGCCGCGACGCCCGATCCGCCGAACGCGAGCGCGGAGACCAGGGCGAGCCCCAGTCCGAAGCCGCGCCCACCGGTTTGCCGCTGCCCTTGAGACGCCTTTGACCCGTGCACCGGCACATCATGCCAGGACCGGTCAGGACCGTCATCCCTCATGACCCCTGTCTCACAAGGCGGACCGGGAGGACGTCAGCGCGGACGGCGTCAGCCCAGTCGTTCCCGTAGCCCGGCCACGTCCACCCCGGCCCGGCCGAGCACCTCGACCGCACGGCACTCGGTGTCCGCCGCGAGCGCCGCCAGCACGTCCACACCGCGGGCCCGCTCGTCCCCCCGGGACGCGGCTCGCTCGACGCCCGCCTCCATCGCCGCGGCGACGAAGGGCGACCAACCAGGGGTGCCACCGACCACGGGAACGGCGCCGGAGTCCTCCACGGAGCCCTGCCACTGGAGCCCGTACCCGATGCTGCGCTGCACGAGATAGCCGAGCAACCGCGCGACCTGCACCGTGTCGGCGAAGGCCGAGCGCACCTCGGGGTCGCTCTCCAGGAGCGCGTGCAGCAGATGCGCGGTGTCGATCTGGCGGTCCCCGTCCCGCACCGCGCGCCGCCGGGCTCCCGCGACGACCAGGGCCAGCTCGTCACTGAGCGGCGCGTCACCGAGGTGACCGGCTTCTTCCTGGAGGTGGCCGTACGCGGTGGCGTCCGACGGGGTAGGGCTTTGCACGTACCCCACCTCATCAGCCGAGATGCACAGGAACATCCCCGGCGAGGAGCATCTTCGCCTCCGACACAAGGTGGGTCCCGCGCACGACTCCTCCTTCCCAGGGATGAGATCGCACCATGTGACGAACAGGGGCGCGCGCCGTCTTGCCCCGCGCCCCCAGGGCGCTTCCCGGCGCAACCACCACCCCGCCGGCGCTCGTCCGTCACAGACATGAGGAGCGGGTGCTGGCTCGTGGCCCTGTCCGCGGTCGACGGCAGGCAGTACGTGTACCGGGTGTACGCGCCGGTCGACGCGCTGCCCGCCGACCTCTTCTGGGACGCCTGGCACTGCCACGACGAAGGCCCGCACCCGCGCGCGTACGACCTCTTCGACGCCGCGGAGATCGGACGCGTGGGCTGAGGAGGGCACCGTACGCCGACCCGCCTCGCACTTCTGACAGTTCATCAGTATTGAATGTTCGAGCCCGTGCGGCTACTTTCCGCGACACCACAGCCCGCATGACTCTTGATGCAGTTCATGACACGAAGGGGTCGCCGCATGGCCGAAGTCAGCGCGGAAGCACGGATCGAGGCGCCCGCCGAGAAGGTCTGGGCGCAGCTCACCGACTTCTCCTCGTACGGCGAGTGGAACGCCACCCACACCGGCTTCCCCAAGGGCGCTCCCACCTCGCTGGAGGTCGGCGGCCGGTTCGAGGAGAACATGAAGCTGATGGGCTTCCCCGCCGAGGTCACCTGGACCGTCGAGGACCTGGTGGCCCCGCGCACCCTCGCGATCAGGGGCAAGGGTCCGATGGGCGTGATGGTCGGCACGCGGTACACGCTCGTCCCGGACGGGGAGGCGACGACGGTCCGCATAGACGGCGACTTCACGGGCGCCGCGGTCTCCTTGATGGCGGGCAAGCTGAAGGACTCGGCGACCGCGGCCCTCGATGAGTCGTTGCGCAAACTGAGCGGCCTGGTGGCCTGATCCGACCAGCACTTGACCGACCCGCTACGCACATGAAGAGGCACCCCGCACATGTCGTACGGGGTGCCTCTTCCACGCTCTGTCGCCCGACCGGGCCCCGGGGGGCTCAGTCCTCATCGGCGAGGATCAGGTACAGCTTCTTGCGCGCGTCGTTGATGACGGAGAGCGCCTTCTCGCGCTGTCCCTTGCTGCCGGTCTTCCAGACCTGACCGAAGGCCTCCATCAGCCCGAAGCCGGCCTGCCGGATCTCGTTCATGGCCTCCCAGTCGACGCCACGTCCCGGCTCCTCCCAAGGGGCGTCGGGCCCCTCTTCAGCGGCGGTGCGTCCGGCGTCGGTGAGCGAGAAGAGCTTCTTGCCGCCCTCGCTCGCGCTGGTGATCAGGCCCTCGTCCTCCAGCAGCTGGAGCGTCGGGTAGACGGAGCCCGGGCTGGGCTTCCACGCGCCGCCGCTGCGCTCGGCGATCTCCTGGATCATCTCGTAACCGTGCATCGCGCGGTCCTGGAGGAGGGCCAGGATCGAGGCGCGCACGTCACCGCGGCGCGCCCGTCCCCGGGGCCCGCCACCGCGGCCGCCGCGTCCGCCCCAGGGGCCGGGGCCCCCGAAGCCCGGGCCGAAGGGCCCGAACGCCGCACGCCGGCCTTCGAAGCCGCCGCGCTCGAAACCGCCCCGGCCCTCGTGGCCGGGTCCGTAGTGTCCATGTCCGTGTTCGTGTCCGTGGGTACGCATGAGAATCAGTCCTTTCGTAACTGATCAGGGGATTCGATGACCGCGATCATTGACCGATCGCGATGCCTCAACGATATATCGGAAGACATCGCTTGGCAACACCCTTCCGACAGCTCGCCGCAGTCGTCCACCGCTGAGCACCCCTCGGCCCCGACCCCAGAGCCCCGCAGCCGCAGGGGCGGAAAGAGATGCCAATGACCATGAATTGGCCTTGGTCGTGGCCCTGGATCCTGAACTACCGTCCCGGCATGCGTATCCGAATCGTCGATGCCTTCACCGACCGCGCCTTCGCCGGCAACCCCGCCGGCGTCCTGCTCCTCGACGCCTTCCCGGCCGATGCCTGGCTGCAGAATGTCGCCGCCGAGGTCAACCACGCCGAGACCGCCTTCGCGCACCCGCTGCCCAAGGGCGGCGAGGCGGACTGGGCCCTGCGCTGGTTCACCCCGGGGACGGAGGTCGACATGTGCGGCCACGCCACCCTCGCCACGGCCCACGTACTGCATTCGACGGGGACGACCCGGGGCCCGGTCCGCTTCGCCACGCGCAGCGGCGTCCTCGTCGCCACCCCGCGGGACGACGGCTCCCTCAGCCTCGACTTCCCGACGGCCCCGCTCACCGAGGAGCCGGCGCCGGCCGGTCTCGCCGAGGCCCTCGGCGCGACGCCCCTCTCAGTGCACGACACCGGCCCCTCGGTCGGCGACCTGCTGGTGGAACTGCCCGACGAGAAGACGGTCAGGGCCCTCGCTCCCGACCTGAGGGCGCTGAGCGGGGTCTCCGAGCGCGGCGTCATCGCCACGGCCCGCGCCGAGGACCCGGCCCGGGGTTATGACTTCGTCTCGCGCTGCTTCTTCCCGCGCATCGGGATCGACGAGGACCCGGTGACGGGCAGCGCGCACACGGCCCTGGCACCGTTCTGGGCGGGGCGCCTCGGCCGTACCGACCTCACCGGTCTCCAGGCGTCGGCGCGCACCGGCCTGGTCCGCGTGGGACTGCGCGGCGAGCGCACCCTGCTCGTCGGCAGTGCGGTCACCGTCATCGAAGGGGAGCTCACGGCGTAGCCGTCAGGCGGTGGGCAGCCAGTCCACCTTCCCCGCGAGCAGCCCGTATCCGACGAACGCGCCGATGTCCAGCAGGGAGTGGGCCACGACCAGTGGCCCCACCCGCCCCCACCGCCGGTACAGGTAGGCGAAGACGACGCCCATCGCGAGGTTCCCGAAGAAGCCGCCGATGCCCTGGTACAGGTGGTACGAGCCGCGCAGCACGGACGAGGCGACCAGCGCCGTCCCGGGCGACCAGCCCAACTGCCCGAGCCTGCGCAGCAGATACCCGACGACGATGACCTCTTCGAGTACGGCGTTCTGCACCGCGGACAGGACCAGCACTGGGTACTTCCACCACACGTCGGGCAGCGCCTCCGGCACCACCGTGAGGTTGAAGCCGAGGCCGCGGGCCGCGAGGTAGAACGCGATGCCGGTGCTGCCGATCACGGCCGCGACCACGGCCCCGCGGGTCGCGTCGAACCACGGGCGCGTCCGGTCGAAGCCGATCGTGCGCAGGCTCGCGCGCTCTCTCAGCAGGAAGTGCGCGACGAGCGCGACGGGCACGAGCGCGCTCGCGATCCCGAACAGCTGCCATGCGAGATCGAGCCACGGTCTGCCGGGCGCCGCGGAGGCGTTGAGCGTCGCCGCCTGGTCCTTCAGACCGCCCGGCTTGGTGACCGATCCGACAAAGCTGATCAGTGCGGAGACGCCACTCGCCCCGAGCGAGAGCCCCAGTACGAGGAGCGTCTCGTCCCGCAGAAACCGTCGCGAGAGCCCCCCGTCGGGACAAGAACCGGCCATCGAGCCCGTCTCCACCGCACACCTGCCTTCACTTGAGTAATCCCGCCGCGCCCCCCTTGCCGCCCCGCTAAGGTCTCGAATGCAGGTACGAAGATCGCGCGCGACAGGCCGGGGGCGGACGCCGCAGTCCGGGGCACCTCTCCCCTCCCTTGCTCCACCGCTTATATCGCAACTGTCTTGCACGGCTCAGGGAGGGGCACCACCGTCATGGGACGTCACAGCAGCATGCCCGACGAGCGCGGGAGGGCCACGGTCGACCCGCGGCGCCGGTCGCGGGGCCGCTCGGTGGCCCTCGCGACGGCTCTCGTTCTCGCCGTCGCCGCCGGTACGGCCCTGGTGGTCCGCAGCGATCTGTTCGACCTCGGCGAGTCCTGCGGCAAGGAGGTGCACCTCGACGTCGTCGCCTCGCCCGATGTGGCGCCCGCCCTGCGGACGGCGGCCGACCGCGCCCGAGCGCAGAAGGTCACCTCGGACGGCAACTGCCTCGACATCGCCGTCACCGGCCGCGAGTCGTACGAGGTCGCCGACGCGCTGCGCGCGGGCAAGGGCGGAGCGCAGTACGAGGTGTGGGTGCCCGACTCGGACCTGTGGATCCAGCGCGTCGAGCAGAACGCCAGGGCGACCCCGGTCACCCCGGCCGGGAACATCGCCACGTCACCGGTCGGGATCGGCATGGTGCCGTCGGCCGCGAAGACGTTCGGCTGGCCCGGGAAGACGTACAGCTGGACGCAGTTGACGGGCGCCGTGATGGCGGACGACAAGGTGCGCCTGGGCGCCGCCGACCCCGCCCGGAGCTCCACCGGTCTGCTCGCGCTCACCAAACTGACGGGCGCCGCGAACGAGTCCGCCGCCGGCTCCACCCGGGCCGCCGCCATGGCGAAGGTCCTCTCGCAGCGCACGTCCGACAGCGACGGGCAGTTGATGGACACGGTCGCCCGCGACGGCTCCGGCGCCGAACAGGGCGACCCGCGCCGCAATCAGGCGCTGATCCTCTCCGAGCAGGCCGCCTTCGCGCACAACGCGGAGGCGGGCGGCGGTGGCGGCGCCCTCGACCTCTTCTATCCCAAGGACGGCTCACCCGAGCTGAACTACCCCTTCTCCCTGGTCGACGAGGTCACTCTGAGCACCGCCGAGAGCCGTGCCGCCGTCCGCTTCATGACACTGCTCAGCGCCCCCGCGGGCCGCTCGGTCCTGGAGAGGCACGGCTTCCGCACGGACAGCGGCGGCTCGCCCGAGGCGGTCGCCGCGCAGGCCGGCGCCCGCTCCCCGCAGCCGTACACGGAGCCCGCGTCCCAGTCGCCGGGCGACGAGGAGATCGAGGAGACCCTCGGCATGTGGACGATCACGGTGCAGAGCGCCAGGATCACCACGGTCGTGGACGCCTCGGCCTCCATGGCGAACCTGGTGCCGGGCCGCGGCGAGTCCCGGATGGAGGTGACGAAGGCGTCGATGCTGGCGGCCCTGTCGACGTTCACGCCGGAGGACGAGATCGGCCTGTGGGAGTTCTCGACGCTGCTCGACGGCGACCGTGACTACAAGAAGCTCGTCCCGACCGAGCGCCTCGGCGACCGCAAGGGCTCCGGCACCCAACGCGACCGCCTGTCCGCCGCGTTCACCTCCCTCCAGCCCGTCCCGGGCGGCGCGACCGGCCTCTACGACACGACGCTCGCCGCCTACAAGGAGGCCACGTCCTCCTACCGGAGCGGCAAGTTCAACGCCGTGGTGGTGGTCACCGACGGCGTCAACGAGGACCCGGGCTCGATGTCCCGCAGCAGCCTCGTCTCCCGGCTCGGGGAGCTCACCGACTCCGAGCACCCGCTGCCCCTCATCGTCATCGCCGTCGGCCCGGAGACCGACAAGGACGAGATCGAGCAGATCGCCGAGGCGACCGGCGGCTCGGGTCACCAGGTGAGCGACCCGGCCGACATCCAGCAGGTGATCCTCAAGGCCATCGTCCAGGCGGGCGCCCGGAACAACTGAGCCGCCCGGCCGCCCCGCTGCCCCCTAGCCGAGCGGCACGGCGGGTTCCGGCAGGCCGACGGGCCAGGTGTGCACGGGCTCACCCACGTGCATCAGCTCCGCATAGCGGCGCGTGGTCGCCGCGAGCGCCGCTTCGCGCCCGAGGCCGCTCTCCAGGGCCCGGTGGTACGTCGCCGCCTGCCACGCGGCCCCGTTGGTCCGCCGCGCACACCGCTCCTCGATCACGCCCAGGTAGAAGTCGCGGTCCGCGGGTTCCACGCCCCAGGCGTCCAGCCCGGCGGCCGCCAGCGGCAGCAGCTCGTCCCGTACGAGGGTGACGGCCGGCACCTGCTCGGTCCCGCCGAACCGGCCTCGGCGGGGCCACTCCAGGCGCGCGTCGATGCCGTGCCGGCAGGCGGTCTCGAAGTTGCGGGCGGCGGCGTCGAAGGAGAGCCGCGACCAGACCGGCCGGGACTCCTCGGCCAGCGCCCGTACGATGCCGTAGTAGAAGGCGACGTTGGCGATGACGTCGGTGACGGTGGGCCCGGCGGGCAGCACGCGGTTCTCGACGCGCAGGTGCGGGACGCCGTCGGCGATCTCGTAGACGGGCCGGTTCCAGCGGTACACCGTGCCGTTGTGCAGCACGAGCTCGGCGAGGTTCGGCACGCCTCCCTTGTCGAGCACCTCCAGCGGCTGCTCCTCGTCCAGGATCGGCAGCAGCGGCGGGAAGTACCGCACGTTCTCCTCGAAGAGGTCGTAGGCCGAGTCGATCCACCGCTCCCCGAACCAGGTCCGCGGCCGCACCCCCTGGGCCTGCAACTCCGGCGGCCGGGTGTCCGTGGACTGCTGGAACAGCGGGGGCCGCGACTCCCGCCACAGCTCGCGCCCGAAGAGGAACGGCGAGTTGGCCCCCAGCGCGATCTGCACCGCGGCCACCGCCTGCGCGGCGTTCCACACCGCGGCGAACCGGCCCGGGGTGACCTGGAGGTGCAACTGCACGGAGGTACAGGCGGCTTCGGGCACGATCGACGAGGAGGTGCTGGTCAGCCGCTCCACGCCGTCGATGTCGAGCAGGAAGTCCTCACCGCGCGCGGCGACGATCGCGTCGTTGAGCAAGGTGTACCGGTCGACGTCCGACAGGTTCCCGGAGACGAGGTCGTCCGCGTTCAGCGTCGGCAGAATGCCGATCATCACGATGCCGGCGTCGACCTCGTTGGCCTTCCGATGGGCATAGCCGAGCCCGGTCCGCAGCTCCTCGGCGAGCTGGTCGAGAACGCGGCCGCCGAGCTGGTGCGGCGCGATATTCACTTCGAGATTGAACATCGCCAGTTCCGTCTGGAAATCCCGGCTCGCGATCCTCTCCAGTACTTCCGCATTCATCATTTTCGGCATCCCGTCGGGCCCGGCGAGATTCAGCTCGATCTCCAGCCCCATGAGATTCCTGGGCCGGTCGAACCTCTTCTCCTCCAGGAGCCGCCCGAGCCCCGCCAGGCAGTCGTGCAACTTGCGCCGGTACTGCTGCCGATCGGCCCGATCGACCGCGCCCGCAGCGACCTTCTTCCCCATGGGAGCACCCTTCCTCGCATGGGCAGCCCGTCGATCCGGCCGCGTGTCACGGTGGATGATGCCCAGGAATGTGATCGATAACGCCCCGCGCGGGCCTGCGGAGCAGTACGCTCAGTGCAGATACCCGGCGGCACATTCCTTAGGCATGGGGCCTTCCGCAGATTCAGCTACGAGGGCTTGGTGAAAAACGCCGACGAGAATCGGCCGTCCGCCCGATCGGACAAAGCCGAGGTCACACGGCACGAGCCCCTGGGAAATCTACCGGACGCCGACAAAATACCGTGAGAACGACGGCCTGATAGCACCTTGCGTACCCGGACGGCACTGGTAGCGGAAACATCGAGTGAACACGCGTCGTATAAACTCCGCGAAAGAGACAGAGAGTTGGCGCCCGCGTCCAGGCTTCCGCCTTCTCTGCCCCGTGTCACTTCGCGCACTCCCGCGCACCGAGCAGCAGACAGCGCCGTCCGCTCGTCCCGCACCGCCCTCGCACCACGTGCCTGTCGAATGAGAGGCGACCCACCATGCCGCTGCATGTCCCCCCGGCTCCCGCGCCCGCCCTCCGCAGCGTTCTCACGGCCCTAGGTTCCCCCACCGCCGTCCGTGAAGCCCGCACCCCTTCCCTGCGCGCCGCGCAGGGGCCGGCAAGTCCCGAACTCCCGCTCCCTCTCCATGTGTTGGAACACGTCACCGAGACCACCGGACGGCCCTCGCGCACCCGCCTCACGGGCTGGCGCTTCGTCGTGCGGTGCGGGGATCGCGCGGTGGCCGCCGCCGACACGATGCTCACCCCGGACGGCTGGGCCTTCTCGCACTTCTTCGAGGGCCCCTACGTCACCTCCACCGAGCGTGCCCTGCGCCAGGCGGAGGCCCTGCCGAAGACCTACCAGCCGCGGCTGCTCTCCGTGCCCGAGCTGTACATGCTCACCCTGTGGCTGCACGGGGACCACACGGCCGACGCGTCGAGCGGTCATCCGGCGGCCGACGACATCCTGGTCCCGCTCGCGCCGGCGCCGCCCGGCATCGCGGCCCACCGCCCGCACCGCGTGGCGGAACTGCTGTCGGTCCTGGCCCTGCGGCTGACGCCGTCCCGGGCCGTTCTGCTCGCCTGACGCGACCGGAGAGGATCCGCCCGCACACCGCTCCACGAGACCTGTGCCCCGCGCCGCCCGCCGTCCGGTCGCGGGGCACAGCCATGCCGGAGCGGACTAGTCCACTCCGGCCACCCCGAACCACCCGAAGGGACAATGCACTTGGGCTGAACCGTCCGCACGGGTGACGCGTCTCCATCCAGTGAGGACCGCTGCTACGAAATCCCTGCGGATTGACGCCCACAGGGCAACACTGGGTTCCGGACCGACTGAAAACGGGGGGCGGCCATGAACAAGACTTCACGCCGCAGCACGGACGCCGACGTCATCGAGATCACTACGCAGCGAAAGAACCCATCCATGTGCCAGCACCAGCCATCGTGCCCCACAGCAGAATCCGCGGACAGGGAGGCCGCGCTTCCCGTGGCTCACCACCCGGAGCAGGGCTGGAGCCTCCTGTGCAACGGGGTCCTGCTCTTCGAGGACACCGGCGAGCTGCTCCCCAACGGCACGATCATCGCCCCGCACCGACCGGTGGTGGCGGTGGTGACAGCGGCATAGCGCCGTACGGAGCGCGCGGAGCCGCTTGCACCATCCGGCGGCCCCGCGCGAGCGCCTCAGCCCCTCACGCCTCGTAGGCGTCCAGCGGCGGGCACGAGCAGACCAGGTTCCGGTCACCGAAGGCCTGGTCGATCCGGCGCACCGGCGGCCAGTACTTGTCGGCGGCGGCCACCCCCGCAGGGAAGACGGCTTCCTCGCGGCTGTAGGCGTGCTCCCACTCACCGCTGAGCATCCCGGCCGTGTGCGGCGCGTTGCGCAGCGGGTTGTCCTGCGCCGGCCACTCGCCGGAGGCGACCCGCTCGACCTCCCCGCGAATGGCGATCATGGCCTCGCAGAAACGGTCCAGCTCGTCGAGGTCCTCGCTCTCGGTCGGCTCGATCATCAGCGTCCCGGCGACCGGGAACGACATGGTCGGCGCGTGGAACCCGTAGTCGATCAGGCGCTTGGCGATGTCGTCGACGGTGACCCCGGTCGCCTTGCTGAGCGGCCGCAGATCGATGATGCACTCGTGCGCGACGAGCCCGCCGGGCCCGGTGTAGAGCACGGGGTAGTGCGGCTCGAGCCGCTTGGCGATGTAGTTCGCGGAGAGCACGGCGACCTGCGTCGCCCGCTTCAGCCCCTCGCCGCCCATGAGCCGCACGTACGACCACGAGATCGGCAGGATCCCCGCGGAGCCCCACGGCGCGGCCGAGATCGGTCCGACGCCGGTCTCCGGTCCCGCGGCCGGCTGCATCGGGTGGTTCGGCAGGTACGGCGCGAGGTGCGCGCGCACGCCCACCGGGCCCACGCCGGGGCCGCCGCCGCCGTGCGGGATGCAGAACGTCTTGTGCAGGTTCAGGTGCGAGACGTCGCCGCCGAAGTGCCCGGGCTTGGCGAGCCCCACCAGCGCGTTGAGGTTCGCCCCGTCGACGTACACCTGGCCGCCGGCGTCGTGCACGGCGGCGCAGATGTCGGCGACGTGCTCCTCGAAGACGCCGTGCGTCGACGGGTAGGTGATCATGAGGACGGACAGCTGGTCGGCGTACTGCTCGATCTTGGCGCGCAGGTCCTCGACGTCGATCTCGCCGTCGTCGGCGGTCTTCACGACGACGACCTTCATCCCGGCCATCACGGCGCTCGCCGCGTTGGTGCCGTGCGCCGAGGACGGGATGAGGCAGACGGTCCGCTGCTCGTCACCGTTGGCCCGGTGGTAGCCGCGCACCGCCAGCAGCCCTGCGAGTTCGCCCTGCGATCCGGCGTTCGGCTGCAGCGACACCTTGTCGTACCCGGTGACCTCGGCGAGCTGCTCCTCAAGCTCCGTGATGAGCGTCAGGTAGCCCTGCGCCTGCTCGGCCGGCGCGAAGGGGTGCAGCTGCCCGAACTCGGGCCAGGTGACCGGCTCCATCTCCGTCGTCGCGTTGAGCTTCATCGTGCAGGAGCCCAGCGGGATCATGCCGCGGTCGAGCGCGTAGTCGCGGTCGGCGAGCCTGCGCAGGTAGCGCAGCATCGCGGTCTCGGAGCGGTGCTGGTGGAAGACGGGGTGCGTCAGGATGTCGTCGCCGCGCAGCGCCGCCGGGGGCAGCGCGTCGACCGTCCCGGCGTCCAGCGCCTCGATGTCCGCCTCGACGCCGAACGCGCCCCAGACGACGTGGAGTTGACCCCGGGTGGTGGTTTCGTCGCAGGCGACCGAGACGTGGTCGGCGTCGACGAGGTGTACGTTGACCCCGCCCTCCCGGGCGGCGCGGACGACCTGGGCGGCCTTGCCCGGCACCCGGACGGTCAGAGTGTCGAAGTACGCGCCGTGCACGACCTCGACCCCGCCCGCCGACAGACCCGCGGCCAGCAGCGTGGCGTAGCGGTGGGTGCGCCGCGCGATGGACCGCAGGCCGTCCGGTCCGTGGTAGACGGCGTACATGCCGGCCATGACGGCGAGCAGGACCTGGGCCGTGCAGATGTTGCTCGTCGCCTTCTCGCGACGGATGTGCTGCTCCCGCGTCTGCAGGGCGAGACGGTACGCCTTGTTGCCGTCGGCGTCGACGGAGACACCGACGAGCCGCCCGGGCAGCGACCGGGCGAACTTCTCCCGTACGGCCATGTAGCCGGCGTGCGGTCCGCCGAAGCCCATCGGCACACCGAAGCGCTGCGTCGTGCCGACGGCGATGTCCGCGCCCAGCTCGCCGGGCGAGGTGAGCAGCGTGAGAGCGAGCAGGTCGGCGGCGACGGTGACGATCGCGCCCAGTTCGTGCGCCTGGTCGACGACCGGCTTGATGTCACGGACGGCGCCGGAGGCCCCCGGGTACTGCACGAGCACGCCCACGACGCCGCGCTCGGCGATCTCGGCCGGGATGCCGTCGCTCAGGTCGGCGACGACGATCTCCACGCCGGCCGGCTCGGCACGTGTCCTGATGACGGCGGCGGTCTGCGGCAGCGCGTCGGCGTCCACGAGGTACACGCCGCTCTTGACCTTGCCGACGCGCCGCGACAGCGCCATGGCCTCGGCGGCGGCCGTGCCCTCGTCGAGCAGGGAGGCGCCCGAGGTGGGCAGGCCGGTCAGTTCGGCGACCATCGTCTGGAAGTTGAGCAGCGCTTCGAGGCGGCCCTGCGAGATCTCCGGCTGGTACGGCGTGTAGGCCGTGTACCAGGACGGGTTCTCCATGACGTTGCGCAGGATGACGGGCGGCGTGAACGTCCCGTAGTAGCCGAGCCCGATCATCGAGCCGAGCACCTGGTTGCGGTCGGCGAGGGAGCGCAGCTCGGCGAGCACCTCGGCCTCGGTCCTGGCGGCGGGCAGCTCCAGCGCCTCGGCGCTCCTGATCACGTCCGGCACCGCGGCCGCCGTCAGCTCGTCGAGCGAGCCGTAGCCGACCTGCGCGAGCATCTTGGCCTGCGCGGCGTCGTCCGGACCGATGTGGCGCTGCTCGAAGGGGATGCCCTGCTCCAGAGCGGAGAGCGGAGTACGGTTGGCGGTCATTGCGGAGGCCTCCTGGTCATCGCGACCTGCGAGGGGCACCACGGCGTGGCTGCCCGGACGGCCTCCCCCTCTGTCATCTCAACCTGAGAGCTTCACCGGTCCACCCCGCGCGAGCACGGAACACACCGGCTTTCACCGTCGGTGAGAGCGGAAGACGTGCACCCGCCCTGCTTTCCAGAGTGACCTCGTCCGTGCGGTACGTGGGCCTGAGAGATTCCGGGGAGGATTTGCTCCTTCGGCGCCTCCGACGGTGGTCGGAGACTCTCCCGCACGGGGTCAGCAGCCGCTTGCCAGCCTACCAGCGGCGATATGACCGGTTCCCTCGAGTGGCCGCCTTCCCCAATGTGCTCTTTCGTAGTGCTTACAGACGAGTTGCGACCATCTGGAGGGCACGTGCAGACCCACGTCGATCCGCGCAACCTGATCGGCCGCAAGGCGCTCGACCGCAACGGAGCCAAGATCGGCACGATCGACGAGGTCTACCTCGACGACGCCACGGGGGTGCCGGAGTGGGCGGCGATACGCACCGGCCTCTTCAGCCGCGACGCCTTCGTCCCCCTGGAACCGAGCCAACTGATCGACGGCGCCCTCCGCGTCCCCTTCGAACGCGCCCTGATCAAGGATTCCCCGGACTTCGGCGTGGGCCGCCACCTCTCCCCCGAGCAGGAGCTCCAGCTCTACCACCACTACGGCCTCGACCTCACGGCCCCGCAGCCCCCGGACATCCTGTTCGGCCGTATCGCGGGCACCGAGGAGTAACGGGCGCGGACGAGCCGCCCTCCACCGCACAGGCCCCGCCCCCGTCTAGGCCCGTTCCGCCCGCTCTGCCCGCTCCACCAGCGGCAGCGGCTCCGCGGGCTCCAGCAGCGGGTCGTCGACCAGGAACGTGCGGACCCGCCCCGGCCCCTTCGCGTACGGCGTCTCGAACCGTACGGTGACCCGCCCGAGCCCGCTGCCCTGCACCCACCCCGGCCCGAACTCGGCGTGCCGCACATCGTGCCCGGCCATCCAACGCCGCTCGACAGGACCGGCCTCCACCGCCGCGACCTCGACCCGCTCGCCCTCCTCCGCGGCGGCGTCCACCGCGCCCCGGCCCCCGCCCCGCTCCTCCTCGGCGGCGGCCGCCTGGGCGAACAGGTCCTCCTGCGTGAAGTCGGCGAGCCCGCTCACGCCGACCCCGAGCAGCCGCACCCCGCCCGTCGTGTCCACGGACTCCAGCAGCCGCGCCGCGGCCTCCCGCACCACCGCGGGATCATCGGTCGGCCCGCGCAGCGTCTCGGACCGCGTCAGCGTCGAGAAGTCGTACCGCCGCACTTTCAGGACGACGGTCCGCCCCGACCGCTCGGCCGCCCGCAACCGCTCCACGCACCGGTCGGCAAGGCGCTGCACCTCCGCGCGGACGCGCACCCGGTCGTGGATGTCCACGTCGTACGTGTCCTCGACCGACACCGACTTCGAGTCGCGCTCGGCGACGACGGGCCGCTCGTCGTGGGCCAGCGCCATGGCGTACAGATGGCCCCCGTGCGACTTCCCCAGCAGCCGCACCAGCTCGTCCTCGCCCGCCTCGGCGATCTCGGCGACGGTGAGAATCCCCGCGCGCCGCAGATGGTCCCCGGTCGCGGGCCCGACCCCCGGCAGGATCCGCACGGACTTCGGCCCGATCAGCGCCCGCTCGGTCCCCGGCCGTATCAGCACCAGCCCGGCCGGCTTGGCCTCCTCCGACGCGATCTTCGCCAGCATCTTGGAGGCGGCGAGCCCGACGGACCCGGTCAGTCCGGTCACCCGCCGGATGTCCGCCCGCAGCCGCACCCCGACGGCCTCCGCGGAAACGGCGTCCCAGGCCACCTCACCGGCCTCCAGATCGACGAACGCCTCGTCGAGGCTCAACGGCTCCACGAGCGGCGAAAGCTCCCGCAGAAGCCCCATCACCTGTTCGCTGACCTCCCGGTACAACCGGAACCGCGGCACGAGGTACGCGGCATTGGGCGCGAGCCGGCGCGCCTGCCCCATCGGCATCGCCGAGTGCACCCCGAACTTCCGTGCCTCGTACGACGCCGTCGCCACGACACCGCGCGGCCCGAGCCCGCCCACGACGACCGCTTTCCCGCGCAGGCTCGGCTTGGCCGCCTGCTCCGCCGAGGCGTAGAAGGCGTCCATGTCGAGATGCAGAATCGTCGGCCCGGCTCTCACTCCACCGATGCTGCCCTACGCCACTGACAACGCGGCCGCACGAGGGTCACACCGCGCGGTTGCGCCGCCTCGCGAGCTCGTCCGCGGGGTTCTGCCCGATCAGCGTCTCGCCGGTGTCCACGCGCTCGCCGTGCAGCTGTGACAGGGCACTCTCCACGTCCCGCCAGACCACGCCCACGGCGATCCCGAAGATTCCCTGACCACCCTGGAGCAGCTCGTGCACCTCGGCCGGCGACGTGCACTCGTACACAGTGGCGCCGTCGCTCATGAGCGTCATGCGCTCCAGGTCCGCAAAGCCCCGCTCCCGCAGGTGCTGCACGGCTGTACGAATGTTCTGCAACGAGACGCCCGTGTCCAGGAAGCGCTTGACGACCTTGAGCACGACGACGTCGCGGAAGCTGTACAGACGCTGCGTCCCCGAGCCGTACGCAGGCCGCACGCTGGGCTCGACGAGGCCGGTCCTGGCCCAGTAGTCGAGCTGTCGATAGGTGATACCGGCCGCCGCGCACGCGGTCGGACCCCGGTACCCCACTTCCTCCTCGGAAGCCGCTCCGCCGCTCTCCCCCGCCACCGCAGACACTGCCTGCGGGCGCTGCGGAGTGTGATCGGCCGCGCTGCCGTGAAACGAGTACGGACCGCCCGTCGCCGTACCGTCGCCGCTGCTTCTCACGCCGACCTCCTCTTTGACCTGCCCTCTCGACGGTAGGCAGTCACAAGGGGTGCGTCAACGAACGCCACACTCGCCACGCCGAGTGATAATCACCCTAAGAGTGGTTTCCCGTATCCCACCGCGGGGAAAGGCTAGCCGAATGTGCCGAGGCGGCCGCCGCTGGGCGACCGCCTCATGGTCATTTTCCACCGATCATTGACTGTTCGTCCCGAAGTCCTCGGGCGAGATCTGATCGAGGAACTCGCGGAACTTCTCCACCTCGTCCTCCTGCTCGTCCGGGATGGCGATCCCCGCGTCGTCCAGGACCCCGTCACTGCCGAAGATCGGCGTCCCGGTGCGCAGCGCGAGCGCTATGGCGTCGGACGGGCGGGCGCTGACCTCGACGCCGCTCGCGAACACCAGCTCCGCATAGAAAACACCTTCCCGCAGGTCGGTGATGCGTACTTCCGTGAGCTCCTGTCCGACCGCTTCCAGCACGTCCTTGAACAGGTCGTGCGTCAGCGGACGCGCGGGGGCCATGCCCTGCTGGGCAAAGGCGATCGCCGTCGCCTCCCCCGGTCCGATCCAGATGGGGAGGTAACGGTCGCCTCCCACTTCACGCAGGAGCACGATCGGCTGGTTGGAGGGCATTTCCACCCGGACACCTACGACGTCGAGCTCGTTCACACAGCAACCCTAGGACGTGCCCGGCCGGTTTGGGTAGTCGGGCATGCGCCGAAGGCCGGGCTCACGGCGCTCACCCGCCCCTGCGATCAGGGCAGACGCACCCCGAGCGCAGTCTGCACAAGTGCGGCATGCAGCCGTACGGTGAGGCCCGCCAGCTCCTTGGCCCGCGCCTGCGCGAGGGCCCTGGTCTGCGGATTGCGATGCACCTTGAGCGGTGCGACGACCGAGTCCACGAGGCCGGCCTCACGGTCCGCGGCCGCCCGCATGACGCGCAGATGCCGCGGCTCGATACCGAACCGGCCCAACTCCCCCACCAGCTCGGCGACCGATACGGCCGACGCGTCATAGCCGCCGTCCGGCAACGGGGCGATGAGCCCGTACGACTCCCACTCGTCGAGCTCCCCCTCGTCGATCCCCACGGCGGCGAGCAGCGCGTCCCGGCCGACACGGGCGGCGGTGGGAGCCCCGTCGGCCTCGTCCGCGGCGTCACCGGGCCGTCCAGGAGGCGGCACGGGCAACGGCTCGCCCCGCTCCAGAGCGTCGAGCTGCTCCTTGATGACCTTCAGGGGCAGATAGTGGTCCCGCTGCATCCGCAGGACGTGGGCGAGCCGCTCGACGTCGTCCGGGCTGAACTTGCGGTACCCCGAGGGCGTCCGCTGCGGCTCGACGAGGCCCTCGGACTCCAAGAACCTGATCTTGGAGATGGTGACCTCGGGGAACTCCTCGCGCAGCACGTTCAGTACGGTGCCGATGCTCATCAGCCGACTGCCCGCGGTGGCGGTGCCCGATCCGGCACCGCCCCTCGGTGTGTGAAGCATGGACCTTCCTGAAGGTTCGCTGGGTCAGATACCTCGCTGGCTCGCGTAGAAGACCAGCCGGTACTTGCCGATCTGCACCTCGTCGCCGTTGTTCAGCGTCACGGAGTCGATGCGCTCACGGTTCACGTACGTCCCGTTGAGGCTGCCGACGTCGGAGACGGTGAACGAGCCGTCCTGCTGGCGACGGAATTCCACATGGCGGCGCGAGACGGTCACGTCGTCCAGGAAGATGTCGCTCTGCGGGTGGCGCCCCGCCGTGGTGAGGTCACCGTCCAGCAGGAAGCGGCTGCCCGAGTTCGGACCGCGGCGCACCACCAGGAGCGCCGAACCCAGCGGCAGCGCGTCGACCGCGGCCTGCGCCTCGGGCGACAGGGCCGGCAGCTGCGTCTGGCCGGTGGCCTCCGGGTCGTAGGACTCGAGACCCGAGATGGAGATCGTGGAGGTCGTCTCGGACGGCCCCTCGGCCGCCACACCGCCACGCAAGGGCGCTCCGCAGTTGGAGCAGAACCGGCTGTTCTCGCCGTTCCGGTTCCCGCACCTCGTACACACCAGGGCCGACATGGACGGATCCTCCTGCCGCGGCTGCCCCCCGGGGGCATGGGACGCGTACGGGTCGGAACCAAACCCTTGACCCGCACCTGAGGTTGACGGTTCTCCGAAACCTATGCGGCCGGAACCGGCAGGGTCAACAGACGGCGCGCCGTGTCCACCCGGCTGGTCACCGCCCACCTGGTCCCGGAACAGCGGGCGCTCGCCCACCTGCGTCTCCGGCTCGTCTCCAGGGCGCGGCGCACGGTGACGGGCGTCCTCACGCGCACTCTTGCCGAACAACTTCGCAAACAACTTCACGGGCGATTCCCCTTGACCGAAACAGACCCGCCCGTGGGGCAGGACGAACCCTGATTGCACACATCGGCGTACATCACTGACACGGACATCCTCACAACGTCCGGATCCGCCAAACAGTTTCCACCACGCACCCCGTTCCCGGTGCGCCGACCCCCCGCAACCTCATGCCCTCGTACGACATCCGCCATGCGCCCCCGCCTCACTACGAGGACGACCGAGCGTAATCAGGCCGCCGCGCCGCCCGCAAGGCGTCCACAACGATCTTCTCCGAACGGCTCACGCCCACCGTGGCCTGCTCTTTCTCCAGCGTCTGCACCACACCTCCGGGGATGTTGAGGGCCGGTTCGAGGTCCTGCGGCTTGCCGATGACCTTGAAGACGTACGGCTGGTCGATCTTGTGCCCGTCCACGCTGACCCCTTTCCCTCCGCTCGCGTCCGTCAGATAGGTGTTGGCCACGACGCGGACGCCGTTGACCTGGATCGCCTCGGCGCCCGCCGCCCGCAGCTCCTGCACCGCGTCGAGCAGCATGTCCGGCTCGACAGCCCCCTTCGTGTCGGTGACCGTCATGGTGATCCCGGGGCCCTGCGCGGCCACGGTGCCCGCCAGAATGCCGAGCTGGCGCTCCTTCTCGACCGTCTGCTTGCGAGCCTCCTCGGCCTGGTCCGAACTGTTCTCCAACCCGGTGCGCTGGTCCTCGAGACCTTGTTTCTCATCTTCCAGACGCTGAGTCCGGTCGTCGAGTTCATCGAGAATGCGAACAAGATCTTCTTGCCGCGCACCGCGCAGGGCGCTGTTGTCGCTGTTGGACCGCACTTGGATGGCGAGCCCGAGCCCCAGCACGAACAGCAGCACGGCGACGGTCAGTTGAGCCCGCGACACGCGCGGCGGCCACAGCCCCTTCACGAGCCGCTGTCGCCCGGTCAGCTGCGGCGTACCGGCCTGCTCCGGCCCCGGCCCGGACTCCGGCGTCGCACTCCCCGCCTCGACCTCGGCGGGCAACTCCTTGCGCAAGCGGTGCGCATGCCCGCCCGCTCCCCCGCCGGCGGGGTTCTTCGCGCCCTCTGGATTCTTCGCGTTCTCTGGGTTCTCAGGGTTCTCTGGGGTCTTTGGGTTCATCGGCCTCACGCCCGGAAGACGTGCCGCCGGATGGCAGCCGCGTTGGAGAAGATGCGGATGCCGAGCACGACGACGACACCGGTGGACAGTTGCGCTCCGACGCCCAACTTGTCGCCCAGGAAGACGATGAGCGCGGCCACGACCACGTTCGACAGGAACGACACGACGAACACCTTGTCGACGAAGATCCCGTCCAGCATGGCGCGCAGCCCGCCGAACACCGCGTCCAGCGCCGCGACCACGGCGATCGGAAGGTAGGGCTCGACCACCGCCGGAACCTCGGGCCGGACGAACAACCCGACCACGACTCCCACGACGAGGCCCAGTACGGCGATCACGATGTGCCCTTCTGCTCTGCTCTCGGCTGTGCTGTACGAACGATCACGCTGGGTGCGGCGGGAAGCCTGATGTCGTCCTGGGCCGAGATACTGGTCCGGATCCCGAAGTTCTCCTGCAGGGCGTGCAGGTACAACCCGTCAGGACTGTTCTGGAACCGCGTACTCAGCCGCCGGCCGTCCCCCACCGCGAGGACCGTGTAGGGCGGCACCAGCGGCTTGTTGTCGACCAGTATCGCGTCACCCGCGGCCCGGATCGCGGACAGCGCCGTGAGCCGCTGCCCGTTGATGCTGACGGCCTCGGCACCCGACTGCCACAGGCCGTTGACGACACGCTGCATGTCGCGGTCGCGCACCCGCCCGGTGTCGGAGAACCCGGCACTCTCCCGTGGCCCGCCCCCACCGCCGGAATCGGCCGACTTCGCGTCGTCGACGACGAGCTTCACGCCGGGCCCGTGGACGGCGACGGCGCCCGACAGCACGCCCACCAACTCGCCCTGCTCACCGCCGTGTTTGCGCAGCGCCTCGCGCTGCATGTTCCCCACATCGGTCCGCAGCGAGTCGACCCGGCCCTCCAACGCGTCGGCGGACTCGGTCTCCTGCTCGATACGGTCGATGAGCTCCTCGCGCTCCTTGGCCACGACCGGCGCGGCGACCCGCGCCTGCGCCGCCCCGACGGTCACCACGAGCGCGGCGAGCACGAGACCCGCCGCGAGCCCCAGCTTCGCGCGCAGCGTCTTCGGCAGTCCGCTCTGCCCCGAGGCCCGCCTGCGGGCCGCGGCTTCCGCGTATCCGTCGTCCAGGCTGTGGTCCATCACATTGGTCAGCAGCGACATGGAGGCGTCGGGGCGCGCGGGACGCTTGGGGGTGCTCCGAACGGGGGGCTGCTGCGGCATGCCGCACATCGTCGCACGTCGCGGCCGCTACCTCCGAATGGCCCCGTCGGCGTGCCGGTCGGCGCCCGGATGGGGCGCCGACCGGTTCGAACACGGGCTCAGCGGCCCGCGCTGTCCACCACCGCCGACCACTCGTCGAGCAGCTGCTGCGCGGAGGCGTCATCGGGGCCCTCGGCCCACAGATGCGTGACGGCCTCCGCGGGGTCGGGCAGCACCATGACCCAGCGCCCGTCGGCCTCGACCACGCGCACGCCGTCCGTGGTGTCCACGGAGCGCTCGCCGGCCTCCTCCACGACCCGCCGCATGACAAGGCCCTTGACGGCCCACGGCGTGGCCAGATCCCGCTTGAGGACGTGGGCCCGCGGGATCCGCGCGTCGATCTGGCTCAGCGTCAGCTGCGTACGCGCGACCAGGCCGATCAGCCGCACGAAGGCCGCGGCCCCGTCGAACACGCTGCTGAACTCGGGGATGATGAAGCCACCGCGTCCGTCACCGCCGAAGATGGTCTCGTCCTCGCGCCCCACGCGCGTGAGGTCGTCGGGCGACGTGTTCGTCCACTCCACCTGCGTGCCGTGGTACGCGGCCACCTGCTCGGCGATCCGCGTGGTCGTGACCGGCAGTGCGACCCGCCCGCTGCGCCGCTCGGCGGCGACAAGATCGAGCATCACCAGCAACGCCCGGTCGTCCTCGACGATCCGCCCCTTCTCGTCGACGAGCGACAGGCGCTCACCGACCGGGTCGAACCGTACGCCGAACGCGGCCCGCGCCGACGCCACGATCTCCCCGAGCCGTACGAGCCCGGACCTGCGGGCCTCGGCGGTCTCGGTGGGCCGCGACTCGTCGAGCCCCGGGTTGATCGTCAGCGAGTCGACCCCGAGCCGCCCGAGCAGGCTGGGCAGCACCAGGCCGGCGCTGCCGTTGGACGCGTCGACGACCACCTTGAGCCCGGCATCGGCGACCCCGGTCGTGTCCACGTTGCGCAGCAGGGACCCGGTGTACGAGTCGAAGACGCTGGAGGGGAAGTGCAGATCACCGATCTCGCCGGGGAACGCCCGCCGGTATTCCTGGCGCGCGTACACACGGTCGAGCTTGCGCTGGCTCCCCTGCGACAGGTCGGCGCCGCGCTCGTCGAAGAACATGATGTCGACGGAGTCCGGCACCCCGGGCGTCGTCCGGATCATGATGCCGCCGGCACTGCCTCGCGCCGTCTGCTGCCGGGCCACCGGCAGGGGCACGTTCTCCAGGTCGCGTACGTCGATGGCGCTGGCCTGCAGAGCGGAGATGACGGCTCGCTTGAGCGCACGCGCACCACGTGAGTGGTCACGCGCGGTGGTCACGGTCGACCCCTTCTTCAGGGTCGTCGCGTACGCGCCCGCCAGCCGCACGGCCAGCTCGGGCGTGATCTCGACGTTCAGGATCCCGGAGACTCCGCGGGCCCCGAAGAGATGGGCCTGTCCGCGGGACTCCCAGATCACGGAGGTGTTGACGAAGGCGCCGGCTTCGACCGTCTTGAACGGATAGACGCGCACATTGCCCTGGACGATCGATTCTTCACCGACCAGGCATTCGTCGCCGATGACCGCGCCGTCCTCGATCCGCGCGGCTCGCATGATGTCGGTGTTCTTTCCGACGACGCAGCCCCGCAGATTGCTGTGCTGTCCGATGTAGACGTTGTCGTGGACGACGGCCCTGTGCAGGAAAGCGCCGGTCTTCACGACGACGTTCGAGCCTACGACGGTGTGTTCGCGAATTTCCGCGTCGGCTTCGACCTTGGCGTAGTCGCCGATGTAGAGCGGCCCGCGCAGTACGGCGTCGGGGTGCACTTCAGCGCCTTCGGCGACCCAGACGCCCGGCGAGATCTCGAACCCGTCGAGTTCGACGTCGACCTTGCCCTCCAGGACGTCGGCCTGGGCCTTCACGTAGCTTTCGTGGGTACCGACGTCCTCCCAGTACCCCTCGGCCACGTAGCCGTAGATGGGCTTGCCTTCCTTCATGAGCTGCGGGAAGACGTCGCCGGACCAGTCCACCGGCACATCGGCCTCGACGTAGTCGAAGACCTCGGGCTCCATCACGTAGATGCCGGTGTTGACCGTGTCGGAGAAGACCTGGCCCCAGGTCGGCTTCTCGAGGAAGCGCTCGACCTTGCCTTCTTCGTCGACGATGGTGATACCGAATTCCAGCGGATTGGGCACACGCGTCAGACAGACGGTGACGAGCGCGCCCTTTTCCTTGTGGAAATTGATGAGCTCAGTGAGGTCGAAATCGGTCAGGGCGTCACCGGAGATCACGAGGAAGGCGTCGTCCTTCAGCGCTTCCTCAGCGTTCTTCACGCTGCCGGCGGTGCCGAGTGGCTTCTCCTCGTTGGCATAGGTGAGCTCCATCCCGAGCTCTTCGCCGTCTCCGAAGTAGTTCTTGACCAGTGATGCCAGGAACTGCACGGTGACCACGGTTTCGGTGAGCCCATGCCGCTTGAGCAACCTGAGCACGTGCTCCATGATCGGCCGGTTGGCCACCGGCAGGAGCGGCTTGGGCATACTCGAGGTCATGGGGCGAAGGCGGGTGCCTTCGCCGCCAGCCATCACGACGGCCTTCATGTCGGAAGCGTCCTCCTTGAAAGTGACGACGGTCTGGCCGACTTCGCCCGCCTGATAACCCGCAGCTGCCTTGTTGCGGGGCCACCCGGCTTCACTTCCGCCCAATGGCGAGCTCAATCGGCCTTGGAGTCCGCCTTCACGAGCCGGCGGACCTGGACCACATACAGGATCCCTGCCCACCAATACAGTGTTGTACCCCATCCGGCGAACGCCCATCCGAAAATAGCAGCGAGTTCGTGGATCCACCCGCTCCCGTCGCTGAGTAGCAGCAGAGGGAACGCGTACATGAGGTTGAACGTCGCTGCCTTCCCGAGGAAGTTCACCTGCGGCGGCGGATAGCCGTGCCGCCTGAGGATCCCCACCATCACCAGGAGAACCAGCTCACGCGCCAGCAGTATGGCGGTCAGCCAAATGGGAAGAATGTCGCGCCAGGTCAATCCGACCAGGGTGGACAGGATGTAGAGCCGGTCGGCGGCGGGATCGAGGAGCCGTCCGAGGTTGCTGATCTGATTCCAGCGGCGCGCGAGCTTCCCGTCGAGATAGTCGCTGATGCCGCTGAGTGCGAGCACCAGCAGTGCCCAGCCGTCGCTCTTGGGCCCGCCGAACTCAGGCCTGAGGATGAGCCACAGGAAGAGGGGTACGCCGACGAGACGCGCCATGCTGAGGATGTTCGGGATGGTGAGCACCCGGTCCGTCTGGACGCGGGTCTCTTGGACCTCCACCCGGGGGCCTCCTGTGGGGAAACGAGCCAACGATGCCCCCTGACTTTACCCTCAGCTGCGGCCGGCTCGAGCATGGGGTCGCTGTAAACGCAGAAAATCCTCAACCCCCGAGCAACAGCTCGGGGGTTGAGGATTTATCAAATTTAGTTCGGCGGCGTCCTACTCTCCCACAGGGTCCCCCCTGCAGTACCATCGGCGCTGTAAGGCTTAGCTTCCGGGTTCGAAATGTAACCGGGCG
>NZ_JBVIFR010000017.1:0-172763 GCF_055571235.1 Streptomyces sp. NPDC030991
ACAGTGGCTCCACACCTACAATCACCACCGCGGACACACCGCACTCGCAGGCAAACCACCCGCCAGCCGCGTCCCCAACCTCACAGGGCAATACATCTAGAGCGCGACTCCGAGGAGCGCGTCGACGGCGCGCGAGACGACGCCGGGCGCGCCCTCGTCCGTGCCGCCGCCCGAGGTCTGCGCCTCGGCCCAGCGGTCGACGGCGGCCAGCGCCGAGGGGGCGTCGAGGTCGTGGGAGAGCGCCTCGCGGATCTCCTCGACGAGCGCCTGCGCCGACGGGCCGTCGGGCCGCGACACTGCCGCCCGCCACCGTCCCAGACGGTCCACCGCGTCCGCGAGGACCTGGTCCGTCCACTCCCAGTCGGCCCGGTAGTGGTGCGCGAGGAGCGCGAGCCGGATCGCGGCCGGGTCCACGCCTTCGCGCCGCAGCGCCGAGACGAAGACCAGGTTGCCCTTCGACTTGGACATCTTCTCGCCGTCGAGCGCGACCATCCCGGCGTGCACGTACGCCTTGGCCATCGGGAACTCGCCGGTGAGCGCCTGCGCGTGCGAGGCGCCCATCTCGTGGTGCGGGAAGACCAGGTCGGAGCCGCCGCCCTGGACGTCGAAGCCCATGCCGAGGTGGTCGAGGGCGATGGCGACACACTCGATGTGCCAGCCGGGGCGCCCCTGGCCCAGCGAGCCGCCGTCCCAGCTGGGCTCGCCGTCGCGCGCGGCCATCCACAGCATCGGGTCGAGCGGGTTCTTCTTGCCCGGACGGTCCGGGTCGCCGCCGCGCTCGGCGGAGAGCAGCCGCATCGCCTCGGCGTCGAGGTGCGACACGGAGCCGAAGTGCGGGTCGGCCTCGACGGAGAAGTAGGTGTCGCCGTCGAGCTCGTAGGCGGCACCGCTGTCACGCAGGCGCTCGACGAGCGGCACGATGCCCGGTATGGCCTCGACGGCTCCTATGTAGTGCTGCGGCGGCAGCATCCGCAGGGCGGTCATGTCCTCGCGGAACAGGGCGGTCTCGCGCTCGGCGAGGCCGGCCCAGTCGATGCCGTCGCGTACGGCCCGCTCCAGCAGCGGGTCGTCGACGTCCGTCACGTTCTGGACGTAGTGGACCTGCCGCTTGGTGTCGAGCCACACGCGCTGCACGAGGTCGAACGCGTTGTAGGTCGCCGCGTGGCCCATATGGGTCGCGTCGTACGGCGTGATGCCGCAGACGTAGATACGGGCGACGGGACCGGGGTCGAGTGGGACGAGCCCACCGGTCGCGGTGTCGTGGATCCGAAGGTCGCGGCCCTTGCCAGGCAGGGCGGGGACCTCAGAAGCGGGCCAGGCATGCATGCCTTGAGCGTAACCGGACGGTGCTTCCGCATACGAACCGGACCGGTCCCATTGGCCGACGAGGCCCTCTTGCGCGTCCATCCGCCCACCCCCAGGGCCTGTCCTCGAAGCCGGCGCGGACCACTGACCACCGCCCTGCGGCCCGGCGAATCCGCAGGTCAGATGGGCGGCCACGGAATCGCCGGCCACTCGCCGCTCGGCTCCCGGTGCCGGCCGGTCTTCAGCAGGGCCGCCACCCGCTCCCGTACGGCCTCCAGCTCGGCTTCGGTGATCAGCTCGCCGAGCCTGACGCTCAGCGGTTCACCGGCCCCGAGGCGCTCGCGCAGCCCCTCGAGAGCCGCGGTCGCCTCGCCGGTCAGCGGCTCGCCGGCCCAGCCCCACAGCAGGGTGCGCAGCTTGTCCTCGACGTTGAAAGTGACCCCGTGGTCGATGCCGTAGAGATGGCCCCCGGCGTCGACGAGCAGGTGGCCGCCCTTGCGGTCACCGTTGTTGATCACCGCGTCGAGCACGGCGAGGCGGCGCAGCCTCGGGTCGTCGGCGTGCACGAGCAGCGCTGTGCGCCCCTCCTCGACCTCGGCGAACCCGATCGCCTTCCAGCCCTCGGACGGCTCCTGCGCGTCGACGAGAGCCAGCAGCCCGTCGCCCTGCGCGGGCCCGGTCTCCTCGGCCAGCCCGGCTTCCTCGGTCGGCCCGTCGATCCACAGCTGGCACATGCCCTCGCCGTACGGGCCGTCGCGCAGCACGGTCGGCGGCACGAGACCCCAGCCGAGCGCCTCGGAGACCTCGTACGCGGCGACCTCCCGCTGGGCGAGCGTCCCGTCGGGGAAGTCCCACAGCGGCCGCTCACCGCGCACGGGCTTGTAGACGCAGCGGCTCTCCCGGCCCTCGTACGTGACGGCGCACAGCAGGACCGCGTTCGAGGCGTCCCGGATCTGTCCCTGTACGCGCAGCTCCCCACGGGTGAGGAGCTCGATGTCCCGGTCCGTCACGCGTCGCGCCGGTATCCGTTCTGGCGCGGACATACGTGTCCCTCCGGGTCGAGCGGCAGACTGCACAGCGGGCACGGCGGGCGGCCCGCGTTCACGACGTCCAGGGCCCGCTTGGCGAAGGCGCGGGCCTGGGCGCCGGTGAGGCGGACCCGGAGCATCGGCGGGCCGTTCTCCTCGTCCTGAAGAAGCCTTTCCTCGGCTTCGGCCAGGTCCTCGTCGGAATCGGCGTCCACCTCGACGAGGGCCTGTGCCTCGACGATCATGCGCTCCTCGTCACCGTCCCAGGCGAGCGCCATCGTGCCGACGCGGAACTCCTCGTCGACGGGCGCCTCCAGGGGGTCGGTGTCGGAGGTCTCGCTCGGCACCACGGCGGGTACCGGCGCGTTGCCTCCGCTGCGCCGCACGACCTCGTCGAGCAGCTCCTCCATGCGCTCGGCGAGCGCTGCCACCTGGGTCTTCTCCAGCGCCACGCTGGTGACCCGGGGTCCTGCCGAGGCCTGCAGGAAGAAGGTGCGGCGCCCGGGGAGCCCGACCGTACCGGCCACGAAACGCTCCGGTGGGTCGTAGAGGAACACCTGACGGGACACGTCCTGTCTCCATGGGATCGGGGGGGAACGACTGGCTGGGCCCGGCCGTGGACGACCAGGCCGTGCTTACGGCTGCTTCACCCTACTGCGGCCGACGATCACGGTGCGCCCGCGCCGCCCCCGACGGGTGCGTCCGGCTCCCCCGGCTCCTCGCGCGGTGCCAGGGACGCGAAGTCGCCGGTGTCGCCGAGACGTACGAGAAACGGGCGCAGTCGTGTGTAACGGATCGCTGTGATGGAACAAGGCTCTACAGAGATGCGCTGAAAGAGGTCCAGATGCAACCCGATGGCGTCCGCCACAAGCGACTTGATGATGTCTCCGTGCGAGCACATCAGATAGACGGCGTCCCCGCCGTGCTCGCGCTCCACGCGCGCGTTCCACTCACGCACCGCTTCGGCGGCCCGGTGCTGCATCTGCCGCATCGACTCCCCGCCGGGGAACGCGGCGGCGGTCGGGTGCTGCTGCACGACCTGCATGAGCGGCTCGTCGGTCAGTTCGGCGAGCTTGCGGCCCGACCAGTCGCCGTAGTCGCACTCGCCGATCCGCTCCTCGGTGCTCACGGCCACGTCGGGCCGCGCGGCGAGCAGCGGCGCGAGGGTCTCCTGGCAGCGCTGCAGGGGGCTGGTGACGATGTGCGCGAGAGGCAGGTCCCTCAGCCGCTCGGGCAGCGCCGCGGCCTGCGTGGCGCCGCGCTCGTCGAGGGCCACGCCGGGGGTCCACCCGGCGAGCAGTCCCGCGGTGTTGGCGGTGGAGCGTCCGTGCCGGACGAGGATCAGCGTGGGCATACGGGCCAGCCTAGGCGTACACGGGAGTGCGGCTCCCCCGGCCCCTGGGGAGAATGCGCATCATGATCGTCGACTGTGCCATCTACCGGGACGGGCGCCGGACCGAGGGCCCCGCGGACTTCTCCGACGCCCTCGACAAGGCGCGCGCGGAGGGTGACGCGTTCGTGTGGATCGGTCTGCACGAGGCGACCGAGGACGAGTTCGCCCAGGTCACCCAGGAGTTCCGGCTGCATCCGCTGGCCGTCGAGGACGCCCTGAAGGCGCACCAGCGCCCGAAGTTGGAGGTCTACGACGACTCGCTCTTCGTGGTCCTCAAGCCGGTCGTGTACGAGCCGCAGAGCGACAAGGTGTCCACGGGCGAGCTGATGCTGTTCCTGGGCGACTCGTTCGTGGTGACCGTGCGGCACGGCGAGGGCGCGCCCCTGAAGACGGTACGACAGCGCCTGGAGGCCGACCCGGAGGTCCTCAAGCAGGGGCCGACGGCGGTGCTGTACTCGATCGCCGACGCCACGGTCGACCACTACCTGGAGGTCGCCAACGAGTTGCAGACCGACCTGGAGGAGCTGGAGGCGGAGGTCTTCTCCCCCGATCGCGGGGGTTCGCGGGACACGGCGTCGCGGATCTACACCTTCAAGCGGCAGGTCCTGGAATTCCGGCGCGCCACCGGCCCGTTGGCCCTGCCGCTCGACCGGCTCGCCGGCGTGGGCCCCTGGGGGCTGGCGAAGGTGCCGTTCGTGAACGAGAGCGCGAAACCGTTCTTCCGTGACGTGAACGACCACCTGACGCGGGTCAACGAGTCCGTCGACAGTCTGGACCGGCTGGTGTCGGACATCCTCTCCGCGCACCTGGCGCAGATGAGCGTGCGGCAGAACGACGACATGCGGAAGATCTCGGCGTGGGCGGCGATGGCCGCGGTGCCCACCATGATCGCGGGCATCTACGGCATGAACTTCGACCACATGCCCGAGCTGCACTGGGTGTGGGCGTATCCCGCGGTGATCCTGCTGATGGCCGTCCTGGAGCTGGGTCTGTACCGGCTGTTCCAACGGCGCGGCTGGCTGTAGTGCCCGTCCGGCGGACCGGGGCGGGTCAGGCGAACTCCACCGCGGTGGTCGCCGGGCCGCCGAGCGCGTCACGTTCGGGTGGCATCGTCAGGGAGACCATGCGCCGCCAGCCGCCGGCCCGTTCGTACGCGTAGATGGCGTGGATGCCGGCCGCGAGCACGGCCGACTTCGCCCTCGGCCACCGCAGGATGCGGCCCATGTGGTCCATGACGGCCAGGCTGACGTCCCGGTAGACGGCGATCTCCGCGAGCGCGCACTCGCGCAGGATGCGCTGGATGGCGCGCCCGTGGCCCGCGTGGGCGAAGCGGAGCAGTTCCTCGTGGCAGTAGGCGAGGTGGTTGTCCTCGTCGTGGGAGATCATCCTCACCGCGCGGCCGAGGTCCGGGTGGTCGGCGAAGTGTCTGCGCAGCAGTTCCATCTGTTCGGAGGCGCGTTGTTCGGTGACGCGGCTGTGCGCGAGGTAGGTGACGACGTCCCGCACGGAGAGCGGCTCGTCGCGCCGGAGCTGTTCGTGCGCGAGCCCGATGCCGTGGCGCTCCAGCAGCATCGTGTAGTCGGTCTCGGGCGGGACGGGCACGGGTCGCAGACCGCGCTTCTTCATGAGGGCGTGGAAGATGCGGCCGTGCTTGTCCTCGTCCGCGCCGTGCCGGGCCACCTTGGGGGCGAGGTCGCGCTCGCTCTCGGGGACGAGCGCGGCGATCCGCCCGTTCTCCCAGCCGCCTTGCGCCTCGCCGCTGGCCGCGATGGAGCAGAACAGTCGGAACGACTCGTCGTCGTCGAGGATCTCCTGGAACAAACTCTTGGCCGACAGCATCGTGGTACCTCCATGCCCGCGCACCGCATCCGGTGTTCCGCTCCGCAAAAGACGAGTCAAATGTGGTGCGCGGGGAGGGGCAACAGCTGTGCCCCACGACTCGGCCGAACGGCGGAGGCGGGCCACCGGGCAGGGGCGTAACCATGGCCGCGGCGACGCGTTGTGCTCCGTGACGGCCGTGGCGGGGAAGACCCCCCGAGCCCCCACCACGGCCGCGGAATCGTCCCGGCCCCTCAGCGCCCGTCCGGCAGGCCCCTCAGTGCCCGTCCGGCCGGGCGCTCACGCCAGGCCGGCCCGCTCCAGCGCCTCCGTGCCGGCGCGCAGAGCGGCCACCCGCTCGTCGAGCGTGAAACCGGCCGGATTGATCGTCAGCGTGGTGACACCGGCGGCGGCGTAGGCCCGCATCCGGTCGGCGATCCGGTCCACGGAGCCCAGCAGCGTCGTGGAGTCGATGAGCTGGTGCGGGATGGCCGCGGCGGCGCCGTCCTTGTCGCCGCCGAGGTACTTCTCCTGGATCTCGGCGGCCTCCTTCTCGTAGCCCATGCGCTGCGCGAGCCGGTTGTAGAAGTTCTGCTTGGGGCTGCCCATGCCGCCCACGTACAGGGCCGTGTAGGGACGGAAGAAGTCGGCGAGCGCGGTGACATCCTTGTCGGCGCCGAGGGCGAGCGGCAGCGTCGGGCAGACGTCGAAGCCCTCCATCGTCTTCCCGGCCTTCTCGCGGCCCGCGCGCAGGGGCGCGATGGTGGTCTCCTCCAGGTGCTCGGCCGACGGGAAGATCAGCAGGGCGCCGTCGGCGATCTCGCCGGTCTGCTCCAGGTTCTTCGGGCCGATCGCGGCGATGTAGAGCGGGATGTGCTCGCGCTGCGGGTGCAGGGTCAGCTTGAGCGGCTTGCCCGGGCCGTCGGGCAGCGGCAGCGTCCAGTGCGCGCCGTCGTAGGAGACCCGCTCGCGGCTCATCGCCTTGCGGACGATCTCGACGTATTCGCGCGTGCGCGCCAGCGGCTTGTCGAACTTGACGCCGTACCAGCCCTCGGAGACCTGCGGTCCCGACACACCGAGGCCGAGGCGGAAGCGGCCGCCGGAGAGCGAGTCGAGGGTGGACGCCGTCATCGCCGTCATCGTGGGCTGGCGCGCCGGGATCTGGAAGATGGCCGAACCGACGTCGATGCGTTCGGTCTGCGCGGCGACGTAGGCGAGGACGGTGGCGGCGTCCGAGCCGTATGCCTCGGCGGCCCAGCACACCGCGTAGCCGAGCTTGTCCGCCTCCTTCGCGACGGCCAGGTTGTCCGCGTCCATGCCCGCGCCCCAGTACCCGAGATTGATGCCGAGCTTCATTGACCACATCCCCTTAACGCCGTGCGGATCCGCTGGCTTACCCACCGGTAACGTCTCTTGCCGGGCACCCTAGCGCGACGGGCCAGGCGAGAGTTGTCCACAGGTGCCCCCATCTTGACCTTCGGCCAGTAATCTCAGCGCCCATGGAGCAGAGGCATCTCGGCCGCACCGGCCTGCGTGTGTCCCGGATCGGGCTCGGCACCCTCACCTGGGGCCGGGACACCGACGAGCACGACGCCGCCGAACTGTTGAAGGCCTTCTGGGAAGCGGGCGGCACGCTCGTCGACACCGCCGACGTGTACGGGGACGGCGAGTCCGAGTACCTGCTGGGGCGGCTCGTCGAGGGGCTCGTGCCGCGCCGGGATCTGGTCATCTCCACGAAGGCGGGCAGCGTGCCCGACCCGGACCGCCGCTTCGACGGCTCGCGCGGCCATCTGCTCTCCGCCCTCGACGCCTCGCTGGGCCGCCTCGGCACGGACTACGTCGACCTGTGGCAGGTCCACGCCTACGACACCGGCACGCCCCTGGACGAGACGCTCCAGGCCCTCGACATCGCTGTCAGCAGTGGCCGCGCGCGGTACGCGGGCGTCTCCAACTTCTGCGGGTGGCAGCTGGCCAAGGCGGGCACATGGCAGCTGGCCGCGCCGGGTGTGCGCACGCGGCTCGCCAGTACGCAGATGGAGTACTCGCTGCTCCAGCGCGGTGTGGAGCGCGAGGTGCTGCCCGCCGCGCTCGACCTGGGCATCGGGCTGCTGCCGTCCTCGCCGCTCGGCCGGGGCGTGCTCACCGGCAAGTACCGCGCGGGCACCCCCACGGACTCGCGGGGCGGCTCCGACCACATGGCGCCGTTCGTCGCGCCGTATCTGGACGAGGCGGCCGGGCACATCGTGGACGCGGTGGCCATAGCCGCCGACGGACTCGCGGTGACGCCGTTGCAGGTCGCTCTCGCCTGGGTGCGGGACCGGCCGGGGGTGGCCGCGCCGATCATCGGCGCGCGCAACGCGCAGCAGCTCACGGCCGCGTTGTCAGTGGAGGCCCTTAGTCTTCCTGACGAGATCTGCCAGGCGCTCGACGATGTGTCGGCGCCCGTGCACCGCTATCCCGATCAGGACTGGAGCACGTTGTGAGTACGGAGTCCGCTGCCGCGGAGAACGAGTCAGGGGCGCGCCCCGACGCCGGGCCGGACGAGCCGCTTGCCGCGCAGGGCACGGAGCCGGCGGGCGGCGCCGAAGGCACGGAGGCCAAGAGCGCCGAGGGTGGCGAGAGCACGGAAGGTGCCGAGGGGGCCGAGGGCGCGGAGAGCGCCGAGGGCACGGAGGCCGCGGCTCAACTGTCCGAGGCCGAGGCGGAGCTCGCCGCGCAGCGGGCTCTTCGGGAGCGGATCGCGGAGCGGAAGGCAGCCAAGGAAGGACCGGTCGCCGCCGGGACGAAGCTGAGCGGCACGGCCGCCGATCTGCTGGCCGCCGTACGCGCCGTGGAGAGCGGGGAGAAGCCCGTCGCCGTGTTCGCGGAGCCGGAGCGCGCGCCGCGCCGGGTCGTGGCGCCCGAGCCGGTCCGCAGGCCGGAACCCGTCGCGCCGACCGCCGACGCGGGGCCCGACGCCGGGACGGTGGACGCGGTGCGGGCCGTGCTCGTCGAGGGCGGGGCGCCCGAGGCGTTCGCCGCGCCGGCCGCCCGGACCCTGGGCGAGGACGCGGCCGGTCGACTCCGCGCGGACCCCTGGCAGTTGCTGCGCCTGAGCGGCGTCCGGCCCGAGCAGGCGGACGGGTTCGCGCGGGCGCTGCTCGGCGCCGAGTGCGCCCCGGACGACGAGCGGCGCGGGCGCGCCGTCACTCTCTGGCTGCTCGAACAGGCCGCGGTGGCCGGGCACACCGCCCTCGACCTGTCCGTCCTCGTCGAGGCGCTCGGCAAGCAGGGGGTGCCGGAGCCGGACGAGGCGGTGCAGAGCGCGGTCGCGGAGGGTGACGCACTGCTCTTCCAGGACGCCCTCGACGACGCTCCCGAGCCCCGACCCGAGCCCGAGGGCGAGGAGGAGGCCGAGGCCGAGCGCCCGGTCCGGATCCTGGTCGGGCTCGAACGGACCGCGCTGGCCGAGGAGAGCCTCGCCGACGGGCTGGCCCGGCTGATCAACTCCGGCCCCAAGGAGGGCGGCCCGGCTGCCGGGGAGTGGGAGGACGCCGCCGCCGCGAACGGCACGACGGCCGAGCTGATCCGCGCGATCGCCGCGCACCGGCTCGTCCTGCACACCGGTGGCGAGGCCGCCCGCGCGGAGCCGGTCGCCGCGGCGGCGGTCGCCGCCCGGCTCGGGCTGCGGGTCTGCGTGGCCGCACACAGCGCGGACGGACGGCGCCGCGCGGCGGAGCAGCTCGGCGCGGACGCGCCGGCGACCGCCACGGCGACGGTCGCGGGGCTGCTCGCGCAGGCGGAGGGCCCCGGCCGGGACGCCGACGGGGCGTTCGCCGTCGACCTGCTCGTCGTCCTGGACGCGCCGCAGCTGGACGTGGACGACGCCGCGATGCTGGTCGAGTCGCTCGCCGACGGCTCCTGTCTCGTGCTCGGCGGGGACCCCGGGACGCTCTGGTCCGCGGGCCCCGGCCGGGTGTTCGCTGATCTCCTGGCAGCGGGCATCTGCCCCCGTGTCACCTCCCGCACCCCGGACTTCGGGCCCATCGGCGAGCTGGTCTCCGGCATCGGCATCGGCGAGCTGAACCAGGTGGAGGCGCCGGGCAAGGAGGTCGTGATCGTGCCCGTGCGGGACGCGGCCGAGGCAATCCACCGCACCGTGCAGCTCGTCGCCGACTCGGTACCGCGGGCGATCGGCGTGCCGGCCGAGGAGACCCAGGTGATCACGCCGGGGCACGGCGGCGCGGCCGGGACGCGGGTGTTGAACGCGGCGCTGAAGGAGCGGCTGAACCCCGGCCCCGGCCGGTTCGGCGGCTTCGACCCCGGGGACCGCGTGGTGTACGCACCGGCGCCCGGGCGGGTCCGGCCCGGCCGGGTGCTGGGCGCCGACGCGGAGGGGCTGCGCCTGGAGTGCGCCGGCGAGCCCGTCCTCGTACCGAAGGAGCAGGTGGAGCGGGCTGTCCGGCACGGCTGGGCGATCACCGGACACCAGGCCGTGGGGCTGCGCTGGCCGGCGGCCGTGGTGGTGCTGCCCGGCGACGCGACGCAGGCGTTGAGCCGGCCCTGGGTGTACTCCGCGTTCGGGCGCGGGGAGCGGCATCTGTCCGTCGTGCACGGCGCGGACGCGGCGCTGCCGCGAGCTGTCGCGGAGGTCCCGGCGAAGCCGCGGACCACGCGGCTGCGCACGCTGGTGCGGGCCCAGCTGCCCGGCGCCTAGCCGACCAGGAAGCTCCCCCCGGCCGGTCGCCCGGCGCCGGCCGGGGGGGTGGTCGCTCCTGGGCCGGTGTCAGCGGTCGGCGTCCTCCAGCGCCTCGTCGATCTCGACGTCCGCCTCCACCACGTCGATGTCGACATCGACATCGTCGTCCGGGTCCAGCTCGTCGTCGTCGAAGACCGCGCTCACGTCGAAGCGGCAGACGACCCGCTGCGGGTCGGCCTGGTCGAACGGGGCCTCCAGCCACTCCCCCGCCTCGGGCGGCTCGTCCGCGGCGAGGACCCACAGCGTGGAGTCGCCCTCCTCCAAGCCGAACTCCTTGTGCCGGGAGCCGATCTCGTCGGGTTCGAACTCGCCGAAGAGGACGCCGAGCGCGGCGTGGACGCTGTTGCTCGCCCCGGTCGCGGTCTCGGTGTCGATGTCCGGGTCACCGTCGAGGTCGGCGACCCGGCCGGCCTGGGCGAGAAGACGCTGCGGCTCCACCACCGCGTAGTCGCGTCGGATCAGCACGCTCAGCGCGTTCGGCTCCTCGGGACCGGTGTACGGCGGCAGGGAGTCCTCTCCGCCGGGGATCTCGAAGGGGGTGACCTCGTCGTGGCGGTCGTAGAGGAGCTCGTCGTACTCCTCGGCCGCCGCGGCCAGCTCGTTGAACGCTTCGTAGACGGCCGGGTCGTCCTCACCCGACCTGCGCTCGACAGCCGCCAGGTGACGGTCGAGCGCGGCCTTGACCGCCTCGGCGGCGGCACGTACCTCGGCAGCGGTGGGCTGCGCAGCATCAGACATAGTGCAGACGCTATCCGTACCGGGCCACTGCCCGCACAATAGATGCGATGCCGGAATACGAATTTGTCGACGTGTACGTACCGCGCGGGGTATCCCGCAAGGAGGCGACGCGTCTGCTGACAGACCATGCAGAGTACGGACACTGGGAGTTGGACCGACTGAGCCTGCGCCGCGACGGCAGTCGCCGCGTGCGGCTGCGTCGCCGGATCATCCGCCAGCTACGGGCCACCTGGTGACCTGTACCTGACGGGCCGCCGACGGAAACGGAGCGGGCCCCGCGTCGGCGGGGCCCGCTCCGTTCGTCCTGCCGGCCCGTACGTACTGCTCGTGTACGGCCGGTCCGGCTCAAGCCGTCACGCGGCCGGCCTGGCCCGCCGGTAGAGCACCGCGCCGGCGAGCAGCGCACCCGCGCCCACCGGGATGGCCACGCCGATCGGCAGCGAGCCGCCGGTCATCGCGAGCTGGGACTCGGCCCGGGGCCGGCTGACGCTCTGCGCCTGCGGATGGTTGGCCCGGCCGGGCTTCGCCGCGGCGACGTCCTCGCCGACGAAGTGTCCGCCCCGGGTCTGCGGGGAGCCCGGCGTGCCCGGGGCGTCGGGGTGGTCCGGGGTGGCGGGGTCGCCCGGGTGGTGCGGCTTCGACGGCGGCTGCTGGGGCTTGCCGGGCGGCGTGCCGGGGTGTCCGTCGCCGGGGTTCCCGCAGTCGTTCCCGAAGGCCGGGTTGCCGAGACCGATCACATTGACCGAGTTGCCGCACGCGTTGGCCGGCACATCGATCGGGGCCTGGACGTTGTTGCCCGAGCCGACGCCGGGCGAGCCGCCCGTGTGGCCGCCGGCGTGCGCTCCCGATCCCCCGTCGGACGGCTTGTGCGGGCCCCTGCTGCCATGACTGCCGTGGCTGCCGTGACCCTCGTGCGAGGTGTTGGCGCAGTTGTTGCCCATCGCCGGGTTGAGCAGCCCGATGACGTTGACCGTGTCGCCGCACAGGTTGACGGGGATGTGCACGGGGGCCTGCACCGAGTTGCCGGAGCCGACGCCCGGCGAGTTCGACGCGCCTCCCTGCGCGCCGGAGTCGGCGTGCGCGTATCCGCCGGAGACCGCGAGCACACCGCTCGCCGCCGCCACGGTGATCAGGCCTTTGCGTGTGACCTGTCGCATAGCTTTTCCTGCCTTAGAACGTGCCCGAGCGCTGATGAAGGCGCGGGCCGATGCGCGCCGCGCCGGATGCCCGATCGGCCCCGGAGCGCGCGTTCGCACTCCGGGGCCGGCGGGCTCATACCCTCAAGGGGTGAGGTACCACGACGTCACTTGTTGACGCAGGCATTGCCGAAGGCGGGGTTCAGCAGTCCGATCACGGAAACCGTGTTGCCGCACACGTTCACCGGCACGTGGATGGGCACCTGGACGACGTTGCCCGACAGCACACCGGGAGAGTTCACGGCGGCACCCTGGGCACCGGCGTCGGCGGCGGAGATGCCCGCACCCGCGAGCACGAGACCACCAGTGGCAACCGCAGCAGCGACGATCTTCTTGATCATTGTTCCTCCTCATTGGCAATGCAGTCCCAGCCGCGGACTGCACTCCCTGTAACGAGGGGAGTGCCAGGGAGCTACGAGCTCAGGGCCCCTTTCACTCGTTCCAGGCAACTCCGCACGTACGCCCGATTGTTGGATTGTCAGGATGCGTCGATGAACCGGTCGAGCACCCGGACCCCGAACTTGAGCCCGTCGACCGGGACCCGCTCGTCGACACCGTGGAACATCCCGGCGAAGTCCAGCTCCGGCGGCAGTTGCAGCGGCGCGAAGCCGAAGCCGCGGATGCCGAGGTCGTCGAAGGACTTGGCGTCGGTGCCGCCGGAGAGCATGTACGGGATGGCCTTGCCGATCGGGTCCTCGGCGGTGATCGAGGACTTCATGGCCTCGACGAGCGCCCCGTCGAAGGTGGTCTCGACGGCCTTGTCCCCGTGCACGTCCGTGCGCGTGACCTTGGGGCCGAGGATGCGGTCGAGGTCGGTGAGGAACTCCTCCTCGTGGCCAGGCAGGAACCGCCCGTCGACGTGGGCCGTGGCCTCGCCGGGGATGACGTTGACCTTGTAACCGGCGCCCAGCTGCGTGGGGTTGGCGGTGTTGCTGAGCGTGGCGCCGATGAGTTTGGCGATGCCGCCGAGCCGGGCCAGCGTCGACTCCATGTCCTCGGGGTCGAGCTCGGTGCCGAGCGCGTCGCCGAGCTCGTCGAGGAAGGCGCGGGTGGTCTTGGTGACGCGCACCGGGAACTTGTGGCGGCCGAGCCGGGCGACCGCCTCGGAGAGCTCGGTGATCGCGTTGTCCCGGTGGATCATCGAACCGTGCCCGGCGGTGCCGGCCACGGAGAGCTTCATCCAGTGCATGCCCTTCTCGGCGGTCTGGACGAGGTAGAGGCGCCGCTGCTCGCTCACCGTGAACGAGAAACCGCCGACCTCGCTGATCGCCTCGGTGACCCCCTCGAAGAGGTCGGGGTGGTGGTCGACGAGGTGGCGCGCACCGTAGGTGCCGCCGGCCTCCTCGTCGGCGAGGAAGGCCAGGACGATGTCGCGCGGGGGCTTGCGGCCCGTGCGCAGCCGGTCGCGGACGACCGCGAGGGTCATCGCGTCCATGTCCTTCATGTCGACGGCGCCGCGGCCCCACACGCACCCGTCGGCCACCTCCCCGGAGAAGGGGTTGTGGGTCCAGTCCACCGCGTTGGCCGGGACGACGTCGGTGTGGCCGTGGATGAGGAGCGCGGGCCGCGACGGGTCCTCGCCCTCGATGCGGGCGACCGTGGAGGCGCGGCCGGGGTGGGACTCGAAGATCTTCGGTTCGAGGCCGACCTCGGCGAGCTTCTCCGCGACGTACTCGGCGGCCTTGCGTTCACCCGGGCCCGAGTGGTCGCCGTAGTTGCTGGTGTCGATCTGGATCAGTTCACGGCAGAGGTCGACGACCTCGTCCTGTCCGGAGACGGCCCTGCCCGTGCTCGACTCGCTCACGCTTGTTCCTCTCTCCCTGTGGATCCCCCTCATCCTCTCTCTCCCGGCGTCCGTGCCCAAGGCCGGGCCTCCCTCGTCACGTGCCGTTCACAGGGCCCGCGGGGCGGCCGGTGGCGTGATCGAGGCACTCGGAATCTTTGGTAATGTTCTCTGTGTCGCCGCGGGAGACACCCCGCACAGAGCGGCAGACACCTTGTCCGGGTGGCGGAATGGCAGACGCGCTAGCTTGAGGTGCTAGTGCCCTTTATCGGGCGTGGGGGTTCAAGTCCCCCCTCGGACACAGCGAAAGGCCCCAGTTCATCTGGGGCCTTTTTGTTTGCGCCCGGGCTCGTGCCCGCTGCCGACGAGAGGGAAGTTGTGCGGTTTCAGCGCGGTGGGCGGGATGCCCGCTGGTGGTTCACGTTCGGCGGGATCGCGTTCGGGACACTGTTCCTGGCGATCGGTCTGCTGGTGGGGGCCTCGTCCCTGTCCCTCGCGGTGAGCGGGAAGCACGCGGACGGCATGGTGGTGGACCTGGAGTGGAGCGGCGGCAGCAGCGGCGGCTCGTCCCGCAGGAGCCACAGCGACGGACCCACCGCGCACCCGGTGGTCCTGTTCACCCCGGCCGGCGGCGAGCCGGTGACCTTCCACAGCTCCGTGGGGTCCGACCCGCCCGCGTACGAGATCGGTGACCGCGTCGGCGTGCTGTACCGCGCCGACGATCCCGGGGACGCGACGATCGACGAGTTCGTGTCCATGTGGCTGCTGCCGCTGATCTTCAGCGGGGTCGGTCTGGTGGTCATGGCGGTCGCGATCGCCTTCGCGGTGGCGCGGCGCAGGCGATCCCGGGCCGTGCCCGCCGCCGCGCCGGTCCTGCTCACGAAGGCGTAGAGACGCACCAAGGCCCCCGGCCGGGCGGCCGGGGGCCTTGGTGCGTGCGGGCTCAGCGGGCTCTCAGCCGGTGAACCCGGCCGTGATCTTGGTGAACTGCCAGGTGTCCTGGTTGATGCCGGAGCAGTTCTCCGCGACGCCGCCGCCCGCGCACGGCCGGTCCCGGTTGACCGACCAGAAGGCGAGGCGGGCGATGTGCTTGCTGTTCGCCCAGTCCTTGATCTGGGTCCAGATGGCGGGCGTCGTGATCTCCTGCTGGTCGCTGAGGCCGTTCATCCCCGAGATGCCGAGGTGGGCGTAGGCCGTGGCGTCGTCCCAGCCGAAGACCGACTTGAGCTTGGTCTTGAGGCCCTCGGCGGCGTTCACGGTGTTGCCGTACATGTCGGAGCCGCCGCCGAAGTCGAACGGCATGATCGTGAAGACGTCGATGTTCGCGTTCAGGGCCTTGGACTGCTCGATGAGGCGGTTGCCGTAGTACGTCGGTCCGGTGGTGGACGTACCGAAGGTGAGGATGGTGCGCAGGCCCGGGTTGTTCGCCTTGACGATCTTCAGGGCGTTCAGGATGCGGTCCTGCACGACCGTGTTCTCGAACTCGTCGGTGTTCTCGATGTCGACGTCGATCGCCTTGAGGCCGTAGGCGTCGATGACCTTCTGGTACGCGCCCGCCAGGGCTTCCGGCGTCGAGCAGTTGGGGCCGAGCTTGTTGCCGCTCCAGCCGCCGATGGACGGGACGATGTCACCGCCCGCGGACCGGATGGCGTTGATGGCGGTCTGGTCCTGGCCGCCGGTGAGCGGGCGCTGGCCGTCCCAGGCCGGGTTGCAGCCGCCGGAGGAGAGGATGAAGGCCATGGTGAACCACTTGACGCCGGTGGCGTTCATGACGGTGGTGGGGCTGGGCGGGTCGCCCCAGCCGGTGTAGAGGTAGGGGGCGGCCTGTTTGAAGCCGGTGGAGCCGCCGGAGCCCGCGCTGGTGGTCACGGCGACGGCGTTGGAGGCGGCCGAGCTGTTGCCGGCGGCGTCGTGGGCCTTGACCGTGAAGCTGTACGCGGTGGACGGCGTCAGCCCGGAGACGGTGGCCGAGGTGCCGGACACGGTGAGGAGTTTGCTGCTGCCGCCTGCGTAGATGTCGTAGCCGGTGACGCCCGTGTTGTCGCTCGCCGCGCCCCAGGACAGAGAGACGCTGGTGGACGTCTTGGCGGTGGAGGTCAGGCCGGTCGGCGCGGTCGGCGCCTGGGTGTCGGAGCCGCCCCCGCCGCCCGGCCCGTCGAGGCTGAGGTCGTCGGCGTAGTAGGTGCCCTGGGCGTACCAGCCCTGGGTGTAGAGGGTGGCGCTGGTCTGCGAGGCGCCGGTGGTGAACTTCACCGTCAGCTGGCTGTACGTGGACGGGGACTGGGTCCACGTGGAGGCGCCGCCGTCGACGCCGAGGTAGACGTAGTTCCCGCGCACCCAGCCGGAGAGGGTGTACGCGGTGTTCGGCTGGACGGCGACGGTGCGGCTGCACTTGGCGTTGTCGCTCGCGCTCGCCGCCCCGGCCAGGGCTTTGGTGCCGCCGTGGACGGGGCTGGGGACCACGGAGCCGAGGTTACCCGAGCAGTTCCAGGAGCCGAGGGAGCCCGACTCGAAGCCGGGGTCGGAGAGGATGTTGGCCGCCTGCGCCGTGCCGGGCAGCGCGACGGCGCCGCCGAGGGCGAGTGCCGCGGCGCCGACGAGGGCGAGGAGGCGGGGCCGGCCGGAGATCGCGGCGCGGCCTATGGAGCGGATGCGTCTGGTGCGGCGTTGCGTTCGGTGTGGGGACACGCGAACTCCCTGTGCTCAAGGGGGATGGGGATGTGCGCGAACCATGTCGTTCCTGTGCCCCCATAAGTTGGTATGGACCAATGCCGTTGTCAAGGTCCAGGCGCGTTCGGCCGGGCGGGAGTTGGGCGCGGCCGGCGCGGCGCGCACGCGAAAGGCCCGCCGGACCGGGAAGGTCCGACGGGCCTGGGGAACGCCGCTGATTACTTGGCGGACTCGACCGCGTGGCCGCCGAACTGGTTGCGCAGCGCGGCGATCATCTTCATCTGCGGCGAGTCGTCCTGGCGGGACGAGAAGCGCGCGAAGAGGGAGGCGGTGATCGCGGGCAGCGGCACCGCGTGGTCGATGGCCGCCTCGACGGTCCAGCGGCCCTCGCCGGAGTCGGCCGCGAAGCCGCGCAGCTTGCCGAGGTGCTCGTCGTCGTCGAGGGCGTTGACCGCCAGGTCGAGGAGCCAGGAACGGATGACCGTGCCCTCCTGCCAGGAGCGGAAGACCTCGCGCACGTCGGTCACCGAGTCGGCGGCCTCCAGCAGCTCCCAGCCCTCGGCGTAGGCCTGCATCATGGCGTACTCGATGCCGTTGTGGACCATCTTGGAGAAGTGGCCCGCGCCGACCTTGCCCGCGTGGACGTAGCCGAAGTCGCCTTCGGGCTTGAGGGCGTCGAAGATCGGCTTGACCTTGGCGACGTTCTCGTCGGTGCCGCCGACCATGAGGGCGTAGCCGTTCTCCAGGCCCCAGACGCCGCCGGAGACACCGGCGTCGACGAAGCCGATGCCCTTGATGCCCAGCTCGGTGGCGTGCTTCTCGTCGTCCGTCCAGCGGGAGTTGCCGCCGTCGACGACGATGTCGCCCTCGGAGAGCAGTTCCTTCAGCTCGTCGACGGTCGACTGGGTGGCGGCGCCGGCCGGGACCATGACCCAGATCACGCGCGGGCCTTCGAGCTTCTCGACGAGCTCGGCGAGCGAGGCGACGTCGGAGACCTCGGGGTTGCGGTCGTAGCCGATGACGGTGTGGCCGGCGCGGCGGATGCGCTCGCGCATGTTGCCGCCCATCTTGCCGAGACCGATGAGACCCAGTTGCATCGATGTCATGTCAGTTCACTTACCTTCGGTGGTGCGGCCGCGCAGCGCGCGGTACGTGGCGACGAGGGACTGGGTGGAGGCGTCGAGGCCGGGGACCTGCGCGCCTTCGGTGAGGGCGGGTTCGACGCGCTTGGCGAGGACCTTGCCGAGCTCGACGCCCCACTGGTCGAAGGAGTCGATGTTCCAGATCGCGCCCTGGACGAAGACCTTCTGCTCGTAGAGGGCGATGAGCTGGCCGAGGACCGACGGGGTCAGCCCGGTGGCGAGGATCGTCGTCGTGGGGTGGTTGCCCTTGAACGTGCGGTGGGCGACCTGCTCCTCGGCGACGCCTTCGGCGCGCACCTCGTCGGCGGTCTTGCCGAAGCCGAGCGCCTGGCCCTGCGCGAACAGGTTGGCCATCAGCAGGTCGTGCTGACCGGCCAGTTCACCGAGCTCCTCGACCGGCTTCGCGAAGCCGATGAGGTCCGCCGGGATCAACTTCGTGCCCTGGTGGATGAGCTGGTAGTAGGCGTGCTGGCCGTTGGTGCCGGGGGTGCCCCAGACGACCGGGCCGGTCTGCCACTCCACGGGGCGGCCCTGGCGGTCCACGGACTTGCCGTTGGACTCCATGTCGAGCTGCTGGAGGTACGCGGTGAACTTGGAGAGGTAGTGCGAGTACGGCAGCACCGCGTGCGACTGGGCGCCGTGGAAGTTGCCGTACCAGATGCCGAGCAGGCCGAGCAGCAGCGGCGCGTTGGCCTCGGCCGGGGCGGTGCGGAAGTGCTCGTCGACGAGGTGGAAGCCGTCGAGCATCTCGCGGAACGCGGCCGGGCCGATGGCGATCACCAGGGACAGGCCGATGGCCGAGTCGAAGGAGTAGCGGCCGCCGACCCAGTCCCAGAACTCGAACATGTTGGCCGTGTCGATGCCGAAGTCGGAGACCTTCTCGGCGTTGGTCGACAGGGCCACGAAGTGCTTCGCGACGGCCGACTCGTCGGCGTCGAGGCCCGCGAGGAGCCAGGAGCGGGCCGCCTCGGCGTTGGTGATCGTCTCGATGGTGGTGAACGTCTTCGAGGCGATGATGAAGAGCGTCTCGGCCGGGTCGAGGTCGCGGACGGCCTCGTGCAGGTCGGCGCCGTCGACATTGGAGACGAAGCGGAACGTGAGGTCCCGTGCGGTGAAGGGGCGCAGCGCCTCGTAGGCCATCGCGGGGCCGAGGTCGGAGCCGCCGATGCCGACGTTGACGATGTTCCTGATGCGCTTGCCGGTGTGTCCTGTCCACGCGCCGGAGCGGACCTTGTCGGCGAAGACGGCCATCTTGTCGAGGACGGCGTGCACCTTCGGTACGACGTTCTCGCCGTCGACCTCGATGACCGCGTCGGCCGGGGCGCGCAGGGCCGTGTGGAGCACGGCGCGGTCCTCGGTCGTGTTGATCTTCTCGCCGCGCAGCATGGCGTCGCGCTGCCCGAACACGTCGGTGGCGGTGGCCAGCTCCTGGAGCAGGGCGAGCGTCTCGTCCGTGACCAGGTGCTTGGAGTAGTCGATGTGCAGGTCGCCGACCTGGACGGTGTACCGCTGGGCGCGGCCCGGGTCGGTGGCGAACAGCTCACGCAGATGCGTGCCGTTGAACTTCGCCCGGTGGTCCTCCAGGGCGGTCCACTGCGGGCGGCGCGTCAGCAGGGGGGTGGTGTCAGGCATCTTCAGCGGACTCCTTGGAAGCCTTCGCGTTCTTCGTGGCCGGCGCGGTCTTGGGGGCCGGTGCGCTCTTCGCGGTCTTGGTGGCCGACGCGGGCTGCGTGCTCTTGGCGGGGGTGACGCTCGCCACGTCCCCGCGCAGCGCGACGGCGTACATCTCGTCGGCGTCGAGGCGGCGCAGCTCCTCGGCGATCAGTTCGGCGGTCGAGCGGACCTTCAGGGCGAGGGTCCGCTCGGGCTGCCCCGGCAGGGACAGGGTGGCCAGCGGGCCGTCGGGGCGGTCGATGCGGATCTCCCCGTTCGCCGTGCCGAGGCGGACCGCGGTGACGACGGGGCCGGCCGTGGTGACGCGCTCGACCGGCACCCCGAGCCGGGAGCCGAGCCAGCGCGCGAGCAGCTCGGCGCTGGGGTTCTCGGCCTCGGACTCGACGGCCGCGGAGACGATGTCGGCGCGGGCCTGGTCGAGGGCGGCGGCCAGCATGGAGCGCCAGGGCGTGAGCCGGGTCCAGGCCAGGTCGGTGTCGCCCGGCGCGTAGGACGCGGCGCGCCGGTCGAGGGCGGCCAGCGGCTCCACGTCGGCGTACAGGTCGGTGATGCGGCGGGCGGCGAGCGCGCCCAGCGGGTCCTTGGCGGGCTCGTCCGGGGCCTCGACCGGCCACCACACGACGACCGGGGCGTCGGGGAGCAGCAGCGGCAGGACGACCGAGTCGGCGTGGTTGCCGACCTCGCCGTGCAGGCGCAGGATCACGGTCTCGCCGGTGCCCGCGTCGGAACCGACCCGGACCTCGGCGTCGAGGCGGTGGCCCTGACGGTCGCGCGGGGTGCGGGCGGTGCGCCTGATGACGACCAGCGTGCGCGAGGGGTGCTCGCGGGACGCCTCCTCCGCGGCCTTGATGGAGTCGTAGGCGTTCTCCTCGTCGGTGACGATCACCATCGTGAGGACCATGCCCACGGCCGGGGTCCCGATGGCGCGGCGTCCTTCGACGAGCGCCTTGTTGACCTTGCTTGCCGTGGTGTCGGTCAGGTCGATCTTCATGGCCTGCGCCAGCTCCGTCCGTCTCGTGCGAGCATCTCGTCCGCTTCCTTCGGGCCCCAGCTTCCCGAGGCGTACCGGGCGGGCTTGCCGTGTTCTTCCCAGTGCCCCTCGATGGGGTCGAGGATGCGCCAGGACTCCTCGACCTCCTCCGTTCGCGGGAAGAGGTTGGCGTCGCCCAGCAGGACGTCCAGGATGAGCCGCTCGTACGCCTCCGGGCTGGACTCCGTGAACGACTCGCCGTACGCGAAGTCCATGGACACGTCGCGGATCTCCATCGAGGTACCCGGGACCTTCGATCCGAAGCGTACGGTCATGCCCTCGTCGGGCTGGACCCGGATGACGATGGCGTTCTGGCCGAGCTCCTCCGTGGCGGTCGAGTCGAAGGGGGAGTGCGGGGCGCGCTGGAAGACGACCGCGATCTCGGTGACGCGGCGGCCCAGACGCTTGCCGGTGCGCAGGTAGAAGGGGACCCCGGCCCAGCGGCGGTTGTCGATCTCCAGCTTCACGGCGGCGTAGGTGTCGGTCTTCGACGCGGGGTCGATACCGTCCTCCTGGAGGTAGCCGCGCACGCGCTCGCCGCCCTGCCAGCCCGCGGCGTACTGGGCGCGCACCGTGGACTTCTCCAGGTCCGCGGGCAGACGTACGGACTTCAGGACCTTGAGCTTCTCCGTGACGAGCGACGCGGCGTCGAAGGAGGCGGGCTCCTCCATCGCGGTGAGCGCCATCAGCTGGAGCAGGTGGTTCTGGATGACGTCACGGGCGGCGCCGATGCCGTCGTAGTAGCCGGCGCGGCCGCCGATGCCGATGTCCTCGGCCATCGTGATCTGCACGTGGTCGACGTAGGACCGGTTCCAGACGGGCTCGTACATCTGGTTGGCGAAGCGGAGCGCCAGGATGTTCTGGACGGTCTCCTTGCCGAGGTAGTGGTCGATCCGGAAGACCTGCTCGGGCGCGAAGACGTCGTGGACGATCCGGTTGAGCTCCTTGGCGGAGTCCATGTCGTGGCCGAACGGCTTCTCGATGACGGCGCGCCGCCAGGAGCCCTCGGGGGCGTCGGCGAGGCCGTGCTTCTTGAGCTGCCGGACGACCTTGGGGAAGAACTTCGGCGGCACCGAGAGGTAGAAGGCGTAGTTGCCGCTCGTGCCGCGCTTCTCGTCGAGCTCGTCGACGGCCTCGCGCAGCTGCTTGAACGCGGTGTCGTCGTCGAAGTCGCCGGGGATGAAGCGCATGCCGTCGGCGAGCTGGGCCCAGACCTCCTCGCGGAAGGGGGTGCGCGCGTGCTCGCGCACGGAGTCGTGGACGACCTGCGCGAAGTCCTGGTCCTCCCACTCGCGGCGGGCGAACCCGAGGAGCGAGAAGCCCGGCGGGAGCAGGCCGCGGTTGGCGAGGTCGTAGACGGCCGGCATCAGCTTCTTGCGGGACAGGTCGCCGGTGACGCCGAAGATGACGAGCCCGGAGGGGCCCGCGATACGCGGCAGACGCCGGTCGCGCGGGTCCCTCAGCGGGTTCTGCCAGGCGGTGACGCTCACTTGGCGGTGCCTTCCTTGCCGGCGAGGCGGTCGGCGACCGTGCCGAGCAGGTCGTTCCAGGCGATCTCGAACTTGGCGACGCCCTCGTCCTCGAGCTGCTGGACGACCTCGTCGTAGGAGATGCCGAGCTTCTCGACGGCGGCGAGCTCGGCGCGGGCGGCGTCGTAGGTGCCGGTGACCGAGTCGCCGTGGATGTCGCCGTGGTCGGCGGTGGCGTTCAGGGTGGCCTCCGGCATCGTGTTGACGGTGCCCGGGGCGACCAGCTCGTCGACGTACAGGGTGTCCTTGTACGCCGGGTCCTTGACGCCGGTCGAGGCCCACAGGGGGCGCTGCTTGTTGGCGCCCGCTGCGGCCAGCTTGGCGGCGCGCTCACCGGCGAAGACCTGCTCGTACGCCTCGTAGGCGAGACGGGCGTTGGCGAGGGCGGCCTTGCCCTTGAGCGCCTTGGCCTCTTCGGTGCCGACCTTGTCGAGGCGCTTGTCGATCTCGGCGTCGACGCGCGAGACGAAGAAGGAGGCGACCGAGTGGATGCCGGCCAGGTCGATGCCGCGCTCGTGCGCCTTCTCCAGGCCCGCGAGGTAGGCGTCCATGACGGCCTTGTAGCGGTCGAGGGAGAAGATCAGCGTGACGTTGACGGAGATGCCGAGGCCGATGACCTCGGTGATGGCGGGCAGGCCCGCCTCCGTCGCCGGAATCTTGATCATGACGTTGGGGCGCTCGACGAGCCAGGCGAGCTGCTTGGCCTCGGCGATGGTGGCCTCGGTCTCGTTGGCCAGGCGCGGGTCGACCTCGATGGAGACGCGGCCGTCGCGGCCCTGCGTGGCGTCGTACACGGGGCGCAGGATGTCGGCGGCGGCGCGGACGTCGGCCGTGGTCATCATGCGCACGGCCTCCTCGACGGTGACCTTGCGGACGGCCAGGTCGGCGAGCTGGTCCTCGTAGCCCTCGCCGGAGCCGATGGCGGCCTGGAAGATCGACGGGTTGGTGGTGACGCCGACGACGTACTTCTCCTCGATGACCTGGGCGAGGTTGCCGGACTCGATGCGCTTGCGGGACAGGTCGTCCAGCCAGATGGAGACGCCTTCGTCGGAGAGGGCCCGCAGGGGAGCCGTCGAGGAGGCTGCGGAGGCGGCGTTGCTCATGTTCTGCTTCATCTTCTTTCGGTACAGCGTTCTTACGACGGGGAAGTGATCAGGCGCGGGCGGCGGCGAGGGACTCGCGGGCCTGCGCGGCGATGTTCTCGGCGGTGAAGCCGAACTCGCGGAAGAGGATCTTCGCGTCGGCGGAGGCGCCGAAGTGCTCCAGGGAGACGATGCGGCCGGCGTCGCCGACGTAGCGGTACCAGGTGAGGCCGATCCCGGCCTCGACGGCGACGCGGGCCTTCACCGACGGGGGCAGGACGCTGTCCTTGTAGCCCTGGTCCTGCTCCTCGAACCACTCGACGGACGGCATCGACACGACGCGGGTGGCGACGCCCTCGGCCTCGAGGCGCTCGCGGGCCTCGACGGCCAGGTGCACCTCGGAGCCGGTGGCGATCAGGACGACGTCCGGGGTCTCCTTCGAGGCCTCGGCCAGGACGTAGCCGCCCTTGGCCGCGTTCTCGTTCGCGTCGTACGTCGGCACGCCCTGCCGGGTCAGCGCCAGGCCGTGCGGGGCCGGCTTGGCCGAGCCGCGGCGCAGGATCTCGCGCCAGGCGATGGCGGTCTCGTTGGCGTCGGCCGGGCGGACCACGTTCAGGCCCGGGATGGCGCGCAGCGAGGCGAGGTGCTCGACCGGCTGGTGCGTCGGGCCGTCCTCACCGAGGCCGATGGAGTCGTGGGTCCAGACGTAGGTGACGGGCAGCTGCATGAGGGCCGACATGCGGACGGCGTTGCGCATGTAGTCGGAGAAGACGAGGAACGTGCCGCCGTAGATGCGGGTGTTGCCGTGCAGCGCGATGCCGTTCATCTCCGCGGCCATCGAGAACTCGCGGATGCCGAAGTGGACGGTGCGGCCGTACGGGTTCGCCTCGGGCAGCGGGTTGCCGGCCGGGAGGAACGACGACGTCTTGTCGATGGTGGTGTTGTTCGAGCCGGCGAGGTCGGCGGAGCCGCCCCACAGCTCGGGGATGACCGGGCCGAGCGCCTGGAGGACCTTGCCGGACGCGGCGCGCGTGGCGACGGCCTTGCCCGTCTCGAAGGCGGGCAGCGCCTGCTCCCAGCCCTCGGGCAGCCGGCCCGCGACGACGCGGTCGAGCAGCTCGGAGCGGTCCGGGTTGGCGGCGCGCCACTCGGTGAGCCGCTTGTCCCAGGCGGCGTGCGCCTCGGCGCCGCGGTCGAGGGCGCCGCGGGTGTGGGCGATGACCTTGTCCTCGGCGATGAAGGACTGCTCGGGGTCGAAGCCGAGGGCGCGCTTGGTGGCGGCGATCTCGTCGGCGCCGAGCGCGGAGCCGTGGGAGGCCTCGGTGTTCTGGGCGTTCGGGGCGGGCCAGGCGATGATCGTGCGCATGGCGATGATCGAGGGGCGGCCGGTCTCGGCCTTGGCGGCGGCGAGCGCGGCGTGCAGGGCCTTCACATCGACGTCGCCGTCGGCGCGCGGCGTGATGCGCTGCACGTGCCAGCCGTACGCCTCGTAGCGCGCGAGGACGTCCTCGGAGAACGCGGTGGCGGTGTCGCCCTCGATGGAGATGTGGTTGTCGTCGTAGAGGAAGACGAGGTTGCCGAGCTTCTGGTGCCCGGCGAGGGAGGAGGCCTCGGCGGAGACACCCTCCTCCAGGTCGCCGTCGGAGACGATCGCCCAGATGGTGTGGTCGAAGGGGCTGGTGCCCTCGGGGGCCTCGGGGTCGAAGAGGCCGCGCTCGTAGCGGGCGGCCATGGCCATGCCCACGGCGTTGGCGAGGCCCTGGCCCAGCGGGCCCGTGGTGGTCTCGACGCCGGCGGTGTGGCCGTACTCGGGGTGGCCGGGGGTCTTGGAGCCCTGCGTGCGGAACGCCTTCAGGTCGTCGAGCTCCAGCTCGTAGCCGGAGAGGAAGAGCTGGGTGTAGAGGGTGAGGCTGGTGTGGCCGGGCGAGAGGACGAAGCGGTCGCGGCCGGTCCACTCCGGGTCGGCCGGGTCGTGCCGCATGGCCTTCTGGAAGATCGTGTACGCGGCCGGGGCCAGGCTCATGGCCGTGCCGGGGTGTCCGTTGCCGACCTTCTGCACGGCGTCGGCCGCCAGGAGACGGGCGGTGTCGACGGCACGCTGGTCGAGTTCGGTCCACTCGAAGGGCTTTTCGAAGGGGTCGAGGCCGTCCGGTGTCTGCGTGCTCATCTGTAGTGCTTCCTTCGCATCCGTTGTCCTGCCGATGTGCCGGTCGGCACCGCCCGCCCTGGAGCAAAGTCCCTGGTCGAGCCAGTTACCAACTTAAAGGTCATACTTTTCGCGAGGTAGGTGACCCAGGGCCAGGGTTCGGTGAAAATGGGACACGGGAACCGGTCGAAGCCAGGGAAAGTGCATGACGGAGCAAGGCGGCGCACAGACGAGCGCACATCTGGGAACGACGGAGCACATCCGTACGTATCCCTTCGATCCGAGCGCCAGCGTCTTCGGGGTCGGCATCCAGGTCGGCCCGATGGGCACCGACGGCCCGTGGGCGGGCGGCGTCGGCCTCTCGCGGCGCGTGCACCGCATCGACTTCCACGTCCTGCTCTTCTTCCGCGAGGGGCCCGTCCGCCACATGATCGACTTCACCGAGTACGAGGTGGCCGCAGGGGAGATCCTGTGGATCCGGCCGGGCCAGGTGCACGGCTTCTCGGCGAGCGAGGAGTACGTCGGCACGGCGCTCACCATGCAGCCCGGCTTCCTGCCGCGCGCGATCGTCGAGGCGACCGGCATGTACCGCTACGACCGGCCGCCACTGCTCCGCCCCGACCGGGACCAACTCGCCGCGATCGAGACCTCGTTGGCCCAGTTGCAGCGCGAGTACCTGGACACCACGACCCTGCCGCTGAGCCTGCACACCTCGGTCCTGCGCCACACCCTGACCGCGTTCATGCTGCGGGTCGCGCACGTGTCGGCGCAGGCCGCGGCGGACGCGTGCGAGCCGCAGCCGGACACGACGTTCACCCGGTTCCGCACCGCGGTCGAGCAGGGCTTCACGACCAACCACAGCGTCAGCGCGTACGCCGACGAGCTCGGCTACTCGCGCCGCACCCTGGTCCGCGCGGTGCGCGCCGCGACCGGCCAGACGCCGAAGGCGTTCATCGACCGGCGCGTGATCCTGGAGGCGAAGCGGCTGCTCGCCCATACGGAGCTGCCCGTCGGGCGGATCGGGGTCGCGGTCGGCTTCGGCGACTCGGCGAACTTCTCCAAGTTCTTCCAGCAGCACACGGGGGCGACCCCGGCGGCGTTCCGGGCCGAGCAGGTCTGAGCGCCTTTTTCCGAACCCGGCGCCGGGGCTGAGGCCACGGGGCTCCGCCCCGGACCCCGCTCCTCAAGCGCCGGAGGGGCTGAAGATTGGCCCCCGTTTCACCATGCGCAACGGGGGGTTGACCCATTCCCGAACGCCTCATAGCGTGCTCGCACCCCCGCAGGTATATCGATTAACCACTCCCGGTTGGAGACATACCGCTGTGCCCCCTGTGCCCTCTGTGCTGCCCTCGGCGATGAGTCGGCGCGGTTTCCTCGCCGCCGGTGGCGCGCTCGCCGCCGCTTCCGCCCTGTCCGGCTGCTCCTCCCTCGCCGCGGCCGACGACGATCCCGACACGCTCGTGGTGCACAGCCAGCTCGGCACCACCGCGCCCGGCTCCCCCACCTACCTCGCGGCCCTGGACCGGTTCCGCGCGGAGAACCCCGGCCTCAAGGTCAGGAACCTCGTCAACGGTGACGACCTCGCGCAGGTCTACGAGACCTCACGCCTGGCCCGCAAGGAGCCGGACGTCGTCATGGTCAACCTGTACGACAAGACGCTGGCCTGGACCGACGTCGGCGCCACCGTCGATGTCAAGGGCTACCTGGACGACTGGGGCCTGCGGAAGCGGGTGCTGCCCGTCGCGCTCGACGCCTGGACCGACGGCAAGGGCCGGCTCCGCGCCTTCCCCTACTTCGCGACGAACTGGCCGATCGCCTTCAACCGGGCGCTGCTCGACCGGGCCGGCGTCGACCGCGTCCCCGTCACCGGCGACGAACTCATCAGCGCCGCCGCCAAGCTGCGCAGGAAGAACATCGCGCCCGTCACCACCGGCGGCAACGACTGGACCGGGCAGAAGCTCCTCGCGCAGATCATCCAGACGTTCCTGAGCCAGGACGAGGCCCGGCACGTCTACACGACCGGTGACTTCAGCGGCAGCCGCGGCGCACGGCGGGGTATCGACTACTTCGTGGAGCTGCGCGACGCCGGGGTCTTCGCCGACAAGGCGCAGGGCCTGACGTCGGACACGATGACCACGCAGTTCAACACGCAGGCCGCGGCCATGCAGTCGGCGATGTCGTCGGCGCTCGCCAAGGTGCCGGAGGCGGTGGCGCGCCACACGGACGTGGGCGGCTGGCCGCTGGCGCCGGGCGCGGCGCACGACAGGCCGACGATCCTGCGCACGTACACCCTGATCGGCTTCTGGATCAGCCCGAACGGCACGAAGAAGATCGACGCCGTCGAGAAGTTCCTGAAGTTCTTCTACCGCGCGGACACGGTCGCCCGGTTCATCAAGGAGTCCGGGCGGGACATGGCCCTGCACTCGGATGCGGTGAGTACGGACTTCCCGCTGGTCGCGGCGGCGCAGCGGCTCGGCTCCGACGTGGGCCAGGTGCTGCTGCCCGACCTGTTCGTGCCACCGGCGGCGACGCAGCCGCTGGTGACCGCCACGAGTACGTCGTTCACGCGCGGCACGAGCGCCGCCAAGGTCCGCCAGGTCCTCGAAGCCGCCTACCGCGGTGTCTGACCGCCCCTCCCCCTCTCACCTTCCCCGTAAGGGAGTTGCTCCATGACGACGATGACGTCGACAGCGGGCGAGGCAGCGGTCAGCCGCCCCACCCCTCCTTCCGCCGGCCCCGGCCGGCCCGCGCGCAAGCAGGGCGGCACGGTCCTCGCGCTGCCCGCGCTCGTCTGGTACCTGGTCTTCATGGTCGGCCCGCTGGTCGCCATCTTCGTGGTGGCGGCGCTGCACTGGCCGGGCATGCTCCAGCCGGTGTCGTTCGCCGGGTTCGACAACGTACGCACCGTCTTCGACGACCCGGTCTTCTGGGACGCGGTGAGCAACACCGCGATCCAGCTCGTCGTCGCCATCCCGGTGATGGTGGTGTGCGCGTACATGCTCGGCTACTACGTGGCGCAGAAGCCGCCGGGCCACCGTGTCATCCGGTATCTGCTGTTCATTCCCGGGCTGATCTCGACGCCCGCGAAGGCCATGGTCTTCTACGCGGCTCTCTCCCCCGACGGGCTGCTCAACGGCGGCCTGGAGGCGGTCGGTCTCGGCTCGCTCGCCGACGCGTGGCTCGCCTCGCCCTCGACGGCCCTCGCGTGTCTGATCGCGCTCGACATCTGGGCGGGCATCGGTTTCACCGCCGTGCTGTTCGCGGCCCGGCTCGGCAGTGTCCCGGACGAGCTGGGCGAGGCGGCGCAGCTGGACGGGGCCGGGCACTGGCGGACGATGTGGCGCGTGCACTTCCCGGTGATCAAGGACTACGTGGGCGTCGTGACGATGCTCCAGTTCCTGTGGACGCTGTTCGGCTCGGCGCAGCACGTACTGCTCCTCACGCAGGGCGGCCCCGGGAGTTCGTCGACGACGCTGTCGTTCCTCGTCTACCAGAAGGCGTTCATCGCGGCTGACCTCGGCTACAGCCAGACCGTCGGCGTCATCCTCTTCCTCGCCGGGCTCGTCGGGCTGCTCGCCATCAGGCGCGTGTTCCGCCAGAGCTACTGACCGCCAGTCACTGATCGGAGTACGCCTTGAAGTCCTCGGCACGTTCTCGCTTCGGCCGGTCCTGGCTGCCCGCGCACATCCTGGTGTGGCTGTACGCGGTGCTGCTCGTCATTCCGCTGTACTACTTCGTCGCCTCGGCGTTCAAGACGAACGACGAGATCTTCGCGCACCCCTTCGCGCTGCCGTCCTCGTACGGTTTCGGGAATTTCGGCACCGCCTTCGAGAGCGCCGATCTGGGGCTCGCGATCGTCAACTCGGCGCTGGTGACGGTCTTCTCGCTGGTCCTGACGCTGGCGCTGGCGATCCCGGCGGCGTTCGCGCTCGCCCGCTCCACGGGGCGGCTGGCGTCGGCGGTGGAGAAGGTGTTCTCGCTGGGCTTCCTGATCCCGACGTTCGCCGCGCTGTTCCCGACGTTCCTGCTGGCGGCGGCCACCGGCCTGTTCCACACGCGGACGTTCATGGTGCTGTTCCTGCCGGCGACGGCGATGCCGCTGTCGGTGGTGATCCTGGTGCAGTTCATGCGGACGATCCCCAAGGAGATGGAGGAGGCGGCCCGCCTGGACGGAGCGTCCACCTTCGCGGTCCTGCGGCACGTCTACACGCCGATGTGTCTGCCCGGCATCGCGACGGTGCTGCTGCTCAACTTCCTGACCTTCTGGAACGAGTACCTGTACTCCCTCGTCATCATCGGGCCCGACCCCGCGCAGCGCACGGTGCAGGTGGCGCTGCCGACCCTGAAGTCCATCACCGGCACGGACTACGGGGTGCTGACCGCCGGCACCGTCCTGACCCTCGTCCCGGTGTGGGTGGTCTATACGGTGCTGCAGAAGCGGATGCAGCAGGCACTGGTGAGTGGGGCGGTGAAGATGTGAGCGGGTCCAGGACGGGCGGCCGGCCGACCATCAAGGCGGTGGCGGCCGCGGCGGGGGTGTCGACGGCGGCAGTGTCGCAGGCGTTCAACGACAAGGGACGGCTCGCCGAGGCGACACGGCAGCGCATCCTGGAGGCGGCCGTCGACCTGGGCTGGTCGCCGAGCGCGTCGGCGACGGCGCTGCGCAGTGCCCGTACCCGCACGCTCGCGCTGGTGGTGCGCCGGCCCACCGATGTGCTGGGCGCCGACCCGCACTTCAGCGAGCTGATCACCGGCATAGAGGGCGAGTTGGCGCCGCGCGGCTACGGTCTGCTCCTTCACCTGGTCGCCGATGTCGAGGAGGAGAGCGCGCTGTACGCGCGGCTCGCCGCCGAGAAGCGGGTGGACGGGGCCGTGCTGACGGACGCCCGCGCCGACGATCCGCGCCCGGCGCTGCTGACCCGGCTCGGGCTGCCGGCGGTCCTGCTCGGCGCGCCGACCCCGACGGCGGACGTGCCGGTCGTCGGCCTCGGCCACCAGGGCGCGGGGGTGCTCGAAGTCGTGGATCATCTGCGGGGGTTGGGGCACACGCGGTTCGCGTACGTGGCCGGTCCCGCCGAGCTCCAGCACACCCGGCTGCGTCTCGCCGTCTTCGAGGAGGCCCTCGCGGCGGCCGGGCTCGCGCCCGCCGCGGTGCGGCACACCGACTTCTCGGAGGCCGCGGCCGTCGCCGCGACCCGCGAGCTGCTCGCCGCCGCCGAGCGGCCGACCGCCCTCGTCTACGCCAACGACTCGATGGCCGTGTGCGGGATCGGTACCGCCCAGCGGGCCGGCCTGCGCGTGCCGGAGGACCTGTCGGTCGTCGGCTACGACAACCTGCCGCTCGGCCGCTGGCTGCACCCGCGCCTGACCACCGTCGACCAGCAGGTGCAGCGGGTCGGCGCGGCCGCCGCCCGGACGCTGCTCGCCCGGTGCGGCGAGGACCTGCCCGCCGCGCGCCTCGACGAGCGGCCGCGCCTCGTGGTCCGCGAGTCGACCGGCCCCGCTCCCCACAACTGACGTACAGCCGCACGCACTTCTGCAACGGAGACCCGTACCACCATGCGACGCCACAGCGCCCACCTCACCCATGACGCCGCCGTCCTGCCCTGGCTCGGCGCCAACTTCTGGTCCCGCACGGGCGGACCCCTGATGTGGCGCGACTACGATCCGGAGGTGGTGCGCGAGGAGCTGCGGGTGCTGCGCGAGCACGGCCTGAACATGACGCGCTCGTTCTTCTACTGGCCGGACTTCCACCCCGAACCGCACCGGATCGACGAGGAGTTGTGCGAGCGGTTCCGGGACTTCCTGGACGCGCACCGGGAGCTGGGCATGGGGACGGTGCCGACGTTCATCGTGGGGCACATGTCCGGGGAGAACTGGGACCCGGCGTGGCGGGGCGGCCGCGATCTGTACGAGGACGTGTGGATGGTGGGCCGCCAGGCGTGGTTCGCGGCGCAGATGACGCGCCGCTTCAAGGACCACCCGGCCGTCACGGGCTGGCTCATCACCAACGAGATGCCGGGCTACGGCCGTGTCTACCAGGTCGATCCGCCGAACAGCGACGTCGTGACGGCGTGGGCGCAGTCGATGTGCAACGCGGTGCGGGCGGCGGGCGCGACGCAGCCGGTCTCGCTGGGCGACGGCGCGTGGGGCATCGAGGTGACCGGCCGCGACAACGGTTTCTCGCTGCGCGACACCGCCGAGTACGTCGACTTCGTGGGCCCGCACGTGTACCGCTCGGACACCGACCGGCCGCGCCAGCACTACCGTGCCGCGTTCGAGTGCGAGCTGGCCGGGGTCACCGGGCAGCCGGTGGTCCTGGAAGAGTTCGGCCTGTCCACGGACACGGTCTCCGCCAAGAACGCGGGCGTGTACTACCGCCAGACCCTGCACAATTCGCTGCTCGGCGGCGCGACGGGGTGGATGGCCTGGAACAACACGGACTACGACGATCTGTGGGACCGCTCCCCCTATGACCACCACCCCTTCGAGATGCACTTCGGCATCACGGACAGCACGGGCGCGCCGAAGGAGCCGCTGCGTGAACTCGCCGCGTTCGCCGAGGTGTTGAAGGGCGTCGACTTCGCACACTGTCGGCGTACGGACGCGGGTGCGGCTCTGGTCGTGCCCGCGTTCCTGGAGCGCGGCTACCCCTACAGCCGGCCCGCCGACCGCCCGCTGATCTTCACGTCGCTGCACCAGGGGTACGTCGCCGCGCGCGCCGCCGACCTGCCGGTGGGCCTGACCCGGGAGGCGGACGGCATAGCCGAGGACGTGGAGCTGTATCTGCTGCCCGCGACACGGCAGTTGACGACGCGGACCCGGCGCGCGTTGCAGCGCAGGGCGGACGAAGGCGCCACCGTCTACCTGTCGTTCTGCTCGGGCGAGCACCCGGGCACGCGCGGCCCCTGGTTCGACGACCTGGACGGCCTGTTCGGCGTCGAGCAGCAGCTGTCGTACGGGGTCGCCGAGCCGATCGAGGACGACACCCTGGAGATGACGTTCCAGGAGGACTTCGGCGGCCTCCGCGCGGGCGAGGTGCTGCGCTTCCCGGTCGCGGGCAACGAGGACAGCCGCGCCTACCTGCCCGTCGTGCCGCGGGGTGCCCGGGTGGTGGCGGTGGACGGGCACGGCCGCCCGGCGCTGCTCTGCCGCGAGACCGGCCGCGGCCGCACCGTGCTCGCCACGTACCCGCTGGAGCACATGGCCGCCCGCACGGCCCGCGTCAATCCGGAGCAGACGCACCGGCTGTACGCGGCGCTGGCCGAACTCGCCGGTGTGCGGCGGCCGGTGACGGTGGACGAGCCGTTCGTCGGGGCCGACGTGCTGGTGCACGAGGACGGGCGGCGGTTCGTGTGGCTGGTCAGCCAGGGCGAGGACGAGGTGACGGTGCGCCCGGCGGCGGACGGCACGCTGCACGACCTGGCCACCGGTGAACCGGTCGAGGCCGTCGCCCTGCCCGCCTTCGGGGTCCGCGTCCTGGAACTGCGATGAGCGGGCCGCTGTACCGCGATCCGGCGGCGCCCGTCCCCGACCGGGTGCGGGACCTGCTGGGCCGGATGACGCTGCCGGAGAAGGTCGGGCAGGTCAACCAGCGGCTGTACGGCTGGCACGCCTACGAGCGCGGGGCCGACGGAGGCCACCGGCTGACCGACGCGTTCCGCGCGGAGGTCGCGGCGTACGACGGGATGGGCGCCCTGTACGGGTTGCAGCGCGCCGATCCCTGGTCGGGCGTGACCTTCGCCGACGGGATCACGGCGGCGGACGCGGCCGGGGTCGCCGACGCGGTGCAGCGGCACGTGGTGGAGGGCACCCGGCTCGGCATCCCGGTGCTGATGGTCGAGGAGGTGCCGCACGGGCATCAGGCCCTCGACGGCACGGTCCTGCCGGCGAACCTCGCGGCCGGCGCGAGCTGGGACCCCGACCTGTACGAGGCGGCGGCGGGCGCCGCCGCGCGGGAACTGCGGGCCCGGGGCGGCCACGTGGCGCTGGTCTCCGCGCTCGACCTGGTGCGCGACCCGCGCTGGGGCCGGGCCGAGGAGTGCTTCGGCGAGGACCCGTACCTGGCCGCCCGGTTCACCGGGGCGCTGGTGCGCGGTATGCGGGCCGCGGGCGTCGGCGTGGTGCTCAAGCACTTCGCGGGGCAGGGCGCGACGGTCGGCGGGCGCAACAGCGCGGCGACCGAACTGGGCGCCCGGGAGTTGCACGAGATCCATCTGGCGGCGGCCCGCGCCGGAGTGCGGGCCGGGGCCGCCGGGGTGATGGCGGCGTACAACGAGTTCGACGGCCTGCCGTGCGCGGCCAGCCCGTATCTGCTCACCGAACTCCTGCGGGAGCGCTGGGGGTTCGACGGGATCGTGATGGCGGACGGGTGCGCGCTCGACCGGCTGGTGCGGCTCGCGGGCGATCCGGCGGCGGCGGGCGCGATGGCGCTCGCGGCGGGCACGGATCTGAGCCTGTGGGACGGGGCCTTCCCCCGGCTCGCGGAGGCCGTCGAGCGCGGTCTCGTGGCCGAGGCGGCCCTGGACACGGCGGTCGGGCGGGTCCTCGCGCTGAAGTTCCGGCTCGGACTGTTCGAGCAGCCGTACACCGGGAACGTCGAACACCCCTCCGGCGCGAGGGAGTTGAGTGAGCGGCTGGCGCGCGCGTCGATCACCCTCCTGGAGCACGACGGCACGACCCTCCCCCTGGCGTCCGGCGTGCGGCGGATCGCGGTTCTCGGCCCGAACGCCGACTCCGTGCCGCAGCAGATCGGCGACTACACGGCGCCGCAGCGCCCCGGTACCGGCGTCACCGTGCTCGACGGGATCCGTGCCGCGGCCGGGCCCGGCCGCGAGGTGACGTACGCGCGCGGCTGCGAGCTGGTCGGCGGCGACAGGGCCGCGATCGCCGAGGCGGTCGCCCTGGCCGCCGGGGCGCAGGTCGCGGTGGTCGTGCTCGGCGGGTCGAGCGCTCGCGAGGACGGCACCCGGTTCGAGGCGAACGGCGCGGCGGTCGTCTCGGCCGGCACCCCGCCCGGCATGACCTGCGGCGAGGGCGTCGACCTGGCCGAACTCGCGCTGCCGGAGGGCCAGTCGGCGCTGCTCGACGCGGTCGCGGCGACCGGGACGCCGGTGGTGGCGGTGCTGGTGCAGGGCCGGCCGCACGCGCTACCGGATCTCGCCGGGCGGGTGGGGGCGTTGCTGTGCGCGTGGTACCCGGGCCCGTGGGGCGGCAGGGCCGTCGCGGACGTGCTCTTCGGGTCCGCGGGGCCCGCGGGGCGGCTGCCCGTCTCGGTGCCGCGCTCGGCGGCCCAGCTCCCGGTGTTCTACAACGGCAAGGACCACGGTTACCGCGGTTACGTCGACCAGCCCGCGACCGCGCGGTACGCGTTCGGGCACGGGCTCTCCTACGGGCGCGTCACCTACGGCCCGCCCGTCCTCGACCGGCCCGCCGTTTCCGCCGACGAGCCGCGTCTGACCTGCACGGTCACCGTCGAGAACACCGGCTCCACGGTCGTCCGCGAGACCGTGCAGCTGTATGTGCGGCGCGTCTCGGGCGGCTCGTCCTGGCCGCGGGTGCGGGAGCTGCGCGGGTTCACGGGCCTGGATCTCGCGCCCGGCGAGCGCCGGGACGTGACCTTCGAGGTGACCGCCGAGACGCTCGCCTCCGTCGGGCGGGACCTGCGGACCGTCGTGGAGCCGGGCGGGTTCTCGCTGGAGACCGGCCCGGCGTCGGACCGCACCCAGGGGGCACCGCTCACCGTCACACCGGGCTGAGGGGGCGTGGGGGACAATGCCCTCATGGCACGCCCCACCCTCCCCACCTGCCCCTGCGGACTCCCCCAGCCGTACGAGAACTGCTGCGGCCGCTACCACGCGGCCCGCGCCGCGGCGCCCACGGCCGAGGCCCTCATGCGCTCCCGGTACTCCGCCTTCACCCGCAAGGACGCCGCGTACCTGCTGCGCACCTGGCACCCGGACACCCGGCCGCCCGCCGTCGACTTCGACCCCGCCCTCACCTGGTGCGGCCTGGAGATCCTGGGGACCACCGACGGCTCCGCGTTCCACCAGAGCGGCACCGTCACCTTCCGCGCCCGCTACAAGGACGGCGGTCGCCCGGGCTCGCTGCACGAGCGCAGCCAGTTCCTGCGGGTGGCCGGCGCCTGGGTCTACGTCGACGGGGACTTCATCGAGTAGGGACCGACAACGGCGGTGCGGAGCACGGCCGTTCAGGGCGCCAGGATGTCCAGCTCCTGGAGCGCCCCGACCGCGATCTCCCGGGTGAGCGCCTCGGCGCGCTCCGCGTCCCCCTCGCGCACCGCGTCGGCGACCCGTACGTGCAGGGTGACCGCCGCGGGGTCCGGGTCCTCGAACATGACCTGGTGGTGGGTGCGGCCCGCGAGGACCTCCGCCACCAGGTCGCCGAGGTGCGCGAACATCTCGTTGCCCGACGCGTTCAGCACGACCCGGTGGAACTCGATGTCGTGGACGAGGTACGCCTCCAGCTGCTGGCCGCGTGAGGTGGACACCATGCCGAGCGCGCACTCGGTGAGCGCCGCGCACTGCTCCGCCGAGGCGTACCGCGCGGCGAGCCCCGCGGCGACCGGCTCGACCGCCGAGCGCAGCATGGTGAGCGAGCGCAGCTGGCGCGGCCGGTCGGCGCCCGCCAGGCGCCAGCGGATGACCTGCGGGTCGTAGACGTTCCACTCCCCCGCGGGCCGGACGGTCACCCCGACGCGCCGCCGGGACGCCACCAGGTGCATGGATTCCAGGACCCGCACCGCCTCGCGCATCACCGAGCGCGACACCTCGTAACGCTGGGCGAGCTCGTCCGTGCGCAACACGCTGCCCTCGGGGTACTCACCCGCGGTGATGGCGGGACCGAGGCTGGCCAGTACGCGGGCGTGCAGCCCCCGGTCCTTGGTGGTCATGGAGTCAGCGTACGGTTCCGGCACAGGCAACAAAAAGTCTGACTTTTACATCACAGACTCTTGAATTCGTCAGACCTATTGAGTTTCAGTGACGTGACACAGCGATGTCGATGAAGACAGCGAGGCAGCGATGAGTACCCCCCATGTCGTCGTGGTCATGGGCGTGGCAGGCACCGGCAAGACGACGATCGGTCCCCTGCTCGCCGAACGGCTCGGCGTTCCCTACGCCGAGGGCGACGACTTCCACCCTCCGGCCAACATCGCCAAGATGACGGCCGGCACGCCCCTCACGGACGAGGACCGATGGCCCTGGCTGGACGCCATCGGCGAGTGGGCCCACGGCCGGGCCGGGCTCGGCGGGGTGGTCAGCAGCTCCGCGCTGAAGCGCAGCTACCGCGACCGGCTCCGCGCCGAGGCGCCGGGCGCCGTCTTCGTCCACCTCACCGGTGACCGCAAGCTCATCGAGGACCGGATGGCGCACCGGCAGGGCCACTTCATGCCGACCGCGCTGCTCGACTCGCAGTTCGCCACGCTCCAGCCGCTCGCGGCGGACGAGACGGGCGTCGACGTCGATGTGTCGGGCTCGCCCGAGGAGATCGCGGACCGGGCCGTCCAGGCCCTCGCCGCGCTCGACTCCGAGTAACCCACAGCAGCACCTCCCCCTCTCCACCCGTCTCCCACCACGTATCAAGGGATAGACCGTGACCAGTCTCAGCGTCGAGATGCTGGCAGCGGACGCCGTCGAGCCGATCACCTCCGCGGGCCATGCCCAGCTCGGGATCGCCGTCCTCGCGGGCATCGCCGTCATCGTCCTGCTCATCACGAAGTTCAAGCTCCACGCCTTCCTGGCCCTGACCATCGGCTCGCTCGCGCTCGGCGCGTTCGCCGGGGCACCGCTCGACAAGGCGATCACCAGCTTCACCGCGGGCCTCGGCTCCACGGTGGCCGGTGTCGGCGTGCTGATCGCGCTCGGCGCGATCCTCGGCAAGCTGCTCGCCGACTCCGGCGGCGCGGACCAGATCGTCGACACGATCCTCGCCAAGGCGGGGAAGTCCGGCGGCCGGGCGATGCCGTGGGCGATGGTCCTGATCGCCGCCGTGATCGGACTGCCGCTCTTCTTCGAGGTCGGCATCGTGCTGCTGATCCCGGTCGTCCTGATGGTCGCCAAGCGCGGCAACTACTCGCTCATGCGCATCGGCATCCCGGCCCTCGCCGGCCTGTCGGTCATGCACGGCCTGATCCCGCCGCACCCCGGCCCGCTCGTCGCGATCGACGCCGTCAAGGCCAACCTGGGCATCACGCTCGCGCTCGGCATCGTCGTCGCCATCCCGACGGTGATCATCGCCGGTCCGGTCTTCTCGAAGTACGCCGCCCGCTGGGTGGACGTCCCCGTCCCCGACAAGATGGTTCCCGGGCGGGCCTCCGACGACCTGGAGAAGCGGCCCAGCTTCGGCGCCGCGGTCGCCACCATCCTGCTGCCGGTCGTCATGATGCTGGCCAAGGCCCTCGTCGACATCATCGTGGACGACCCCGAGCACACCGTGCAGCGCACGTTCGACGTCATCGGCAACCCGCTGACCGCCCTCCTCGTGGCCGTCGTCGTCGCCATGTTCACGCTCGGTCGTCCGGCCGGGTTCACCAAGGGCCGGCTCCAGTCCACCACCGAGAAGTCCCTCGCCCCGATCGCGGGCGTGCTCCTCATCGTCGGCGCGGGCGGCGGCTTCAAGCAGACCCTCATCGACGCCGGCGTCGGCCAGATGGTCCTGGACATCTCCAAGGACTGGCACATCTCGGCGCTGCTGCTCGCCTGGCTGATCGCCGTCGTGATCCGCCTGGCCACCGGTTCGGCGACGGTCGCGACCGTCTCGGCCGCCGGTCTGGTCGCGCCCCTCGCGGCGAACATGTCGGACAGCCACACGGCGCTCCTGGTCCTCGCGATCGGCGCGGGCTCGCTGTTCTTCAGCCACGTCAACGACGCCGGGTTCTGGCTGGTCAAGGAGTACTTCGGGCTCAGCGTCGGGCAGACGATCAAGACCTGGTCGATCATGGAGACGATCATCTCGGTGGTGGCCGGCGCGCTGGTCCTGCTGCTGTCGCTCATCATCTAGGCCGCGCGAGGAGTTCCACGCCGATGAGTCACCCCCTGTTCGACATCAGCGGCCGCACCGCCCTCGTCACCGGGTCCAGCCGCGGGATCGGGTTCGCCCTGGCCCGCGGCCTCCTGGAGGCCGGCTGCACGGTCGTGCTCAACGGCCGCGACCCGGGCCACCTGGAAGAGGCGGCCCGGGAACTCGGCGGCAAGGTCCGCACGGCGGCGTTCGACGTCACCGACGGCGCCGCCGTGGCCGCCGGGATCGCCGAGATCGAACAGCGGGTCGGCCCGCTCGACATCCTCGTCAACAACGCGGGCATGCAACTGCGCTCCCCGCTCCTGGAGTTCACCGACGCCGACTGGCACCGGATCCTGGACACCAATCTGACGAGCGCGTTCCTCGTGGCCCGGGAGGCCGCGCGCGGCATGGTCGGGCGCGGCCACGGCAAGATCGTCAACATCTGCTCGCTCCAGAGCGAGGTGGCCCGCCCTGGCATCGCCCCGTACGCGGCCACGAAGGGCGCCCTGAAGATGCTCACCAAGGGCATGTGCGCCGACTGGGGCCCGTCGGGCGTCCAGGTCAACGGGCTCGGCCCCGGTTACATCGAGACCGAGCTGACCGCGCCCCTCGTCCGGGACGAGGAGTTCAGCGCCTGGGTGCGCCGCAGGACCCCGGCCGGGCGCTGGGGCCGCACCGAGGACCTGGTGGGCGGCGTGCTCTTCCTCGCCTCGCCCGCAGCGGACTTCGTCAGCGGACAGATCCTGTACGTCGACGGCGGCATGACCAGCGTTCTCTGAGGCGGGAGTTGCCATGTTGGGCTGCGTGATCCACGGCGCCGGTGAGCTCCGCGTCGACGAACTCCCCGCCCCGGTCCCTGGGCCCGGCCAGGCGCTGGTCGCGGTCCGGTACGGCGGGATCTGCGGCTCCGATCTGCACTACTGGCGCCACGGCGGCGTCGGTGACTTCCGGCTGCGCGAGCCGATGGTGCTCGGCCACGAGGTCGTCGGCACGGTCCTCGCGTACGGGCCCGGCGCCTCGGGCCCCGCGCCCGGCACCCCGGTGGCCGTGCACCCGGCGACCCCGTGCGGCGACTGCCCCGAGTGCCGGAACGGGCGGCGCAATGTCTGCCGCTCCACCCGCTACCTGGGCAGCGCGGCCCGCACCCCGCACGTCCAGGGCGGCTTCGCGGCGGAACTGGCCGTTTCCGCGGACCAGTTGAGGGCGCTCCCGCAGGGTCTTCCGCTGGAGCGGGCCGTGCTCGCCGAGCCCCTCGCGGTGGCGCTGCACGCGGTGCGCCGCGCCGGGGACGTCGCCGGGCGGCACGTCCTGGTGACCGGCGCCGGGCCGATCGGCTGCCTCGTCGTCGCGGCGGCGAAGGCGGCGGGCGCGGCCCGGGTGACGGTGACGGACCTGCTGCCGAGGGCGCTGGAGTACGCCTCGGCCGCGGGCGCCGACCGCCTCGTACGGGCCGATGATCCGGGCGATCCCGGCTGGCCGGACGAGGTCGGCACGGCGATCGAGGCGTCCGGGGCGGCGGCCGGGCTCGACACCTGTCTGCACCGGGTGCGGCGGGGCGGTGTCGTGGTGCAGCTGGGCTTGTTGCCGCCGGGGCCGAGTCCGTTCGCCGGGAACCTGGTGGTGAGCCGGGAGATCGAGCTGCGCGGCGCGTTCCGCTTCGACACCGAGTTCGACGAGGCCCTCGGCCTGCTCGCGCGCGAGCCCGCGCTCGCCGGGCTCGTCAGCGCCGTGGTCCCGGTCGCCGAGGCCGCCCGGGCCTTCGCGCTGGCGGCGGACCGGACGGCGTCCTGCAAGGTGCTGCTGGACTTCGGCGCCTGAGTGGACCCGGTCTCAGCCCGCCTTCTTCTCCAGCTGGAACGCCTCGTTGCCCAGGCCGATCCGGGCGTGGGCCTCGGGGTTGCGGGAGCGCAGGACGAGGCTGTGGACGACGCCGACGACCGCGGCCAGGACGATGATGCCGGGGAGCAGCCAGTTCAGGGAGGAGCCGGGGCCGGAGCCGACCAGGACGTCGAAGTCCTTGATCGTGTACCCGGCGATCACCAGGAGGGCGAGGCCCGCGATGCCGGACGCCACCAGGCGCCAGGCCTGCGGGCCCGCCGCACCGCGCTTGACGAAGAAGACGATGACCGCGAGGGACGCCGTGGCCATGAGCAGGATGACGCCGAGCGCGCCCACGTTGCCGCCCCAGGTGAACAGGTGCAGGACGGGCGCTGTCGGGTCGCCGGCCGGGCCGTCGTCGGCGACGGCGAACCCGATGACGACGACCAGGGAGATCACCGACTGGAGGACCGAGCCGGTGCCGGGGGCGCCGGTGCCGCTGTTGGTGCGGCCGAACCTGGCCGGGAGCAGCCCTTCGCGGCCCATCGCGAACGCGTACCGCGCCACCACGTTGTGGAAGCTGAGCACCGCAGCGAACATGCCCGTGACGAAGAAGACGTGGACGATGTCGGTGAAGGTGCCGCCGAGCCGGTCCTCGGTGAGGGCGAACAGCAGGCCGGTGGAGTGCTTCTGGGACGCGCCGACGATCCCCGACGGGCCGGTGGCCACGGTCAGCGCCCACGAGCTGAACGCGAAGAAGACGGCGACGCCGCCGACGGCCAGGAACATCACCCGGGGCACCAGGATGTGCGGGCGGCTGGTCTCCTCCGCGTAGACGGGCGCCTGCTCGAAGCCGGTGAAGCCGGCGATGCAGAAGCACAGGGCGGTGCCGAGGCCGACCCCGGAGAGCGTGGACGGGTCGAAGGCGTGCAGGGACAGGCCCTGGCCGCCCGGGTCGCCGATCGCCGCGATGTCGAAGACCAGGACGACGGCGACCTCGATGAGCAGCAGGACGCCGAGCACCTTCGCGTTGACGTCGATCTTGAGGAGGGCGAGGACGCCGACGGCGACCACGGCCACGAGCGCCGGTATCCACCAGGCCAGTTCGACGTCGAGGTACTGCTGGAAGAGGCCCGCGACCTCGAAGCCGAAGATGCCGAAGATGCCGACCTGGAGCACGCTGTAGGCGACGAGTGCGACGAGGGCCGCGGCGGCGCCTGCGGTCGGGCCGAGCCCGCGGGATATGTACGCGTAGAAGGCGCCCGCGTTGTGCACGTGCCGGCTCATCTCGGCGTAGCCGACGCTGAAGAGGGTCAGGACGACGCCGAGGATGAGGAAGAGCAGCGGCTGTCCGACGACGCCCATGACGGCGAACGTCGTCGGCATCACGCCGGCCACCACCATCAGCGGCCCGGTCGCGGCGAGCACGGACAGCAGCAGCCCGGCCGTGCCGAGGCGGCCGGCCCGCAGCGCGCTCTCCTCGCCCAGATACGTGCTGATGCCCGGCTCGGCCGCCACGGCTCTGTCGCTCGTGCTCGAACTGCCCGTCGTCATCGCGGGGTCGTCCCTTCCGATGTGTGCTGCCTGGTCACTGGCTGATCGTCTACGCCGAGCCGAGCGCGGCACTGCGCGCGGCGCGGAAGGCTTCGTACGGGTCCCGGTCCGGGTACGACCAGGGGGCCGGGGTGATGTGCGGGCCGATGCGGTGGAACAGGGCGGCGGCCTCGGCCGGGCGGCCCTCGCAGTACTTGGCGTGGGCGAGGAAGTTGAGGTCGATGCGGGCGCGTGGGTGGGCGGCGCCGGCCCGGTCGTGCGGGTCGCCCCACTCCAGCCACCAGTCGAAGGCGGCCTTCATGACGAGGCGGGCCCGGCGCCCCGTCCAGTGCCCGGACGCCTTCGGGTCGGGGGGTTCGACCCCGGCCCTGGCGAGGACGCGGTAGCGCTCGGCGTGCGCGACGACCGGGAGGACCGCCAACGGCGAGTCGGACGGCGCCTGTTCGGCCGCCCAGGCCGCGAAGTCGTACACCTCGTGCAGCGGGTCCTGGCCCGCGTCGGCGCGCCGCTCGGCGAGCCGGGCCACCATCAGGTGGTGCGCGTGGTGGTGGACCGGGTGGCGGTGGCGCACTTCGTCGAAGAGGCGTACGACGTCCTCCTCGCGGCCCAACTCCCGCTCCAGGAAGAGCAGTCCGAGCCAGGGCGTCGGGTCGGCGGGTACCAGCGCGGCCGCGGCCGTGCAGGCGGCGCGGGCCTTGTCGGGGCGCGCCTTGCCGGCCACGGCGCGGTGCACGAGGGCGCAGGCGAGAAGGGTGGCGGCGTCGGTGGACTCGGGCTCGGCCAGCCGCCAGTCGCCGACCCAGGCGACCGCGGTCGGTTCCTGCGCGAGGCCCATCGCGCGGTGGCCGCGGCGGTCCCAGTCCTCACCGGTGGCGGCGAGCAGCGTCCGTGCCTCGGTCCACCGGCCCTGGGCGAGGGCGGTGCGGGCGGTGACGAGCGCGGTGTCGTCCAGCGCGGGGTCGAAGGAGTGCGCGGCCTTCTTGCGGGGGCGCCCGAGCGGAGGCGGGGGTGGGGACACCGCGGCGGTTCCTCTACGACTTTTCAGGTACGAAGCAACGACGGTGCGGCGCCGACGCGACGCTGCGCGGCCCGGGAATAAAGATCACGCACAGCAAACCGGTAGGGGGGCCTCCGCGTCAAGGGTCGCCGGGTGACAGACTTCACCAACTCGGCACCACACCCGGCGAGTTCAGCATCTGAATCGTTCAACCACCTCATGGTCGAGGCTCTGACCTGGGGCGTTGGATACGTGACACGAGTACGTAGCGGCCGACCGCGGGAGCGCGGGCCCGTCGCACTCGTGGAGCGGACGGCCCCGGGGAGCGCTATCGTCGGCAGATACCCACTCCTGCCCGTCCAGCAGCTGTCCGAGGTGCGCAGCGTGTCGGTTCTCGTACTGGTCCTCGCCGTGAGCGCGGCATTCTGCCTGGGCATCGGCTTCGTCCTCCAGCAGAACGCGGCACGGCACGCCCCGCTCGGCGACTTCCTCTCCCCCCGGCTGCTGATCGACCTGATCCGGGTGCCGCGCTGGCTCGCCGGGATAGGGCTGATGGTCTGCGGCATGGCGCTCGGCGCCGTCGCGCTCGGCCGGGGCGAGGTGACCCTGGTCGAGCCGCTGCTGGCCACGAACCTGCTCTTCGCCCTGATGCTCTCGCGCCGCCAGACCAGACAGCCGCTCGGCCGGCAGGGCTGGGCGGGGCTGCTGCTCCTCGCGGGCGGGGTGAGCGCGTTCATCGTGGCCGGGCAGCCGCGCGGCGGCAACGCGATCACCGATCCGCTGCGGCACTGGCTGATCATCGGTGTGATGGTCGGCGGCGCCCTGTCCCTCGCGGCGCTCGCGAAACGGTCCCGGCTCGGCGCGGCGCCGGTGCTGCTCGCGGTGGCGGCGGGGCTGCTCTACGGGGTGCAGGACGCGCTCACCCGGGTCAGCGGTCAGCGGTTCGCCGCCGGGGGCTGGTCGGCGCTGCTCACCGGGTGGCAGCCGTACGCGGTGTTCGCCCTGGGGGTGACGGGGCTCGTGCTGGTGCAGAGCGCGTTCGAGACGGCGCCGCTGCGGATGTCGCTGCCCGCCCTGACGGCGGCGCAGCCGTTGGCCGGGATCGTGTGCGGGGTGGGTTTCCTCGGGGACCGGCTGCGGACGGACACCGGCGCGCTGGCCTGGGAGGCGGCGGGCCTCGCCGGGGTGGTGGCGGGGGTCGTGCTGCTGGGCCTGCATCCCGCCATGCCGGGCGCCGCCGCGCGGGAGCGGGACCAGCTGTCCAGCGGGGCTTGAGAGCCTGTCTTTGAACCCCCGTCCGCGCCCCGACGCCCGGCACGGGCTCCGCCGCCGGACGCGGGTGGCGGGGCCGGTCCGGCCCGGGGCTCCTCGGGGCGCATAGCCTTTCCGCCATGGACCCCGCTGAAGAGATCCTGGACATCGTCGACGAACACGACCGCGTCGTCGGGCAGGCCCCGCGCGGGGCGGCGTACGCGGCGAACCTGCGGCACCGGGCCGTGTTCGTCCTGGCCCGCGACCCTGCGGGCGGCGTGTTCGTGCATCGCCGCACCGCCACCAAGCTCGTCTTCCCGGGGATGTATGACATGTTCGTCGGCGGCGTCGTGGGGGCCGGGGAGAGCTACGACGCGGCCGCCCTGCGCGAGGCCGAGGAGGAGCTCGGGGTGAGCGGGCTGCCGGCGCCCACCCCGCTGTTCAAGTTCCTGTACGAGGACGGCGCCGGGGGCTCTTGGTGGTCGTACGTCCACGAGGTGATCTGCGATCTGCCCGTGCGTCCGCAGGCCGAGGAGATCGACTGGTACGCGTTCCTGAGCCCGGACGAGCTGGAGCGGCGGCTCGAGGAGTGGCCCTGGACGCCGGACAGCCTCACGGCGTACGAGCGGCTGAAGGCTCATCGGTGACGCGGGTGACGCACGGGTAATGTCCTTCGAGTGATCGATTTCGTGCGCAACGCCCGGCTCTGGTTCGCCCCGGAACGGGTCAGGGACGAGGGCGATACGCCCGACTACCGGTTCTCGCTGGCCAACGAACGCACCTTTCTGGCGTGGGTGCGCACCGCGCTGGCGCTCATCGGCGGTGGCTTCGCCGTGGACCAGTTCCTGCCCGATCTGCGCTGGGCCTGGCGGGTGGGGCTCGCGCTGGCGCTGCTCGGCGCCGGGGTGCTCTGCTCGCTGCGGGCGGTGAGCCACTGGGTGCGCTGCGAGCGGGCGATGCGGCGCGGCGACGACCTGCCGGTGTCGAGGTTCCCGGCCGTGCTGAGCCTGGTGGTCGCGCTGGTCGCGCTGGCGATGGTCGCCGTGGTCGTCGTGGGCTGGGAAGGGTGAGCGGGGCGGGCGGGGCCGTGCGCGATCCCGGTCTCCAGCCGGCCAGGACCCGGCTCGCGTGGCGGCGTACGACGCTCTCCTGCACCGTCGCGGCCGTACTCGCTATGAAGACCGTGCTGCACGGCGGGGCCGGGCCGCTGGGCATCGTGGCCGCCGCGCTCTGCCTCGGGGTGTGGCTGGGCTTCCTCGGGGTGGCGCACCGCCGGATCACCGGGCTCGCCCTGAACGAGGCGGCGCCCCCGCGGATGTCCCGGCGGGCCGCGACGACGGCGGCGCTGTGCACGGTCGCGCTGGCCGTGTCCGCGGCGGTGCTCGTGGTGTGACGTGCGGAGGCACGACAGCGCCACATAGCACCGCCCAACGGACATTTCGGGCTAGCCTTCGGGGCGTCAACCCGGCATGCCACCGAAGGTGAGCCGCATGACCACCGTTCATCAGGAGCACCCCGTCCACGAGCACGCCCACGGCCCCTCCTGCGGGCACCGGGCGGTGCCGCACGGCGATCACGTCGACTACGCGCACGACGGGCATCTGCACGCCGCGCACGACGGCCACTGGGACGAGTGCGAGCCCGGCTCCCATGTCGCCCACGAGAACCACGAGCACCGGCACGGGCCGGACTGCGGGCACCCGGCGGTCCCGCACGGCGACCACGTCGACTACGCGCACGACGGCCACCGGCACGCGGCGCACGAGGGGCACTGGGACGACCACTGACCCCACCGCCCGTACGGGCGCGCGAAGGGCCCGGCAGCCGGCATCCGCCTCCTGCCGGGCCCTTTCGTTCGCCCCGGGGACAGGGCACCGTGGGCACCGTTAGAACGATCACTTTCCTGCGAGCCTCTGGACGACATACCGACTGGTCGGCATGATGAGGCCCATCGCTGCGTGCGTTTCCCCGCCCACCCGGACTCCCGGAGGACCTCGATGAGTCACCCCCCAGGCCTCGACCTCGACCAGCTGCGCGCCCACCTCGACCGTGAGCGCCCCGGTCTGGTCGGCGGTCCGCTGTCCGGGCGGCTCATCGAGGGCGGCCGCTCCAACCTGACGTACGAGGTCACCGACGGGGCGGCCCGCTGGGTGGTCAGGCGGCCGCCGCTGGGGCACGTGCTGGCCACCGCGCACGACATGAAGCGCGAGCACCGGGTGATCGCCGGACTGTATCCGACCGCCGTGCCGGTTCCTGAGCCGCTGCTGCTCTGCGAGGACGAGGACGTGCTCGGGGCGCCGTTCTACGTCATGGAGTTCGTGGCGGGGACGCCGTACCGGACCGCCGCGGAGCTGGCGCCGCTCGGGCCCGAGCGGACCCGGGCCGCCGTGCTCGGGCTCGTGGACACGCTCGTCGATCTGCACGCAGTGGACCCGGCCGAGGTGGGCCTCGCCGACTTCGGGCGGCCGGAGGGCTTCCTCGACCGGCAGTTGCGCCGCTGGGGCAAGCAGCTCGACGCGTCCCGCAACCGGGAGCTGGCGGGCATCGACGAGTTGCAGGCGGCGCTCGGCCGTTCGCTGCCCGCCTCGCCCGCCCCCACGATCGTGCACGGCGACTACCGGCTCGACAACGTCCTGATCCGCCGGGACGAGACGGACGGCGTCGACCGCATCCAGGCGATCCTCGACTGGGAGATGTCCACGCTCGGCGATCCGCTGACCGACCTCGGGCTGCTCGTGATGTACAGCGCCCGCCTCGAACTGCCGGACTCCCCCATCTCCACGACCGCCTCGGCCCCCGGGCATCCGGCCCCGGCCGAGCTGGTCGAGCGGTACGCCGCGCGCTCGGGGCGCGACGTGTCCGCGGTCTCCTGGTACACGGCGTTCGCCTGGTTCAAGCTCGCCGTGATCCTCGAAGGCATCCACTACCGCTACACGCTCGGCCAGACGGTCGGCGCCGGCTTCGACCGGATCGGCGAGCTGGTCCCCGTCTTCATCGAGCACGGCCTCACCACACTCCAGGACCTTCAGGAAGGCTGACCTCACCCATGGACTTCGCATTCGACGCCCGCACCGAGGAACTCCGGGAGCGGCTCCTCGCCTTCATGGACACGCACGTGCACCCGGCGGAGGCCGTCGCCGCCGAGCAGCGCGCCGCGCTCGACTCGCCGTGGCAGACCCCGGCCGTGGTCGAGGAGCTGAAGGCCGAGGCCCGCCGGCAGGGCCTGTGGAACCTGTTCCTGCCGGACCCCGAGCACGGCGCCGGTCTGACCAACCTCCAGTACGCGCCGCTGGCCGAGATCACCGGCCGCTCCCCGCAGTTGGCGCCCACCGCGCTGAACTGCGCCGCGCCCGACACCGGGAACATGGAGGTGCTGGCCCAGTTCGGCAGCGAGGCGCAGCGCAAGCAGTGGCTGGAGCCGCTGCTCGCCGGTGAGATCCGTTCCGCGTTCGCGATGACGGAGCCGGAGGTCGCCTCCTCGGACGCCACGAACATCACGACGTACATCGAGCGGGACCCCGACGGCACGGGCGACTACGTCATCACGGGCAAGAAGTTCTACATCTCGGGTGCCATGAACCCGGACTGCAAGGTCTTCATCGTGATGGGCAAGACGGACCCGGACGGGCCCGACATCCGCCGCCAGCAGTCGATGGTCCTGGTGCCGCGTGACACGCCGGGTGTCGAGGTGCGCCGGGCCATGACGGTGTACGGCTTCGAGGACCACTGGCACGGCGGCCACGCCGAGGTCGTCTTCGACCACGCGCGCGTGCCCGCCGCCAACCTGATCGGTGAGGAGGGCGGCGGCTTCGGCATCGCGCAGGCGCGGCTCGGCCCCGGCCGGATCCACCACTGCATGCGGCTGATCGGCATGGCGGAGCGGGCCATCGAGCTGATGTGCAAGCGGGCCGTCGCCCGCACCGCCTTCGGCAAGCCGCTGGCCCAGCAGGGTGTGGTGCAGGAGTGGATCGCGGACGCGCGGGTGGCCGTGGAGCAGCTGCGGCTGCTCGTGCTGAAGACGGCGTGGCTGATGGACACGGTCGGCAACCGCGGGGCCCACACCGAGATCCAGTCCATCAAGATCGCGACGCCGCGGACGGTCGTCGACATCATCGACAAGGCGGTGCAGCTGCACGGCGCGGGCGGCGTCTCGCAGGACTACCCGCTGGCCGAACTGTGGGCCGGCGCCCGGACGCTGCGCCTGGCCGACGGCCCCGACGAGGTCCACCAGCGGTCGCTGGCGCGGCGCGAGCTGAAGCAGTACCTGTAGGGCTGACGGCGGGCGCGGTCCGGGTCCGGGGGCCCGCGGCCGCGCCCGGCCTTCAGGGGCGAAGGGCCCGCAGCAGCAGGTCGGCCAGCTGGTCGGCGAGCTGCTGCGGGGTGAGGGAGCCGTCCGGGCGGTACCACGTGGACAGGTGGTGGACCGAGCCGAAGTGGTAGTCGACCACGAGGTCGGCCGGTGTCTCGGCGGAGAAGACGCCGGTCTTCTGGCCTTCCTCGATCAGCGCCCGGAACCGCTCGTGGTAGCGGCGTCGCTCGGCCCGTACCTGCTTGTTCTTCTCGGGGCTGAGGTGGTGCATGGAGCGGAAGAAGATCGAGGCGTCGTCGAGGTTGTCGATCGTCGTGACGACCACGTCCGCCGCCGCGGCGCGCAGCCGCCGCTCGACGGGCTCGTCCCCCTCGGCGAACGCGTCGAGCCGCTCCTGCTGGAGGCGCAGCACGCGCGCGTACACCTCGTGCAGCAGATCGTCCTTGGAGCCGAAGTAGTGGTAGAGGGCGCCCTTGGTGACGCCCGCCGCCTCCACGATCTCCTGCACCGACGTGCGGTCGTAGCCGCGTTCGGCGAACAGCCGGGTGGCGGCCGCGAGGAGTCGTTGCGGAACGGGTGTGCCGTCGCCGTCCGTCGTGGGCACTGCCGCCACCTGCCTTCCGTGCTGTTGCGTCGCTGTGTGTCGCTGTGCGCGGCTCAGTCCCGAGCCGACGGGGAACGCAGTTCCCGCCGGAGGATCTTCCCACTTGCCGTCTTGGGCAGCTCGCGCAGGACCTCCACCTCGCGCGGGTACTTGTACGCGGCGAGGCGCTCCTTGCAGTACGCGGAGAGCTCGCCGGCGCTGATGTCCGCGCCGGGGCGCAGGCTCACGTACGCCTTGACGCTCTCGCCGCGGTAGGCGTCCGGGATGCCGACGACGGCCGCCTCGCGCACGGCGGGGTGGGTGTAGAGGACGTCCTCGACCTCGCGGGGCCAGACCTTGAAGCCGGACGCGTTGATCATGTCCTTCTTGCGGTCGACGACGTAGAGCCAGCCGCGCGCGCCCATGAACCCGATGTCGCCGGTGCGCAGTTCGCCGTCGGGGAAGGCCTCGGCGGTGGCGTCCGGGCGGCGCCAGTAGCCGGGCACGACCTGGGGGCCGCGCACCGCGATCTCGCCCTGTTCGCCGAAGGGGACCTCGTTGCCCAGGTCGTCGAGGATGCGCACGACCGAGTCGGGCCCGGGCACGCCGACCGCGAGGGTGCCGGAGACCGGGTCGACGGGTGCCTCGACGCCCGGCGGCACGGAGGCGCAGGGCGCGGTGCACTCGGTCAGCCCGTAGCCGTTGTGGATGTACGGGCCGAAGGCGGCGCGGAACTTCTCCACGAGGGCGGGCGGCACCGGCGCGCCGCCCGACGATATGGAGGCGAACGAGGCGAAGTGCTCGCGGGTCGCCTGCGGCTGGGCGCCGAGCGCCATGAAGGCCGTGGAGGGGCCGACGGTGTAGGCGGGCCGGTGCTCGGTGAACGCGTCGAGGACGACGCCCGGCTCGAACCGGTAGGCGAGCGCGAGGGTGCCGGTGTTGGCGAAGCTCGCGACGAGTTCGCAGACCATGCCGGTGATGTGGAAGAGCGGCGCCAGCGCGAAGTACGTGGCGCCCTCGGGCAGTCCGAGGCCGGTGCGCTGCCGCTCGGCGTTGTACGTGATGTTGCGGTGCAGGTTCGTGGCGCCCTTCGGGGTGCCGCTCGTACCGGACGTGTAGCTGATCAGCGCGGTGTCGTCCGGGCCCGGCGTCCGGCCTTCGGGTACGGCGTGGCCCGCGCGCGCGACCGTCACGAGGTCGTCGGCGTCGTCGGCCGCCGGGGTGACCCGCTCGAACGTCAGGACCCGCTCGTCGCCCCGCGTCTGGAAGTCGAGTTCACAGGCGGTGAGCACGATGCGGACGGTCGAGCCGGCGGCGGTCTCGCGCAGGTACGCGTCCCAGGCGCGGTCCGCGCAGACCAGGGCGGTCACCTCGGCGTCGCGCAGGACGTGCCCGACCTCGCCCGATTTATACATGGGGTTGACGGGGACCACGACCGCGCCCGCCTTGAACGCGCCGAGCAGCGCCAGCACGAAGTGCGGGGTGTTCTGCAGCATGATCGCGACGCGGTCGCCGCGCTCCAGGCCCCGGGCGGCGAGATGGCCGGCCACCGAGTCCGACAGGGCGTCCGCCTCGGCGTACGAGAGGCGGCCGTCGAAGTAGGCGAGCGCGGTGCGGGCGGGGGCGCGGCGCACGGCGTCGGCGAAGGCGTGGAGGACGGTGGGGGCCGGGGTGACCGGGGCCTTCTGCGCGTCGTTGAGGACGCCGAGCCAGGGCCTGGCGGCGTAGATCGACTCCGTCGCCGGGTCCGCCGGGGAGTCCGTGAGGTGGTCCGTCACTTGGCGGCCTCCCACTTCTGCTGGATGTGGTTCATGCCGGTGAGCCAGCGGTCGGGGACGGCGGCGCGGGCCGCGTAGTACTCGGCGACCTCCGGGTGCGGCAGGATCAGGAAGCGGTCCTCCTCGATCCCCGCGAACAGCGCCTGGGCGACGTCCTCCGGCTCGATGGCGGTCGGCGCGAGGACCAGGTCGCCCGCCGATCCGGCCGCGGTGAGCATGTCGGTGCGCACGCCCTGCGGACAGATGGCGTGCACCTTGACCCCGCGGTGGCGGTACGTGAGGGAGAGCCACTCGGCGAAGGCGTACGCGCCGTGCTTGGTGACGCTGTACGGGGCCGCGCCCACCATGGTGAGCAGCCCGGCGGCCGAGACGGTGGAGACGAAGCGGCCGGTGCCGCGCTCCAGCCAGTCGGGGAGCAGCGCGTGCGCGGCGCGGACGTGTGCCATGACGTTCACGTCCCAGGCCGCTGCCCAGACCTCCTCGGCGGCGGCCTCGGTGCCGCCGGAGGCGAGGCCCGCGTTGGCGCAGTAGACGTCGACGGTGCCGTCGAGGGCGGCGCGGGCATCGTCGATGATCGCGGAGGCGTCGCCGGGGACGGCGGTCGCGCCGATCTCGTCGGCGACCGCCGCGGCCTTGGCCGCGTCCAGGTCGTTGACGACGACACGGGCGCCGGCGGCGGCGAACCGGCGGGCGATGGCGGCGCCGATGCCGCCGCCCGCGCCGGTGACGACGATCCCCTGGCCTTGCAGACTCTCCACTATCGGTCTCCTTCGACACGACGCGAAACGGCTCGGTTGCGTCAGCAGACTAACCAGTCGGTATGTGGTCGGGGAAGGGGTTCCGGCGGGTGATCCAGGTGAGCTTCGTTCCCCGCGGCCGGTCCGGGCGCTAGCGTGCAGGGCCATGCCAGTCCCGTTGATCACGGAGGTTTCCCGCATGAACGTGTCGAGACGAACCCTGCTCGCGGTGGGCGCGGGAGCGGTGGGCGCGGCCGGCGGGCCGAGCGTCGGTGCCGGGGTGGCGAGCGCGGCGCCGGGGGGCGGCGGACCCCGCCTGCGGACCGGCTTCGAGCGGCTGGCCGCCGACGGTTACGCGCTGCTCGACGGCGACAAGGTCGGCATCGTCACCAACCCGACCGGGGTCACGCGGGACGTGCGGCACATCGTCGACGTGATGCATGCCGACGAGCGCGTCGACCTGACGGCGGTGTTCGGGCCCGAACACGGCTTCCGCGGCACGGCCCAGGCGGGCGGGTCGCAGGGGCGCTACGACGATCCGGCGACCGGACTGCCCGTCTACGACACGTACTTGAAGAGCGGGCAGCCCCTCGCCGACGTCTTCACGGCCTCCGGTGTCGACACGGTCGTCTTCGACATCCAGGACGTGGGCGCCCGCTTCTACACGTACATCTGGACGCTGTACGACTGCATGGAGGCGGCGCGGCTCGCGGGCAAGCGGTTCGTCGTCCTGGACCGCCCGAACCCGGTGACCGGCCGGGGCGCGTACGGGCCGGTGCTGCACAAGGAGTTCGCGACGTTCGTCGGCCGCCGGGAGATCTCCCAGGCGCACGGCATGACGGTCACGGAGCTGGCCCGCCTCTTCAACGGCGAGTACCTGACGCACCCCGTCGAGCTCGCCACCGTCACCATGACGGGGTGGCGGCGGCGCGACTTCTACGACGTCTCGGGGCTGCCGTGGGTGCCGCCGAGCCCCAACATGCCGACGGCGGACACCGCGCTCGTGTACGCGGGGACGTGTCTCTTCGAGGGCACCAACCTGTCCGAGGGGCGCGGCACCACGCGCCCCTTCGAGCTGATCGGCGCCGACGGCATCGACGGGCGCTGGGCCGCCGCGGTCAACGAACTCGCGCTGCCGGGCGTGCACTTCAGGGAGGCGTACTTCGCGCCCACGTTCTCCAAGTTCCAGGGCAGGACGATCGGCGGCGTGCAGCTCCACGTCGACGACCGGGAGGCGTACGACCCGGTCCGCACCGGGATCGCCCTGCTCGTCACCGCCAAGGCGGTCTGGAGCGACTTCGCCTGGCGCTCGGACAACTGGATCGACAAGCTCACCGGTTCCACGAAGGTCCGCACGATGATCGACGCGGGGGCCTCCACGGACGAGGTCGTGGCGGCGTGGCAGGGCGAGCTGGCGGCGTTCCGGAACGTGCGCAGGCGCTACCTCACGTACAAGTAGACGCCACCGGGTCTCAGCACCCGAGACGGACCGTCTCAGGCATTGACTGCACTATGCAGCTACCGAGACAGTGCGGGGCGTGCTCAAAGACGAATCGACCAGGGAGAACGCGCGCGCGGACGCGGCGCAGGCCGGATCCGGTCCAGGGCCCGAACCGGAGAGCCTGCGCCGCGTGGCGGTGGCGAGTTTCATCGGGACGGCCATCGAGTTCTACGACTTCTACGTCTACGGAACCGCCGCCGCCCTCGTCCTCAACGAGGCGTTCTTCCCGAACCTCTCCTCCCTCAACGCCACCCTCGCCTCCTTCTCGACGTACGCCGTCGCCTTCGCGGCCCGCCCGATCGGCTCACTGGTCTTCGGGCACTTCGGCGACCGCGTCGGCCGCAAATCGGTCCTGGTGGCCTCCCTGCTCCTGATGGGCCTCTCCACGGCCTGCGTCGGCCTGCTGCCCGGCTACGACACGCTGGGCGTCTGGGCGCCGCTGCTCCTCGTCCTGCTCCGGTTCCTCCAGGGCGTCGGCCTCGGCGGCGAGTGGGGCGGGGCGGCGCTGCTCGCCGTGGAGCACGCGCCGCGCGGCAGACGCGGCATGTTCGCGGCCTTCCCCCAACTGGGCCCATCTGTCGGCTTCTTCGCGGCGACCAGCATCTTCTGGCTGCTCTCCGAGTCGCTGTCCGACGAGGCGTTCCGGTCGTGGGGGTGGCGCGTCCCGTTCCTGCTCTCCTTCCTGCTGGTCGCCGTCGGCCTGTTCGTCCGGCTGAAGATCAGCGAGACACCTGTCTTCGCCAAGGTGATGCGGGACCAGGAGGCCAGCAAGGCTCCGGCCCTTGAGGTCTTCAAGCGCCACCCGAAGGAGATCCTGCTCGGCGCGGGCGGCATGGTCGTCGCGTACGGCCTCTTCTACACGGCGACCACCTACTGCCTCGCGTACGGCACGAAGACGCTGGGCGTGCCTCGCGGCACCATGCTCGCGGTGTCGCTCGTGGCGTGCCTCTTCCTGGCCGCCGGCACCTGGCTCGCCGCGACGCGCTCCGACGCGGGCGGGCGCCGCAGGACGGTGCTCGTGGGTTCCGGGCTCGCGGCGGTCTGGGGCCTCCTGCTGTTCCCGCTGATGGACACCGAGCGGCCCGCGCTCATCGCGCTCGCGCTCGGCGGGGCCCTGTTCTGCATGGGCGTGGTGTACGGCCCGATGGGCGCGTACCTGCCGGAGCTGTTCGGGGTGCAAGTGCGTTACTCGGGCGCCTCCTTCGCCTACAACCTGGGCGGGGTGCTCGGCGGCGCGGTGGCCCCGCTGGTGGCGACACGGTTGCAGGGCGCGTTCGGCTCGTCGTCGGTGGGCTGGTACGTGAGCGCGATGGCGGTCGTCTCGCTGCTGTGCGTGCTGGCCCTGCCGGAGACGCGCGAGCGCGCACTCGACTGATTGCGCCCGTACGCGACGGGACGTATGGCCAATCCCCGGCAGCGGCAGGACGATGCGGCACATCGCACGCACGACTGCCACGGGGGTTGGCCATGGCCGTACCGGAAGTACACGTACGTCCCTACTGGGAGCTGCAGTTCGACGCCGACGGGGATCCGGAGCCCGGACGCCGGGACCGGCTGCTGCGCGAGGTGCGCGGGCGCGGGGTGCGGGACCTTGTCGTCCTCGCGCACGGCTGGAACAACGACCGGGCCATCGCGACCCGGCTCTACGACCGCTTCTTCGCGCCGTTCCCTGCGCTCGCGTCGGGCGCCGGGATCGGGTACGTGGGCGCGCTGTGGCCCTCGATGCGCTTCACCGACGAGGAGATCCCCGACTTCCACCCGGCGCGGGCGGCCACCGCCACACCGCCGCGCACCACGCTCGCCGAAGGCACCCGGCAGGCGCTCGTCGCGACCTTCCCGGACAGCGAGGCGGTGATCGGACGGCTGGCCCGGCTGCTGGAGCGGCAGCCGGAAGAGGCGGAGGCGTTCGACCAGTTCGGCGGTCTGGTACGCCAGTTGGCCGGTATCCACCCCAGCGCCCACGGGGCGGACGTCCAGGACGAGGACTCGCCGCACAGCGCTCCCGCGATGCTCCAGGAGAACACGCACACCGTGTGCCTGCGGTTCGCCGACGCTCTGGAGGCCGCGGCGGCCGGGGCGGGCATCCGGCTGCCCGGCGGTCTCGCGAAGGCGTGGAAGGGCGCGCACGAACTCCTGCGGCAGGCCACGTACTTCGCGATGAAGAGGCGGGCGGGCAAGGTCGGCAAGGACGGGCTCGGCCCGCTCCTCGGCCGGCTGGCGGACGCCGCCCCGGACGTGCGGGTCCATCTGGTGGGCCACAGCTTCGGGGCGCGCCTCGTCTCGTTCGCGCTGTCCGGCCTGCCGGCCGGTGACCGCAACGTGAAGTCGGTGACGTTGCTTCAGGGCGCCTTCTCCCACTACGCGTTCGCCGACCGCGGGGTCCTGAAAGGGCGCCAGGCCCGGATCGACGGCCCGCTGGTGTCGTGCCACTCACGCTTCGACTCGGCACTCGGCACCATCTACCCGCTGGCGTCCCGGCTCGCCGGGGACGACGAGGGGGCTCTGGACCTCGGCGCCCGCTGGGGCGCGATGGGGTTCGACGGGATCCAGGACATCCCCGGCACGGTCCGTCTCACGCTCGCGGACGCGCTGCGGTCGGGCGTTCCCGGCACGGGGTGCGTGAGCGTGGACGCCGCCCAGGTCGTCCGGGCCGGGGGGCCTCCGATGGGGGCCCACAGCGACATCTGCCACGAGGAGCTGGCACGGGTGGTACTGGGGGCCGGGCGGATGCGCGCCTAGGTCCCGCGCGGGCTCACGGACTCGCTCCGGGTGTGGCCCTCCGAAGTGCCGGAGGGCCACACCCGGAGCGGCGGCGTACGGGCTTCCCGCGCCCCTACCGGTGGGCCGGGAACACCCTTACCGGTGGGCCGGGAACTCCACCACCTGCTGGTACGTGGGCCGGTTCTGCCACTGGATCCCGCGGTGCGTGATGCCGCCGAGGGCCCGGTGGATGATGCTGTCCGCGCACCACTGGTCGCCGGCCTTGCAGGCGTCGTCCCCGGGGTAGACCTCGGTGGCCGGTTTCGCCGCCGCGGTGGCCAGCGTGGTCAGGAGCGCGTCCCGGCAGGCCGAGAGGTTCCCGGCACCGCAGTACGTCTCCCCCAGCTTGCCCTGCACCGGCTGCCCCAGCACCGTCCGCAGGTCCTTGTCGACATAGCCCCACCAGCCGTACTGGAACGCCGACCCGGCGTGCGCGCCGGTCGGGCCGTGGCCGGCCGAGGGCGACTCGTCGACGCTGAGCTGTCCCGTCAGCGCCTGGTAGAGGTCGCCGCCGAGGCCGGGCTCGAACTCCGCCCGCACCAGCAGCGGCCACCACGCGTCCATGATCCGCACCGCGTCCGGATGCGCGTACGCCTTCGAGCCGGCCGACGTCTGGTTGCGCTGGGCGCCCGCCGTGCGCCATGCCTCCAACTGCTGGACGGCCTTCGCGAGTTGCGGGTCGTCGACCGGTTTGCTGCGGATGACCTTCAGGATCTCCGGCAGGACCTGTTCGCCCCGCAGGTCGGTCACCGCGGCCTCCTCCATGGCCTGCGTCAGCGAGGCCCGCGTGACCCCGCCCTCGGCGGTCAGCTTCTTCACGCGGTCGTCGAGGAGGTTGGCGCGCTGCACGGCGCCCAGGCTGAAGTTGGCCGCGGTGAAGTCCTTCGCCTGCTTGTTGTTCCAGGAGACGTAGTAGTCCTGGTCGACCGACTGGGGGTGCTGGGACGGCGGCGTCTGGGCCGCCGTGTTGTCGGCCGGGTCGAAGTCCTGCCATTCATAGGCCTGTTCGCCCTTGATCGGCAGCGACATGTCCACGTCCTTGGCGCGCACCGGGTTGTCGCCGCTGTTGTAGTACGCGATGGAGTGCGAGTCGGCGTAGAACCAGTTGAAGGCGTAGCTGATGTGCTCCGCCGCCTTCTCGAACGTCGCGGCGTCCTTGACGTACGACGGGTCGTTCAGCATCTGGAAACCGATGATCGAGTCGGCCTCGTGGCGGTACGTCGAGCGCAGCGACGTGTAGGCGACGGGTTTGCCGTCGACCGTCGCGCGGTGGGTGACGACGCCGTACTTGGTGCGCAGGACCTGCATCCGGTAGGAGCCCGCGGCGGTCGAGTCGGCGACCGTCGGTTTCCAGGCGTTCTTCTTCTCCAGCTTCTCCATCGGGGTGCAGGTGCCGCGGTAGAGGTAGGAGGTCGAGTCCTTGGTGGGCGTGGCCCCGCCCGGCTCGCACAGCGGTACCGCGTACGTGTCGGTGATGTCCTGGCCCGCGGAGGTCGCCGACCACGCGTAGTCCTGGCCGCGGCCGAGCTGGATGTACATGCCGACGCCCGCGAAGGAGACGCCGCGCGCGCTGATCCCGGGGCCCTGCAACTCCTGCATCATCAGCAGCTGTGGCGCGAAGTAGCCGGTCTGGGGTCCGAACACGGCGACCGGGTGGCCGGACGCGGTGTGCTTGCCGGAGACGAGGAGGGCGTTCGACATGCCCTTCTTGGAGGCCGGGTCCCGGAACATGTCGGCGGGCAGCACCCCATCGTCGTACATGCCCTGGAGCGGTTTCAGCTTCGCGGGGGCCTTCACCGGGTCCTTGGCCACGGTGCCGGACTTCGCGGCGGTCGCCGCGGAGCCCGTCCGGTCGTACACGAGCGGCTCCCTGGCGACGGAGCCCTTGTCGGGGAGGGCCTGGCCGCGCGCGTTCTGCGGCTTGGTGCCGTACGGGAAGCTCGTGCCGTCGTGGATGGTGGTGACGGCCTCGGGGTCGTTGCGGCCGCGGAAGGACTCCCAGACCTGGGTGCCCTTCTCGACGCCGTACTTCTCCTGGGACTTCATGAGGGAGAGGGCCGCGTCGACCTCTCCCCCGCCGCCGTTGCCGAAGAGGCCGCCGACCACCGAGGCCAGCGCGATCATGTCGGTCACCTTGAACGGCTGTATCTCGCCGATGTTGGTGATGGCGTCGATCTTGCCGGTGAGGACGTACTCGCCCGGGAAGTAGCGGCCGTTCTTGGACTTCTCGCGGTAGGCGTTGAGGCCGTCGATGTACGCCTGCGCGTCGGCCATGGCCTGTGCGCCGCGCTCGCCGCCGGAGCCCTTGATGAAGTCGACCTGCTTCTGCAGATCCGCCTCGGTGTACGGCGCCTGCGGCCAGAACTCCTGCTCGAGTCCCTGGTTCGCGAGGGCGCCGCCGGCGAACGACGTGAGCTCGCCGCGGCCGATGTGACGGAACAGGTCGATCAGCCAGAGGCGGTCCTGACCTGCGGCGAAGCCGGCGCCGAACTCGGTTCCGTAGCGCGTGGAACCTTTGATGTGGGGTACGCCGTTCTTCTTGTCACGGGTGATGGTCACGTCGTCGCGGGGACGGGTGACCGAGCTCACCTGATCGCCGGGGACCCCGAAGGAGGAATCGTTGAAGAAGTTCGTGAGCGTGTCATCCGTGAGTGAGGGGTAGCCGGACGAAAGGGCGTCATAGGGGCCGAGTTGATCGTCGGCGTGTGCGGGCTGGGTACCGAGCAGCTTGTTGGCGAGGATCTCGGCGAGCGTGGCGTTGCCGTTCGCTCCGGGCGGCAGGATGTCCGCGCACTGCCCCTTGCAGTAGTCGCTGACGGGTGCGGGTTCGTCGGCGGCCGTGGCCGTCGAGAGAGGGGAGAGCAGTCCCGCGGTGAGCACGAGCGCCGCGGCGGCCGTAAGTCTCCGCAAGGAGCCGCTGGACTTGTCGCTGGACTGTCGGTGCTGGGTGGTTCGTGGGATGCGTCGTCGCATGCCTGGTCCTCCCGACGATGGTGAGCCGGAGGTTACCGGCGGTTAGCCGACGACAGAAGATGAACATGCGTCACGTTTTCGGAATCATCACAGGGAACACTCGACGACTCCCCGGCCTCGGAAGGTGCCGGTGATGGGCCCCATCGGAAATCGAATGGGACCGACCGCCCCGAAGAGGGATCCGAATCGCGTGTCGATACGTCTACTCGGCGACGTCGCTTCATTGCTGCGGCGACGCCGACGTACGTGTGACGGAGGTGCAGGGCGATGGCTGGATTCCGGAGTCTGGCAAGACAGGTGCGCGACCCCATGAGCGACCTGGCACTGCGGCGCTACTCACTGCGCAAGTGCCTGGAGAGATTCGCTCCCTACGGCCACCGGGCCACCTGGGACCACCTGTGCTCCCGGGCCGGGTTCGGCCCCGAGGACCGCTCCCCCGACCCGGCCCGCCTGGTGGCGGCCCTGGAGGAGCTGGAGGAGGCGCGGGCCGTGTGGCTCGCGTACGAAGTCGCCTTCGCACAGCGTCGGCGCAAGGAGAAGCACGACGGGCTGCGCCGCCCGGGCAGCGTCGATGACTGGCACCGGCTGACCTGGGGCGGCTTCGGGGTCGCCTGGTGCGACGACCCGTCGGTGCACCCCGCCGGACCGCTCGCCGACGTGCTCCGCCGGCTGATAGCCGCCCTGGAGCGCGAACCCGGCGGGTGCTGCCCCGTGTGCATGGACACGGCGCTCGTCTGGAGGCACGACCTGGCGCACGAACCGTCGTCGGGCCCCGTCTGTTCCCACTGCGGCATCGTGGTGCCGCGCCCCGTCCTCACCTCCACCGCCCTGGCATCGGCCAGGCGCGCGCGGCTGCTGGTCACGGCATAGGGCGACGTACAGCGCGACGGGGGTGCGGGCCGGACACCGGGGCACCCCCGGATTCACCACTGTCCGGGAATCGCCTCAGGCGCTGCCGGTCGAGCAGCGCGCGACGCGGCACAGGCGCCCCAGTAGGTCCCGTGCTGCTCCAGAGCCCCGTCGGCGCGCGGCGGTGAGCGGGGACAGATGCGGGTCAGGCGCGTCGGGTGGTGTCACGCTCCGACTCTGCGAGGCGTGCGAGGCGTGCCTCCAACGCGGCGGTGTCGGGCAGGAACCAGAGCTGGCGGCCCCGGTTGCTCTCCCGCACGAAGTCGCCGAGTGCCGTACTGGCGGCGGTCCGCGTCCCGATGTCACCGATGATGGCGAGGCGCATCCGGTAGTTGACGAACTTCTGCACCACGTCGCCCGCGACGCGCGTGCGCAGCCGGAAGAAGTCCGCTCCGCACCGCGCGGCCGGGACGGCCACCCAGGCGGCGCCGCGGTATCCGGCGTCGCCGATCAGGTCGAGCGCGGCGCGCTCGCCGTCGAGGGGCGGGCCGTCGGGGGCACACACGAACACGGGAACGCCCGCCAACTCCATTAGTTCGTCGGTCGGTTCGGCCATCGGACGCCCTCCACCAGCGGATCGGACCGCCAGGGTAACCTCAGGGACTGAGCACGTCCGTCTGGATGGCCAGCTTGAGCTCGGCCAGGGTGAGCGCCACCGCGATCCCCCGGCCCCCGGCGCGCGCCGAGACCTTCAGGCCGACCGGCGTGCCCGGGTGCACGAACATCTGCCAGGTGTAGGAGCGGTACTGGCCGCCGCCGGTGGCCGAGATGTCCGTGGTGGCCGTCGAGTCGTAGCGGGTGGACAGGCTCAGCGGGTCGCGCACGAAGCGGGCGCGGTACTCGGTGGCCCGGCTGTCCGGGGCCCAGAAGACGAGCGCCGACAGGGTGCCCCAGCCGTCGTGGCTCGGCCAGATCAGCCCGGAGCGGGCGTCCGGGTAGGCGGAGGTGCCGCTGCCTGCGGCCGGGTCGTGCATGCGCCACGGGTCGTACGACTCCTCGGCCGCCTGGTACGGGAAGCGCACGAGGTGGTAGCCGTCGCTGTCGTAGGTGATCTTCTGCTTGCCGGAGTGCGCGGACTCGTACTTGAGTGAGCTGATCGCTACTGGCATGTCGTTCCCGGCCTCCCGGGGTGAGTGGCTGCGTGTCGGTGGCTCCGAGTGCCGGTGGCCGCTTGTCGGTGGCTGCTGGCACCATCGCGTCCATGGTCTTCGTGCAGGTATGTCTGAACGGTGCGCGTGGCGCGGACGACGGCGCGGTGGTTCCGCTGTCGCCCGGCGCGCTGGCCGAAGCCGCCGGGGCGGCGGTCGCGGCAGGCGCGTCGGATGTGCATGTTCACCCCAAGTCCCCATGTGGGCAAGACACGTTGTCGCCACGTTCGGTCGCGGCCACGCTCACGGCCGTCCGTTCCCGGGTCTCCGTGCCGGTCGGCGTGACCACGGGCGCGTGGGCCGAGCCCGACCCCGGGGCGCGGGTGGCCCGGATCCGGACGTGGACCACGCTGCCGGACCACGCGTCGGTGAACTGGCACGAGGCGGGCGCGGAGGCGGTGGCCGCCGCGCTGCTGGAGCGGGGCGTCGGGGTGGAGGCGGGGATCTGGTCGGGCACGGACGGGGCGGAGCGGTTCGCGGCGTCGCCGCTCGCGCCGCGGGTCCTGCGGGTACTCGCCGAGGTGACCGAGCCCGACCCCGGCCCGGCCGAGGAGGCGGCCCGCTCGCTGCTGGGCGAACTCGGCTCCGCGCACGGGCTCCCCGTGCTGCTGCACGGGGAGGAGGGCGGGGCGTGGCCGGTGCTGCGGCTCGCGCTGCGGCTCGGGCTCGCGACGCGGATCGGCCTGGAGGACACGCTGGTCCTGCCGGACGGGGTGCGGGCCCGGAGCAACGCGGAGCTGGTGGAGCGCGCCGTCGCTCCGTGAGGCGCCGCCCGGGCGGCGCCGGGTCCTCGTCGTGGCACGGCCGCGGGCCGGGGCGGTCACTCGCCCGCCCGCCCCCTACGGGCTCGCCACCCCTGCCACCAGGACTCCCGTCCCCGGCCGCGACGGGCGCCGGCGGTGCGGCAGTCGCGCTGTGCAGTAGAGCGCGTCGCCGCGCTCCAGGACGTAGCGCGTGCCGTCCACCTCCACCTCGGCCGAGCCGTCGGCCACGTAGAGGATCTCGCCACCGGCGTGCCGGTACTCGCGGTCCCGGTCGCGGTCGCCGGTGAACTCCAGGGCGTGCGGGCGCTGTTGCCCGCGCACGAACGGACGCACCCCGCCTTCCGTCGCGGCCGGGTCCGTGCCCCTGGCGGTGGCGGTCTTCCTCCGGATCGCGCGGGAGTACGGTCCGGCGACGGCGTCCGGCTCGGTCCTGGTCTCGGCCGCGCCGGCCGTCAGCGCGTCGGAGGGTCCCGGCGCTCCGCCATCAGACGCGAGCCGGTGAGGCGCTCACCGAAGACGTCGTCCGGGTTGGACAGCACGCAGGTCTCCAGGGAGAGGCAGCCGCAGCCGATGCAGTCGGTGAGGTGATCGCGCAGGCGGCCCAACTGCTTGATGCGCTCGTCCAGTTCGGCCCGCCACGCCTCCGAGAGGTGCGCCCAGTCCTCGCGGGTCGGGGTGCGCTCCTCGGGGAGTTCGGCGAGGGCGTCGCGGATCGTGGCGAGCGGGATCCCGACGCGCTGGGCGGCGCGGATGAAGGCGACCCGGCGCAGGGTGTCGCGGGTGTAGCGGCGCTGGTTGCCGGAGGTGCGGCTGCTGGCGATCAGGCCCTTGGACTCGTAGAAGTGCAGCGCCGAGACGGCGGCGCCGCTGCGCGCCGACACCTGGCCGACGGTGAGCTCATGGACCTTCTCCGGAATCTGCGGCACCCGGCCGAGCCTAGTGCCCCGGCATCCCGGGTTGTTAGCATGCCAGGAGTTCTGAGCAAGCGCTTAGACATGGGACTGGGAGGTCACTGGAGATGGCGGAGCCGCGGGTTTTCAAGGATGCCGACGAGCTGAAGGCCGCAGTCGGTGAGCAGCTGGGCCACACGGACTGGGTCACGGTCGAGCAGGAGCGGATCGACCGGTTCGCCGAGGCGACCGGTGACCACCAGTGGATCCACGTCGACCCGGAGCGCGCCAAGGAGGGCCCGTTCGGCACCACCATCGCGCACGGCTACCTGACGCTGTCGCTGCTGCCGCTGTTCGGGCCGCAGCTGATCGCGGTCGAGGGCGTGAAGATGGGCGTCAACTACGGCACGAACAAGGTGCGCTTCCCCGCGCCGGTGCCGGTCGGCTCGCGGCTGCGGGCGACGGCGAGGATCACGTCCGTGGAGGACGTGCCGGGCGGGGTGCAGGTGGCGGTGGCGTTCACCGTGGAGCGCGAGGGCGGGGAGAAGCCGGTCTGCGTCGCCGAGTCGGTCTCCCGCTACTACTTCTGAGCGTCCGCTCCCACCATCCTGAGCACGAGGTCGGCGTAGAGCGCGCCGACCTCGTCGGGGGTGCGGCGGCCCTCCGTGTTGAACCAGCGGGCCACGTCGATGCAGAGGGAGAGCACGGCGAGCGTCGTGCCGGGGACGTCCGGGACGTCGAACTCGCCCGCCTTCACCCCGTCGTTGATGATCTCGCGCACCGCGGCGTCGCTGCGGCGGCGCAGGGCCACGATGGCGGGGCGGTGCTCCTCGCCGAGCGAGTCCAGTTCGTACTGGACGACGCGGGCGGTCGTGTGGTGCCCGGCGTGCCAGCGCACGAAGGAGCGGACCGCCTCGGTCAGCCGGTCGGCGGCGCTGCCCTCCCCGTCGGCCGCGCGGCGCAGGATCCGCAGCGCCTTCTCGTGGCCGATGGTGCTGATCCGCAGGAGGAGCTCCTCCTTGGTCTTGTAGTGGATGTAGAGCGCGGCCGGGCTCATGCCGGCGCGGCTCGCGATGTCGCGGGTCGTGGTGGCGTGGTAGCCGCGCTCGGCGAACGCCTCGACCGCGGCGACCAGCAGTCGCCGGGCTGCGTCGGGGGTGACCTCGGCCCACGGCATCGCGTCGATGTCCTGGTCTGCCTGGTCAGGGGCCCGCTCGTGCTGCGTCATCGGTCCGCTCACATCCTCCCGGGTACGTGCGCCCACACCATACCCTCCGGGGTGAGCGGGCGCTTAGGCCAGGCGGCGGGACGGTGGCTCAGGCCACCGGCCTGAACGGGTCGTGCTCGGCCAGGATCTTCTCCAGGCGGGCCTGGTCCACCCGGCTGACGATCTGGCCGGCCTCCTGGCGGTCCCTGATCACCTTGGAGAGGGTGAAGGCCGACGTCGTGAGGTACAGGACCGAGATGGCGAGGAAGGCGCGGATCCAGCCGCTCGCGTCGAGGCTGTAGATGCCGATGCCCACCGCCGCGAGCGCCACCGCGAAGGAGGCGAGCGCCTGGCCGTAGAAGGCTGTGGTGTTCTGCTGCTTGACCGGTGTCTCACTCATACCGCACAGCATGGAGCGCATGTGGCCGCCGTCACCTCCGCTCCCCTACTCAGGTACGTACTCAGACCGGCGGTCGCGCGCCCCGGCGGGGGCCGGGGCTCGTCCGGGGATTCTCGGGCGGAGGCGGTCTCAGAACGCCGAGACCCCCGTGAGGGCGCGGCCGATGATGAGCTTCTGGATCTGGCTGGTGCCCTCGTACAGGGTCATGACGCGGGCGTCGCGGAGCAGCTTGCCGACCGGGTACTCGTCGATGTAGCCGTAGCCGCCGAAGACCTGGAGGGCGTTGTTGGCGGCGCGGACCGCGGCCTCGGACGCGAAGAGTTTCGCCTGCGACGCGGCGGTGGCGAAGGGTTCACCGCGGTCGATGAGGTCGGCGACGCTCCAGGTCAGCAAGCGGGCCGCGGCCACGTCGACCGAGATGTCGCTGATCAGTTCCTGGACGAGCTGGTACGAGGCGATCGGCTTGCCGAACTGCTCGCGCTCGCCCGCGTAGCCGACCGCCGCGTCGAGCGCGGCCTGGGCGATGCCGACGCAGCCTGCGGCCACCGACATCCTCCCCTTGGCCAGGGCGGACATGGCGATGGAGAAGCCCTTGCCCTCGGGGCCGAGCAGCGCGGCGGCGGGGACGCGGACGTCCTCCAGGACCAGTTCGGCCGTGGCCTGGCCGCGCAGGCCGAGCTTGCCGTGGATGGTGCGGCGGGTCAGGCCGGGGGTGTCGGTGGGGACCAGGAAGGCGGAGACACCCTTGTGGCCCGGCGCGTCGGTGGAGCGGGCGAAGAGGAGGACGACGTCGGCCCAGGTGCCGTTCGTGATGAACATCTTCGAGCCGTTGATCACGTACTCGTCGCCGTCGCGCACGGCCCGCGTCGTCAGGCTGCCCGCGTCGGAGCCGGTGCCGGGCTCGGTGAGACCGAAGCAGCCGAGCGCGTCGCCCGCCGTGAGCCTCGGCAGCCAGTGCCGCTTCTGCTCCTCGGTGCCGTACGACTGGATCGTCTTCGTCACCAGGCCGAGGGAGACCGAGACGATGCCGCGCACGGAGGAGTCGCCGCGCCCGAGCTCCTCGGTGACCAGGCAGTACGCGAGGTGGTCGCCGCCCGAGCCGCCGTACTCCTCGTCGATCGTCAGGCCGAGGAAGCCGACCTCGCCGAGCTTCTTGACGATCCCGCGGTCCACCTCTTCGGCCCGGTCCCACGCCACCACGTTCGGCGCGATCTCGCGGTCCACGAAGTCCTTGGCCAACCGCCGGACGGCCGTCTGCTCCTCGCTCAGCTCCAGATTCATGGACGACTCCCCAGGCACGCGCGGCAGATGCTCGTAAATTAGCACTGCTAGTTTTTGGCTGACAGCCCTACTATGTGCCGCATGGCCCGACCGCGCAAGCCCCTGCTGAGCACCGACCGCATCGTCGACGCGGCCCGCGCCCTCGTCGACGCCGAGGGGCTCGCGGCCGTCTCCACCCGGCGGCTCGCGGCCGAACTCGGCGTGAGCGGGCCCTCCCTCTACAACCACTTCCGCACGAAGGACCAGATCCTGGAGGCGGTCGCCGACTCGGTGAGCGCACAGGTCGATCTGTCGATGTTCGACGCCGGGGACTCGCGGGGCTGGCGGACCGCGCTGCACGACTGGGCCGTCTCGTACCGGGCCGCCCTGCGCGAGCATCCGAACATCGTGCCCGTGCTGGCCCAGGGCCCCGGACGGCGCCCGGCGGGGTTGCGGCTCGCCGACGCCGTGTTCGGCTCGATGGTCGACGCCGGGTGGCCGCCCGCGCAGGCCACCTCCATCGGGGCGCTCATGCGGTACTTCGTGATGGGCTCGGCGCTCGGCTCGTTCGCCGGCGGGTTCGTCGACGACGAGACGGCGTACGACCCGGCCGACTATCCGCACCTCGGACAGGCGCATCTGCTCGCGGAGCATCAGGATGTTGTGGACGACCGGGCGTTCGAGACGGGGCTTGCTGCGCTGCTCGATGGGTTGTCCGTGCAGTACGAGCGGGTCGTGGCCACGTCCCACTGAGCCCGGGCCGGGCCGGCGTGTGCGGGGTGCGTCCCTGGGACCCGGTGTCTGGTGTCGGCGCGGCTCACGTCGTGGCTGGTCGCGCAGTTCCCCGCGCCCCTGGGGGATTCGTCGAGCGCGGCTCACGTCGTGGCTGGTCGCGCCGTTCCCCGCACCCCCAGGGCTTGCGGCTTCGCCGCTGCCCCAGGGGGTGCTGAGATGGCGCACGTAGTGCGCATCTCAGGGGCGCGGGGAACTGCGCGAGCAACCACGACGGTGCCGCAGTCGACCAACGACCCAGGGGCGCGGGGAACTGCGCGACCAGCCACCACGGTGCCGCAGTCGGCGTACCGCCCAGGGGCGCGGGGAACTGCGTGGACGGCCTCCAGAGGGCAGCCGTGGTGATGGCGGGGCGGGGGTCAGAAGATGACCAGGGCCCGGCCGCCCTTGCCGGCCACCATGTTGTCGAACGCCGCCGGGATGTCGTCCAGGGTGATGTGCTCCGTCACCAGCGCACTCAGGTCCAGGCGCCCCGCACGGATGTGGTCCGCGAGGACCGGGAGGTCCCTGGCCGGGTCGGAGTTGCCGTAGACGCAGCCGGCGAGGGTGCGGCCCCAGTGGAAGATCTCCAGGGCGTTGAAGGTGACCTGCTGGTCCTTGCCGCCGATGCCGACGACCGTGGTGCGGCCACCGCGGCGGGTCGACTCCCAGGCCGTACGGATCGTCACCGCGCGGCCGACGCACTCGACGGCCACGTCCACGCCCTGCTTGCCGGTGAGGGCACGGATCTCGCGGGCCGTGTTCTCGGAGGCGACCACGTACTCCGTGGCGCCGGCCCGGCGGGCCAGCTCCTCCTTCGCCGGGGAGACGTCGACCGCGATGATCTTCGAGGCGCCCGCGATGCGCGCGGCCTGGAGGGTGGCGAGACCGACGCCGCCGACGCCGAACACCGCGACGGTCTCGCCCTCGCGGACCCGCGCGGAGTGGTGGACCGCGCCGTAGCCCGTGAGCACGGCGCAGCCGAGCAGCGCGGCGTCCGTGAGCGGGACGCCGGCCGGGGCGGGCAGGACGCAGTTGGCGGCGACGACGGTCTCCTCGGCGAACGCGGCGACGTTCAGGCCGGGGTGCAGGTCGGAGCCGTCGGAGGAGCGGTGCGCGTACACGTTCGCCGCGCCGGCCAGCGCGTCGACGCACAGCCAGACCTCGCCGAGCGAACACGGGTGACACCGTCCGCACGAGGGCGCCCAGTTGAGGACGGCCTCGTCGCCGGGCGCGATGTGCGTGACGCCCTCGCCGACGGAGACGACGGTGCCCGCGCCCTCGTGGCCGAGGACGGCGGGGACCGGCAGGCGCATGGTCCCGTCGGTCAGGGAGAGGTCGGAGTGGCAGACCCCGGCGGCGGCGAGCTTGATACGGACCTGGCCGGGCCCCGGCTCGGGCAGGTCGATGTCGGCGATCTCCAGCGGGGAGCCGACGGCGGGCAGTACTGCGGCGCGGACCATGATGGCGGAACTCCCTGGACTGGGCTCAGAACTGAAGGGACTTGGTCTGGAGGTACTCGGACAGGCCGTGCGAGCCCAGCTCCCGGCCGACGCCCGACTGCTTGTAGCCGCCGAACGGGGCGAGGGGGTTGAAGCGGCCGCCGTTGATGTCGACCTGTCCGGTGTCCATACGGCGCGCGAAGGCGACGGCCTCCGCCTCGTCCCCGGCCCAGACGGCGCCGGCGAGCCCGTACACGGTGCCGTTGGCGATCCGGACGGCGTCGGCCTCGTCCTCGTAGCGGATGAGCGAGACGACCGGGCCGAAGATCTCCTCCTGGGCGATGGCCATGTCGGGTGTGACGTCGGCGAAGACGGTGGGCTGCACGAAGTAGCCCTGCTCGCGCGGGGAGTCGGGGCCGCCCGCCACGATGCGGGCGCCCTGGGCGACGCCCTTCTCGATGTAACCGCGCACGCGCGCCTGCTGCTTGGCGTTGACGAGCGGGCCGATGCGGTCGCCGTACTTGGCGGCGGCCGCCGCGGCCAGCTCGACGGCCTCGTCGTACTGCGAGGTGTGGACGAGCATGCGGGTCCAGGCGCTGCACGTCTGGCCGGAGTTGCCCATCACGTTGGCGACGCCGACGTTGACGGCCTTGCCGAGGTCGGCGGAGGGCAGGATGACGTTGGCCGACTTGCCGCCGAGTTCGAGGGCGACACGCTTGACGGCCGCGCCGGCCGTCGCGCCGATCTGGCGCCCGACCGCGGTGGAGCCGGTGAAGGAGACCAGGTCGACGTCGGCGTGCTCGGCGAGGGCCTGGCCGGCGACCGCGCCGATGCCGGTGACGAGGTTGAAGACGCCCGCGGGGATGCCCGCCTCGTCGACCGCCTCCGCGAAGAGCTGGGCGGTGAGAGGGGTGTCCTCGGCGGGCTTGAGGACGACGGTGCAGCCCGCGGCGAGCGCCGGGGCGACCTTCGCGACGATCTGGTGGAGCGGGTAGTTCCAGGGCGTGATGGCGCCGACGACACCGACCGGCTCGGAGTAGACCGTGGAGTTGCCGACCTTCTCCTCGAAGGGGTACGTCGCGGCCAGTTCGGCGTACGAACCCGCGACCAGGACCGGTACGCCCGCGTGCACCGTCTGCGAGAACTTCAGCGGGGCGCCCAGCTCGGCGGTGACCGTCTCGGCGATCTCGTCCTTGCGGGCCACCAGCACGTCCCGCAGCGCGGCGATCCTCGCGGCACGCTCGGCGGGCGGGGTCGTGGCCCAGCCGGGGAAAGCGGCCCTGGCGGCGCGCACGGCGGTGTCGACGTCCTCGGCGGTGCCCGCGGGGACATGGCCGATCACCTGCTCGTCGGCCGGGTTGACGACGGCGATCGTCGCGCTGGTCGCGGCGGCTCGCCACTCTCCGCCGATGTACATCCCGTCGTGGGCCTTCATGGGTCTCCTCCCGGTGCTGCCGTGCCTACTGCGCGGTAATCCCGGGACCCAAACTAGCGGTGATAGTTTTCGGGCGCCAGAGACCTCGGTCACGTGGCCGGTAATTCCCCGGCGACGGCGCCCCGGACACCCGCCACGCGTTCACGGCCGGCAGCGGTGCGGGCGGGGCGACCTGTTCCGCCGCGCACGTTCCCGGCTCTCGGGCTCCGGCCCGCCGCGCACCCCCATGCCCGCCGCCGCCAGCAGCAGGCCCCCCAGCATCACGAACGGGGCCGCCGTGCCCGCCACCCCGGCGACCAGGCCCGCCGACGCGGGGGCCGCCACCTGACCGAGCCGGTTGCCGGTCAGCCGCAGCGCCAGCGCGGTGGAGCGGGCGCCGGGCGGGGCCGCCCGCACCACGGTCGTCATGGACAGCGGCTGGCCCACACCCAGGCAGAAGCCGAGCAGCACCAGCATCACGCCGAGGGCCCACACCGGCACGGGAAGCGCGATGCCCGCGCAGAGCACCGCCGCCAGCAGGCAGGTCGTGGTGATCAGGGCGGTGCGGCCGAGCCAGTCGATGAGCGGGGTCATGACGAGCCGGCAGGCGATCGTCGCGCCCGCGCGCAGGCTCAGCAGGACGCCGACGACGGACGGGGCGATACCCCGGTGCTCGCCGACGACCGGGAGGTACGCGGTGAGGATGTCGGTCGCGGAGAGCACGGCGAGGCTGATGAAGATGCCGCCCGGGACGCCGCGCGTGCGCAGGATGCGGTGGACAGGGACGCGGGGTGCCCCCGGGGCCGTGGGCGAACTCGTCGGCGCGGAACGGGACTCGATGCGCCACAGCGACGTGCACGCGACCGCGCACACACCCGCCGACACCAGCAGCGCGAGGGCGCTCGTGCCGGCCATGTCCGGGCCGCCGATCAGAGCGCCCGCCGCGACCGGGCCGATGAGCTGGCCGAGGGAGGCGCCGATGGTGAAGTGGCCGAAGTTGCGGTCCTGCTGGTCCGGGGCGGACTGCCGGGCCACGATCGACTGGGCGCCGATGACGAAGCAGAGGTGGCCGAGGCCCATCACGCCGCTCCAGGCGGCCATCGCCGCGAGGGAGTCCGCGAGGCCGCTGAGCGCGCAGCCGCCGGAGATCAGCACGACACCGGCCGGCAGCAGCGGGGCGCAGCGGCCGTGGTCCGTGCGCCGGCCCAGGGGGACCGCGGCGAACAGCGGCAGCAGCGCGTAGACCCCGGCGATGACGCCGACAGCCCGCTCGTCGGCGCCGAGGGCGAGCGCCCGGTAGGAGACGGCGGGGCGCGCCATCGACACCGCCGCCTGCGCGAAGGAGAAGGCGATGACGAGGCGCAGCAGCCACGTACGGTTCACGCGGTCACACGATTCCGAAGAGGAGGCCCGCGCCGAGGACCACCAGGGCGGTCAGCGCGGCCCATTTGACGGTGAATTTGGTGTGGTCGCCGAACTCGACCTTGGCCATGCCGACGAGCACGTACACGGCGGGCACCAGCGGACTCGACATGTGCAGCGGCTGGCCGACGAGAGAGGCGCGGGCGATCTCCAGGGTGGAGACGCCGTGCGCGTTCCCGGCCTCGGCGAGGACCGGCACGATACCGAAGTAGAAGCCGTCGTTGGACATGAAGTACGTGAAGGGGATCGAGAGGACGCCGGTGACCAGGGCCATGTGCGGGCCCATCCAGTCGGGGATGCCGTTCACGACCCACTCGGCCATGTGGTCGACCATGCCGGTGCCTTGCAGGACGCCGGTGAAGACGGCGGCGGCGAAGACCATGCCGGAGACGTTGAGGACGTTCTCGGCGTGCGCGCCGATGCGGGCCTTCTGCTCCTGCATGTGCGGGAAGTTGACGGAGAGGGCGAGCGCGGCACCGAGCATGAAGAGGACCGGGATCGGCAGCAGCTCCATGATCATCGCGGTGAGCAGGGCGACCGTGAGGAGCGCGTTGAACCAGTACAGCTTCGGACGCAGGGTGGCGCGGTGCGGGTCGAGGCCGGAGAAGGTCTCGCCGTCCTCGTTCGCGTACGCGGAGGCGTGGTCGCCGCCGGTGGCCGCCCTGCCGGTGCCGTCGCCCGCGCTGTCGCCGTGGCCCGCACGGACCAGGACCTTCTCGTCGGCGGTCTCGGTGACGGTCTCCTCGACCACGGAGTCCAGGGAGAGGTAGCCGATCCGCTTGCGCTCGCGGCGTCCGAGGACGTAGGCGAGGACGAGGACGAAGACGAGTCCGGCGCCGAGCGCCGGGATCATCGGTACGAAGATGTCGCTCGCGTCGACCTTGAGGGCCGTGGCGGCGCGGGCCGTCGGGCCGCCCCAGGGCAGGGTGTTCATGACGCCGTTGGCGGTCGCGGCGACGCCGGTCATCACGACGAGGCTCATCTTCAGGCGCTTGTACAGGGGGTACATCGCCGAGACGGTGATCATGAAGGTGGTGGAGCCGTCGCCGTCCAGGGAGACGATCGCGGCGAGCACGGCGGTGCCGACGACGATACGGACCGGGTCGGCCTTCGCGAAGCGCAGGATGGCCCGCACGATCGGGTCGAAGAGGCCGACGTCGATCATCACGCCGAAGTAGACGATCGCGAACATCAGCATCGCCGCGGTGGGCGCCAGGTCGCCGATGCCGGCGATGACGTAGTCACCGAGGTGGGCGCCCTTGCCCACCAGGACGCAGAAGAGCGCCGGGATGAGCACGAGCGCCGCGATCGGCGACACCTTCTTCATCATGATCAGCACCAGGAAGGTGGCGATCATGACGAATCCGAGGATTGTCAGCATGGAGAGGGTCCCTACGTTCGCCGTTGAACTGCCGCCCGGGGGTGGCGGTCAGCGCGACGTTAGGGGCGTTCCAATTGCGTTAACAAGATGTTGACGCGCGAGCAATAAGCGCAAAACTCCAGGTCACGACGGTACGGGTGCGACGGCTGTCACCTCGACGGGGACGGCGTTGAGGACGGCGGTGCCGGAGAGCGGGTCGAGGAGGCTGCCGTCGAGCAGCTGGTTCACGTTCACCCCGGGGTCCTGCGCGGCGACCCTGAGCCGGGTCCCGGGGCGGTCGTGGCCCCAGCCGTGCGGCAGGCTGACGACGCCGGGCCGCACCCCGTCCGTCACCTCCACCGGCGCCACGACCTCGCCGCCCGCCGCCTTCACGCGCGCGGGCAGCCCGTCGCGCAGGCCGAGCCGGGCCGCGTCGTCGGGGTGGACCTGCAGGGTGCAGCGGTTGGAGCCGCCGACGAGGGCGGGGATGTTGTGCATCCAGCTGTTGTTGGAGCGCAGATGGCGCCGTCCGACGAGGACGAGCCCCTCGTCCCGGTCCGTCAGGGCGCGGCGCAGGCGCGGCAGGTCGTCGGCGATCGGCCGCGGCAGGAGCTCGATCCGGCCGCCGCGGGTCTTCAGGAGGCCGGGCAGGCGCGGCTCCAGCGGGCCCAGGTCGATGCCGTGCGGGTGGGCGAGCAGCTGGTCGAGGGTGAGGTCGTAGGGGCCGAGGCGCAGCAGCATGTCGAGGCGCCGCTCGGGTCCGGTGCGGCCGGTGAGCTCGCGGGCGAGCTGCTCGGGGTCGGCGCCGAAGACGGGTGAGTGCGGGGTGGCGACGGCCTTGGCGAGGGCGGCGCGGACGACCGCCTCGTCCACGGAGTCGGCCGGCGCGCCGTGCTGCCCGCCCGCCGCGAGGACGAGGCGGGCGTGGACGGCGCACTCGTCGGGCCGGCCGTCCTCCAGGGGGACGGCGGCGGGGGTGTAGCGGGCCTGGTTGCGGACGGCGAAGCCGTTGAACGCGAAGTCGAAGTGGCCGCTGCGCGACGGCGGGGGCGGTGGCAGCACGACGTGCGCGTGTCGGGACGTCTCGTTCAGGTAGGGGTCGACGCTGACCATGAAGTCGAGGGAGTCCAGCGCCTTGTCGAGGCGGTCGCCGTCGGGGGCGGAGAGGACCGGGTTGGCGGCGATGGCGATGACGGCGCGGATCGCGCCCTCGCCCGGGGTGTCGATCTCCTCGGCGAGCGCGGCGAGCGGCAGCTCTCCCTTGGCCTCGGGGTGCCCGGAGACGCGGCTGCTCCAGCGGCCGAGCGCGAAGCCCTTGCCGGGGCCCGCGGGGCGCGGCGCCGGCGCGGTGGCGGAGAGCGGGAAGAGGGCGCCGCCGGGCCTGTCGAGGTTCCCGGTGAGGATGTTCAGGACGTCGACGAGCCAGCTGGCCTCGGTGCCGAAGGCGACGGTGGTGGAGCCGACGCGGCCGTAGACGGCGGCGGTGGGTGCCGCGGCGAGTTCCCGGGCGAGGACGCGGATGTCACCGGCGGGGACGTCGCAGCGCCCGGCGACGGCCTCGGGTGTGAAGTCCCGCAGGGCGTCGGCCAGTTCGTCCGTCCCGTGCAGGTGCTCCGCGAGGTGCGGTCCTACGTCGACGAGCTTCTCCTCGAAGAGGACGTGCGCGAGTGCGGCGAGCAGCAGGGCGTCCGTGCCGGGCCGGATCGCGACGTGCCGGTCGGCGAGCTTGGCGGTGCGGGTGCGCCGCGGGTCGATGACGGTGAGGGTGCCGCCGCGGGCGCGCAGCGCCTTCAGCCTGCCGGGGAAGTCCGGGGCGGTGCACAGACTCCCGTTGGACTCCAGGGGGTTGGCGCCGATGAGCAGGAGGTGGTCGGTGCGGTCGAGGTCGGGCACCGGGATGGCGTTCGCGTCGCCGAAGAGCAGCCCGCTGGAGACGTGCTTGGGCATCTGGTCGACGGTGGAGGCGGTGAAGACGTTGCGGGTGCGCAGGGTGGAGAGGAGGACCGGCGGGTAGAGGGCGCCGGCCATGGTGTGCACGTTGGGGTTGCCGAGGACGACGCCGACGGAGTTCGGCCCGTACGCCTCGATGGCGGTCCGCAGCCCGGCGGCGACGGCGTCGAACGCCTCGTCCCAGCCGGTCTCCTGGAGCCGTCCGTCCTTGCGCACGAGGGGCCGGTCGAGCCGGTCGGGGTCGGTGTCGACGGCGCCGAAGGAGGCGCCCTTGGGGCAGATGAAACCGTTGCTGAAGACGTCGTCGCGGTCGCCTCGGGCGCCGGTGACGCGGCTTCCCTCGATGGTGAGGCTGAGCCCGCAGGTCGCTTCGCAGAGCGGGCAGATACGCAGGGCGGTGCGGGGCATGTTCGTCTCCCGGGGCGGTGGCGTGGCGCGCAGGCGAGTCGAGCATACCGAGCGGTATGGAGCAGGGGGAGGTGGCCGCCCGAAGAGATCGGTCCGTCCGGGCGCCGGTGGCGCGGGCGCCGCCGGTCAGTCCAACACCCGTGCCAGATAGGCCCGGAGCAACTCCCTCGTCTCCTCGATGATCCGTTCGTCGCCCGCCGGGTCGGTCCGGAACGCCAGGCGGACCAGGGCGTCGGCGGTCTCGACCGCGACGAGGAAGGTGCGGCGCAGGGCGGCGTCGGCGGTCCGGCCCAGGTGCGGGGCGAGGAGGTCGGTGAGGGTGTCGGCGACGCGGTGGTTGGGGCCGGCGTCGGGGTCGCCGACGGGGATCTGCGTGCCGAAGTCGACGAGGGAGAAGCCGGGCGCGGTGCGCTTCATCGCGAGGTACTCGTCGAGGATGGCGTCCATCGCGCCGCGCCAGTCGTCCGCCGGGATGGCGCCGAGCCGCTCGGCGACGCGCTCGGCGTACCGCTCCAGGTTCCGCTGGGCCAGGGCGTCGACCATGGCCCGCTTGTTGCTGAAGAAGCGGTACACGGAGCCGATGGGCACGTCGGCGCGGACCGCGACGGCCCGGGTGCTCACCTCGTCGTAGCCCCCTTCGTCGAGGAGCCGCGCGCAGGCGTCGAGGATCCGGGTCAGCCGCTCGGCGCTGCGCCGCTGGACGGGCGTGCGGCGCAAGGACGTGGGGTGGGACATGCCGGTCACCCTACGGGGGCGGCGCCGTCTCGGTGCCGGAGGCGGTGAGGTCGGCGGTGGCCTCGACCGGTTCGCCCTCGACCGCCCAGACCGTGTGGTCGTCGGCGTAGAGGCGGGCGGTGACGTGGTGCGTGCCGCGGGTGACGCGGGCGGCGGGGAGCCGGTAGTCGTCGGCGCGGAGCCGGGCGAGGCGGTGGCCGTCCAGGTAGAGCTGGGCGTAGCCGCGGCCGTGTGCGGCGTCGGCGGGGGTGCCCGGCGGGCTGAGGCGGAAGTGGCGTACCCGGATGCGGATGTCCCAGCCGCCGGCCCCGCCGGTGTCCGGCTGGACGACGAGGCCGACCTCCGGGGCCTCCTTCCCGGCGATCCGCCGGTACGGGTGCCCCTCGGTGTCGGTGCGGTCGAGGACCTCGCCGACCCGGCGCGGGCCGCCGTCGTCGCTCCCGCACCCGGCGAGCCCCGTCAGCACGGCGCACGCCAGGAGGGCGGCGGTGGCGCGGGTCTGCGGCGTCCTGGGCATGAACGGGACAGTAGAGGAATGCTCATGTTCCCGGATCCCTCTCGGGGAGGAGGCTTCCGGGGCGGGCCCGACCCCAGGGCGGAGGCCCCGGGACGGATGCCTGGGGTGGATGCCGCGGGGCGGGCGCTCTTGCGCGGGGTGGTGCTGAATCCTACGGTTGGGCATAGGAATCAGGGACGAGGGAGCGATGATGAGCGGGGACGTCCGCAAGGCGGCCGAGGGTCTGGCCTATCTGACCGGTTTCGGGAACGAGCACAGTTCGCAGGCGGTGCCGGGCGCCCTGCCCGAGGGCCGCAACTCTCCGCAGCGCGCCCCCCTCGGCCTCTACGCGGAGCAGCTCAGCGGTACGGCCTTCACCGAGCCCCGTGCGCACAACCGCCGTTCGTGGCTGTACCGGATCCGCCCGTCGGCGGCGCACCCGGAGTTCACCCGGGCGGAGAACGGAGCGCTGCGCACCGCGCCCTTCACGGAGGCCGTCGCCGACCCCAACCGCCGCCGCTGGGACCCGCTGCCCGCGCCCGCGCCGGGCACGGACTGGCTGGCCGGGCTGTGGACCCTCGGTGGCAACGGTGACGCGGCGCAGCGCACCGGCATGGCGGTGCACCTGTACCACGCCAACTCCCCCATGACGGGGCGGGTGTTCAGCGACGCCGACGGTGAGCTGCTGATCGTGCCGGAGCACGGCGGGCTGCTGCTGCGCACCGAGTTCGGCCTGCTCGCCGCCGGGCCGGGCGAGGTCGCGCTGATCCCGCGCGGGGTGCGCTTTCGCGTCGAGCTCCTGGACGAGAGCGCCCGCGGCTATGTGTGCGAGAACTACGGCGCCCCGTTCCGCCTGCCGGACCTCGGCCCGATCGGCGCCAACGGCCTGGCCAACGCACGGGACTTCAGGGCGCCGGTCGCCGCCTACGAGGACACCGAGGAGGCCGTGGAGGTCGTCAACAAGTTCTGCGGCAACCTCTGGACGGCCACCTACGACCACTCCCCGCTCGACGTCGTCGCCTGGCACGGCAACCACGTCCCGTACGTGTACGACCTGCACCGCTTCAACGTCATCGGCACCATCTCCTACGACCACCCGGACCCGTCGATCTTCACGGTGCTCACGTCGCCGTCGGACACCCCCGGCCTCGCGGGCGTGGACTTCGTGGTCTTCGCGCCGCGCTGGCTGGTCGGCGAGGACACGTTCCGGCCGCCGTACTTCCACCGGAACGTGATGAGCGAGTACATGGGGCTGATCGACGGCGCGTACGACGCGAAGACCGCGGGGAAGGGGGGCTTCGTCCCCGGGGGCGGCTCGCTGCACAACATGATGTCGGCGCACGGCCCCGACCGGGAGACGTTCGACCGGGCGAGCGCGGCCGAGCTGACGCCGCAGAAGGTGGACGACGGGCTGGCGTTCATGTTCGAGACGCGGTGGCCGATCACCGCGACCGGTCAGGCCGCGCGCGCGGAGCACCTGCAGCGCTCCTACGACGACGTGTGGCGCGGCCTCGAACGTCACTTCAGGCCGTGAGGGCGGGTGCCGCGTCCGGGCAGCGCATTGCGTCGCGCGCCCACGACCGGTACGGATAGGCCGTGACGTCATTCGCCCCGGACTCGATCGTCCTGAACCGTAAACTGCCGCTCTGGTACCAGGTGTCGCAGTCCCTGCGCGCCTCCATACTCGGCCGGTCGCCGCGGGATCCGCTCCGGCTGCCCACCGAGGAGCAGTTGGCGGGGCACTACGGGGTGTCCGTCCTCACCATGCGGCAGGCCCTGAAGGAGCTGGAGGACGAGGGGCTCATCACCCGGCACCGGCGCCGTGGCACGTTCATCGAGCCGTCGGCCCGGCAGAGCGCGCCGGTCCGTCTGCTGGGCTCCGTCGACGCCATCGTGGCGCAGCAGTCCGGGATGACGACCGAGGTGCTCGGGCACGGCACGGCGCCGGTTCCGGTGGCGTACGCCGACCTGTTCCCGGGGACGGCCTCCGTCGCGACGTACCACCGGCTGCGCAGCGACGAGAAGACGGGTGAGCCGACCAACCACGCCCGCAACTATCTGCGGCCGGAGCTGGCCGGGCAGGTCGACGTGGCGGATCTGGCCCGCTGGCCGATGACGAAGGTGCTGCGGGACGTGGTCGGCGTGCGGATCAGCCGGATCACGGACTCGGTGGAGGCGCGGCTCGCGGACCCGGAGACGGCCCGTCTGCTCCAGGTCCCGCTGCTCAGCCCGATCCTGCACTACACCGGCATCACCTACGACGAGGAGGGGCAGGTACTCGACGTGGCGGTCATCCATTACCGCGGGGACCGCTTCTCGTTCACGGTGACGCTGGATGCCCATTGAGCTGCGCGGAGGCGACGTACCATGCCGGGCGTGACGAACGACGGGCCGCTCACCGACGCCATGCCGCTCGCGGACCTCATGCCGTGGTCCGTCGCGCCCCTGCGCCTGGGCCGCGGCTGGCCGCTGGCGCCGGACGCGGCGTCCCTCAAGGCCCGCTGGAAGGCGTTCGTCACCGCCCCTGAGGACCGGCGCGAGGCGCTGCTCGAACCGACGCGGGCCAGGACCCTGCGGGCGGGCGCCGCCCAGCTGCCCGGTCAGCGCGCGGGGACCGAGCCGCTGGCGCGGGCCGAGGGGCCGTGCCCTGAGCCGGTGCGGGTGCTGCACGGGCCGTTCGACGAGCAGTGGCTCATCCCTGACCAGCGGCTGATCGACGCGGCCAGGCCCGAGCTGTGGCGGGTCGCGGACGAGCGCCAGCTGTTCCTCGTGGAGCAGGGGCACGTGCCGGGCGCGGACGGCCCCGCGCTGCTGGCCTGCGCCGTGCTGCCCGAGGGCCGCTCCCCCGCCGGGCGGCCCGGCCGGATCCGCCCGCTGTACCGCCGCCCGGGCGGCGCCGAGCCCAATGTCGCCCCGGGCCTGCTGACGCACCTGTCGGGCACGTACGACGAGGAGGTGCGGCCCGAGGATCTGCTGGCCTGGGTGCTGGCGGCGGGCGTCCAGGACGCCAGGGAGTGCCGGGTGCCGCTGCCCGCGGACCCGGCGGTGTGGGCGCGCGGGGTCGAACTCGGGCGCCGCCTCCTGTGGTTGCACCGCCGCGGGGCCGGCGCCGACCGGCCGAGGCTGCCCGGCGGGCGCCGCCCCTACGTCCGCGCTCCGCTGCCGGCCCGCCCCGCCGAGCTGTGCTACGACCGCGAGGAGGAGGCCCTGCTCGTCGGCGACGGCCGTATCTCGCCGGTCCCGGCCGCCGCCTGGGACTTCCACGTCAGCGGGGTCCGGGTCCTGGAGCGGTGGTTCGCGCGCCGCACCGAGCCGGCGGAGCCGGGCACCCTGGCGGCCGTGCGCCCGGCGACGTGGCCGCAGCCGTGGACGTCGGAGCTGCTCGAACTCGTCACGGTGCTGACCTTGCTGGCCGAACTGGAGCCGCTCCAGCGGGAGTTGCGCGGCGCACTCGGAAAGCTCGTCGGCCCCTACGAGCTGCGGCGCGCGCGGGTGCTGCCGGTGCCGGGCGGCGCACGCCGCCCGGCGTCCGTCCTCGACCAGCCCGAGGAGGGGCCGGGCGGCCAGTTCGCGATCCTCTGACGGCGGCGCCGGGCGCTGCCCGGCGAGGGGATCTCAGCCGGCCACGAACCCTTCCAGGGTCCTGCGCAGCGCCCGCTCGAACACCGCCTCCAGATCGATCGGCCCGGAGTCCTCGCCGAACGCGGCGGCGAGGCGCGGATAACGGCCCGACGCCACCTGCCCGCCCAGGTAGGCGATGCGCACCGCCTGCTCCTGCTCGGCGCTCCACGGCAGCGACCGCGTCCGCTCGACGCCGAAGATCTCGCTGGAGACGTAGGTCGTCACCACCCCCGTCACCGCCGCGATCAGCTCCATCTTCGTGCCGTACGGGAGCTCCAGCGGCTCCAGGCAGCGCAGGCAGTACTCCAGGTACGTCAGCGCGTTCGGGCTGAAGCCGTAGACCGGGGACATCAGCCGCGGCAGCCAGGGATGCCGGTGTATCAGCGCCCGCGTCTGCCGCGCCAGGGAGACGACGTCCGCGCGCCAGTCGCCGGTCGGCTCCGGGTAGGTGTACTCGGCGCTGACCGCGTCGACCATCAGCTCGTACAGGTCCTCCTTGCGCGGCACGTAGTTGTAGAGCGACATCGTGCCCATGCCGAGCTCGGCGGCGACCCTGCGCATGGAGACCGCGTCGATGCCTTCCGCGTCGGCCACGCGCACGGCCGCGGCCGCGATGTCGGTCCTGCTGTGCGCGGGCCGGGGGCCGCGTCCGGTGCGCTCGGGGCGCGCCCAGATCACTTCGGGTACGGCCGGTCGGACCGCCATGGTTCATCACCTCGCCACCATCGTAGTTACGTACGGCGTACGTAGTGCGCTATGGTGCGGCCATGACTTCTACGTACGCTGTACTTAGTGAAGGTCTGGAGAAGCGATTCGGCTCGGGCGCGAAAGCCGTGCACGCGGTGCGCGGCCTGGATCTGGCGGTGCGCGAGGGCACGGTCTGTGGACTGCTCGGGCCGAACGGGGCGGGGAAGACGACAGCGACCCGGCTGCTCACCACGCTGTTGCGGCCCGACGCCGGCACGGCGCGGGTGGCCGGGCACGACGTCGTCGGCGCGCCGGACGCCGTCCGCCGGAGCATCGGCGTCACCGGGCAGTACGCGTCGGTCGACGGCGACCTGACCGGCCGGGAGAACCTGCGCCTGTTCGCCCGGCTGCTGCGCGCGCCCCGGTCGCGCGCCGACGAGCTGATCGAGCGGTTCGCGCTCACCGACGCCGCCGACCGGGTCGCGCGCACGTACTCCGGTGGGATGCGCCGCCGCCTCGACCTCGCGTCGAGCCTGCTCACCCGGCCCGCCGTCCTCTTCCTCGACGAGCCGACGACCGGCCTCGACCCGCACAGCAGGAACGCGATCTGGGACGCCGTCCGCGAGCTGGCCCGCGCGGGCACGACCGTCCTGCTGACCACGCAGTACCTGGAGGAGGCCGACCGGCTCGCCGACGAGATCGTGCTGATCGACGAGGGCCGCGCCGCGCACACGGGCACACCCGCCGAGCTCAAGGCGCGGATCGGCCACTACGCGGAGATCGTCGTCCCGGACGACGCGGGCGAGCAGGCGCTGCACGCCGCCGCCGTGGTCCTCGACCAACTCACCGGCGCCCGGCCCCGGCTGGACCCCGAGCGGCGCACGGTCGGCGTGGTCGTCCTCGACTCTGCCGTCACGCTCCCCCGCCTCGTACGCGAACTCGACGCGGCCGGCGTGCCGTTGATGGACGCCACCTTGCGGCCGCCGACGCTGGACGAGGTGTTCCTGCGCCTCACCCGCACCCACCAGGAGACCAGGGAGGTCGCCGCATGAGCACCGCGATCCTGTACGACGGCACGGCGATGCTGGGCCGCCACCTCCAGCGCGTCAGACACGCGCCGGCCATCACGGTCATGACGCAGACGATGCCGATCGTCTTCCTGCTCTTCTTCGGGTACGTCTTCGGCAGCGCCCTGGCCATGCCGGGCACCGACTACCGGTCCTACCTGGTGCCGGGCATGCTGGTTGCGACGGCGGCCAACGGGATCATGACGGGGATGTTCACCTCGGCGCAGGACGCGCACCGGGGCGTCATGGACCGGTTCCGCACCCTGCCGATGAGCCGGGCCGCGGTCCCGCTCGGGCAGGCCGCCGCCGATCTGGTGATGACCGCGGCCGGCCTGGTGCCGCTCGTGCTGGTGGGGCTGGCGATGGGGTGGCGGATCGAGGGCGGGGTGCCGGACGCGCTGGCCGCGTTCGGGCTGCTGCTGCTCTTCCGGTCCGCGACGACCTGGGTGGGCATCCTGCTCGGCCTCATCTCGCAGAGCGAGGAGGCGGCGGGGCAGTTGGGCGCTGCGACGTTCATGCTGCCGCTGCTGTCGAACGCGTACATCCCGACCGAGGGGATGCCCGGCTGGGTCCGCACGCTCGCCGAGTGGAATCCGATCAGCGCCGTGTGCACGGCTGTTCGCGAGCTGTTCGGCAACGCGCCCGTCCCTGGCGGCGCCGCCTGGCCGGTGGCGCACCCGGTGGCCGGATCGCTCGCCTGGTGCGCGGTCCTGCTCCTGCTCTGTGTGCCGCTCGCCGTGCGCCGCTGCACACACGGCGGCCGGTGACAGGGCCCGCATCAGCACAGGAGAAGGCCCGCACCCGACCCCCTCACCGGGGCGTCCGCCGCATGCCGTGGGGATGACGGTCGCGATGATGCGCGGCGACGCCGGACGGCGCGGAAGTCGGATGCGGGCCTGAACCCTGCTGGTCGGACGGCCTGTCAGTGGCCGCCGAACAGCGTGCGGCGCAGTCGCCGCAGTGGTGCGAAGAGCGAGACCCGTCGCATTCGCACGGCGGCGTCGCCGCGCTTGTGCGCGGTGTCACGCGCGGTCAGCTCACGCATCAGTGTCGTCGCTTCCGCCACCTCACGCTGCGGGACGGCGGGACCGCCGAGCACCGAGAGATGGCGGTCGAGACGCGAACTGGTCGCGCTGCTCCCGCACGTGATCGCAGGCACACGAGGCCTGCTGCGCACTGTTATCTGTTCCATGTCACTCCCCACCCATACGAGGGCACCCGGCCCGGGCAGGTTAACCCTATCGCCCCATCGGGACACTCGTGTATCCCGGTCGCACGATTCACCTGCCTCGTAGGCAGGTTGACGCACCTTTGCTGATTACTCTCCGAATACGACTGAATTCAGGGTGAGTTGGACAAGCAGGGCACTGGCGGGGCGTTCGGAGCCGCCGTCCGGCTCGGCGGTGACAGCCAGTGAAGACGCACCCCGCGTCAAGCCGGTGGCCGGTACCGGCGTGTCGGAGCCCCGGCCGGGCAGCGCTCCCCAAGGAACGCGGCAGCCCCGGCCCGGACGTCACCCGGAGTCGGTGGCCCCGGCCGAGGCGAGGACCGCCGGCCCCACGGCGTGCGCCGCGCGGGTATCCGGCGCGGCGAGAACGTGGGCGATCTCACGTGCGGCCCTCCCCTGGGCGCGGGGCGAGCGGACCACCCTCGCGCGCAGCGACGGCCCGCGGCCGGGCGCGGCTGCGCGACGTCCTGCCGCCGGCCGCCTCGGTCACGGTGACGCACACCCTCGGCGTGGTCGCGCTCGGCGCCCTGGCCGTCGGCGGTTCGGCGGCGGCTCCCTCGGTCATGGCCTGGCTCGGGGTGGCCGGCGGCGTGCTGGGGTTCGGCCTGCGCCGGCCTGGCGCTCGGCTGCGGATCGGTCTTCAAGGGGGCTGCAACGGCGCTCGGTTGAGCTACTTTTGGTCCTACTTGTCTTGCCGCGAATGGGGGCGCCCGTGAGTGAGCGTGTGATCGCGGGGCGGTACCGGCTGCTCGACCCGCTCGGCGAGGGCGGCATGGGCACCGTGTGGCGGGCCCGCGACGAGGTGCTCGGACGTGAGGTCGCCGTCAAGGAGGTCCGGGCCCCGGCAGGGCTGCCGACGGCCGACGTCGAGCGGATGTACGCACGCCTCGAACGGGAGGCGTGGGCCGCCGCCCGCGTCGCGCACCGCAACGTGGTGACGCTGTACGACGTCGCCACCGACGAGCAACGGCCGTGGATCGTCATGGAGTTGGTGCGCGGGCTCACCCTCGCCGAGCAGCTCGACGCCGAGGGCCCCCTGGACCCGCGGCGCGCCGCGCACATCGGCGCCGAGGTCCTGGCCGCGCTGCGCGCCGCGCACGGGGCGGGCGTGCTGCACCGCGACGTGAAGCCCGGGAACGTCCTGCTGTCGAACGACGGCCGGGTCGTGCTCACCGACTTCGGCATCGCCACCGTCGAGGGCACCCAGGCGCTGACCATGACCGGGGAGATCATCGGCTCGCCCGAATTCCTCGCTCCGGAGCGGGCGTTGGGGCGGGCGCCCGGGCCGCAGTCCGACCTGTGGTCCCTCGGGGTGCTGCTCTACGCGGCGGTGGAGGGGCACTCGCCGTTCCGGCAGAACACCCCGCTGAGCACGCTCAGGGCGGTCGTCGACGAGGAGCTGCCGCCGCCGCGCCGGGCCGGCGCGCTCGCCCCGGTCATCGAGGGGCTGCTGCGCAAGGACCCGGCCGCGCGGACGTCGGCGGCCGACGCCGAGCACGACCTGCGGATCATCGGCGCGGGCGGGACCCTGCGCGCGGATCCCCCGCAGGCGTCCCCGGCCGCCGCCATGCCGACCGCGACCTCGCGGCGGCCACCGGACGGGCCCACGCCCCCGTTGCCCACACCGTTCCCGGCCCCGCCCGGCTCCGGCCCGGCGGCGACCACCTCGGCCACGCGCCCCGCGGACACGGGCCACCGTTCCGCGCGCCGCGCCTCCCTCGCCCTGATGGCCGGGATCGTCGTTCTGCTGCTCGCCATCGGCGGCCTCACCTACGCGCTGCTCAACCGGGACGACGGCGGCAACAGCGGCGGCGGGTCGTCGGGTGAGGGCAGCGGCTCGGGCGGCGGTGGTTCGAGCGGCGGCGCGGGGAGCGGCTCGGGCAGCAGTACCAGCTCCACGGACGGCAGCGGCGGCTCGGACAGCGGCGACAACAGCGGTTCGGGGAGCGGAAGTTCCAGCGGCGGCGGATCCGGTGGCGGCGGTTCGAGCGGCGGCGGGCACACCACCACCCCGGCCCAGTCCGTGCGGGTCAGTGTGAGCGCCGTGCGGGGCAGCTACTCCGGGGTGTGCCCGCCGCCCGCCGCCCGGGCCCCCGCGTTCACGGCGACGATCACCGTGGGCCGCACCCCGGCCGAGGTCGAGTACCGCTGGGTCACCGGGAGCGGCGCGCCGTCCGACCCGGGCTGGAAGACCCTGAGCTTCGACTCGGGCGGCACGCGCAGCCGGACGGTCCACGCCACGCAGACGGCGTACACGGAGGGCGGGACCCTGCGCAACCGGATCGCGGTCGAGGTGCGCGACCCGGTCGCGGTGACCTCCAACTCCGTGGCGTACGCGACCACGTGCAAGGTGGTGACCCCGTCGAGCGGGACCACCACCGGTTCACCTACCTACTAGTACACCGGCCTACCAGTGCACCGGCCTGTCGGCGTCAGGCCGCGGACGTGAACACGGGCAGGTAGCCGCCCGACTGTCCGGCGGCGGTGGGGTGGTACGACTCGCCGATGTTCGCGAGGTTCAGGCTGTGCAGCCAGGAGCTGCCGGAGCAGATCTCGTGGCCGCTGAACGCGCTGGTCACGTCGGCGAAGGCGAAGCCGTGGTCGGCGGCGCGCTTGGCGGTGGTGGCGTTGAGGAAGTCGGCGGCCGAGTTGATCGCCGCTCGCTCGTTCTCGGACAGGCCCGCAATGCAGGAGCCGTTGAGCTTGTAGAAGCGGGGGTAGCCGACCACCACCACGTGGGCGGCGGGCGCCTTCGCGCTGATCGCCGAGTACACCTTGTCGAGGTTGGCGGGGAGGGTCGAGGTCACGTACGCGCGGGCCTCGTTGACGCGGTTGACGCAGGTGGACTCGGAGTAGAGGACGCAGGTCGTCATGACGTCGGCGAAGCCGGCGTCGTTGCCTCCGATGCTGAGGGAGACAAGGCCGGTGCCGGAGCCGAGCGGGCCGAGCTGGTTGGCGAGGACATCACCCGTCCGGGCGCCCGAACACGCGGTGAAGTTGAAGCTCGATGGGGAGTGGGCCGCCGCCCACAGGGCGGGATACGCCTTGGTGGAGCGCTTGCAGTTGCCGCTGGCGCTGTCGTAGCTGCCGGACCCGACCCCGGAGGAGTACGAGTCACCGAGGGCCACATAGCCGGTGGCGGCGGCGTTTTCGGTCGCCTGTGCCGCGCTCGCCCCGGTGAGGGCGACGGCGGATGCGAAGAGGAACGAGGTCACGTATGCCGCAAGCCGGAAACGTCTCATGGAACCTCCTTTAGCAGGATTTCTGCCACAACTGTGGTAGCACGCCTCACGGTTACCGGGAAGTACCTCGGACGGACCTTCGCCTCGCGTTCAACGGCAGGTTCATGTCAGGTTTATGACATACCCTCATCTCGGCCGCGCTACGCCCGTAGACCCGGACTTCGTCTTCAACTCCGTCCCGAGGTACGGGAGTTCGCGGACGCCCCCGACACCGCAGGGAATCCGTGGTGGGGCGCGCTGCGGAAATCCCGTGCGGGCGGCCCGTTCCTGCCGGATCATGGCCCCATGTCCGCGAACCCCTTCGACGCGCTGCCGGTCCGGCTGGGCGTCGACGACAGTGACTCACCCTCCGATGTCGTCGACGCGCTGTTCCTGGGCCGTTTCGCCACGGGCGAGCAGCCGCACTCACGCGCCCTGAACATCGAGCGCGTCCGCTCCGGGGCCACCCTGCTGCCGCCGGACGCGCGCGTACTGCGCTCCGCGAGCGACGACGACCGCAACGCGACGCTCGCCGACGGCGACGGCTGGACCGTGCTGGTCTCCCGGTGGAACCGGAGCGCGGACGTCACGGTGACGGCGACCACGCCCGAGCTGGCGGAGAAGGTGCTCGGGCAGGCCACCGACGGCGCCGCCGACGAGCCGGAACCGCAGCCGGAGAACGTGACGATGGGGTTCTGGTACGTGTCGCCGCGGCGCGGCCCGCACCGTACGACGCGGCAGATCTCGGCGGGCACGTGGGACGAGGTCCGGCCCAACTACACGCGGCCGGTCGCCGAGGCCATGGACCAGCTCATGAGGACACGCCCCGAGAACATCGCGGGCCGGCTCCTGCTGCTGCACGGCCCGCCCGGGACCGGCAAGACGTCGGCGCTGCGCACCCTGGCCCGATCCTGGCGGGACTGGTGCCAGGTCGACTGTGTGCTCGACCCGGAGCGGCTCTTCTCCGACGTCGGGTACCTGATGGACATCGCGATCGGCGAGGACGAGGGCTCGGCGAAGGGGCGCTGGCGGCTGCTGCTCCTGGAGGACTGCGACGAGCTGATCCGCGGCGAGGCGAAGCACACCGCGGGCCAGGCGCTCTCCCGGCTGCTGAACCTGACGGACGGCCTGCTCGGCCAGGGCCGCAACGTGCTGGTGGGGGTCACCACCAACGAGGACCTGGAGCGCCTGCACCCCGCGGTGGTCCGGCCCGGCCGCTGCCTGGCCCGGATCGAGGTGGGCTCGCTGACCCGCCGCGAGGCGATCGACTGGCTCGGCACCGAGGAGGGCCTGGGCCGCGAGGGCGCGACACTGGCCGAGCTGTACGCGCTGCGCCGCGGCATCTCCCCGACAGCGGTCCCGGACCAGCGGGGCGGGGCCGAGGCGGGCCTGTACTTGTGACGGCCGGTTCGCGGGTCCCGCTGCTCTACGCGTAGGCCGCGCGCACCGCGTCCCGGGCCGCCGAGAGCGCCGCCTCCTCGGAGAGGCCGAGGCGGCGGGCCCGGTCCGCGAACGCCTGCGCCGCGCCGGCCGCCTCCCGCGCGGCGGCGTCCCCGGCCGCGGCGACGAACGTGCCGTTGCGCCCGCGCGTCTCGATCACCCCGTCCGCCTCCAGGGCCCGGTACGCCTTGGCCACGGTGTTCGCGGCGAGCCCGAGCTCCTCGGCGAGGCCGCGCACGGTGGGCAGCTTGTGGCCGACGGGCAGCGCCCCGGCCCTGGCCTGCTCGGAGATCTGGGCCCGCACCTGCTCGTAGGGCGCGGCACTGTCGTCAATACGGATCTTCAAGGTCACGCGCCGATTGTCCCGCAGCCCCCGGAAAATGGGAGGCACCCCTGCCCCCGCGCCCCGTACCGTGCGGGCCATGTCCGTGATCGTCCGGGATCCGCGGCGCGACGACCCGGCGTCACGCGCGTCCTGACGCCCACGACCGACAGCCGAGCCGATGCTCGCGATCGACAGACCGCCCGGCTACCGCATCGAGGCGACGGAGGCCCGCCATGTCCGCACTCTCATCCCCTGACGCGGTGAGGGTCACGCTCGTCAAGGCGGGCCGCACGAAGATCGGTTACCCGGCGCGGCTGCTCCGCGACGACGGCACGCACATCATCGTGCGCGCCGACTGGGCGGGCGAGGGCGTCCGCGACTTCGGCTTCGTGCGCTTCGAGCCGGGCGACGTCTTCACGGAGCACTACTGGCGCGACCGCTGGTACGCGGTCAAGGAGGTCCGGGCGGGCGACGGAGTGCTCAAGGGCTGGTACTGCGACATCACGCGCCCCACGCTCCGCGACGGCGACGACCTCCGCTGCGAGGACCTCGATCTCGACCTGTGGGTGTCGGCCGACGGTACGCGGGTGATCCGCCTGGACGAGGACGAGTTCGCGCAGAGCGGCCTCGCCGAGCGGGACCCCGCCGCGGCCGAGGCGGCGACGCGGGCCCTGGACGAGCTGGAACTCCTGGCGCGGAGCGGGGAGTTCACGGCGCTGCTGAGCTGAGCGGCCCTTCGGTAGCGAGCCGGGCGGCTCGGGTGCTGGTCAGTGGCGCGTGGCGACCACCACGTACCGCTCGTCCCGTACCTCTTTGCCCCACAGCCGCGCGTCCGAGGACAGCTCCTCGTGCCGTACGTCGGCGGCCGGTCCGGTCAGCAGCTCGACCACCCGGGCCGCCGGGATCCCGGCCGGGCTCACCTCTCCCCACACGCCCTCCACCAGCACCAGCCGCCCCCGGGGCCGCAGCAGGGAGGCCCAGGTCAGCAGGGCGGCCGCCGGGTCGGGCAGTGCCCACAGCACATGCCGGGCGAGCACCACGTCGTACGAGCCCGCGGGCACCGGCGGCGCCGCCGCGTCGCCGATCAGGAACGCGGCGCCGTACCCGGCCGCCTTCCGGCGGGCCCGCTCGACCATGCCCGGAGCGAAGTCGACACCGGTCACGCGGTGGCCCCGCTCGGCCGCGAGGAGCGAGAGGGATCCGGTGCCGCAGCCGAGGTCGAGGAGGTCGCCGGGGTGCTCGGGCAGCCACTCCCCGAGCCGCTCCGCCCAGGCGGCGCGGACGTCGGGGTCCCGCAGGCCGTGGTCGGGTTCGTCGTCGAAATCGGCTGCCGCCGCGTCCCATTCCAGCCTGCTCGGTGAGTACGTCATCCCCACATCGTGACAACCGCCACTGACAATTGCGCTTCGATGAGCAAGCCTCCGGGAACAGGTCTACAACGGCATCACGTGGAAACCGTGTAGGTACAGGAGGCACGATGCGCCGAGTGACCATGCACAAACCCACCGGGGCGAGCACCATCACGCGCCGGTTGCGGGAAGAGGCGGCGGAGACGGTGCGCGAGCGCCCCGAAGTGCGCAAGGACGTGCGCAAGACGTGGTGGCCCGACGAGTAGGCGGCCGCTCACCTGCCGGTGAGACGCTTGCGGTAGTGGATGCGGTCGTAGGGCCCGTCGGTCCTGCGCTCCAGGACCTCGTACCCGTACCGCGGATAGATCTTCTGGTTCTCCCACATCAACGCGTTGGTGTAGAGCCTCACTTCGCGCAGTCCGATGTCGCGCGCATGCTCGTCGACGAAGCCGAGCAGGCCGCGGCCCACGCCCCGCCCGTGGGCGTCGGGGTGGACCGCGATGCTGTCGAGGAAGAGGTGGCCGGGGCGCGCCTCGACGACGACCAGGCCGATCACCTCCGGGTTTCCCGTGATGTACACCCGGCCCGCCGCCACGTTCGCCGCGTGGTCGGCCTCCATGGGCTGCGGCACGACGCCGATGCGGGCGATGTAGGGGCGGTACGCCGCGTCGGTGACGGCCTCGACGGCCGGTACGTCGGCGGCGGTGGCGCGGCGGATCGCGAGAGGTTCGCTGCTCATGCCGTCCTGTCTACGCCACGGCCCCTCCCTCGCACCACCAGCTTGCGCACCAGCGGCCAGGCCACGATGAGCAGGACGAGTGCGTACACGGTCACGGAGAAGGGCGTGTCGACGAGGCCGCTGACGCTGCCGTCGCTGATCTGCAGGGCGCGGCGCAGCTGTTGTTCGGCGTTCGGGCCGAGGATGACGCTGATGACGGCGGGCAGGACGGGCAGTCCGTAGCGGCGCATGCCGAAGCCGATGAGGCCGATGACGAGCAGGATGACGAGGTCCAGGGACTCGCCGCCGACCGCGTACGCGCCGACCGCGGCGAAGAAGAGGATGCCCGCGTAGAGGTAGGGGCGCGGGATGCGGAGCAGTTTCGCCCAGAGCGGGGCCAGCGGCAGGTTCAGGGCGAGGAGCAGCACCATGCCGACGAAGAGGGACGCGATGAGGCCCCAGACCAGGTCGGGCTCGCGTTCGAAGAGGAGCGGGCCCGGCTGGATGCCGTACTGCTGGAACGCGGCGAGCATGACCGCGGCGACCGCTGTCGTGGGCAGGCCGAGGGTCAGCATGGAGACGAGGGTGCCGGCGGCGGACGCGGAGGAGGCGGACTCGGGGCCCGCGACGCCCTCGATGGCGCCCTTGCCCCACTCGTCCTTGTGCCGGGAGAGGCGTTTTTCGGTGACGTAGGAGAGGAAGGTCGGGATCTCGGCGCCGCCGGCGGGGATCGCGCCGAAGGGGAAACCGATGAGCGGGCCGCGCAGCCAGGACTTCCAGGTGCGGCGCAGGTCCTCCTTGCCGAGCCAGGGGCGGCCGACGGGGATGGCCTCCGCGCTGGTGCGGCGCAGGTGCGCGGCGACCCACAGGGCCTCGCCGATGGCGAAGAGGCCGACCGCGACGATGACGACGTCGACGCCGTCGGCGAGCTGCAACGAGCCGAAGGTGAGCCGTTGCTGGCCGGTCATCTGGTCCAGGCCGACCAGGCCGATGGTGAGCCCGATGAGGAGCGAGGCGAGGCCGCGGATGCGTGAGGAGCCGAGGACGGAGGTCACGGCGATGAACGCGAGGACCATGATCGCGAAGTAGTCGGGGGCGCCGATGTCGACGGCGAGCGAGGCGACCTTCGGGGCGAGCGCGACGAGCAGGATCGTGCCGATCATGCCGCCGGCGAAGTGCCCGATGGCGGCCGCGGCCAGGGCCTGCGCCCCGCGGCCGGCCTTGGCCATCGGGTTGCCCTCCATGGCGGCGACGACGGCGGCGCTCTCTCCTGGGGTGTTGAGCAGGATGGAGGTCGTGGAGCCGCCGAACATGGCGCCGTAGTAGATGCCCGCGAACATGATGAACGCGCCGGTGGGTTCGAGTCCGTACGTCACCGGCAGGAGCAGGGCGACGGCCATGGCGGGGCCGATGCCGGGCAGGACGCCGATGGCGGTGCCGAGGAGGACACCGAGGGCGGCCCAGAGCAGGTTGACGGGGGTGAGGGCGGTACCGAAGCCGTCCATGAGGGAGTTGAGGGCGTTCATGGCGTCACACCGCTCCCATCAGGGGGCCGCCCGGCAGGGGGACGCCGAGCAGGTTGTTGAAGACGGCGTAGGTGAGGAGGGAGAGACCGGCGGCGATCAGCGGGTCCCGCTGGAGGTGGCGGCTGCCGAGTGCGTAGGCGGCGCCCCAGAAGAGGAGGGCGCCCGCGACGGGGAAGCCGAGCGGTTCGATGAGGACGGCGGTGGCGAGGAAGACCCCGGCGAGGAGGAGGACGGTGCGCCAGTCGGCGGGTTCGGAGAGGTCGATGTCCTCGCCTCCCTCGGCCTCGCCGCGGCCGCCGCGCAGGACGTCGACGGCGAGGAGGACGGCGACGACGAGGAGTCCGGCGCCGACGGCGAGCGGGACGGTCCTGGGGCCGACGGGGCCGCGCTGGGTGAGGTCGACGTCCATGGTGAGGGCGTCGGTGAGGACGAGGGCGCCGAGCGCCAGGAGCAGGACGCAGACGCCGAGTTCGGAGTGGTCGCGCAGCCAGGAGCGCCGGGGTGCCTCGGCCGCGGGGGTGTCGGTGGTGGTCACAGGCCCAGCTCCTTCAGTACGGACACGACGTTCTTGTCCTGGGCGGCGAGGAACGTCCCGAAGTCGTCGCCGACGAGGAACGCGTCGTCCCAGCCGTTCTTCCTCAGGGACTGCTTCCATGCGTCGGAGGCGTGCAACTTCCGTATCAGCGCGGTGAGTTTGGTGCGCTCCGCGTCGGAGAGGCCGGGCGGGGCGACGATGCCGCGCCAGTTGGTGAAGTCGACGTCGTAGCCGGATTCCCTGAGCGTGGGGCCGTCGAGGCCGGGGACACGGTCGGGTCCCGTGACGGCGAGGAGGCGCAGTTCACCGCTCTTGATCTGGTCGAGGTACTCGCCGACGCCGGAGACGCCGAAGGCGACCTTGCTGCCGAGGATGGAGGCGAGGAGTTCACCGCCGCCGTCGAAGGGGATGTAGTTGACCTTCTTGGGCGCGATTCCGGCGGCCCGCGCCATGAGCATCGGCGCGAGGTGGTCGGGGCCGCCGGGTGACGAGCCGCCGCCGACGGGCAGTTTGCCGGGGTTCTTCTTCCAGGCGTCGACGAGTTGCCCGATGTCCTTGTACGGGGAGTTCTTGGCGACCACGACGACGTCCGCCTCCTCGGTGAGGCGGGCGATGGGGGTGGTGTCGGCGAGGGTCTTGGGGGCGTGGTTGGAGCGGGCCGCGCCGACGACGCCGAGCCCCATGGACATGGCGAGCTTGCCGTTGCCGTGTTCGCCGACGAGCCGGGTGAGACCGACGGTGCCACCGGCGCCCGGCAGGTTGAACACCTCGATGTTGTGGGTGAGCCCGGCGTCCTCGGCGTTCTTCGCGGCGGTGCGTGCGGTGATGTCGTAGCCGCCGCCGGGCGTGTTGGGGACCATCAGGCGCAGGCCGGGGATCTGGGTGCCGGTGTCGGCGCCACCGTCCGGGGTGAGCAGCGGCGGCCCCACCAGGACGAGAGCTGCGGCGCCGAGCAGGGCGAGGGGTGTGCGCAGGCGCACGGGTGCCACCACCTGTCGGATTACGGGGGTCACGGGGTTGTGAGGTGGCCCACATGTTGCCCACGCGTCGACAGACTGTCTCTCTTGCGCGCTTAAGAAACGTTGTGGTCCTTGTGGTCGCGCACCTACCCTGCGCCAGTGACAAAAGTGCTGGTCGTGGACGACGACTTCATGGTCGCCAAGCTGCACAGCCGGTATGTGTCCGCGCTGGACGGTTTCGTGGTGGCCGGGGTGGCGCACAGCGGCGCCGAGGCGTTGCGCGCCGCCGAGGCGGTACGTCCCGATCTGGTGCTCCTCGATGTGTACCTGCCCGACATGGACGGCATCGACGTGCTGCGGGAGTTGCGGGCGGCGGAGGAGCGGGACCCCTCGCGGGCGCCGGTGGACGCGCTGTTCATCACGGCGGCGCGGGACGCGGAGATCGTACGGGCGGCGCTGCGGGCCGGCGCCCTGCATTACCTGATCAAGCCGTTCAACCAGGCGGCGCTGCGGGAGCAGTTGCGGCACGTGGCGGCGGTGCGGGCCCGGCTCGACGGGCTCGACGAGGCGCGGCAGGAGGACGTCGACCAGATCTTCGGGGCGCGGCCGCCGGGCTCGCGGGAGCTGCCGAAGGGCCTCGCCGCGCACACGGCGGATCTGGTGGAGCGCACCTTGCGGGCCCATCCGGAGGGGTTGTCGGCGACGGAGTGCGCGCGGGAGGCGGGCTCCTTGTCGCGGGTGAGCGCGCGCCGGTACCTGGAGTTCTTCGCGGGGACGGGGCGGGCCCGGGTGTCGCTGCGCTATGGGGGCACGGGGCGGCCGGAGCGCCGGTACCGGTGGACCGCGTGAGCCGGTCGGGGCCGGTCAGGGCTGGTCCGGGCCCGGTGCGGGGCCCAGCCTGAGCACAGTCTGAGCCCGGCCTTAAGCACGCCATAAAGATCCACTCGGGTGGGCCCGACGGGCTCTCCCGCACGGTTTCCCGGGCTAACTTCGCTGTCACCGGGGGCCGTTCACCGCAGCGAACGGCGCCTGGGCCCCCTGTGCCACCGATCAAGGAGTACCCCCATGCCCGCACGCCGCCGCACGGTCGCCGCCCTCGCCGCCACCGGCGTCGTCCCGCTCGCCCTGACCGCCCTGTCGGCCACGCCCGCGGCCGCGCACGGCACGCTCGGCGACCCGGTCAGCCGGGTCGCGGCCTGCTACGCCGAGGGCGCCGAGAACCCCACGTCGGCGGCGTGCAAGGCGGCGGTCGCCGCGGGTGGCCCGCAGGCCCTGTACGACTGGAACGGCATCCGGGACGGCGCGGCCGGCGGCAAGTCCCAGGAACGCATCCCGGACGGCAAGCTGTGCTCGGCGAACTCCGAGGAGTTCAAGGGCATGGACCTGGCCCGCGCCGACTGGCCGGCGACGAAGGTCTCGGCGGGCTCGTACACCTTCAAGTACAAGGTGACCGCGCAGCACAAGGGCACCTTCACCCTGTATCCGACGAAGCAGGGCTACGACGCGTCGAAGCCGCTGGCCTGGTCGGACCTGGACCTGGCGCACCCGGTCGCGACGAAGACGGACCCGACGGCCGAGGGCGGCTACTACACCTTCTCCGGCTCGCTGCCCGAGCGCACGGGCCGTCAGCTGATCTACGGCGTCTGGCAGCGTTCGGACAGCCCGGAGGCGTTCTACTCCTGCTCGGACGTGACGTATGGCGGCGGCTCCACGAGCGCTTCCGCGGCCCCGGCGGCGTCCGCGCCCTCCGACGAGCAGATCGCGCAGGACGCCGACAAGTCGACGGTCGACCACAGCGGCATGGACATGGGGGACGACTCCACGGTGACGCACGGGTCGCACGAGACGCACGAGTCGGCGTCCCCGGTGGCGGGCGACGGGTCGCAGGGCGGCTCGGACGGCTCGGACGGCTCCGGCACGAGCGGCGGTGCGCAGGAGCGGCTCGCCGCGCAGGGCGGCTCGGAGAATCTCGCGGAGACCGGCGGTGACTCCACCACCCCGTACCTCGCGATGGGGGGTGCGGCCGCTCTGGCGGTCGGCGCGGCGGGCCTGTTCGCCTCGGTGCGCCGCCGCGCGGTGACGGGCGGCCGGCACAGCCGCTGACCCGTCGCCCTCGGGAGCGACGGCCGCCGCCTGTCCGCGCCACGGACGGCGGCGGCTGTCAACTGCTCGCGTACGCGCGTCAGTTGACGCAGTGGGTGGGCTCGGCGTGCGCGGGGTCCAGGGCGTTGGCGACCTCGTGGTACGCGACGAGGTCGACGGTGCCGATCGTCACGTGCTCGGAGAGGTCGACCGGGCACAGGTCCTGCACCACGACGTTGCGCACGCCGGGTCCGTCGAGGAACTGGGTCCGGTAGGGGGTGACGACCTCGTCGTACCTGGTGGCGATGACGGTGTACTGGACGCCGGGCACGGTGTCGCCGCCCGCGTTGAGTTTCCTGACGAAGTCCGATCCGGCGATCTGGTCGGCGAGGGACGGCGTGGCGAGCGTCAACAGCGGTTCGATGCCCGGGAAGTAGGGCAGCAGCTTCGTCAGCCCGCTGAGGGTCGTCCCGTGGTTGTCGGGGGCGATGCCGACGAGCGCGTTCACCTCGGCGGCGCCGCCGAGGAACTTCAGGTAGTAGCGCGGCATCATGCCGCCCTGCGAGTGGCCGACGAGGTCGACCTTCGTGACGCCGGTGGCGCCGCGCACCTTGTCGACGAAGGTGTCCAGCTGCTCGGCGGACTTCGCGATCGGCCCGAGCCCGTTGAAGAAGGGCACGCCCGGCAGTTGGCCGTAGTCCAGGGAGAAGACGCAGTAACCGCGCTTGACCAGGTAGGGCGCGAGGACGAGCCAGTTGTCGACGGAGTTGCCGAACGTGCCGTGGACGAGGACGACGGGTCGCGGGTGCGTGGCCGACGGCTTGCAGGTGTAGTCGTTCCAGCCGCTGTGCGTGGCGGCGGGCGCCGCGTGGGCGACGGCGGCGGGGGCCGCGGTGGCGGCGAAGAGGGTGGCGACGACGGCGAGGGCGCGCATGGCCCGCCGCCATCTGTTTCCGGGCAGCATCATGAATCTCCTTGCGGCTCAAGGGAGTTGCAGGTGCTTGCCGTGCGCACGTCAAGTTACGCGCGAGTAGTGCAGACGTGAAGTTACGCGTCGGCAAAAACTTCCCGACGGGGTTGCGGGAACGCCCCCTGACGCCCTGTCACCAGACGGGCTTGCCGGGCCCGTTGGGCGCTGTGGCCGCCAGCTGCTCGAACAGCGCATGGGCCCCGCGCTCCCCCAGCCGCCGCGCCCAGGGCCGCACCGCGTCGGCCGCGGCCTCCTCCGCGGCCCGGGTGCGGGCCCACCCGCGGCCCTCGGCGCGGAGAACCCGGCGGCCAACACCTGGGCGCCTCACGCCGCCAGCGAGGCCGGCACGATCGCCCCGGGCCCGAATTTGGCCCTGGCCCGGTCGGCCACCGCCTCCAGGACCCGGGCCCGCTCGTCCACCGGGTCGAAGGTCAACTGCCGGGACGCCGCGCCGGCGGGCCCGAGCCCCTCCGCCCGCAAGGAGATCCCCCGCACCCGGGCCCGCTGGAGCCCCAGCGCCTCGTACATCCGGTACGCGGCCGCGGCCAGGGCGACGGAGTGCGCGGTCGGCTCGGCGAGCACCCGGCCGCGTACGGTCGACGACCGGTCGGCGTAGCGCACCGTCAGGGTCAGCGAGCGGCACACCTGCCCCTCGTCCCGCATCCGGGCGCCCACCTCGTCGGCCGCGGCGAGCAGGGCGCGCCGATGCCGGTACGGGTCCAACTCGTCGCGGACGAAGCCGCGTTCGGCGGCGAGGGAGCGGGCGGCGGCGTTCGGGGTGACCCGGGTACGGTCGATGCCGTGCGCCTTGTCGTGCAGGTCCCGTCCGAGCCGCGCCGTGGTGAGGCGTTGCAGCGTGGACAGCGGTGCGGCGGCGAGCCGGCCGACCGTGTCGAGCCCGTACTCGCACAGGGTCCGCGCGGTGGCGGCGCCGACGCCGGGGAGCGCGCCGACGGGCTGCCCGGCGAGGAACCCGGTCACGCCCCTGACCACTTCGGTCACCCCGACACCGGCTTCGCGCGCCGCCATCCGCGCGGTCATCGGCCCGGGCCCGGCGCCGATCACGCACTCCACGCCGTGCAGGGCGACGGCCCGCACCCGGATGACGGACGCGATCTGCCGCGCGTCCCACCCGAAGTACCGTACGGCGCCGCGCAGGTCGACCAGTGCGGAGTCGGGCGGCAGCGCCTCGACGGCCGGGCTGAACCCGCCGAGCAAGGACAGCAGTCGGGGCAGGGCCGCCTCGTCCGCGGGCCGCAGCAGGAACCGCACGCACAACACCCCGGCCGGCTCGTCACGGCCGTGTTCCGGCACGCTCATCCCCCGCTCACCCCGCGCTTCCCTGGCTCCGGTGCCACAGCCTGCGCCGGTTGCCCGGCACCCCGTCACCGGCCGGCTTCAGGTCGGACCACGGGTTCATCTCGAACCCGTTGGCCAGCTTGATCCGCCGGCCGGACCCGTCCGGGGCGCCGTCCTGCGCACCGTCCGCGCCGGGCGCCGGCTCGGCCATCCGCCGCGCCACCTCGTCGAGCCCCTTCTCCCGGTACACCTCCGTCAACTCCGCCAGGTTCCAGGCCGCTTCACCCACCACGCTCAGACTGCGCGGCCCGCGCCGCTGCACCGTGCCGCGCACCAGCAGCAGCCACGAATGGAAGACGGTGTGCGCGCACGCGGCGTGCGCGTCGTCGAAGAACGCGAGGTCGGCCAGGCCCGTACCGTCGTCGAGGGTGGTGAAGACGACCCGCTTCCCGGACCGGATCGGCGGGGTCTGGGTGGCCGCCTTGGCCCCGGCCACCAGCACGGTCCGGCCGTGCTCCGCGTCCCGCAGCCGCCGCGCCGACACGACCCCCAGCTCCCGCAGGAACTGCTCGTAGTCGCCCATGAGATGCCGGGAGGCGTCCATCCCGAGCACGCCCAGCTCGGCGCTGATCCGTTCCGCGTCGCCGAGGTCGGGCAGCCCGGCCGGGGCCGTGCGCCGCCCCCCGGTCAGGGGCAGCTGCTCGCCGCTCGCGCCCCGCCCGGAGCGCTGAAGTTCCGTCAGGTGCAGTTGCAGGTCACGGCGGTTGGCGCCGAACGCGTCGAGCGCGCCGACCTGGGCGAGCCGGGTGGCGAGCGGCCGGCTCGGCCGGGCCCGTTCCCAGAAGTCGAGCAGCGAGGCGTACGGCTGCCCCTCCTCGATCCGGGCGGCCTCCGCCTCGCTGATGCCGTACACGTCGGCGAGTGCGAGGCGGACCCCCCACTTCTCGCCGCCGCGCCCGGAGCCCTCCGTATCAGACACCAGTTCGATACGGTGAGCGACCGCGGACCGGTTCACGTCCAGCGGCAGCACCGGCACCCCCCGCCGCCGCGCGTCGGCGAGCAGCAGCCGTTTCGGGTACATCCCGGGGTCGTGCGTGAGCAGCCCCGCGTAGAACGCCGCCGGATGGTGGGCCTTCAGCCACGCCGACTGGTACGTGGGGACGGCGAAGGCCACGGCGTGCGCCTTGCAGAACCCGTACGAACCGAACGCCTCCACGATCTCCCAGGTCCGCGCGATGGAGTCGGCGTCGTAGCCGCGCGCCGCCGCGGCCTGCGCGAACCAGAACCGGACCCGCCCCTGCGACTCGGGGTCGGACAGACCGCGCCGCGCCCGGTCCGCCTCGTCGCGCCCGCAGCCGGTCATGGTGTCGATGATCTTGATGACCTGCTCGTGGAAGACGACGACGCCGTACGTCTCCTTGAGCGCGTCGGCCAGGTCCGGGTGCGGGTAGCGGACGGGCGCCCGGCCGTGCCGCGCCTCGATGAAGGGCCGCACCATGTCGGCGGCGACCGGCCCGGGGCGGAACAGGGAGATGTCCACGACCAGATCGTGGAAGGTGGCGGGCTGCAACCGGCCCACCAGGTCCCGCTGGCCCGGCGACTCGATCTGGAAGCACCCCAGGGTCTCGGTGGACTGGATGAGCCGGTACGTCGCCGGGTCGTCGTGCTCCAGCGCGTCGAGGTCCACGCGGGCGCCGGTGGCCCGCTCGATCTCCCCGGTGGCGTGCGCCAGCGCGGACTGCATCCGCACCCCGAGCACGTCCAGCTTGAGCAGCCCGAGATCCTCCACGTCCTCCTTGTCGAACTGGGACATGGGCAGCCCCTCGCCGCTGGTCGGCACCACCGGCGTACGGGCGAGCAGGGAGGCGTCGGAGAGCAGCACCCCGCACGGGTGCATGGCGACGCCGCGGGGCAGTGCGTCGAGCGCCTCGACCAGCTCCCACAGCCGGTCCTTGGCGCCGAACTCCCCGGCGATCTCCTTGAGTTCGGGCAGCTCCGCCATGGCCGTGCGGGCGTCGCGCGCCCGGACGTGCGGGAACGCCTTGGCGATCCGGTCGATGTCGGCGGGGTCCATGGACAGGGCCGCGCCGACGTCCCGGATCGCGTGCCGCACCCGGTACGTCTCCGGCATCGCGACGGTGGTGACGCGCTCGGCGCCGAACCGGCCGAGGATCGCGCGGTAGACCTCCAGGCGGCGCGCGGACTCCACGTCGATGTCGATGTCGGGCAGGACGTAGCGCCGCTTGGACAGGAAGCGCTCCATGAGCAGCCCGTGCTCGACGGGGTCGGCGTTGGCGATGCCGAGCAGGTAGTTGACCAGCGCCCCGGCGCCCGAACCGCGCGCCGCGACCCGGATGCCCATGCCCCGTACGTTGTCCACGACTTGAGCGACCGTCAGGAAGTAGGTGGCGAAGTCGTGGTGCGCGATGATGTCCAGCTCGCGGTGGAGCCGCTCCCAGTAGTCACGGTCGCCGGCGTGGCCGAGGCGGACCATGCCGGCCGTCGCGCGCGAGGCGAGGACGCGCTGCGCGGTGCGCCGCCCGGCGCCCACGAGGTGCGGTTCGGGGAAGCGTACGGAGCCGATGCCGAGATCGTCCTCGGGGTCGACGAGGCAGGCGGCGGCCGTGTCCCGGGTCTGTTCGAGCAGCCGGTACGCGGTGCCCCGCTGGAAGCCGGCCGCCTCCACGATCCGCTCGGCCTCGCGCAGCATGGCGTCGGCGCCCTTCAGCCACCGCTCACCGCTGTCGAGCCCCTTGGCCGGGTCGACCGGCACGAGGCGGCGCGCGGCGTCCAGGACGTCGGCGACGGGGCCCGCGCCCGGATCCGCGTACCGGACGTCGTTGCTGAGGACGGGGCGCACCCCCTGCTCGGCGGCGAAGCCGACGGTGCGGGCGGCGAGGCGCAGCGAGCCGGGCCCGGTCCCCTTCCTCCCGTGATGGACGGCTTCGAGGCGCAGGGCGTCGCCGTAGATCTCGCGCCAGGGGGCGAGCAGCGTGGCCGCCTTGTCGGGGCGCCCCGCGGCGAGCGCGCGGCCCACGTCGGAGGCGGGCCCGAGCAGCACGGTGAGGCCGTCGCCGTGGTTCTCCTCCCAGGGCAGCCGGGGGTCCTGGGCGCCGTCGGCGTGCGCGGCGGTGATCATGCGGCACAGCTCGGCCCAGCCGCGGGCGCCGTCCCGGGCGAGGAAGGTGGCCCGGGGTGTCGACTCGTCGATGAAGGCGCCGCCGCGCACGGGCGGCCTGCGCCGGGCGCCGCGCACCGGGGTGCCCACCGCCAGCTCGGCGCCGAACAGCGGACGCACCCCGTGCTTCGCGCACGCCTTGGCGAACCGGACGGCGCCGGCGACGGTGTCCCGGTCGGTGAGGGCCACGGCGTCCATGCCCCGCTCGGCGGCGCGCTCGGCCAGCCGCTCCGGGTGGGAGGCGCCGTAGCGCACGGAGTACCCGGACACGGTGTGCAGATGCGTGAAGTCCACCGCACGCACCTCCAGCACACCTCGAGCCGATCGGATCTCACCTCCCCCACCTCCACCATAGACCAACTTTCGAACGCGTGTACGAGAGTGATCGCGGGGCACTCGTTCGGCCCACCCCGCCTGCGGGACGAGAGGCCCCGTCGGAGCGTGGGGGGATGAGGTTCGCCGATGAGTTCAAGAACGCCGTCACCCCACGCGCCGCGCTGCTGGTCATCGGCGTACTCGCCCTCCAGCTGCTGTTCATCGCCTCCTACGTGGGCGCGCTGCACGATCCGAAACCGAAGGACGTGCCGTTCGGCGTTGTCGCCCCCGCGCCCGCGGCCGCGCAGCAGACCGAGCGGCAGCTGGCGAAACTGCCGGGTTCACCACTGGACCCGCGAGTGGTCACCGACGAGCGGACCGCGCGGCGGCAGATCATGGACAGGAAGATCGACGGCGCCCTCGTCATCGACCCGCGGGGCAGCACCGACACCCTGCTCGTCGCGTCCGGCGGCGGGACCGTGCTGGCCAGCACGCTGGAGACGCTCGCCACCAAGGTCGACGGCGCCGAGCAGCGGAAGGTGCGGACCCTCGACGTGGCGCCCGCCTCCACCCACGACTTCGACGGGCTCTCCGCCTTCTACCTTGTCGTCGGCTGGTGCGTCGGCGGCTATCTGTGCGCCTCGATCATGTCGATCAGCGCCGGTTCCCGGCCCACGAGCCCGCAGCGCGCGGCGATCCGGCTCGCCGCCATGGCGCTCGTGGCGATCGTCGGCGGCATCGGCGGCTCGCTCATCATCGGCGACTCGATCCTCGGCGCGCTGCCCGGCTCCTTCTGGGGCCTGGCCGGGCTCGGCGCGCTGGTCACCTTCGCGGTCGGCGCGATCACGCTCGCCCTGGAGGAGCTGACCGGCATCGTCGGCATCGGCCTGGCCGTGCTGCTGATCGTCGTCGCGGGCAACCCGAGCGCGGGCGGCGCGTTCCCGCTGCCGATGCTGCCGCCGTTCTGGCGGGCGATCGGGCCCTGGCTGCCGCCCGGCGCGGGCACCTGGGCGGCGCGCTCCATCGCGTACTTCGAGGGCAACGACATCACGCGGTCACTGCTGGTCCTGTCGGCGTGGGCGGTGGTCGGCGTCGTGGTGACGCTGCTGGTGGCGGTCCTGCGCGAGCGCAGGCGCGGCGGCGCCCACCGCCCCGGGGCGGCGGAGGGCGGCTCGACACACGTCGGAGTGGCCTCCTGAGCCTGCCCGGCCGCTCCGTCCCGGACCACGGGAGGACCCCGTCACCGCTGTCGCGGGGGCGGGGTCCGGTGCTGGTGCGGGTGGTCAGCCGATCTGCGCGCCGAAGGTGGACAGCGCCTCCGTCACCGGCTGGAAGAACGTCTCGCCGCCCGACGTGCAGTCGCCGCTGCCGCCCGAGGTGAGGCCGATCGCCGTGTCGCCGGAGAAGAGGGAACCGCCGCTGTCGCCCGGCTCGGCGCAGACGTCGGTCTGGATGAGACCGTTGACGATGTCCCCGTTGCCGTAGTTCACGGTGGCGTCCAGGCCGGTCACCGTGCCGTCGTGGACCTGGGTGGTGGAGCCGGAGCGGGTCACCTGCTGGCCGACGGTCGCGTCACCGGCCTTGGTGATCTGCTGCGCGGAGCCGTTGTAGAGGTTCACCTCACTGGGGTGCGGCACGTCCGCGGTGTACTTCACGAGGCCGAAGTCGTTGTCCGGGAAGCTGGACTGCTCGTTCGTGCCGATCTGCTGCCCGCTGGAGTCGGACCAGGTGGAGATCGCCTCGGTGCAGTGACCGGCCGTGATGAAGTACGGCTGGCCGCCCTTGACCACGTTGAAGCCGAGGGAGCACCGGCCGCCGCCTCCGGAGATGGCGTCGCCGCCCGCGACGAAGGGCTTGAACTCCCCCTGGGTGCGCTTGAGTTCGGCCTTGTTCCCGAGTCCGTCGACGACCTTGTCCAGTTTCTCCCAGGCCGCGCCCTTCACCGTGCGGTCGGCGGTGACGACGACCTTGTTGGTGGCGGGGTCGGTGGCCCAGGAGGTGCCCGGGATGGTGGCGTCGCTCTTCAGCGTCGTACGGGCGCTCTTGAGCGCGGCGAGGGAGTTCTCCACCACTCTGGCCTGGGCGCCGGCCGCCCGCACGGCCTGCGCGGCGTCCTGGTTCAGCACGTTGACGACGAGGTGCCTGGCCCCGGCGTCGTAGTAGCTGCCCGCCGCGTCCGCGCCGAGGTCCTTCGTCAGGGTCGAGGCGATATTTCCGGCCTTCGCGACGGAGAGTGTCCGGGGCGCGTTGTCCGGCGTGTCGGTGCTGGCGTTCGCAGTCTGGAAGGTGATGCCCGCGGCGGCCAGGGCGGCGATTCCCGCTCCGGCCACGGCGACGCGCCGCTTGGGTATGCGTCGGTGCTTCAACTCAGCGCCTCCTGTGGGGGGTCGACGAACAGGCCCGATGTGGGGGTGGGCCGGGTTCGTGAGGTAGACGCGCCCACTATCCCGAGGGTCACAGGGAGCACACAAGGTCGACTTCAGGACGCGCGTACGGCAACCGCCGCGCGGCGCCGACCCTTCGCGCGCCCCGGCCCCTCGCACGTCGGTCCCCATCGCAAACACCCTGTGCACGGGCCGGTGGGCGGAGGGTGAGGCCCGGCCCTGGCCTGAAATCGCCGGTGCGGCGCGATCCTTACGGGTGCGTCACTCGCTCCCGTGGTGTCTGTCGCTCCCGTCGAGTCCGTCGCTTCCGTCGCGCCCGTTCTCGGGACGGGACTCCTTCGCCGCCTTCGGTCCCAGCTCCGTCACGTGCTGGACGGCGGCCTGCGTGGCGCGCCCCGCGTCACCGGGGGTCGCCCGCTCCAGGAATCTCAGCAACTCCACCGGGAACGGCAGCACCAGCGTCGAGTTCTTCTCGGCTGCGACCGCCACCACGGTCTGGAGCAGCCGGAGTTGGAGCGCGGCGGGCTGCTCCGACATCTGCTCCGCCGCCTCGGCGAGCTTCTTCGACGCCTGCAACTCCGCGTCGGCGTTGATGATCCGGGCGCGCCGCTCCCGCTCCGCCTCGGCCTGCCGGGACATCGAGCGCTTCATGGTCTCGGGCAGCGACACGTCCTTGATCTCGACGCGGTCGATCTGCACGCCCCACCCGATGGCCGGGCTGTCGATCATCAACTCAAGGCCCTGGTTGAGCTTCTCGCGGTTGGAGAGCAGATCGTCGAGGTCGCTCTTGCCGATGATGGAGCGCAGCGAGGTCTGCGCCATCTGCGAGACGGCGAAGCGGTAGTCCTCCACCTGCACCACGGCCTCGGCGGCGTCGACGACCTTGAAGTAGATGACGGCGTCCACCCGCACCGTCACGTTGTCCCGCGTGATGCCGTCCTGCGCGGGCACGGGCATCGTCACGATCTGCATGTTGACCTTGCGAAGCTTGTCCACGAACGGCACGATCATCGTGAACCCGGGCCCGCGCACGGACGACTTGAGCTTTCCGAGGCGGAAGACCACCCCGCGCTCGTACTGTTTGACGACGCGCGCCGCCGACATCCCGTACACCGCTCCGGCGCAGACGGCGGCCGCTGCGGCCGCCACCAGTTCCTCGACCATCTCACGGCCCCCCAGGGTCCGAAGTGGGCACGACAGACCTCTGTCTCGACGGTAACCCCGCCGGGGGCGCAGCGGGAGAGCCGCGTGACAAGGAGAAGCCCCCGCCGGGCCGGATCGGCCGGACGGGGGCTCCCACTGCTGGCTGCGGTTCAAGAACGCCGTCGAGGAAGCACGGGCGCGGGGGTCAGAAGACGTGCACCCCGTACGCGCTGAGCGCCTCGGTGACCGGCTGGAAGAACGTGGTGCCGCCGGAGGAGCAGTTGCCGCTGCCGCCGGAGGTCAGACCGTAGGCGGTGGTGCCGCCGTACAGCGGACCGCCGGAGTCGCCGGGCTCCGCGCAGACCGTGGTCTGGATGAGGCCGGAGACGACGTCGCCGCCGCCGTAGTTGACGGTGGCGTTCAGCGCGGTGACCCGGCCGCTGTGGATACCGGTGGTGGAGCCGCGCCGGGTGACCGTGGTGCCCACGGACGGCGTGGCCGCACGCGTGATGTCCTGGCTGCCGACGGTGCCGGAGGGGGTCACCGAACCGGTGTAGCGGATGAGACCGTAGTCGTTGCCCGGGAAGCTGGACCCGGCGGTGGAGCCCAGGACCGTGGTGTGCCCGGAGTTGGTCCACCAGGTGCCCGCGCCGTCGGTGCAGTGGCCGGCCGTCACGGCGTAGTACGCGCCGCTGCTGTTCTGGACGTTGAAGCCGAGCGAGCAGCGCCAGCTACTCGCATAGATGGCGTCGCCACCGGAGATCAGCTTCTTGAAGGTGCCGGCCGTGTGCTCGATCTTGAGCGCTCCCGCGGTGGCGCCGGCCTCCTTCTTGATCCGGGCGATCTCGGCCTGTGAGACCGTGCTGTCCACGGTCACGACGACCTGCTTGGTCTTGGCGTCGACGGCCCACGCCGTACCGGCGATGTCGGCGCCGCGCACCGCGTCACTGGTCTGCGTGAGTTCGGCGGCGCTGAAGGCCTGGGGTGCTTCGGCCGCGTGCGCCGAGGGTACGGCGAAGGCGGCCGCGGCGAGGAAGCCGGTACCCGCGGCGATCAGCCGGGTCCGTCTTGCCGTGCCACTGCGAGGGGTGGTGCGCTTGATCCTCACTGCTCGTTCCTCCCGAGGGGAAGTCGGGGGCCCGCGTGGGGTCGGGGCCCGTGAGGCGCAGCCAGGGGGTCGGGTGCCCGGATTCCGAACACGCCGTGCCCCTGACAAGCGCTGTTCGGGAGTATTCGGGGAGTCAACTGCTCGGCACAAGGGCGCCTTTCGGACTTCCACCGGTTCTCCGCATGCACGACGGCATGCCCCGACGGCTTCCCTCGTACGTCCCGTACGCCGCCGGGGCTCGGCTCGCTCTGTCAGACGGTCCGGGCGGCCGTCAGGTTCCGCTCCCCCGCCTCGACGCCGACGGAGAGGGTGTTGCCCGGGGGCGGGAAGGGGCAGATGAAGTGGTCGGCGAAGGCACAGTTGGGCAGCACCGCGCGGTTGAGGTCGACGAGCGTCCTGCCCTGCTCGTCGGGTGCCCGCGGATACAGGAAGCGGAACCGGAACGAGCCGCTCCCGCTGGTGGCGTCGGCGAACACGGCCCACAGCCCGCCGTCCCCCTGCCGCGCCACCAGCAGCGTGTGTTCCCACCCGTCGAGCGTGAAGGACAGTTCCCCGGCGAGGCCGAGTCCGCGCTCCTTGCCGTCGGCGTTCTCGACACGGATCTCGCGCGCGGCCCCGTACGGCGTGAAGCGGCCCTCGACCGACCAGCGCGGGTCGTAGGGGCTGGTGTCGATGCCGCGGAAGGCCGTGCGGGCGGGTGCGGCCGGGTCGAAGTCCCGCAGTGCCCACAGCCCTTCGCGCACGACGGCGACGAGTCGCCGCTCGCCGAGCGTCACGGTGGCGTCGGCGACGATCCGGGTCTCCCCGTCGACCGGCTGCCCGTCCACGGTGAGCCCCTCGGCGGCGCGCGCGGTGAGGACGATCGCGTCACCGTCCGCGTGCCACAGGCCGGGGATGGCCGGAAGTCGGCCCTCCGGATGGCCGTCGAGCCAGTGCGTACCGGTGAGCGCGAGCGGCCCGTACGGCGCGAGGACGGCGGCGATCCGCTCCTCGTGCCACTGCTTCCACAGGTCGGCGGCGTCGGTGCTGGTCATACGGCGGTCCTTTCGCGGAGCGGCGCGGGGGTGCGCAGCCCCAGATGGGAGCGGAGCGTGGAGCCCTCGTACCCCGTACGGAACGCGCCCCGCTCCTGGAGCAGCGGCACGACCCGGTCGACGAACTCGTCGAGCCCGCCGGGCGTCAGATGCGGTACGAGGATGAATCCGTCGGCGGCGTCGCCCCGCACGAACGCGTCGAGTTCGGCGGCCACCGCGTCGGGTGTCCCGATGAACGACTGCCGGCCGCTCGTCTCGATCACGGTCTGCCGGATGGAGAGCCCCTTGGCGTGGGAGAGCGCGCGCCATTTCCCGGCGAGGTCGAACACGTCGCCGCGGTGCGTACGCCCCTGGGAGAGCCCCGAGCCGACGACCGGGTCGATGTCGGGCAGCGGCCCGTCCGGATCGTACGAGGACAGGTCGACGCCCCAGACCTGCTCCAGCGCGAGGATCGCGTTCTGCGGGGAGACCTGCTGCCGGCGGATCTCGGCGGCCTTCTCCTGCGCCTCGGCGGCGGTGTCGCCGAGCACGACCGTCACCCCGGGCATGATCTTCAGGTCGTCGGCCTCGCGCCCGTATACGGCGAGCCGCGCCTTCACGTCGGCGTAGAAGACCTGGCCGGCCTCCAGGGTGCCGTGCCGGGTGAAGATGACGTCGGCGGTGGACGCGGCGAACTCGCGGCCCTCGTCGGAGTCGCCCGCCTGGATGACGACGGGGTGGCCCTGGGGCGGGCGCGGGACGGTGAACTCCCCCTCGACCGTGAAGTGCTGCCCGTGGTGGCGGAACGGCCGCTCGGTGCCCGCGTCCCACAACTCCCGTGCTACGGCCACGAATTCGGCGGCCCGGGTGTAGCGGTCGGCCCGGTCGAGGTAGCCGCCGCGGCGGAAGTTCTCGCCGGTGAAGGCGTCGGAGGAGGTGACCACGTTCCAGGCGGCGCGGCCGTCGCTGAGGTGGTCGAGGGTGGCGAACCGGCGGGCGGTCTCGTACGGCTCGTTGAAGGTGGCGTTGACGGTGGCGGCGAGGCCGAGCCGGTCGGTGACGGCGGCGAGCGCGTTCAGGACGGTGAGGGACTCGGGCCGGCCGACCACGTCCAGGTCGTGGACGCGGCCCTTGTGCTCGCGCAGCCGCAGCCCCTCCGCGAGGAAGAAGAAGTCGAACAGGCCGCGCTCCGCGGTGCGGGCGAGGTGCTCGAAGGAGGTGAAGTCGATCTGGGATCTCGACCGGGGATCCGCCCAGACGGTGGTGTTGTTGACGCCCGGGAAGTGGGCGGCGAGGTGGATCTGCTTGCGTACGGGCCTGGTCGGTGTCATGACGGGTCCCCCGCGAGGGCTGCGTACCGGTTGGCGGGCCGGGCCAGGCCCAGGTGCTCCCTGAGGGTGCTGCCCGGGTAGAAGGTGCGGAACAGGGCGCGGTGCTGGAGGAGCGGCACGGTCCCGTTGACCAGGCGCTCCAGGTCGCGGCGTGGGTCGAGCGGCGTCAGGTGGAAGCCGTCGGCGGCGCCCGCCCGGTGCCAGTCGGTGATGAGGTCGGCGAGGTCGACGGGGCCGCCCCGGTACAGGGGCCCGTCCTCGGTGGGCAGGGGGCCGCCGCCGTGGCCCGGCCGGGCGGCGCGTTCACCGGAGCCCAGGTCGATCCGGAGTGCGGCGAGGACGCGCAGGGCCCCGGGGTCACGTCCGTGCTCGGCGGCGCGGCGACGCAACCCGGCCCGGACGGCGCTGAGTTGGGCGGGCTCAGCGCTGCCGACGAGGGCGACGTCGGCGTGCCGGGCCGCGACGTCGTACGCGTACGGCTGGGTGGCGTCGACCACGACGACGGGGTTGCCCTGGGGCGGGCGCGGCACGATGGAGGGGCCGCGCACGGAGAACGTACGCCCTTCGAAGTCGACGTGGTGCAGCTTGTCGCGGTCGACGAACCGTCCGGTGGCGGTGTCCCTGATCTCGGCGCCGTCCTCCCAGCTGTCCCACAACCGCCGTGCCACGTCGACGACTTCACCGGCCTCGTGCCACAGGTCGGTGGGGGCGGCGGCCTCCCTGCGCCCGAAGAGCCGTGCCTCGTCGTCGCCGGGCGAGACGTCGGGCCGCCAGCCGGCCCGGCCGTGGCTCACCCAGTCCAGGGTGGCGACGGCGGCCTGCACGTGGAAGGGCTCGGTGTGGGTGGTGGTGACGGTCGGCACGAGTCCGACGCGCGAGGTGCGCGGGGCGATCCTGGAGAGCACCGAGAGGCTGTCCGGGCCCGCCGCGGCGAAGCTGTCGTGGAGCGTGACGAAGTCGAGGGCGCCGTGCTCGGCGAGCCGGGCGAGCCGGAGGTAGGGCTCCGCGTCGTAGGTGCCGGGCAGGTCGAGGGCCGCGGCGAGGTGCAGCAGGCCCCGGCCCGGTGGGCTGGTCATGAGTGGTGAACCTTTCGGCAGGTCAGGGGGGTCGAGGGGCGGCCGTGCACGCCCTGTCACGGCTTGGGCAGGCCCTTCGGGTTGATCTCGGACTTCGGGACGGCCTCGCTCGACAGGCCCCATCGCTTCAGCACGCGCCCGTACGATCCGTCCTCGATCACGTGGTTCAGGGCGGCCGCGTACGCGTCGACGAGCCCGCTGCCCTTCTTCGTGGTGGCCGCGATCTTGCCCTGGACGAGGTCGCCGCCGCCCGAGATGGTGCCGATGATCTGCGACTGCCCGGCCGAGGCCACGTGGTAGGCGGCGGACGGGTTCGGGCCGAGATAGGCGTCGATGCGGCCCGACTGGAGCGCCAGGTAGTAGTCCGTGTCCTTCTGGAAGTACTTGATGGAGACGGGCTTCAGACCGGCCTTCTCGTCCTGCTTGCTCCAGTCGACGAGTATCTTCTCCTGGTTGGTGCCGGAGGACACGGCGATGGTCCTGCCCGCGACGTCCTTGGGCCCCTTGACCCGCCAGTCCGTGCCCTTCTTCGCCTCGAAGGCGATGTTGTCGAGCCGGTAGGTCGCGAAGTCGTACTTCTCCTTGCGCTCCTCGGTGACGGTCACGTTCGAGAAGACGGCGTCGAACTTCCCGCTGTCGAGGCCGACGAACAGGTTCTCCCAACTCACCTGCTGCTGCTCGGGCTTGAGCCCCAGCGTGTCGGCGACGAGCGTGGCGATGTCGAGTTCGGAGCCGATCCGCGTCCTGTCGTCGGTGGCGAAGAAGCCGAGCGGTGGCGAGGCGTCGGCGCTGCCGCCGAGCCGCAGCGTGCCGCGCTCGCGGACCGCCGCGGGCACCAGGGCCGCGATCTTGTCGACCTTCTTGCCGCGGACGCGGTTCTGGTCGGGTCCGATGTTGATGCTGCCGACCTTCTTCGTGCCACCGCTGCCGGTGGTCGTGGCGGCGTCGCTGTCACCTCCGCAGGCGGCGAGCAGCGGGGCGACGGCGAGCGCGGCGACGGAGGCGGTGAGGGTGCGACGGGACAGCATGGGCGTACTCCTTGGAGAGGTGGACCGGTGAGGTGGGAAGTGGGGCGGGTTCAGAGGACCTTGGCGTTCAGAGGACCGTCGCGTTCAAAGGACCTTCGACAGGAACGCCCTGGTGCGTTCCTCGCGCGGCGCGTCCAGTACGTCGCCGGGGGCGCCCTGTTCGACGATGCGGCCCTCGTCCATGAAGACGACGGTGTCGGCGACCTCGCGCGCGAAGCCGATCTCGTGCGTGACGACGATCATGGTGGTGCCCTGGTGCGCCAGGTCCTTGATGACGTCGAGCACCTCACCGACCAGCTCCGGGTCGAGCGCGGACGTCGGCTCGTCGAACAGGAGCAGCTTCGGTTCCAGGGCGAGGGCCCGGGCGATGGCGACGCGCTGCTGCTGGCCGCCGGAGAGCTGGCGGGGGTAGGCGTCGGCCTTGTCGGCGAGCCCGACCCGGTCGAGCAGTCGGCGGGCGCTCTCGACGGCCTGGGCGCGGGGCCGCTTGAGCGCGGCGACGGGCGCCTCGATGACGTTCTCCAGAACGGTCAGGTGCGGGAAGAGGTTGAAGTTCTGGAAGACGAAGCCGATGTGGGTGCGCTGCTTGAGGACGTCGCGCTCGCGCAGCTCGTACAGCTTGTCCCCGGAGCGGCGGTAGCCGACGAGCGCCCCGTCGACGCTGATCCACCCGCTGTCGACCTTCTCCAGGTGGTTGATGGTGCGCAGCAGCGTCGACTTGCCCGAGCCGGACGGGCCGAGCACGACGGTGACCTCGCCGGCCCGCACCTCCAGGTCGATGCCGCGCAGTACTTCCAGCGTGCCGAAACTCTTGTGGACGGCCTTGATGTCGACCATGGCGGGGGCGGTGGCAGGGGCGCTCATCGGGTCGTGCCTTTCGCGAAGTGGCGCTCCACGTAGTACTGGAGTACGGAGAGCGCGCTGGTCAGGAGGATGTACCAGGCGGTGGCGACCATGAGGAGGGGCACCACACGGCCGTTGCGGCCGTAGATCACCTGCACTTGGTAGAAGAGTTCGCCGATCGCCATGACGGAGACGATCGAGGTCCCCTTGAAGAGGGAGATGACCTCGTTGGCGGCGTTCGGCAGGATCGAGCACATCGCCTGCGGCAGCACGATCCGGCGGATCTGCCGAAGGCGTGGGATGCCGAGCGCGGCGGCGGCCTCCAACTGACCGCTGTCGACGGCGAGTACACCGCCGCGCACGATCTCCGCGGCGTACGCGGCCTGGTGCAGGGCGAGACCGAGGACGGCGGCGCTCATCGCCCCGACCAGGCCCATCGTGTCGAAGGAGAAGAAACCGGGCCCGAAGGGGATGCCGAACTGCAACTCCTTGTACAGATAGGCCAGGTTGAACCAGAAGAGCAGCTGCACGATCAGCGGGATCGAGCGGAACGCCCAGATGTAGCCGAACGCCACCGTCTTCAGGAACCGGCTCCGCGACAGCCGCATGAAGGCGAGCACGATGCCGAGGGCGAAGCCGAGCGCCGTGCCGTAGAAGGTGAGCTGAAGGGTCGTCCAGACGGCCTTGAGGATGACGTCCGCGGTGAAGAAATCCGCGAACACCTCCCATTCCCAGCCGGAGTTGGTGACCAGCCCGTGGATGAACTGGGCGAGCAGCACCGCGGTCGCGGCGATGGCGACCCAGCGCCAGGGGTGGCGTACGGGGACGACTTTGAGCTGGGCGTAGTCGGTGCCGGGCGGGGCCGGCACGGTCTCCGCGGCTTCGACGGCTCTCGCCGCTTTTCCGAGAGGGGGGTCACTGGTCAGGGACATGGGGATACCTCAAGAGCTGAAGAGGGATGCGGGGACGGGCGCCGCTCAGGCGGCGGTGGCGCGACAGGACAGGTCGCGCAGGAACGCGAGCACCGCGCGCGCGGTGGCGTCGTTCTGCCGGAACGAGGGGCTGTTCGTGCGCGGCCGGGTGAAGGCACCGGCCCCGCGCGCGTTGGTGTGCGGGCCGAGTGCGAAACGGCGCGGGTGGGCGCTGCCGTCCCGGTACAGGACGCGCCCGTCGTCCGGGTCGACGGCCAGCAGCCCCGCCGGGGTCGACAGCGCCCCGTCCTCGTACAGCTCGCGCAGCAGGCGGTCGCGGGTGCGGGCGAGCGTGGGCTGCGGCAGCCGGGCCTCGACCAGGGCGCGGGCCTCGACGACGGCGCCCGGCACGGTGGAGCCGGTGGCCCGGAAGACACCGTCCTCCGCGCTGACCCGCATGTCGGCGCCGACGAACTTCACGACGCCCGCGCGGGAGAGCGCGAGCAGCTGGCGCAGCCGGGGCCCGGGCGGCCCCGACGCCAGGTAGCTGAAGAAGCCGTGCCACCAGTCGCCGATGTCGCCGAGCCGCACGAGCTGCCCGTACACGGAGAGAAGGCCGAGGAAGACGGCCAGGTCGGGGCTGTGCGCGGGGTCGTGGCGGCGATCGAGGTCGGCGGTGATGTACGCGCGCAGCCCGCTCTGGAGCTCCTCGTGCGAGCGGTACCGAACGCCGTCGAGGGGGCGGTCGAGAGCGGCGAGGTCGAGCCGGTCGGCCGGGTCGGGCACGGCGGAGGCGACGAGGGCCTGGAGCTCGGCGCCGAGCGGGGTGGCGGCGGCGTACTTCTCCTCGAAGTCGACCCAGGCCATGGTGGTGCGCCCGGGGTGCGCGGTGAACAGGCGGTGGTAGTGCGCGTAGCCGAGCTCCTTGTCGATGAGCGGCCACACGTCGGCGCGGAAGTCGAACCCGCCCTGCCTGCGCAGGAGTTCGTCGATCTGCTCGGGGCCGAGGAAGCGGGGCAGCGGCGGCCGCTCCCCCGCCGCCGCGTCCCAGTCGTAGCCGATCTTCGAGTGGTACGGCACGCCGCGGCGCGAGCCGACGTGCAGGACGGGCTCCCGGCCCGAGGGGAGGTAGCGGTCGCCCTCGTAGCGGCCGCCGCGCCCCTCGGTGAGGAGCACCATCAGGTCGACGAAGGCCAGTCCGAAGCCGCGGACGAGGACGTCCTGGCCGGGCGCGAGTGCGCTCAGGTCGGAGTCCGCGGTGAAGTCCGGCGGCAGATGGACCAGGCCGTGCCGCGCCGCGTACGCGCTCAACTCCTGCTGCTCTTCGTCGAGTTCGGCGTCGAGGTGGCCCTGGGCGAGGATCACGACGTCGGCGAGCAGGGGGCGCGGGCGGTCCTCGAGCCACACCCGCTGGCGTCCGTCGCGCGGCCCGCCGACCCGCAACGCGCGCCGTGCGTGGTGGTGGACGACGACCCCCTCGGGCAGGTCGGCGACGGCCTTCTCGTACACCCAGCGCAGATAGCCGCCCTGGCTGCGCCGGTCGGCGAAGACGCGCCCGTCGATCCCGGCCCACTCGTGCAGGGCGGGGCCCGGCAGCACGGGCCCGTCGACCTGCACGGTGTCGTCGGTGAACATGGTGACGTCCTGGGCCTGCGAGTTCATCCACAGCAGCGGTGACTGCTCGCGCCGCCAGATGCGTCCGCCGCCCGGCGGGAAGGGGTCGACGAGATGCACGTCGAGCTCCAACGGCGCCGCTGCGGCCGGGGAGTTGGCCGCGATGCGTTCGAGGATGCCGGTCCCCCGCGGTCCGGCGCCCACGATCACCAGGGACTGCCGGCCGGGCCGGGCCGGGCTCATCGGATCGTCCCGCGCGCGTAGTGCCGCTCGATGTAGTACTGGCCGACGCTGAGCAGCGAGGTGACGACGATGTACCAGATGGTGGCGACCAGGAGCAGCGGGATGACCTGGTACGTCCGGTGGTAGACGAGCTGCACCGAGTAGAGCAGGTCCTGGACGGCGATGACGCTGACGATGGAGGTGCCCTTGAGGGTGCCGATCAGCATGTTCCCGGCCGGCGGCACGATGGAGCGCATCGCCTGCGGGAGCACGATCCGGCGCCAGCGCCGCAGCCTGCTGAGCCCGAGCGCCTGGGCGGCCTCGATCTGGCCCCGATCGACGGAGAGGATGCCGCCGCGCACGACCTCGGCGGCGTACGCGGCCTCGTGCAGGGTCAGTCCGATGATGGCGACGGTGACGGGGCCGAACAGGTCGACGGTCTTCACCCCGAGGAGCTTGGGGTACAGGGCGCCGATGTTGAACCAGAACAGCAGCTGCACCAGGATGGGCATCGACCGGAACAGCCAGACGTACCCCCAACTCACCGCGCGCAGCACGGGGTTGGCGGAGAGCCGCAGGACGGCGAGCAGGGTGCCGATGGCGAAGCCGAGCGCCATCACGACGGCGGTCAGCCAGAGCGTGAGGCCGAGTCCGCGCAGCACGGACGCCGAGGTGAAGTACTCCCCGACGACGTCCCACTGGAAGGCCTCGTTGCGCACGACGGAGTTGACGACGAGGCCGAGCAGGAGGAGGACGAGGGCCGCGGCGCCCCACTGGCCGGCGCGGCGCTGCGGGACTGTGCGCGGCACGATGGTGTCGGCGGGCGGGGCCGGGGGCGGGGCTTTGGTGAGGGTCTCGGAAGAGGCTGAGGACATGAGAAGGCTCCGTGGGGCTGGAATTCCAGCACGGTCTTGCCTTCACACCTGTTGTTCGCTGCCGACCGGCACCGAAGCCCCTCAGCAGCGGTACCGCCCCTGAGAGTACGGGGCGGTTCGCGTGCCCTGTCAAGGGTGTCCAGAGTGTGAGCCGTACGTCTCAAGTGAGTTGACGCCGAAACGGATGCCTGTTCCACTTGTGCCCATGCATCCGCAGCAGTGGCTGGTCACGCGCTCCCACATCGACTTCGGTCGAGTGTGGTCCGCGTCTTGTTGATGCCCTTCTGACGCCTTCTGCGCGCGTCACCCTCTCGTCGCTTCTCGCGTCTCTTCCTTCTTTTCCACGCGTCCCGGTGCGCGCTTCTCCGCGTACCCACCCGCGCCTTCACCCTGCTGCGCCCTCCCCTCGCCGCGTCGCCTTCCCCTGTCATCGAAGGGCAGAACTCCACGCCATGCGCACCACCTCCCTGACCTCCGCGTTCGCGCTGATCACCGTGGCCACGCTGGGCCTGACCGCCTGCGGTTCCGGCGACGGCACGAGCGACGCGGCGCCCGCCGCCGCCAAGAACGCCAAGGTCCCGACGACGGATGTGGTCTCGGCCGTCACGAAGGACCCCGCGGCGGCGAAGCTGCTGCCCGCGGATGTCCGCGCGAGCGGCAGCCTGAAGATCGCGGTGACCGTCGGCGGCACCCCGCCGGGCACGTCGTACCTGCCCGACGGCAAGACGCTCGTCGGCCAGGACGTCGACTTCGCGAACGCGGCCGCCAAGGTGCTCGGCATCGAGCTGGACCAGGAGGTCGCGAGCTTCGAGGCGATCCTGCCGGCGCTGGGCAGCGGCAAGTACGACCTGGGCACCGGCAACTTCGGCGTCACGGACGAGCGCCGCAGCACGATCGACTTCGTCACCTACATCAATGACGGCCAGGGCTTCGCGGTCCGCAAGGACAGCGACCTGAAGAAGGTCACCGACCTCAAGCAGCTGTGCGGGCTGAACGTGGCGACGGGGGCGGGCACGACCTTCGAGGCGACCCTGGAGAAGAACAAGGGGGCCTGCGAGAAGGCCGGCAAGAAGCCCTACGACGTCAAGACGTACGCGGAGACCAGCGCCGTCTGGTCCTCACTCCAGCAGGGCCGCTCCGACGTGGTGATGAGCACTATCAACGGCCTGCGGTACGCGGTGGCCCAGCAGGAGGGCCTGAAGTTCCTCAACGAGTTCCACCGCCTCGACGTCGGCTTCGCCTTCAAGAAGGGCACCCCTCTGGCCCCCGCGTTCCGGGCCGCGGTGAACAAGCTGATCGAGGACGGCACGTACGCGAAGATCCTGAAGAAGTGGGGCACGACGCCGTCGGCGATCGCCACGTCCCGGATCTCCCCGCCGGAGATCAAGGACTGACACGGCTCCCGGGTCCCGGCACGTCAGCCCCCGCAGTCGCAGCACGAGCAGCACTCACAGCAATCGCACGCGTCACAGCAGTCGCAGCCATCGCAGTTGTTACAGGCACCCTCGCGCTTCTTCCGGGACCAGGGCCCCTCGAACTCGTCCGCGCAGCAGACCTTGCAGGTGCAGCAGAGCCCGACCGCGACGACGCATCCGGCGAGGAGGCCGCGTTTGCCCGGCTTGGGCGGCTGGAACGAGGGCCCGCCGCCACCGCCGAAACCACCAGGCCCGCCGGGCCCGCCCGGGTGGCCTCCCCCGTAGGGGTTGTTGGAGGTGTACGCCCCCGAGCCGGTCGGCGCGTAGGGGCTGCCCGCGGCGCCGGTCGGCACCCAGCCGTCCGGCCCGGCGCCGTGCTGGGGCGTGGACGCCGAAGCGGCGTGCGCGGCGTGGCCGGTGGCGCAGGCGCCGGTGCCGAACGCCCGGTCCACCGATCGACCCAGCTCGTGCGCGAGCAGCAGGTGCGCCAGTTTCCCGTCCACGAAGTCGGTGTCCCGCAGCGCGAGCCGGATGCCGTGCAGGGCGTCGTCGGCGAGTCGCCGCGCCTCGGCGAGTCCGGTCCCGGTGGCGGTCAGCGGGTTCCAGGCGCCGGCGGCGGCATCGGCTGCACGGTCCTCCACGGCGTCCAGGAGATGTGCGAGCCGGCCGAACAGCCGCCCCGCCTCGGCGAGCGGCCCCGCGTTGTGCGGGCGCCCCGCGAGCCGGGCGGTGTGCGCGAACGCGGCGGCGGTCGCGGTCTCGGTCGGTTCGGTCACGGCCAGCACGGACGTGCCGGGGCCGGCCAGGGACTCGATCCCGGCCTGCCGTTCGACGGCGTCGACGAGGAGCGCCGTGTCGAACCCGATGTCGGATCCGGTGCGGGCCCCGGCCCGGCCCCAGCTCGCGGCGACCTTCCGCGCGGCGGCCGCCACCGGCCTGCGGGCGAACACTCCGTCCCGGTCCTCGACATGGTCACGCACCTTGGCCGAGGCGAGGACCAGGGAGACGGCGGCGGCCAGGCGGGCACCCTCGCCCTGCGCGACGGACGCGGTGCGCATCCCGCGCAGCGGACAGGGTCCGGCCTGTCTGCGCCCGGCGCCGGACCGGTCGGCCTGAGCCTCCGTCAGGACGGAGACCAGCAGTCCGTCATAATTGGTGACGACCCGGGCGAACTGTCCGTGGTCACCGCGCAGCGCCAGACACAGCCCGCAGAGATGGGCGGTCCACTGGGCCTTCAACCCCTCACCGAGCCGATGACCGCAGGGCCGGACGATTCCGAACAAGGCGACTCCCCCGCACGCCGGATGACGGCTCGTCAACAAGACGACACGCTGTGTCAATCAGGCGAGCCGAGAACCACCGCATCCTATCGAGCGAACACTTTGCCCCTTCGTTCACCCGTACGCACGTCGTGTCACCCAAACGCCGTGAAACATCATATTTCACTCACTGTCAGCAGTCTTTACCCGTACAGCCCTTGGAAACACCGGGACAACACCGTGTTGACTGTGCACCAGTACCGTCACGAAAACCCCGCGCGGCGACTATTCACTTGGCGCCGGATCAGCATGATGGACGACGATAGGGATAGGGAACGCAGAGGAACCGGTGTGAGAGGAGGCGTCCATGGGATCGGTGCGCAAGGCGAGTGCCTGGCTTGGCCTCGTCGACGACAACGATGACGAGCGTTACTACGACGACGACTACGACGAGGGGCCCGAGCCCGCTGCGAGCGCGGTCGCCTGGGTGACGGACGCGCACGTGAAGGCCGCTCCCGAGGAGGCCGCGCAGGAGAGCCGCCGCATCGGCACCGTCACCCCCGACAGCTTCCGGGACGCGCGGCGGATCGGCGAGATGTTCCGGGAGGGTACCCCGGTCATCATGAATCTGACGGCGATGGAGCCCTCCGACGCCAAGCGCGTCGTCGACTTCGCGGCGGGTCTCATCTTCGGCCTGCGCGGTTCGATCGACCGGGTCGCCAACCGGGTGTTCCTGCTGACCCCCGCGGACACCCGGATCGTCTCGGGCCGCGAGGCGACGCCCCAGCCGGATGGTTTCTTCAACCAGAGCTGAGGCGCTCCGCCCGGGACAGGAAGGTTCCGGGTGGGCGTCCGGCACGGGCCGGGCGCCTCAGCCGCCGGCCGCGACCGAGCCGGTCAGAGCGCTGCCGACTCCGCGCGGGACGACTGCCGTGCAGCCGCCTGCGCATCGCCCTCCGCGGGCCCGTCGCACTCCATCCGCCGCGGCAGCCGCAGCGCGGCCACCGCACCGAGGAACAGCAGCACAGCGCTGACGACCAACGTCACGTGCAGCCCGTGGACGAAAGCGGCCCGCGCGGCATCCCGCAGCGCCTCGCCCGCTCCGCCCCCGAGCCGCCCCGCGATCTGGTACGCCTCTCCCAGGGAGTGCCCTGCCGCGCCGCTCGCCGCCCCGGACACCCCGGTGACATGGGCGAGCCCGGGCGCGTAGGCCGCGTTCATCACCGAACCGAGCAGCGCGATGCCCATGCCCGCGCCGAGCTGGTAAGAGGTCTCGCCGATCGCCGCGGCGCCGCCTGAGTCATCGGCCGGGGCTTCGGTGAGCATCGACTCGTAGGCGCCGAACAGCGTGGTCTGGAAGCCGAAGCCGAGCAGCACGAACCCGGCGCCGAGCAGCCACGGCCGGTCCTGCTCGCCCATCAGACAGAGCAGCAGAACGGCGCAGGCAGTGAGGGTGAAGCCGCAGCTGACCATGGCGCGCGGCCCGATCCGGCGCAGCAGACCGGAGCCGAGGACGCCCGCGACCATCGCCGCGAAGGTCAGCGGCAGCATCCGCAGCCCGGTCTCCAGCGGGCTCATCCCGAGGACCAGCTGCAAGTACTGCACGGCGATCAGTTCGAGCCCGACCAGCGCGAGCATGGCTATGACGATGCAGCCGACCGAGGTGGAGAACGCGGCGCGGGAGAAGAGCCGCATGTCGATCAGCGGGTGCTCGCGGCGCCGCTGCCGGCGTACGAACAGCATGAGCAGGGCGATGCCCGCGAGGAACGGCAGCACCGCGCCCGCGTCGAGCAGATCGCGGTCGATGCCCAGCTCCTTGATGCCGTAGACGACACCGAGCACGCCGAGCGCGGCCAGCAGCGCGCCGAACAGGTCCCAGGGGCCGTCCGCGCGCCCCTTGGACTCGGGCACGAGGATGCGGCACAGCGGCAGCATGACCGCCATCAGCGGAATGTTGATGAGGAAGACGGAGCCCCACCAGAAGTGCTCGACGAGGAAGCCGCCGAGGACCGGTCCGGTGGCGGCGCCGACCGCGGCGACCGCGGTCCAGACGCCGATGGCGACGGCCCGCTCGTTCCGGTCCGGGAAGACGTCCCGCAGGATCGACAGGGTGGCGGGCATGATCATCGCGCCGCCGATGCCGAGCAGGGCGCGGGCCAGGATCAGCACCTGCGCGGAGTCGGCCACCACGGCGAGCGCGGAGGCCGCCCCGAACAGGGCGTAGCCGAGCAGCAGGATCCGTCTGCGGCCGACCCGGTCGCCGAGGGTGCCGAAGAGGATCAGGAGCGAGGCGCAGATCAGGGGGTAGGCGTCGCCGATCCACAGGAGCTCGACCGAGGTGGGCCGCAGATCCTCGGTGACCGAGGGCAGCGCGACGTACAGGATCGTCGAGTCGAGGGCCACCAGGAGCAGGCTCGTGCACAGGACGACGAGGACGACCCAGCGGTTCGCGCGGCCCCCCAAGAGGGCCGTCCGACGGCGCAGGCGTCCGGTGGCCGTGCTCGTCCCGGACATGTGCGTACCTCCCAATGGTCCTCGCGTCCGGCGGATCCGAGGGCTGGGGATGCCCACGGTCTTCGGCCCGGGAGGAGCGGTCCCCCCGGCCCCGCTGCGGAAGGCGAGTGAGCCGTCAGCGTACGCGAGTTCAAGCCGGTGACACGTGGCGGACCTCTCACGGAACCCTCATACCCGTGTGGCGTACGCCACTCACGCGGCGGGGGCGGCGGACCGCTCCCCCGGGGCCTGCGTCGATAATCGGGGCCGTGAACGACGTTGATCGGCAAGAGCGGCCCACCCTGCGCCGGGCCCTGCCCGCACTGCTCGGCTACGCGGGGGTGCGCGCGCTCGGCCTGCTCGCGCTCGCCCTGTGGAGCGCGGCCGCGGGCAAGAGTCCGCACACGCTGCTGAGCGCGCGCTGGGACTCGCTCTGGTACACGCGGGTCGCAGGTCAGGGGTACGGCTGGTCGGTGACGCTGCCGGACGGCAGCGTCCATTCCAACCTCGCGTTCTTCCCGCTACTGCCCTGGCTGGAGCGGGCCGTGGCCGCGCTCTCCCCCCTCTCCCACGCCGACGCCGGCCTGGTGGTGAGCTGGCTCGCCTCGCTCGCGGCGGCCTGGGGGATCTTCGCCGTCGGCGCCCGTCTGTACGGGCGCCGGGCGGGTGTCTGTCTGGCCGTCCTGTGGGGCGCGCTGCCCGTCGGGATCGTGGCGTCGATGGCGTACAGCGAGGCGCTGTTCACCGCGCTCGCGGCCTGGGGGCTGTACGCGGTCCTGCGCCGGCACTGGGTGAGCGCGGGGCTGCTGGCCTCGCTCGCGGGTCTGACCCGGCCGATCGGGGCGGCCGTCGTGGCGGCGGTCTGGGTCGCGGCCGCGCTGTGGGTCGTGCGCGAGCGGCGGGCCCCCTGGCGCCTGGTGCTCGGAGCGGTGCTCGCGCCGGTGGGCGCCGCCGCGTACGTGCTCTGGGTCGGGCACCGGACGGGGGGCGGGCTTTTCGGCTATCTCGACGTGCAGGGGCAGTGGGGCAACGGGTTCGACGGGGGCGCGGCGTTCGCCCGTTTTGTCGCCGACAAGTTCACGTCACCGCTGGGCGCGCTCGCCGGCCTCGGGCTGATCGTCGGGGTCGCTCTGCTGATCTGGCTGTACGTGGCCGGGGTGCGGCAGCGGCAGCCGGCGCCGCTGCTCGTCTTCACCGGGATCGTCGTCGTGCTTGCCCTGTGTGCTTCGGGGTACTTCGGATCGAAGCCGCGGCTGCTGCTGCCCGCGTTTCCCCTGTTGCTGCCGATCGCGGTGGCGTCGGCCCGGTGGCGTACCAGCAAAGCGGCGTGGTCGCTCGGCGGACTGGCGCTGGTCTCGGCGGTGTACGGGGCGTTCTGGCTGAACGGGTCGGGCCCTCCGTGACCGGTTCCGACCGGCCTTGATCGTCTCCGCCGGGCCCGATGAGCGGACGGAGAATTCCGTGCCAGCATCCGGTGAACGCATTCATAAGCGCGCCATAACGAGGCCCCGGAAACGATCATTGAATTCACGCGGACTTTCGTCCCCGGTTATCGGAATCCCGGGAATAAGTGGAGTCCTGAGATCAATCCCACATCACATCGTCATCACAAAGCCACTGTTCCGCGCTGGTCCACCGCACGCCCGCTGTAGCGTCGATTGGGTGCGTACCGAACGAAACCCGACCCGTCGCCTCGAGCGGGTCTTCGCCAGGCTCGACCGCGAGCCCGAACGGCCGGCCGGCCTGGACATCCCCAGGATGAGCCGGCACCGGGTCGTGCTCCTCGCGCTGACCCTCTCCTTCTACCTCGCGATCGTGGTGGCGGTCCTGGCCACGACGTGGCTGGTCGCCTTCGACTGGCAGGTCATGTTCTTCCGGCCCTATCAGCAGTGGCCGGAGATCCACGCCTTCCTCGACTACTGGGTGGTCCTCGGCCAGCGCGGCCCGACCGCCGTCATGGTCATGGCATGGCTGGGCTGGCGCTCCTGGCGGCAGCACACCCCGCGCCCCCTGCTGATGTTCGGCACCGCACTGCTGCTGCTCAACGTGACGGTCGGCGCCGCCAAGCTGGGCATGGGCCGCGCGGGTCCGCACTACGCCACCATGATCGGCTCGAACGAGATGTGGCAGAACGGCGATATATTCCCGTCGGGTCACACCGCGAACGCGGTGGTCACCTGGGGCATCCTCGCCTACCTGGCCGCCACGCCGCGGGCCCGCCGCTGGCTCTCCGCGGCCTCCGCGGTGATCTCCCTGAGCGTCGGCCTGACCACTGTCTACCTCGGTACGCACTGGCTGAGCGATGTCCTACTCGGCTGGGCCGCGGGCCTGCTCATCCTGCTCGCGCTGCCCTGGTTCGAGCCGCTGGTCGCCCGCGTCGAGGCCCTCGTCCTCTCACTGCGCGCCCGTCGGCGTGTGCGCGGCGCCGGTGCCACCGCGCCCGCTGCGCACCCCGTCCCGGCGATGGCGCCGCCGCGTGCCGACGCCCCCGACGACGGAGTCAGGGTGCGCGAGCCGGTCGGCGCCGGACGCTCGACCGCCCGCCCGTCGGCGCTGCTCGCGCCGGGTCCGCACACCCCGCGGGGCGAGCGCACCCCGGTCAGCCCGGCCGGCAGCAGGCGCCCCGCGACCACCACCGCGCGGGGAACCGCGCGAGCGGCCACGACCGACCCGCAGCGCGCCTGACCCGCCGCCCCCGCGGGCGTCTCCCCGAAGCAGCGGGCCCAGTACGCACAGCCGGTCCGCACGGCGAAGGGCCCCGGAACCTCCCAGAGGTTCCGGGGCCCTTCGCGTACGTCAGCCCTTCCAGCAGCGCGTCACCGTGCCGTTCGTGACCTCGAAGTTCAGCCGGCCCGCGCGGTACTCCATCGTGATGATCGCTCCCGGCGGCAACTGCCGCACGGACGACCAGCCGCGGCCGCGCGCCTGCCGCTCGGCCGGTTCTGCGTCGAGTCCGACATACGCGTCGGGGGTGTCCTGGGGCTCTGCGGGCGGGGTCGGAATGGGTGCCATACGGCCACCGTAGGCCGAGTGCACCGGCGGCGCCAGGCCCGCCCGCGAGACCCCGTATGGCCGTGTACGGTCACACTTTCGTCACAAGATCACGGCGGTTGTTTCCCTCGAACTTCCTCACACGATCGGGCGGTTCTCCCCTTCTTACGCTCTTCTTACAGGTGCGCCGCCGAGAATTCCGCGGGCCCGCGCGAATCCCCCGGCGCGGAGCCGGGCCATTCACCGGCGGCGCCCCGCGCAATTTCCCGCCCATTCCGGATCGGGTGGCGCGCAGAGCGAGTTGAGATCGTCCGGGAATTGCCTGTTCATGCCAGAAAGAGGCGTCCGCCCCCTGTCGCGGCGGGGTCGATGCGCGCATCATGGCGGGAGTTCGGAGGCAGGCCCGGGGCGCGTGAGCAGCGAGGGGGCGAGCGATGGGGACGACCGGTGTGCAGGCCGGGCCCGCGGCGGCAGAACGGACGCGGGAGCGGCAGCCGGGCCGGGTGATCGTGGACTGGCTGACCACCACCGACCACAAGAAGATCGGCCATCTCTACCTGATCACCGCGTTCCTCTTCTTCCTGATCGGCGGGCTCATGGCTCTGCTGATGCGGGCCGAACTCGCCCGCCCCGGGCTGCAGATCCTCTCCAACGAGGAGTACAACCAGCTCTTCACGATGCACGGCACGATCATGCTGCTGCTCTTCGCGACCCCGACGTTCGCGGGCTTCGCCAACGAGATCATGCCGCTGCAGATCGGCTCGCCTGATGTCGCGTTCCCGCGCCTGAACATGCTCTCGTACTGGCTGTTCCTCTTCGGCGGCCTGATCGTGCTCGGCTCGCTCGTGGTGCCGGGCGGGGCCGCGGACTTCGGCTGGTTCGCCTACGCGCCGCTGAACAGCCTGACCCGCTCCCCCGGCATCGGCGCCGACATGTGGATCATGGGGCTCGCGCTCTCCGGGTTCGGCACGATCCTCGGCTCGGTGAACTTCCTGACGACGATCATCGGGATGCGGGCGCCCGGCATGACGATGTTCCGGATGCCGATCTTCACCTGGAACACGCTGTTCACGTCGATCCTCGTCCTGCTCGCGTTCCCGGTCCTGGCCGCCGCGCTGCTCTGCCTGGAGGCCGACCGCCGCTTCGGCTCGGTGGTCTTCGAGGCCCAGTACGGGGGCGCGCTGCTGTGGCAGCACCTCTTCTGGTTCTTCGGGCATCCCGAGGTCTACATCATCGCGCTGCCGTTCTTCGGCATCATCAGCGAGATCCTGCCGGTCTTCAGCCGCAAGCCGATCTGGGGCTACACGATGCTGGTCGGCGCGACCATGGCCATCACCGGTCTGTCGGTGGTGGTGTGGGCGCACCACATGTTCGTCACGGGCGGCGTGCTGCTCCCGTTCTTCTCGTTCATGTCGTTCCTCATCGCGGTGCCGACCGGCGTGAAGTTCTTCAACTGGACCGGCACGATGCTGAAGGGCTCGCTCTCCTTCGAGACGCCGATGCTCTGGTCGATCGGCTTCCTGGTCACGTTCCTGTTCGGCGGCCTGACCGGCGTCATCCTGGCCTCGCCGCCGATGGACTTCCACGTCTCGGACACGTACTTCGTCGTGGCGCACTTCCACTACGTGGTCTTCGGGACGGTCGCCTTCGCCACGTTCGCGGGGTACTACTTCTGGTGGCCGAAGCTGACCGGGAAGATGCTCGACGAACGGCTCGGCAAGATCCACTTCTGGACGCTCTTCGTCGGCTTCCACACGACGTTCCTGGTGCAGCACTGGCTGGGCGCGGAGGGCATGCCGCGCCGGTACGCGGACTACCTCGCGGCGGACGGCTTCACGGCCCTCAACTCGCTCTCGTCGATGGGCTCGTTCCTGGTCGGGCTCTCCACCCTGCCGTTCCTCTACAACATCTGGAAGACGGCCAAGTACGGCGCGAAGGTCGAGGTCGACGACCCCTGGGGCTACGGGCGCTCCCTGGAGTGGGCGACGTCGTGCCCGCCGCCCCGCCACAACTTCACGACCCTGCCCAGGATCCGCTCGGAATCCCCGGCGTTCGACCTGCACCACCCGGAGTTCGCGGCGTACGGGTCCCTCGACCCGGGCACGCACAACCCGGACACCGACGCGCACGTCGGGGAGTGAGCGGCCGCTAGGAGTGGCCGCTAGTGCCCGGCGCTCACCACGACCGCGAGGTCGTTGTCGAGGGTGTAGTACGGCTCGGCGGACAGCTCCCGCCCGGCGGCGGTGACCCGTGCCGCGGGGTAGACGAAGATCGGCTTCTTGTCGGCGACGTCGTCCAGGAGCCGGGCCACCCGCACCTCGGGGCCGTCGTCCCCGCCGGGCCGCAGCCACAGGTCCCAACGCCCCTCGGAGAGTTCGTCGTACCCTATCCGCAGCGTGAACTCAGGCCCGTCGAGAGTCAGTTCGCCCCTGAGCACCGGCCCCGAGGTGGCCCGCGAACGTATCTCCGCGTGCGCCTTGGCCGTGAACTCCGTGCCGTAGACCCGCCCGTGGACGGTCAGTTCGCCGTCCGCGATGAGCAGCTCGCCGGCCTCCGCGTGCGGCGCCCGCAGCCAGCTCCGCACGGTGAGGTTGCCGTGCTTGGTCGCGTACGGGATGCGGACGGCCACGTAGCCGCGCGAGCCGGTGGGTGCGCGGTCGACGAGGGAGCGCAGATCGTTCACGCCCGGCGTCAGCCGTACCTGCTCGTCCTCGGCGACCTGCGCGTACACGTCCCAGCGCCCCTCCGGGAGGCCGACGCTGATCGGCAGCGAGGCGCGCAGGTGCCCGTCGCCCGCCGGGGTGAGCGGCAGCCGTACCTCTTCCCCGGTGGTCCGCTCGACCAGCACGAGGTGGGCCGGGGCGGTCCCCGCCCGGTCGCGGACGTCGAAGGTGAGCCCGCCGGCGGAGTCGGCGATGCAGTCGGCGCGGGGTGGCATGCGAGCGGTCCTGTCGTCGGGCGGCGGGATCGGTGCGGGCGTGGCCAGCGGCGTCGTCATACGGTGCGCCTCTTCTCCGGTGACTTGAGCACGTCCCGCACGGCGTAGGCGCCGCCGAGCAGGGCGCCCCGCGCGCGGTGCAGCATTCCGACGGAACCCCCGCGGGCGGTGAGGGAGCCGAAGAGGTCCTCGTAGCGCTCGGCGATCCGCGCGGGGTCGAAGCGCGCGGAGTGGGTGAGGGCGCGCGCGGCCATCTGCCGGCGCAGCGCGTCGTTGTTGATGAGTTCGAGCAGCCCGCCGGCGATCGCGTCGACGTTGCCGACCTCGACGAGGCGTCCGTCGACACCGTTGTCGATGATCTCTCCGGGGCCGTGCGGGCAGTCGGTGGAGACGACGGGCAGCCCGCACCGCATCGCCTCGACGATGGTCATGCCGAACGACTCGAAGGTCGACGTCACCGCGGCGACGGAACCTTTCGCCCATTCGGGCTCGATGGGGCTTGCGGTCCCCATGAGGAAGACGTGGTTGTACAGGCCGAGCTGGTCGATGAGGCGGCGCAGCTTGTCCTTCTGCTTGCCGCCGCCGTAGATCCGAAGGCGCCAGTCGGGGCGCTCGGCGCGCACCTTGTCGAACGCCCTGATCAGCAGGTCGTACCGCTTGACGGGCGCGAGCCGGCCCGCCGCCACCACCCACTTGCCGTTGCCGTCGGCCGGTGCGACGCCGGGCGCGGGCACCGGGTTCGGCATGGCCTCCAGGTGCACGCCGGGCAGCCGCATCCGGTCGCGGTAGGCGCGGGCGTCCGCCTCGGTGGTGGTGGTGAGGGCGTCCAGCCGCGGGTAGACGGCGCGGAGCTGGCGGCGCAGGCCGACGGAGTGCGTGTCGAGCGTGAGGTGCTCCTGGCCGACGCGCAGCGGGCCGCGCCTGGTCTGCCGGGCGAGGTGCACGTTGAGGCCGGGCCGGGTGCCGAGGACGACGTCCGCGTCGACGGCGGCCAGGTGCTCGGCGATACGCCGGTCGGTGAGCGCGCTGTACTGGTCGTAGCGCCCCTCGTGCCGGGGGAAGACCGAGGCGGGCTTCTTGAACTCGGGGTCCTCCCCCTCGTACCCCGCGGTGTCCTTGCGGATGTCGACGAGGTGGCGCAGGCGCACGCGCGGGTCGGGCGCGAAGACGGGCTCCTCACGGTGGCGGAAGACGGAGACGACTTCCACGTCGTGCTGCTCGGCCAGGGTGTTGGCGAGGTTGTACGTGGTGCGGATCGTCCCTCCGATCCCATACGCATTGTGAATCAGAAAAGAAATCTGCATGCGTCCCCGTATCCCACCATTCGTCGCGGACAGGTCCCGAGGGTCTGAACAGCCCGGGTGCTCCGCCTACCGGATGGTTAGACAGGGATGCCCTGGCGAGGGTTGTCCTCCATCATCATGTTGTTCCAGAACAGTTGCCTGATCGGTAGACAATCCACGGAACCTTTTGGCCATTTCGTCCATCGGGGTGGCATTACGGCTGGTAGGCGAGTTGCGGGACGTCAAAGCACGTCCGGTTCATGTCCCCGTTCTGGGTGGTCCATCCCTTGTTGTCCGTCCAACGAGCGACCGAAAGACACGTCTTACGGGTCACGGGCGGCTCGGTCCGCGTGCGGTACGTCACCGGGAGCAGAAGCCCGTCGGCCGTGTACGGGCCACCGTGGCTCAGAAAGCGGTCGAGGCACGCGCGCGTGACGCCGCCCCCGCTCTCCGGACAGGAGCGCGCGGCGTCCGTGAACCACATCGCCGCGGCCCAGCCCTCCAGCTGCCACTGCGAGTGCGTTCGCATCCCGCGCGTCGCGTCACGGAAGGCGCGCACGGCCGGATGTCCGGTGTCCTGGAAGTTGCGGCTCGCGCCGGTCGCCCACAGCGCGGCGCGGCAGTGCGGCGCGTCCTTGTAGTCGGCGGCGACGGACGACGTCCAGCTCTGCACGGTCGTGATCTTCGCCGTGACGCGGGCGCCGGCCTGGTCCATGGCCCGGCACAGCCGCGCGTTGCCGTGCGCGTCGATGGCGTCGAGGACGAGGTCGACACCCCGGTCCTTCAGGTCGGCGGCGACGGCGCGGAAGTTGGGCAGGGCGAAATCGACCTGCTCGGTGATCACCTCGAAGCCCTCGGCCCGCAGACCGCGGGTCACGAGCCGTGCGTACGCGGCCGAGGCCGCCTGGTTGTACGAGACGACGGCGGCGGTGCGGGCACCCTGTTCGCGCTTGAAGTAGCGGTAGACCTCGGTGCCGCCGTACAGCTTCCCGTCCCAGCCGGGCGTGCCGTCGCGGGGCGCGAGGCTGCCGTAGATCCCGTAGAGGTGCGGGTACGTGTCGTAGGCGGCGCCGATCGGCTGGCCGCCGATGTCCGGCACGCGCGCGCGGGAGACCTGTGCCGCGCCCGCGTAGTCGAGGGAGGTGGTGGCCACCAGGGCGACGACCTTCTCCTCGTCGATCAGCTTGTGCACGCACTCCTTGTTGCCGACGCCGCTCCCCCCGTCGTCGCACAGGTGCACCTCCACGCGCCGCCCCTGGATGCCGCCTTCGCCGTTCAGGTTCCGGAAGTACGCCTGTGCGCCGTCGCGGGTGTCGGTGAAGGTGGCGCCGCCGACCGGGCTCGTGGCGCTCGTGAGGATCCCGACGCGGATCGGCGCCGCCGCGTCCACCGGCGTGCGGCGCGGCGTCCCGTCCTCGAACGCGCTCTGCGGCAGCCGCGAACCGCAGCCGCAGAGCACGAGGAGGGCGAGCCCCGCCGCGAGCGCCTCAGCAGCCGGGGCCCGGCGACGCATTGCCGCTCAACTGCACCAGCGCGCACAGCGTCTTGACCGACACCTTCCACGTGCCGTCCTGCTCGACCGAGGTGCCCTTCGCGCCGGGCAGCACCGTGGCGCCCTTCAGGGCCAGCGAGTACGTCACGTCGGCGGCGGCCGGCGAGGTGAACGCGACGGTGACGACGTTCGCCTCGACCTGGCCGCCGCGCTTGTCCCCGTTGAAGCCGTCCAGGACCTGCCGCATGCGGGCGCCGTTCTCCAGGACGTCCTGCTTCTGCGCGAGCGGCACGGCCGGATCGAAGAACTTCTTCCAGTTCGCCTTGATCTCCTTGCGCGCCGCGGCCTCGTCCGCGGGCGCCGCCCGGGTGGGGGCCCGCGAGGAGGGCTCCCGTGCGGAGGGCTCCTGCGAGCTCGGGGTGGGCGGGTCGCTCTCGCCGCCACCGCTGTCGTCGCCGCACGCCGCCAGGGCCGGCCCGAGGGCGAGGGCGGCGGCGAGGACGAGCACCGCACCCCGCCCGCGGCCTTGCCTTGGCTTGCTCCCGAGAACCATCTGGCTCACCACCGGGTGTCGGTCCGGGCCTGGACTCCGCCCGGAGCTTTCAGGGTTGGCCTGCAGAAGGCATAGTGCAAGCGTTCGGCCGACAAGACCAGACACAGGAGTGAGACTCCGTCCCGACGTGGGGGTCAGCGATGCGGACTGCCCGGCTCCGAACCGTGCGCCCCGCCCTGTGGGCGGGCCTCACCGCCCTCGCCGCGGGCGCCGTGCTGTGCGTGGCCGGCTGGTACGGAATGTCCGGCGAGCGCTTCGCCGAGCGGCAACTGCCGTATCTCGCCTCGTGCACGGTGCCGGGAGCGGCACTGATCGTCGCGGGCGCGGTGCTGCTCACGTACGGCAGGAGCGCCCTGGCCGCGTCCCGGGTGGTGGAGCTGTACGAGCTGCTGGTCGCCGTCGACGCGCCCGGCCCGGTGCGGGCCGCCGCCCCGCTCGCCACCAGCGGCGACCTCCTCGTGGTCCCCGGCGGCAGGCTGTGGCACCGCGCGGACTGCCCGCTCGTCGAGGGCAAACCGGACGCCGCGCCCGCCGACTCCGGGGCCGCGGCGGCCGCCGGGCGGAGTCCCTGCCCCATCTGCGAGCCGCCCGCGGGGAGTTGAGGCGTGACCTCCCTGACGTACGACCTCGCGCTGGCCGGTCTGTCGGTGGGCGCGGCGGCGGCGCTCACCGGGATCGGCCTGATCGTCACCTACCGCGCGACCGGCGTCCTGAACTTCGCGCACGGCGCCATCGCCATGGTCTGTGCCTGTCTGCTGCGGCAGTGCGTGGTCGACTGGTCCTGGCCGCTGTGGGGGGGCGCCGCGCTGGTGCTGCTCGTCGTCGCCCCGGCGCTCGGCCTGGCCCTGGAACGCGCGGTGTTCAGGCCGCTGGCGACGATCGCAGGAGACCCGGCGCGTCCCCTCGTCGCCTCCATCGGCGTCTTCGTGCTCCTGGTCGGGGCGGCGGCCCTGCTCTGGGGTCCAGGCGCGCGGGAGGACGCGCCGACGCTGATCGCGGCCGAGCCGTGGGGGCAGCTCGCGGCCGCCTGCGCGGTCGCGGTGGCCGTGTGGGCGGTGACGCGGTGGACGCGGTTCGGCGGGGAGCTGCGCGCGGTCGTCGACAACCGGCCGCTCGCCGTGCTCGGCGGCATCGACGCGGACCGGGTCGCGGCGGCGGGCTGGGCGTTCGGCGCGTTCACGGCGGGCCTCACGGGCGTGCTGCTCGCGCCCTTCGTACGCCTCGATCCGTACGGGCTGCCGCTGCTGGTGATGGAGGTGGTGGCCGTCGCGGTCGTCGCGCGGATGCGGTTCCTGTCGGTGGCGGTGCCGGTGGCGCTGGCGATCGGGGTGGCGCAGAGCGAGCTGACCCGGCTGCATCCCGGCGGGTGGGCGGAGCCGCTGCTGCGGACGGCCGGGGCGAACCTGTTCGTGGTCGCGCTCCTCGTCGCGGCGCTCGCCCTGCCGGGCATCGGCGGGCGCGGGGCGCTGCCGCGGGCGGCGACGCGACAGGTGGTACCTGCGCCGCCGGGGGCCTGGCCGGTGGCGGCCGTACTGTTCCTGCTGCCGCTGGGCTTCGCGGGCCCGGACCTGCGTACGTCGGTCCAGGTGCCGGCGCTGGCACTGATCCTGCTGTCCCTGGTCGTCGTCACGGGCCGCGCGGGCCAACTGGCGCTCGGCCAGAGCGCCTTCGCGGGCCTGGGCGCCCTGTTCGCGACGCTGGCGACTCTGGGGCGCTTTCCCTTTCTCCCCCAACTCCCGCCTCTCCTGGCCCTCTTGCTGGCCGTCGTCCTCGTGGCTCCGCTGGGTCTGCTCACCGCCCTGCCCGCGATCAGCCGGCACGGCCTCGCCCTGGCGCTCGCCACGTTCGCCGTCGGGGTGGGGGTGAGCCGTTTCGTGTTCGCGCAACCGTACGCGGCGGCGGGCCTGGCGCCCGGGAGGCCCGCCGGATTCGGTGCGGACCGGGCCTACTACGCCCTCGAACTCGCCGTCCTCGCGGCGGCGTTGCTGTGTGTCGCCGCTCTGCGGCGGGGCCGGACGGGCCGGGCGCTCTCCGCGGTACGGGACCACGAGTCGGGCGCCTCGGCGGCCGGGGTACGGGTACCCGCGCTCAAGGTGGCGGTGTTCACCGTCGGCGCCGGGCTCGCGGCGCTCGGCGGCGGTCTGCTGACGTTCGGGGCGGGCTCGTTCGACCCCGGGGCGTACGACCCGGTGCGCGGGCTGCTGTGGTTCGCGGCGATCGTGGTCCTCGGCGCGGACAGCCCGCTCGGGGCGCTCACGGCGGCGGCGCTCCTGGTCGGCCTCGACGCCGGGACCCGGGGCGGGATCGCCGCGGCCCTCGTCGGCCTCCTGGCGGCCCTGACCGGCCACTTCCCCGAAGGCCCGTACGAAGCGGCCCGGAAGCTTCTCGTACGAGGCCCGACGCGCGGCCGGTTGACCGCGAGGGGCGCGGAGCTCCGGGACCGGCTGCACCGGGGCGCGGGCCGGCCCGACACCCGCGCGGCGCCGGAGACGGGCCGGGAGGGCTGCCGCGCGGGCCCGGCCACTACGCCGTCGGCGCGGGGAGGCCGCGGGTCGGCGCGGGGGCGGGTCCCGGCGTCTCCCACTCTCTGCGCCGCCGGTCTCACCGTCGCCTTCGACGGCCGCCCCGTTCTGCGCGACGTGGACATCACCGTGCCGCCGGGGCGGATCGTCGCCGTCGTCGGGCCCAACGGGGCGGGCAAGAGCACCCTGTTCCACTGTCTCGCCGGGACCTTGCGGCCCGACGCGGGGCGCGTGCGTCTCGGGGAGCGGGACGTCACAGCGCTGCCCGCCCACGCGCGGACCCGGCTCGGCGTGGCGCGGACCCTTCAACAACCCGCCGTCTTCTCGTCGTTGACCGTGGCGGAGAACATTCGTGTCGGCGCCGAGCAGGGCCGCGTACGCGATCCGGACACCACCCGGCGGCTGCTCGCGCTCTTCGGTCTGCGCGGCGAGGAGCGGACCTCCGGCCTGCCGACCGGAACGCTGCGCCGCGTCGAACTGGCCCGCGCCCTCGCCGGCCGACCGCACGTCCTGCTGCTCGACGAGCCCGCCGCGGGTCTCGACGACGCCGAAGTCACGCTTCTGGCGCGCCTGTTGCGGGCGCTGGCCGCCGACGGAACAGCTCTGCTCGTCGTGGAGCACGACGTGGACCTGGTCGCGGACCTGGCGGACACGGTGCACCTGATGACGGCGGGCCGCGTCGTGGCGTCGGGCCCGCCCGCCACGATCCTCGGCCCCACCGTGGGGCCGGCCTCATGAGACACGGCATCGAACTCCGCGGCGCCCGCGTGCGCTACGGCCCTCTCGAAGCCCTGCACGGCGTGGACCTCGCCGCACCGGCCGGGACGGTCACCGTGCTGCTGGGCCGCAACGGGTCCGGCCGCACGACCGCCCTGCGCGCCCTCGCCGGCATCGCCCCGCTGACCGCCGGGGCCGTCATACGGGACGGCGCCGACATCACCCGGCAGCCGGCCCATGTCCGCGCCGCGGCCGGCCTGTGCTTCGTCCCCGACCGGCAGGCCGTGTTCGCCGCGCTCACCGTCGCCGACAACCTGCGCCTGGCCGCCCCCGACGGCGACCTCGCCCCGGCGCCGGCCGCCTACCCGGAGCTGAACCGGCTTCTCGCCCGCCGCTCCGGCACCCTCTCCGGCGGCGAACAGCGCATGCTCGCCGTCGCCCGCGCCCTGCTCTCCCGCGCCCGCGTCGTCCTGGTCGACGAGCCCACCCAGGGCATGTCGCCCCCGGTCGCCGCCCGTACGTACGCCCTGCTGCGCGGCCTGGACGCCGCCGTGGTCCTCGCCGAACAGCGGCTGCCGCCCGCCCTGCGCACGGCCGGGGCGGGCGGGGCGCCGGTGCTGGTGCACGAACTGCGGCGCGGCGCCGTGGTGTTCAGCGGCGAGGCCGGCGAGACCCGACCACCGGACTGAGCGGCGGCGCACCGGTTCCGCCCGGTCACCGGTCCGGGCGGAACCGCGGAGCCTTCCGCTCCGCCTAGCCGAGCAGCAGCCGCCGGCCCGGCCGGATCAGGTCCGGATCACCGCCGATGACCGCCTTGTTCAGGGTGTACAGGCGCTGCCATGTGGTGCCGTGGGCCGCCGCGACGCGGCCGAGCGTGTCGCCGCCGCGGACGACGTAGCCACCGTGCCGGGGCGCGCCGCGGTCGGTGCCCGACGACGGTCGCCCGGCCGGGGCGGACTTGGGCCGCACCGGCTTCGGCCGCGCGGACCCGGCGGCCCTGGGCTTCGCCGCCGGGCCCGACGGCGCGCTGCCGTACGCGCCGGCCCGCGCCGCGCAGGTGGGCCAGGCGCCCCAGCCCTGCGCGCGCTGCACCTTCGAGGCCACAGCGATCTGCTGCTCCTTCGTCGCCCGGTCGGCCGTCGACGCGTAGACCCCTCCGCCGTACGCGCGCCAGGTCCCGGCGGAGAACTGGAGTCCGCCCTGGTAGCCGTTGCCGGTGTCGATGTGCCAGTTGCCGCCGCTCTCGCAGCGGGCGATGCGGTCCCAGACGCCCGAGTCCGCCGCGTGGGCGGAGCCGCCGGACGCGAGGAGGCCGAGGGGGGCGAGCAAGGCCGCCCCAGCGATCACCACTGTTGTTCGAGCCGTACGAATCGGCACGGACATGAGATTCCCTCTCGTGGACTGCGGTGTGCAGACGGCGGTGGAATCTAGGCAGCGCACGGCACTCACATCAACTGATGTCCCGTCACACCAGGCCAGTTCGCCGTTACCAGCAGTAGCGACGAGTTCAGGCCACCCACTTCATTCGCTGATTTCATGATTTGTCGACCTGTCGCCCGGCCGATCTGTGACTCACCTCACCGCCCCAACTTCCGTGAAACCCCTACAAGTTGGCGTGGAGTGACAGATTCCGGGCGCCTCTTCACGGTCTGCTCCGGATGGGTGGATTCCGTTCGGTTCCGGGCGTGACTCCGGCCACAGATCGCCCGTTGTTCCTTCATAAGCGCGCATCCGATCCAGAGGAGTCCCCGTGCCGCCACTGCTCGACGTGAGCGACGACGTACGTGCCGAGATCGGCGACGACGAAGCCGACCGGCTGCTCGCCGGTGACAACACCCCGGGCGGTTACGACTGCACGTCCTGCCGCACGCCCGGCGACGCCGCGCAGGAACGCACCAGCACGGTCCTGTTCGTCGGCGACGAGACCGCCGTCCTCGCCTTCGCCCACGCCGGCTGCCTGCCCTCGCAGGTCGTCCAGGTGGCCGAGGACCAGCTCCAGGGCGCCGTCCGGGCCGCCACCGACACCCCGGAGCTTCCGGGCACGGCGCTCGGCGCCGACCCCGCCGAGGTGGCCGCCGCACAGGCCGTGCTCGGCGTGACCAGCGGGCTGCTGCTGATCGCGGGCGAGCTGCACCCCACGCTCGTCATCGAACCGACCGGCCCCATCGCCCGCCCCGGCGCGGAGGCGAACGGCGGCGACGACTTCCTGCCGCTCCTCATCGAGCAGGGCTTCATGCCGGTCACCGAGCTGACCGAGGCGCCCGGCACCCTGCCCGGCTGGTCGGTGCTGCTCGCCATGGGCCAGCTGCACGCCGTGCTCCAGCCCGGTACCGGCGGGGCCCCCTCCCAGGTCGCCTGGTGGCAGGCGCACCAGCCGCTCGTGGTCACCGAGGGGTGGCGGGCCGCGGCCAACAAGACGCACACCGTGCTCGTCCTCGCGGCCCCGGCCGGGATGATCGGCCGCCAGCCCCGCGAGGACCTGCTGCGCGACGCCCTCGACAAGGCCGCCGCCAACGGCCGGCTGGTCGCCGCCGCCATGCCGCTCGCCGGCACCTGAGCCGACGCCCGCCCCGGGCCCCCACGAATGCGCCGCTCACCCTCCTGACGTCTTGCGAAAGCCGAGGCCAAGGGCGCATCCGTCGGGGGCCCGGGTCGTTGGCACGTACGTGCACCCATACGACCCCACCTCATCTGCCTCCGCCGGACGGCGCCAGCCGTACCAGAGCTACATCCCGTCGATGCGCCCCCCGGAGGAGTACCCCGGACGCTCGGCCACGCCGATCTACGACGCCCTGTACGCGGAGTACCGCCGGTCCTTCAGGACGCTGCCCGGCGATCGCAGCGGCGAGGAGGACCTGGGTTTCTCGGCGTTCGGCACGGGGTCCTACGGCACGCGGCACCACACCCCGTACTACTCGACGGGCCAGCACCACTACGCACAGACGAACGGGCGGCACCCCGGCCAGGGAGGTCACTCCCCGGCCGCGCTGCCGCCCGCACCGCGCCGCGAACACTGAGAGCCTGTCTTCGAGGCTCCCAGGCGCGGCTACTTCTTGCGCCCGCGCTTCTCCCGGACCCGCACGGAAATGTGGATCGGCGTCCCCTCGAACCCGAACTCCTCGCGCAGACGCCGCTCCACGAAGCGCCGGTAGCCGTGCTCGATGAACCCGGAGGAGAAGAGCACGAACCGCGGCGGCTTGGTGCCGGCCTGCGTACCGAAGAGGATGCGGGGCTGCTTGCCGCCGCGGATCGGGTGCGGGTGGGCGGCGACGAGCTCACCGAGGAACGCGTTCAGCCGGCCCGTGGGGACGCGGGTCTCCCAGCCGGCGAGCGCGGTCTCGATCGCCGGGACCAGCTTCTCCATGTGGCGGCCGGTGCGGGCCGACACGTTCACCCGCGGCGCCCACGCGACCTGCGCGAGCTCGGTCTCGATCTCGCGCTCCAGGTAGTAGCGGCGCTCCTCGTCGAGGGTGTCCCACTTGTTGAACGCGAGGACGATCGCGCGGCCCGCCTCGACCGCGCTCGTCACGATCCGCTGGTCCTGCACGGAGATCGTCTCGGAGGAGTCGATCAGGATGACCGCGACCTCCGCCTTCTCGACGGCGGCTGCCGTCCGCAGCGAGGCGTAGTAGTCGGCGCCCTGCTGGAGGTGGACGCGCTTGCGGATGCCCGCCGTGTCGACGAACTTCCAGGTGACGCCGCCGAGCTCGATGAGTTCGTCGACCGGGTCGCGGGTGGTGCCCGCCAGCTCGTTGACGACGACGCGGTCCTCGTCGGCCACCTTGTTCAGGAGCGAGGACTTGCCGACGTTCGGACGGCCGATCAGAGCGATCCGGCGCGGGCCGCCGACCGCCGTGCCGAAGGTCTGCGGGGGCGCCTCGGGCAGCGCCGCGATGACCGCGTCCAGCATGTCGCCGGTGCCGCGGCCGTGCAGCGAGGAGACCGGGTGCGGCTCGCCGATGCCGAGGGACCACAGGGCGGTGGCGTCGGCCTCGCCGCTCGGGCCGTCGACCTTGTTGGCGCAGAGCACCACGGGCTTGCCGGCCTTGCGCAGGAGCCGGACGACGGCGGCGTCGGTGTCGGTGACGCCGACCGTGGAGTCCACGACGAAGACGACCGCGTCGGCGGTCTCGATCGCGTACTCGGCCTGCGCGGCGACCGACGCGTCGATGCCGAGCACGTCCTGCTCCCAGCCGCCGGTGTCGACGATCTTGAAGCGGCGGCCCGCCCACTCGGCCTCGTAGGTGACGCGGTCGCGGGTGACGCCCGGCTTGTCCTCGACGACGGCCTCGCGCCGGCCGATGATGCGGTTCACCAGGGTCGACTTGCCGACGTTCGGGCGGCCGACGACGGCGAGGACGGGCAGCGGGCCGTGGCCCGCCTCCTCGATCGCGCCCTCGACGTCCTCGATGTCGAAGCCCTCTACAGCGGCGAGCTCCATGAACTCTGCGTACTCGGCGGCATCGACCTCGCCGAGCGCCCCGTGCTCATGCTCCGGGGAGCCCTCGGGCTGGATCTGGTCGTTCATGAAGTCCGTACCTCGTCGTTCATTCGTGGTGGTCGGTGGAGCGCCGTGTCGTGTACCGCGGTCCACTACTGAAAGTCTCGCTCAGCGCCCGGTCAGGCGCCTGGCGTTGTCCAGGTGCGCGGTGAGCCGCCCCTGGATGCGTACGGTCGCCGCGTCGAGCGCCGTGCGCGTACGCCGTCCGCTGCCGTCGCCCGCCTCGAACGGGTCGCCGAAGACGACGTCGACCCGGCTGCGCAGCGGAGGCAGCCTCTTTATCAACCGTCCGTGCTTCTCCGTGCTTCCCAGTACGGCGACCGGGACGATCGGCGCGCCGCTGCGCACCGCGAAGTAGGCGAGCCCGGCCCGCAGCGAAGCGAAGTCGCCCTCGCCGCGCGTGCCCTCGGGAAAGATGCCGAGCACTCCCCCGGCGGTGAGGACGTCGAGCGCCCGGGTGACAGCCGTCCGGTCCGCGACGGACCGGTCGACCTTCAGTTGCCCGATGCCTTCGAGGAAGGTGCCGAGCGGCCCGATGAACGCCTCCTGCTTGATCAGGAAGTGCGTCGGGCGCGGGGCGACCCCCATGACCATGGGGCCGTCCACGTTGTGCGAGTGGTTCACGGCGAAGATGACCGGGCCGCTCGCGGGGACCCGCCACGAGCCGAGGACGCGCGGCTTCCAGAGCCCGTACATCAGGCCGACGCCGATGCGCCGCCCGATCTCCGCCCCGCGCTCCGACGGGCTCGCTTGACTCACGGGGAGACCCGCTTCTCCTCGACGAGGGTGACGACGCACTCGATGACCTGCTGGAGCGTGAGGTCGGTGGTGTCCACCTCGACGGCGTCGCCTGCCTTGGCCAGCGGCGACGTCTTACGGCTTGAGTCGGCCGCGTCGCGCTTGATCAGGGCCTCCTGCGTGGCCTTGACGTCGGCGCCCTTCAGCTCGCCGGAGCGGCGGGCGGCGCGGGCCTCGGGCGAGGCGGTGAGGAAGATCTTCAGGTCGGCGTCGGGGAGCACGGTCGTACCGATGTCGCGGCCCTCGACGACGATGCCCCTGCCGTCCGCCGCGGCCGAGGCCGCGATGGAGCGCTGCAGCTCGGTGATGCGGGTGCGCACCTCGGGGACCGCGCTGACGGCGCTGACCTTGGAGGTGACGTCACTGGTGCGGATGGGGCCCGCGACATCCGTGCCGTCGACGGTGATGGTGGGCGCGGCCGGGTCGGTGCCGGAGATGATCTCGGCCTTGCCCGCGACGGCCGCGACGGCGGTCGGGTCGCTCAGGTCGATCCCGTTGTTCACCATCCACCAGGTGATCGCGCGGTACTGGGCGCCGGTGTCGAGGTAGCTCAGGCCGAGCTTGGCGGCGACGGCCTTCGAGGTGCTCGACTTGCCCGTGCCGGAGGGTCCGTCGATGGCGACGATCACGGCTGCCGGGGCGGCGGTTTCCACGGTGACGGACACCTTTCTGAGTGCACGGGGCAGGAGCGCGGGACGCGAGAGCGCCCCGCACAAGGTTACTGGCTCCCGCAGGCGCCTCTTACTGCCGCATGGACCAGCCGCGCTCGCGCAGCGCCGCCGCCAGCCTGGGGGCCGCCGCGGGCTGCACCATGAGCTGAACGAAACCGGCCTGCTGACCGGTCGCGTGCTCGATGCGGACGTCCTCGACGTTGACGCCGGCGGCGCCCGCGTCGGCGAAGATGCGGGCCAGCTCGCCGGGCTGGTCGGAGATGAGGACGGCGACGATCTCGTACGCCGCCGGGGCTGCCCCGTGCTTGCCGGGGACCCGGCTCTGTCCCGCGTTGCCCCGGCGCAGCATCGTCTCGACGCCGCCGGCGCCCTCGCGTCGCTTGGCGTCGTCGCTCGACTGCAGGGAGCGCAGCGCCCGGACCGTCTCGTCGAGGTCGGCGGAGACCGCCGAGAGCAGGTCGGCGACGGGTCCGGGGTTCGCGGAGAGGATGTCGATCCACATGCCCGGCTCCGAGGCCGCGATCCGGGTCACGTCCCTGATGCCCTGTCCGCAGAGCCGTACGGCGCTCTCCTCGGCGTCCTCCAGGCGGGCCGCGACCATGCTGGAGACCAGGTGGGGCATGTGCGAGACGAGGGCGACGGCCCGGTCGTGGGCGTCGGCGTCCATCACGACGGGCACGGCGCGGCACAGGGCGACCAGTTCGAGGGCGACGTTCAGGACCTCGGTGTCGGTGGCGGGGGTCGGGGTCAGCACCCAGGGCCGGCCCTCGAAGAGGTCGGCGGTGGCGGCGAGCGGGCCGCTGCGCTCCCGGCCGCTCATCGGGTGCGTGCCGATGTACGTGGTGAGGTCGAGGCCGAGCGCTTCGAGTTCGCGGCGCGGGCCGCCCTTGACGCTGGCGACGTCGAGGTAGGCGCGGGCGGCGCCGTCGCGCATGGCGCCCGCCAGGGTCGCGGCCACGTGGGCCGGCGGCACCGCGACGACGCACAGGTCGACGGTGCCCTGCGGCGCCTCGTCGGTCCCGGCGCCGAGCGCGGCGGCGGTGCGGGCCTGCGCCGTGTCGTGGTCGGCGAGGTGCACGGTGACGCCGCGCGAGGCGAGGGCCAGGGCGGCGGAGGTGCCGATGAGGCCGGTGCCGATGACGAGTGCGGTTCTCACTGGGCGATGTCCTTGCGCAGGGCGGCCGCCGCACCGAGGTAGACGTGGGTGACCTCGGACCGTGGCAGCTCGGTCTCGATGTGCGCGAGGACGCGGACGACCCGCGGCATGGCGCCGGCGATGTCCAGTTCCTGTGCGCAGATCAGGGGGACGTCGACGATGCCGAGCTTGCGGGCGGCGGCCGCCGGGAAGTCGGAGTGCAGGTCGGGCGTGGCCGTGAACCAGATGGAGATCAGGTCGTCGCGGCTGAGCCCGTTCCGGTCGAGGACGGCGGTGAGCAGATCGCTGACCTGCTCGTCCATGTGCCCCGCCTCGTCACGTTCGAGTTGCACGGCGCCCCGGACCGCTCGTACCGCCACGGCGTCACTCCTTGATCATGTTCATGCGTCTGCCATGGTCCAGCCTAGTTGGGGCGCCGGGCGGGGAGGCGCGGCGCCCGTCTGTCGAGACGCGCCCCAATGTCGCGCGGGTCACACCCTGTCGCCACTCGACCGGAGCTGCTTGCATGGAGGGCGGCACCGTGCCGCCTCGGGGGAGGCTCGTCATGAAGCGCTCAGGACCCCTCTACACGCTCTTCGCCGGTCTGGCCCTGGCGGTGTTCATGCTGGTGCTCAACGCGACGACGGGCGAGGACGGGGCGTCGTACGCGGGCGCTCCCGCCGCCACACGGACCGCCTCACCGTCGCCCGCGCCGACCTCGCCGACGGCGAGCCCGAGCCCCGGCCGGAGCGCGAGCCCGTCGAAGGCGGCCCGGGCGAGGACCAGCTACGCGGGGCGTACCGACGACGACAGCGCGGCCGTCTCCGTCTCCGTACGCGGTGGCCGTGGCGGCAAGGCGATCGCCTACTTCTGCGACGGCCGATCCAAGGAGTCCTGGCTGAAGGGGAACGTCGGGGACGACGGCTCGATGAAGCTGAGCGGCCGCCACGGCGCCTCGCTCGACGGCACCCTCGCGGGTGACCGGATCCGCGGCACCGTGCGGATCGAGGGCCGCTCGTACGGCTTCACCGCGAAGAAGGCGGTCAAGCCGTCCGGCCTGTACCGCGCGACCACCGAGGTGCGCGGCGCGAAGGTGGACGGCGGCTGGATCGTGCTGCCCGACGGCCGTCAGGTCGGCATCGTGCGACGGGACGACAAACCGTCCGCGGCGCCCCCGATCGACCCGGAGAGCGGCGCCGTCACCGTCGACGGCGAGCAGCTGACCGCGCGCCCCGTCGTCCCCTGACCGTCCGCCGCCCCTGTTGGTCCCGCCGACCGTCCGACTTCGCGAGGGGGAGCCCATGACCATCGATCCGAACGCCGCGACCCAGAGTTTCCCGGGCCCGGACCCCGGTCACCGCCGCCCGCACCCGGCTCGCTATCTGCTGCCCGCCGCCGTCGCGGCCGTGGTGGCCGTGGCGCTCGGTGCGTACGGCAAGGTCCACGACCCCGGCGGCACGGCCTTCAACCTGGCCGGGTTCTCCAGCACCAGCGCGGTGAAGTCCTGGCTGTCGACGGTGGCGTTCGCCTTCGTACTGGTGCAGGTCGTCTCGGCGTTCATGGTCTACGGGAAGCTGCACGGCCCCTCGTGGGCGCCCGCCCTGCACCGCTGGTCGGGCCGGATCGCGTTCCTGGTGGCGGTGCCGGTCGCGGTCCACTGTCTCTACGCGCTCGGCTACCAGACGTACTCGACCCGCGTCATGTGGCACTCGTTCCTCGGCTGCTTCTTCTTCGGCGCGTTCAGCGCCAAGATGCTGCTGCTGCGTGTGGAGCGGCTGCCCGGCTGGCTGCTGCCGGTGGTGGGCGGGCTGACGTTCGCGGTCCTCACGCTGCTGTGGCTGACGTCGGCGCTGTGGTTCTTCCGCACGGTGGGGGTGACGACGTGAGGCGGGTGGCGGCCCGGCGCAGCGTGCTCGTCGCGGGCGCGGCGGTGCTCGCGGCGGGGTGCAGCAAGTACGGCGACGAGGGCGGCGGGGGCGGCGATGCCCCGGCGCCCTCCCCCACCGCCCCGGGTACGACGAGCGCGCCCGCCGGCCCGGCCTCCGGGTCCGCCTCCCGGCAGCCGCCCGCGGCGGACGAGCTGGCGAAGACGTCCGACATCCCGGTGGGCGGCGGCAAGGTCTTCGCCGACAAGAAGGTCGTGGTGACCCAGCCCGTCCAGGGCGACTTCAAGGCGTTCTCCGCGGTCTGTACGCATCAGGGCTGCGCGGTCGAGGAGGTGTCGGGCGGCACGATCAACTGCCCGTGCCACGGCTCGAAGTACCGGGTCGCGGACGGCTCGGTGGCGGGCGGTCCCGCGCCGCGCCCGCTGCCGCCCCAGAAGATCACGGTCACCGGAAAATCGATCTCGCTCGGCTGAGGCCACGCCGTACGCTCCGGGCATGGACCCGCGACATCCGCCCCACCCGCGACCGGCCGAGCTGGTGCGGGACCACACGGTCTACGCCTGCGTCATGGGCTCGCGCGCCTTCGGCCTGGCCACGGAGGCGAGCGACACGGACCGGCGCGGCGTGTACCTGGCGCCGACCCCGCTGTACTGGCGGTTCGAGAAGCCGCCGGCCCACGTCGAGGGCCCGGCGCCGGAACAGTTCTCCTGGGAGCTGGAGCGCTTCTGCGAACTGGCGCTGCGCGCCAACCCGAACGTCCTGGAGTGCCTGCACTCCCCGCTCGTCGAGCACACCACGCCCACGGGGCGCGAACTGCTCGCCCTGCGCGGCGCGTTCCTCTCCCGCCGGGCCCACGCCACGTTCGCGCGCTACGCGGCGGGCCAGCGCAGGAAGCTGGAGGCCGATGTCCGCACCCACGGCGCCCCGCGCTGGAAGCACGCGATGCACCTGCTGCGCCTGCTGGTCTCCTGCCGCGATCTGCTGCGCACCGGCGAGCTGACGATCGACGTCGGCGAGGAGCGCGAGGCGCTGCTCGCGGTGGAGCGCGGCGAGGTGGCGTGGCCGGAGATCGACCGCCGGATGACCCGGCTGGCGGCCGAGGCGGACGAGGCGGCGGCGCACACCCCGCTCCCGGCGGAACCGGACCGGGCCCGGATCGAGGAGTTCCTGGTCCGCACCCGCCGCGCCTCGGCCCTCGCGGCGGCCGGTTAGAGCACCGGAACGCTGCCGGACCGCCTCAGGGGCGCCTCCGGAGCCCCGTCCCACTCAGCCCCGAGGGCGAGCAGTTCGTCGTGGTGCTCGATGCGCCGCACCCACTCCTTCGGCCAGGCGTCCGCCCCCAGGTGAGCGCCCGCGAAGGCGCCGGTCAGGGCCGCGATCGAGTCCGAGTCGCCGGAGGTGCAGGCGGCGCGGCGCAGCGCGAGCACCGGTTCGTCCACGAAGAGCAGGAAGCACGCCAGGGCGGTGGCGAGCGCCTCCTCGGCGATCCAGCCCGCGCCGGTGGCGAGGCAGGGGTCGGTCTCCGGGGAGGGGGCGGCCAGTGCGGTGCGCAGCCGGTCGAGCACGCCGAGGCACTCGTCCCAGCCGGCCGCGATGAACGTCTCGGGGGACGCCGCCCCGCCCCGCGTCCACAGGTCGCCGAGCCACCGCTCGTGGTACGTCTCGCGGTTCTCGTACGCGTACGAGCGCAGGAGGCCCACGAGCCCGGTGGGTTCGGCGCCCTGGGCGAGGAGGCGTACGGCGTGCGCGGTGAGGTCGGACGCGGCCAGCGCCGTGGGGTGACCGTGGGTCAGTCCGGCCTGCAACTGGGCGGCGCCCGCCCGCTGTTCGCCGCTCAGCCCCGGCAGGAGTCCGAGCGGGGTGACCCGCATGTTGGCGCCGCACCCCTTGGAGTGCGGCTGGCTGGCGTCCTGCCAGGCCAGGTCCCCGGCCGTGAGTCGGTCGCAGGCGCTCAGGCAGGTGTTGCCGGGCGCGCGGTTGTTCTCCGGCGACCGGTACCAGTCGACGAACTCCGCGCGCAGCGGCGGCTCGAAGAGCTCTGGCCCGAGCGGCCCCCGTCCGGTGGCGGTGCGCAGGCCCCGGGCGACGGCGAGCGCCATCTGGGTGTCGTCGGTGATGTACGCGACCGGGCCGGGCAGCTCCATCTCGCGCCAGGGCCCGCACTTGGCCAGGATCGCCGGTACGTCGTTGAACTCGGTCGGGAACCCGAGCGCGTCCCCGAGGGCGAGCCCGAGCAGCGATCCGGTGGCCGGGTGGTCGGTCCTCGGGGTCATCGGCGGGGTCCTTCCGTGGTGTCGGGCGTGGGCTTGAGCAGCGGCGGCAGCAGGGCGATGGCGCCGCCGGCCCGGTACAGGGCGGCGGGTTTGCCGCGGCCGCCGGTGAGCCGGGAGGCGCCGGGGATCTGTGCGACGAAGCCGGGGGTGGCGAGCACCTTGCGCCGGAAGTTCGCCGGGTCGAGCTCGGTCCCCCACACGACCTCGTAGACCTGGCGCAGCTCGCCGAGCGTGAACTCGGGCGGGCAGAACGCCGTGGCCAGGCAGGTGTACTCGAGCTTGCCGCCGATCCGCCGGTGGGCGTCGGCGAGGATCTCGGCGTGGTCGAAGGCGAGCGGCCCGTACGCGCCACGGGCGCCGGGCTCGTACGGCAGCCAGGCGGCGCGGGCGGCGTCCCCGCCCCCGCGGGCCTGCGGGGCGTCCGGCACGAGCGCGGCGAAGGCGACGGAGACGACCCGCATCCGGGGGTCGCGGTCCGGTTCGCTGTAGGTGCGCAACTGCTCCAGGTGCAGCCCGGCCACCTCGCTCAGCCCGGTCTCCTCGGCGAGCTCGCGCCGTGCCGCGCTCTCCGCGGACTCGCCGGGCGCCAGGAATCCGCCGGGCAGCGCCCAGCGTCCCGCGTACGGGTCCTGGCCGCGCTGGACGAGCAGGATCTGCAGCCGGCCGTCCCGGAGTGTGAAGACGGCGAGGTCGACGGTGACGGCGAAGGGCTCATAGGCGTGTTTGTCGTAGCCGTGCATGCGGCAGCCCCCTCCCTTATTGGTCTAACTGACTTTAAAGGGAGGGGGCTGCCGCGGACAAGACCCGGGGCCGACCCGATGGGCCGGGTCCGCCGGGGTCCTGGGGGTCCTACAGATCGACTTCCTGCATCAGCATGCCGACCTCGGTGTTCGACAGGCGCCGCAGCCAGCCCGACTTCTGGTCGCCGAGCGTGATCGGCCCGAAGGCGACCCGGACCAGCTTGTCGACGGGGAAGCCGGCCTCGGCGAGCATGCGCCGCACGATGTGCTTGCGGCCCTCGTGCAGGGTGACCTCGACCAGGTAGTTCTTGCCGGTCTGCTCGACGACGCGGAAGTGGTCCGCCTTGGCGTACCCGTCCTCCAGCTGGATGCCGTCCTTCAGCTGCTTGCCCAGGTCGCGCGGGATCGGGCCGACGATGTGCGCGAGGTAGACCTTCTTCACGCCGTACTTGGGGTGGGTCAGCCGGTGCGCCAGCTCGCCGTGGTTGGTGAGCAGGATGACACCCTCGGTCTCGGTGTCGAGCCGCCCGACGTGGAACAGCCGCGTCTCACGGTTGTTCGTGTAGTCGCCGAGGCACTGCCGTCCTTCGTTGTCCTCCATGGTGGAGACGACGCCGGCCGGCTTGTTCAGGACGAAGAACTGGTACGACTGCGTGGCCACGGTCAGGCCGTCGACCTTGATGACGTCCTTGTCCGTGTCGACGCGCATGCCCTGCTCCACGACGATCTCGCCGTTGACCTCGACACGGGACTGCTCGACCAGCTCCTCACAGGCACGGCGCGAGCCGTATCCCGCACGGGCCAGCACCTTCTGCAGCCGCTCGCCCTCCTGCTCGGCGCCGGGGAAGGTCTTGGGCAGCTTGATCTCGGGCTTGCCCGCGTACCGGTCGCGGTTGCGCTCCTCGGCCCGCGTCTCGTACTCGCGGGAGCGCGCGGGGGCCGTCCGGCCGCCGGTGCGCTGGCCCTGCTTGGGGCCGCCCTTGGCGCCGCCCCGCGCCGAGGCGCCGCGGCCCGACTTCGGACCTTCCTGCGAGCCGCCGGGGCCGACGTCGTAACGCCGCTCCTCGGGACGCGGATTCTTGGGACGGCCGGCGCTCGCCTGCTTCTCGTCGCGGTCGTTGCCGGCGCCGCGGTAGTTGCCGCGACCGCCGCCGCCGCTGCTCCCGCCGCGCGGACCGCCGCCGCTTGCGCCGCGGGCGCCACCGCCGCTACCGCCGCGGCCGCCGCTGTTGCCACCACGGCTCCCGCCGTTGTTTCCGCTGCTGTTCCTGCCGCTGCTGTTTCGCATCAAAGATTCCGTCTAGTCGACTGTGCGCTCGTTGTACTCGGAACCCGGCGCATCGGGTGCGTCCGGGTCGAACGACGGAACCCCTTCCAGCGTCTCGGCCTCGATCGCGTCCGCCTCGGGGAGGAAGGGCGCGAGCTCCGGCAGCTCGTCCAGGCCGCGCAGGCCCATCCGCTCCAGAAAGTAGTTCGTCGTCCTGTACAGGATCGCACCTGTTTCGGGTTCCGCGCCCGCCTCCTCCACCAGCCCCCTCTGCAACAGGGTCCGCATGACCCCGTCACAGTTGACTCCGCGCACCGCGGAGACCCGGGACCGGCTGACCGGCTGGCGGTAGGCGACGACCGCCAGGGTCTCCAGCGCGGCCTGGGTGAGCCGGGCGACCTGCCCGTCGAGCACGAAGCCCTCGACGGCCTCGGTGTACTCGGGCCGCGTGGAGAACCGCCAGCCCCCGGCGACGCGCCGCAGCTCGAAGCCGCGCCCCTGGACGGTGTACTCGTCGGCCAGCTCCCGCAGCGCACCGGCGACGGCCCGCCGGGGCCGCTGGAGGATCTTGGCGAGATGCTCCTCGGTCGCGGGCTCGTCCACGACCATCAGGACGGCTTCGAGAGCCGGCTTGAGTGCGAGTTCGGCCACACCGCCGCTCCCGGCACTCTCGGTCTCCACGCTCACTCCGCGCCCTCCTTCTGCCGGCCTTCGTCATCAAAACCCCCGGGGGCCTCAGGGGCCACAGGCGCCTGGGGGACCTCGGGCGCCCGGTCGAACTCGTCGGTCACCACGGCCTCCGTCGCGCCGTCGCCCCCGGTCCAGCGCACGAGGAGCTCCCCGAGCGCGGTCTCCTGGTCCAGGGCGACGACCTTCTCCCGGTACAGCTCCAGCAGCGCCAGGAACCGCGCCACCACCGTCAGCGTGTCGTCGGTGTCGGCCACGAGGTCGCGAAAGTTCGCCTCGCCGAGCTCCCGGAGCCTCGCCACCACCAGAGCGGCCTGCTCCTGGACGCTGACCAGCGGGGCGTGGATGTGTTCGACGTACACCTGCGGCTTCGGCCTGGGCTGCATCGCCTTCACCGCCAGCCTGGCGAACCCCTCGGGGCCGATGCTGATGACGACGTCGGGCAGCAGCTCCGCGTGGTGCGGTTCGAGGCCCACGGTGCGCGGATGGCGCCGTGCCTCGTCGTCGAGCCGCCCGCTGAAGATGTCGGCGATGCGCTTGTACGCGCGGTACTGGAGCAGCCGCGCGAAGAGCAGGTCACGGGCTTCGAGGAGCGCGAGGTCGGCCTCGTCCTCCACCTCGGCGGTGGGCAGCAGCCGGGCGGCCTTCAGATCGAGCAGGGTCGCGGCGACGACGAGGAACTCGGTCGTCTGGTCGAGGTCCCAGTCCGGACCCATGGCGCGGATGTGCGCCATGAACTCGTCGGTGACCTTCGACAGCGCGACCTCGGTGACGTCGAGCTTGTGCTTCGAGATCAGCTGGAGCAGCAGGTCGAAAGGGCCCTCGAAGTTGGCGAGCCGCACCTTGAAGCGCCCGTCGTCGGCCTCGGGCTCCGCCGCGGTCCCGCTCTCCGGTACCGCCTCCGGCCCGGGCGCCGGCTCCGGCGCCGGCTCGGCGGCCGCCCCGCGGCCCAGCGCGCGCCGACGGGCGCCCCGGCCGGGTGGGAGGGAGGAATCGTTCACGCGCATCAGAGCCGGAGGCTACCCCGAGCGGAACTAGCGACCACGCAGCCGGCGTACGAGAATGCTCGCGTCCCCGCGGGACTCCAGATCGGCCAGGACCACGGCGACGGCCTCGCGGACGATGCGGCCCCGGTCGACGGCGAGTCCGTGCTCACCGCGGAGCACCAGCCGGGCGTGCTCGAGGTCCATCAGCTCCTCGGCGGAGACGTACACGGTGATCTTCTCGTCGTGTCGCTCGCGGCCGCTGGGGCGCCGGTTGGCGGCACGGGAGCGGCGGCGCGCGGCCGCGGTCGAGCCGCGCCCACCGCCGGAGCCGTCCTGTCCGCCGCCGGAAGCGCGTCCGGCCGGCTTCTCCCCGGCCTCGCCCGCGGCGGCCCGGCTGCGGGAGCCGGCCTCCGCGTCGGCCTCGGCGGCCGTGTGCTCGGCGGACGGCGCCGAGGCGGAGCCCTCCTCGGCGGGAGCCGCAGCGGCCGCCTCGTCGCTCTCACCGGCCGGCCCGGGGACCCGCGCCTCGCCGTTCGCCGGGCGCCGGGGCGACGACGACTGCAGCGCCATTCCCCCGGTCGTACGGAACAGTTCGTCGGCCCCCGGCAGACTCACTCGGCGTGACACCGGGCGAGCACCTCCCTGGCGAGCTGACGGTAGGCGGCGGCACCGACCGAGTTCGACGCGTACGTGGTGATCGGCTCACCGGCGACCGTGGTCTCCGGGAAGCGGACCGTGCGCCCGATGACCGTGTGGTAGACGTGATCGTCGAAGGCCTCGACCACGCGGGCCAGGACCTCACGGCTGTGCACCGTGCGGGAGTCGTACATCGTGGCGAGGATGCCGTCGAGTTCGAGCTCCGGGTTGAGGCGCTCCTGGACCTTCTCGATGGTCTCGGTCAGCAGGGCCACGCCGCGCAGCGCGAAGAACTCGCACTCCAGCGGCACTATGACCTTGTGAGCGGCCGTCAGCGCGTTCACCGTGAGCAGGCCGAGCGAGGGCTGACAGTCGATCACGATGTAGTCGTAGTCGGCCATCAGCGGCTTCAGCGCCCGCTGCAGCGTGGACTCGCGCGCGACCTCGCTGACCAACTGCACCTCGGCAGCGGACAGGTCGATGTTGCTCGGCAGCAGGTCCATGTTGGGAACGGCGGTCTTGAGAAGGACCTCGTCCGCGGACATCCCCCGCTCCATGAGCAGGTTGTAGACCGTGAGATCGAGCTCCATCGGGTTCACACCCAGGCCCACCGAGAGGGCGCCCTGCGGGTCGAAGTCGACGAGCAGGACCCGGCGGCCGTACTCGGCGAGCGCGGCACCCAGGTTGATGGTCGACGTGGTCTTGCCCACGCCGCCCTTCTGGTTGCACATCGCGATGATCTTCGCCGGGCCGTGGTCGGTCAGCGGTCCTGGAATCGGGAAGTACGGCAGCGTACGCCCGGTGGGACCGACGCGCTCACGGCGCTGACGGGCAGCGTCCGGGGCAAGCGTGGCCGCGTACTCGGGGTCCGGCTCGTACTCGGCGTCGGGGTCGTAGAAGTGCCCCTCGGGGGACAGTTCCTCGTAGTCGGCGAAGCGGCTGTGTGTGTCGCCGCTTCGGTCGCCGGCCATGGCGTTCACGTGATGGCCATCCATGCTCTGGTGTGCTGTCTGCGTCGGCTTCTGCTGGGGGCTGCTCTGGGAGCCGCTCTGGTGGGCCGCGAAGGTACGCACAGCTACGGAGCCGACAGCTTGAAGCCCCGCGGGTCCCTGTCCGCCTGGCCGGCCACCTCCGGGAGTAAATGTCGACTCATTCACAAGTCGTCTTACCTCCTTGGATGTGGCCAGGAACATTTATCGATAGGTCAGCGTGGCACCATGCCGACGGTTGGCGACTCTATGGCGTGTCACCGCTCCGCAGCAACACAATCCGCCGGACCCGGCTCGATGTGTCGGCAAATCAACACCGTCATGTCAAGGGCGTGGGACGGTTCTTCAGGGTGTTTCACGGGGGCGCGAATCGGCTAAAGGGTTACGTTCAAGGCGAGTTGACTATGTCCGTACCCATGCGCGTACGGCCGGACCTCGGCAAGGTCCGGCCGTGAGCGTGAGATTGACGACTTCTGTTGACGCCGTCGCCTGCGGACTCAGCCGAGCAGCGTCTCCAGCTCGACGTGGTCCAGGCCGTGCGCCTGCGCGACCTCCTTGTAAACCACCTTGCCGTCATGGGTGTTGAGGCCCAGGGCGAGCGCGGGGTCACGGCGCAGCGCCTCGGCCCAGCCGCGGTTGGCCAGCTCCACGATGTACGGGAGCGTGGCGTTGGTCAGCGCGTACGTCGACGTGTTGGGCACGGCGCCGGGCATGTTGGCCACGCAGTAGAAGACCGAGTTGTGGACCGGGAAGGTCGGCTCGGCGTGCGTGGTGGGGTGCGAGTCCTCGAAGCAGCCGCCCTGGTCGATCGCGATGTCGACAAGGACACTTCCCGGCTTCATCCGCGAGACGAGCTCGTTGGTGACGAGCTTCGGGGCCTTGGCGCCGGGGATCAGCACGGCGCCGATCACGAGGTCGGCCTCCAGGCAGGCCTTCTCCAGCTCGAAGGCGTTGGAGACGACGGTCTGGATCTTCGTGCCGAAGACCTTGTCGGCTTCCTTGAGCTTGTTGATGTCCTTGTCGAGCAGGGTGACGTGGAAGCCCATGCCGATGGCGATCTGCGCGGCGTTCCAGCCGGAGACGCCACCGCCGATGACGACGGCCTTGCCGGCCAGGACGCCGGGGACACCGCCGGGCAGCACGCCGCGACCACCGTTGGCGGCCATCAGGTGGTAGGCGCCGACCTGCGGGGCGAGGCGGCCCGCGACCTCGGACATCGGGGCGAGGAGCGGCAGCGCGCGATTGGCGGTCTCGACCGTCTCGTACGCGATGGCGGTCGTGCCGGATTCCAGGAGCGCGTCCGTGCACTCCTTGGAGGCCGCGAGGTGCAGGTAGGTGAAGAGCGTCTGGTCCTTGCGGAGGCGGTGGTACTCCTCCGCGATCGGCTCCTTGACCTTCAGGAGCAGGTCGGCGGTGGCCCACACCTCGTCCGCGGTACCGAGGATCCGGGCGCCCGCGGCGACGTACTCCGTGTCCGGGATCGAGGAGCCCACACCGGCGTTCTGCTCGACGAAGACCTGGTGGCCGTGGCGCACCAGCTCATGCACGCCGGCCGGGGTGATGGCCACCCGGAACTCGTTGTTCTTGACCTCGCGGGGGATGCCGACCTTCATCGTCGATCACGGTCCTTGGCTCAGGGGATGTACCGGGCAATGCACTGCATACCAGTGCGCCGAAGGACACACCGGGAGACGCCACGGAAGTACGCAGCGGAGCCAGTCTAATGAAGGTTTTCTAGCTGTCTAGCCTTTCGATACATCAATCTTCTGCGGATGCACTACGGATTTCGTAGGTGTTAGTGGCTTGTTCCGAAGGGTTTGCTTCCGGAGCGGCCCTGCCGGGCCCGCCGGCGGCCTCCTCTCCCAGCATGCGCTCGGCCGCACTGCGGTGCAGCCTGGCCGCGACGGGGTCACCGAGCCGCTCCAGGGTGTCCGCGAGCCGCAGCTGGAGCGCCGCCTGCAACCGGAGGTCCCTGGCCTGCCGCGCCCACTCGACCGCCTCCTGGCAGGTGCGCAGCGACTCCTCCGGCCTCCCGGCGTACTCCTGCACCCGGGCCAGCTCGCTGAGCGCCCTCGCCTGGGCGGGGACGTCGCCCTCCTTGCGGTACCCGGCGACGGCCGAGCGCCAGCCCCGCAGCGCCTCGCCGTACCGGCCGGCGTACGTGTGGACGGAGGCGATCCGCCCGTGGAGGCGCGCGGCGTCGGTCCGCTCGCCCCGGGTGAGCCGCTGGGCGAGGGCCCGGCCGTACCAGTCGGCGGCCCGCTGCCAGTCCCCGAGCTCCTGGTGGGCGGCGCCTACGGATTCCATCGCGCGGCCGGTCGCGTACGGGTCCTGCGCGGCCCGCCCGGCGTCCAGCGCGGCCCGGTAGCGGGCCAGGGCCTCGCGCGTCCGCCCGGTCTCGGCGTCGAGGTCGGCGAGGTTGAGCAGTGCGGCGGCCTTCTCCCTCGGAAGGTCCCGGCGCTCGGCGACGTCGAGGACGAGACGGTGGATCCCGTACAGCTCGGGCGCGGCGGCCGCGGTCCCCCGGTGCGCGATCAGGGCCCGCGCCAGCGCGGCCATCAACCGCCTGGCCAGCGTGTCCAGATCCCCGTCCGCGACGGCCAGCCGGGCCGCGGCGAGCAGCGCGGGCTGCCGTACCCGCAGCCACTCGGCGGCGGCCGCCCGGTCCGCGAACCGCAGGGCGCTGGGCAGCCCGGCGAGCTTCTTGCGGGCCGGCGTCCCGTCGGGCTCGGTGACCGCGCGGCAGGAGGTCAGGAGCCGGACGGTCCGCTCCAGCATCCGGGCGCGGGCCAGCTGCACCTCGGCGGGCCGGTCGAGGGAGTCGGTGAGTCCGCGCAGCAGCGGCATCAGACAGCCGGGCACCTCGTACTGCGGCAGCCGCGAGTCGACGGCGCGGACCAGGCCGAGGGCGACGAAGTCGTCGAGCGTGGTGCGGGCGGCGGAGACGGAGCAGCCGGCGAGCGCGGACGCGGTGTGCGGGTCGACGTAGCCCTCGGGCGCCAGCGACAGGTAGCGCAGTATCCGCGCGGCGGGCCCGGGCAGGGACGCGTAGGAGTGCCGGAAGGCCCGGGCCAGGGCGGAACCCTCTCCGTCCAGCGTGTGCAGTTGCCTGGCCAGGTCGGCCACGGACTCCTTGGGGCGCGTGGCGAGCCAGCCGCCGGCGATCTCCAGGGCGGCGGGTTCGGCGCCGCAGAGTTCGACCAGCGATTCCGCGGAGCGCGGGTCGCAGGTGATCCGGACGGATCCGGTGTGCCGGGTCAGGAACTCCAGCGCGGACTTGGTGTCGAGCCCGCCGAGCGTGCAGGGCCGTACGTCGGGGATCCCGGTGAGCGGCCCTTCGGCGACGGCCACGACCAGGCAGTCCGGGGTGTCGGGGAGCAGCGGGTCGACGTGCTCGGCGTCGCCCGCGTCGTCGAGGAGCAGCACGACCCGGCGCGTGGCCAGGCCCTCGCGCAGGCGTTCGGTCAGGTCGTCGGCCGACTCGCCGGGCGGCGCGGGCAGTTCGAGCGCGTTCAGCAGGTCACGGGCGACGCGCCCGGTCGGTACCGGGGTGCCGCCGGGGGCGGTGAGTCTGGCGCGCAGCGCACCGTCCGGGTACCGGTCGGCGACCTGGTGGAGCAGCTCCTCGGCGAGGGCGGTGCGGCCGGTGCCGGGCCGGCCCGCGATCAGCAGGACGCGGGCGCGGGGGGCCTTGCGGCCGGACAGGGTGTCGAGCCCGGCGCGCTCGATGTCGGACCGGAGCTCCTTCAACTCGCGCCTGCGCCCGAGGAACTGATGGCCGGTCACGGGTGGGGTGCGGCCGGGGCGACGCCCTGCGCGGGACGGCTCAGAGGGCGGTTCGACTACCGTCTCGTCGTCCGATTCGACCGCCTGATCCGTCACGGGCCACGCTCCGTCTCACCCATCCCCTCCGGGGGTCGGCAGGGGCGATTCCGAGCCTAGTTCAGGGGGCGCGGGTGACCTTGGCGGACGGCGCGCCGGAGTCCCCTGATCGGATCAGCGGATCGTCGCACAAGCGGCGGTACCGGCCCGCCTCCCTCCGGGGGGCGCGTCGCGGGGTGCGGGCCGGTGGGGGCTGCGGCGAAGCCGCATGCCTCAGGGGCGCGGGGAACTGCGCGCTCAGCCACGTCGGCGCCGCACCCGACGACAACGACGGGTCAGACCTCGAACGGCCGGGCCGGCCACTCCGCCTCTGCGGGACGCAACCCGTCGATCCCGTCTCCGCCGCCCGCGCGCGCCGCGGCCAGCGAGAGCACCCCCACCACCAGGCAGTTGTTGTGCAGGTCACCGCCGAGCACGCCGCGGACCAGCTCCGCCAGAGGCACCCGCGCCAGCTCCATGTCGGCCTCCTCGTCCTCCACCGCGAAGCGGTCCCCCTCCGCCTCGGAGAGGTCGCGCGCGAGGAAGATGCGGACGGCCTCGGAGCAGCCGCCCGGGGTGGTGTAGACATCGGTGAGCACGCGCCAGTCCTCGGCCTTGACGTGCGCCTCCTCGTACAGCTCGCGCTGCGCGGCGTGCAGCGGGTTCTCGCCGGGCACGTCGAGGAGACCGGCCGGGATCTCCCAGAGCTTCATGGAGACGGGGTGCCGGTACTGCTTCAGGACGAGGACCCGGTCCGCGTCGTCGAGGGCGAGGACGGCCACGGAGCCGGGGTGGACCTGGTAGTCGCGGCGGGCCACCGAACCGTCGGGCATGACGACGTCGTCCGTGCGCACCGAGGTCTTGTTCCCGACGAAGGGGGTCTCGGTCGCCCGGACCTCCCACTTCTCGGCGGTGTCCTTGATCGTCGTCATGTCGACACGTCCTCCCACACACAAAAGAAACCGGGGCACGTGCCGCATAAGGCACGCACCCCGGTAACCGTACATCGCTCAGGCGAGCGGCCTCACTTGGCCTTCTTGGCCCCAGCGGCGGCAGCCACCTTGCGCTCGACGGCGGCCTTCACCAGACCGGCGAAGAGCGGGTGCGGACGCGTCGGGCGCGAGCGCAGCTCCGGGTGCGCCTGGGTGGCGACCAGGTAGGGGTGGACCTCGCGCGGGTACTCGACGTACTCGACGAGCTTGCCGTCCGGGGAGGTGCCGGAGAACTGCAGGCCAGCCCTCTTCTCCAGCTCGGCGCGGTAGGCGTTGTTCACCTCGTAGCGGTGACGGTGGCGCTCCTCGACGTACTCCTTGCCGTCGTAGACCTCGCGCACGATCGAGCCCTCGGCGAGCTTCGCCGGGTACATGCCCAGCCGCATGGTGCCGCCCATGTCGCCCTCACCGGCGACGATGTCGAGCTGCTCGGCCATGGTGGAGATCACCGGGTGGCCGGTGGCCGCGTCGAACTCGGTGGAGTTGGCGTCGGGGATGTCGGCCAGGTTCCGCGCGGCCTCGATCACGATGCACTGGAGGCCGAGGCAGAGGCCGAGCAGCGGGATCTTGTTCTCGCGGGCGAACTGGATCGCGCCGACCTTGCCGGACACGCCGCGGTCGCCGAAGCCGCCGGGGATGCAGATGGCGTCGACGTCGCCGAGCTGCTTCTTGGCGTCGGCCGGGGTCTTGCAGTCGTCCGACGTGACCCACTTGATCTTGACGCGGGCCTTGTTGGCGAAGCCGCCGGCGCGCAGCGCCTCGGTCACCGACAGGTAGGCGTCGGGCAGGTCGATGTACTTGCCGACCAGGGCCATGACGATCTCGTGGTCGGGGTTGTGGACGCGGTCGAGCAGGTCGTCCCAGGTCGTCCACTCCACATCGCGGAAGGGCAGGTCCAGCTTGCGGACGACGTACGCGTCGAGGCCCTCGCTGTGCACGACCTTCGGGATGTCGTAGATCGAGGGGGCGTCGGGGCAGGCGATGACGGCGGTCTCGTCGACGTCGCACATCAGGCTGATCTTGCGCTTGATGGCGATCGGGACCTCGCGGTCGCAGCGCAGCACGATGGCGTCCGGCTGGATACCGATGCTGCGCAGGGCGGCCACCGAGTGCTGGGTCGGCTTGGTCTTCAGCTCGCCGGAGGGGCCGATGTAGGGCAGCAGCGAGATGTGCACCACGAACACGTTGTCCCGGCCGACCTCGTGGCGGACCTGGCGGACGGTCTCCAGGAACGGCAGCGACTCGATGTCACCGACCGTGCCGCCGACCTCGGTGATGACGACGTCGACCTCGTCGGTCGCCATCCGGCGGATGCGGTGCTTGATCTCGTTCGTGATGTGCGGGATGACCTGGACGGTGTCGCCCAGGTACTCGCCGCGCCGCTCCTTGGCGATGACCTGCGAGTACACCTGGCCGGTGGTGACGTTGGCCGAGCCGTCGAGGTCGACGTCGAGGAAGCGCTCGTAGTGGCCGATGTCCAGGTCGGTCTCGGCGCCGTCGTTGGTGACGAACACCTCGCCGTGCTGGAAGGGGTTCATCGTGCCGGGGTCGACGTTGAGGTACGGGTCGAGCTTCTGCATGACGACCCGGAGGCCCCGTGCCTTGAGCAGCATCCCGAGGCTGGAGGCGGTGAGGCCCTTGCCGAGGGAGGAGGCGACACCCCCGGTGACGAAGATGTGCTTGGTCGTCGTGGATTTGGGCGTCATGGCCAAGAGGGGGCTCCCGTGGTCGCGGTCTGGAGGGTGCGTACCGGCGTGCTCTCCGGACTTTCGGGGGGAGGCGCCGTCGCTGCGGTTCGGGGGTTCAGGGACCACCGGCTCACGGGCTACCAGGGTATCAGCGACGGGAGGAGGGTGCTTCCGGCCACGCTCCGCGTACGCGCCGCCACACGCACACAACACCGCCACCCTGCGCTCACCCGTTCGGCGCAGGCGCCTTGCCAGGAGCGGCGAGCAGATCACTTGGGCGCGTCGTATCCTGCTCGGACAGTCGGCTGTCGAGTCACACGGGAAAACAGCATCACCACGGCACCACCCCGCCCGTCCGCTGCTGCCGGTACCACCGGCGCGTCAGTTCGTTTGACAACGACGTACCCCGACGACGTATCAAGACGATCCGTTGACCCTTTTTTGACTGTTGAACGTTGACCGTCGACAGTTGATTGATCTAGACCGTTGACCGCAGACCGCTGAGACCGCATAGCGATCGCCCCTCGACACGCTGGCGCGGTTCGGGGGCGTACGTGGCCGTTCGACTGGAGACGCACGTGGCCGGGCGCATCGAGGATTACGCACTTATCGGAGACATGCAGACCGCCGCCCTGGTCTGCCGGGACGGCACAGTGGACTGGCTGTGCCTGCCCCGCTTCGACTCGCATGCCATTTTCGCCGGGTTGCTCGGCACCGAGGACCACGGTTTCTGGCGCCTCGGCCCCGCGTACGCGGCCGGCGCGGAGCCGCCGGCCGCGACGCGCCGCGGCTATCTCGGGGATTCCCTGATCCTCGAATCCGAGTGGGACACCCCGCGCGGCACCGTCCGCGTCACCGATTTCATGCCGCCGCGCGACGGCGCGCCCCAGCTGACCCGGATCGTCGAGGGGGTCACCGGGCGCGTCCAGATGCGCTCCGCGCTGCGGATGCGTTTCTCGTACGGGCGCATCACGCCATGGGTGCACAAGGTCGAGGGGCGCACGGTCGCGGTGGCAGGACCGGACTCCGTGTGGCTGGACTCGGAGGCGGAGACGTACGGCAAGGACCTGACGACGTACTCCGACTTCACCGTGGGCCCGGGCGAGCGGGTGGCGTTCACCATCCAGTGGCAGCCCTCGCACAAGGACCAGCCGCCGCTGCCGGATCCGCGGGGCGCCCTCACCGCGACGCAGGACTTCTGGCGCGAGTGGGTCGAGCACTGTACGTACCACGGCCCCTACCGCGAGGCCGTGGTGCGCTCCCTGATCACGCTGAAGGCGCTGACGTACGCGCCGACCGGCGGCATCGTCGCCGCGCCGACCACCTCCCTGCCGGAGGAGATCGGTGGCGTCCGCAACTGGGACTACCGGTACACGTGGCTGCGGGACGCGGCGATCACCCTGTCGTCGCTGCTGCGCACCGGCTACCGCGAGGAGGCCCGCGCCTGGCGCGAGTGGCTGCTGCGGGCGGTCGCGGGCGACCCGGAGAACCTGCAGATCATGTACGGCATCGCGGGCGAGCGTGAGCTGGGCGAGGCCGAGCTCGACTGGCTCCCCGGCTACGAGAACTCGGGGCCCGTGCGCGTCGGGAACGGGGCGGCCCACCAGCTCCAGCTCGACGTGTACGGCGAGGTGACCGAGGCGCTGCACCTGGCGCACATGACGGGCCTCGCCCGCAACGACTACGCCTCGCTGCTCCAGCTGAAGCTCATCCAGTACCTGGAGAAGCACTGGGACGAGCCGGACGAGGGCATCTGGGAGGTGCGCGGACCGCGCCGGCACTTCGTGCACTCGAAGGTGATGGCGTGGGTCGCGGTCGACCGGACCATCAAGCTGCTGGAGTCGGGCGAGGCGGACGGGCCGCTGGAGAGGTGGCGCGAGCTGCGCGACGACATCCACCGGGACGTGTGCGCGCGGGGCTACGACGCGGAGCGCAACACGTTCACGCAGTCGTACGGCAGCAAGGAGCTGGACGCCTCGCTGCTGCTGATCCCGCAGATGGGCTTCCTGCCGCCGGACGACAAGCGCGTCATCGGCACGATCGAGGCGATCCAGCGGGAGCTGTCGACGACGGACGGGTTCATCCTGCGGTACCCGACCGACGGTGACAGCGCCGGCCTGGACGGGCTGCCCGGCGACGAGGGGGCGTTCCTCGCCTGCTCGTTCTGGATGGCGGACGACCTCGCGATGATCGGGCGGGTCGACGAGGCCCGCAAGCTCTTCGAGAAGCTGCTCGCCCTCCGCAACGACCTGGGACTGCTCGCCGAGGAGTGGGACCCGCACCTGCAGCGGCAGGTCGGGAACTTCCCGCAGGCGTTCAGCCACGTGCCGCTGATCGACACGGCACTGCGGCTGACCTCATCGGGGGCGTACAGCGGCTGACCCCCGGGATGCCCACGGGGCGGACACGCCGGTACCGTCCGCTCCATGGACAGCTCCCTCACCCCGCAGAACGCCCCAGGCGGCATCACCGTGCAGCGCGCCCTGGAGCTGCCGGGGCTGCGCAGCGGGCTGCCCGAGGTGGTGGCGGGCGCGGACCGGCTGCGGCGGACGGTGCGCTGGGTGCACGCCGGCGAGGTGCCGAACATCGCGTCGCTGCTCAAGGGCGGCGAGCTGCTGCTGAGCACGGGGTACGGCATCGGGACCCGGCCCGCCGAGCAGCGGGCCTTCGTGCGCAAGCTGGCCGAGCGGGGCATCGCGGCGCTGGTGATCGAGCTGGGGCAGCGGTTCGCGCGGCTGCCCGCGGCGCTCGTGGAGACGGCGCGGGCAGCTGGCCTGCCCCTGGTGCAGCTGCACCGCGAGGTGCCCTTCGTGACGGTCACGGAGGAGATCCACACCGAGATCGTCAACGGGCACTACGCACTCCTCCAGCGGGCCGAGGAAGTGCACCGGCGCTGCACGCAGGCCCTCCTCGACGGCGGCGGCGTCCCCCAAGTACTGCGTATCCTCGCCGAGTTCAGCGGCAACCCGGTCTTCCTGGAGACCGTCGACGGACAGCTCCTGTACGCGGCCGGGGTCGCGGCCGACGCCGCCGACCCGCTCCAGGTGTGGCAGGGCATGCGCTCGACGCACCAGGACGAGCCGCCGGGCGGGGCCGTGTTCGTGGACGTGCCGGGCGGTGGTCCGGGCGCCGGTTCGGTGCGGGCGCGGCTCGTGCTGCTCCCGGTGTCGGCGCCGCTCGCGCCGGTGCACCGGATCGCGGCCGAGCGGGCCGCCGGGTCACTGGCCGTGGTGCTGATGCAGGCCCGGCAGGAGGAGGAGCTGGCGGCGCGGGGGCGCGGCGACTTCCTCACCGATCTCGCGGAGGGCCGGATCACGCCGGAGGACGCCCCGGCGCAGGCCCGGGTCCTGGGATTCCGGCCCACCGGCCAGGGGCCGTTGCTGCCGGTGGTGATGCGGCTGCCCGAGGCGTCGGCCGGTTCGGTGGGCCTCTCCCCCGGCGGCGGCTGGGCGGTGCTCGCGCGGGCCGTGTCGGAGGAGCTTGCCTCGGTCGGAGTGCCGGTCCTGCTGGGCGTACGCCCCGTCGAGGGGCGGGTGCCGCTGCTGCTCGGGCTGCGCGCGGAGTCGGAGCGGCCGGCGGTCGCGGAGCGGGTCGCCGTGGCGCTGCGCGCGGGCGTGGACCGGGCCGGGATGCGACGGGCGGGCGCCAAGGCGCCGGTCGTGGTGGTCGGCGGCGCGGGCGGCTGGGCCGCGGCGGCGGCGGGTCTGCGGCACGCGGCGGAGACGGCGACCGCGGCCCAGGGCCTGGACGACAGGGCGTGGTACGACGCGCGGCGCCTGGACATCGACCTGCTGCTGTGGCGGTTGCACTGCCACGACGAGGGGGCTCTGGCGGCGTTCGTGGAGCGGGCGATCGGCCCGCTCCGGGACCACGACCGGCGGGCGAAGCCGCCCCTGCTGCCGACGCTCCAGGTCTACCTCGCGCACGCGGGCCGCAAGGCGGAGACGGCGCGCGAGCTGCATCTGAACCGGCAGACCCTCTACAACCGCCTCGCCCGGATCGGGGAGTTGCTCGGCACCGACCTGGACGATCCACAGACGGTGCTCGCGCTGAGCCTGGCGCTGCGGGCCCGCCACCATCTGTCGTAGGCGGCCGGGCGGCTCAGAAGGCCCCGGTCAACTCGTCGTAGACACTGAGTACTTGGGTGATGGTGGCGTCCTCGGTCGGCCAGGACGCGGCCTGCGCGCTGCCCCGGTCCACGAGCCGCGCACGGTGCACGGGGTCGGACAGCAGCCGCTCGACGGCCCGGGCGAGCGCGGGAGCGTCGCCGTAGGGCACCAATTCGGCCGCTTCCCCCACGAGTTCGGGGATGCCGCCGACCGCGGTCGCCACCAGCGGCACCCGTGCGTACAGCGCCTCCTGCGCGAGCAGCGAGCGCGACTCCCAGCTGCTCGGCAGCAGCGCGACATCGGCGGCGGGCAGCAGTTCGGCGATGTCGTCGCGCCGGCCCACGAGCCGCACAGGCAGCCGCTCCGTCTCGATACGCCGCTGGAGCGCGGCCCGTTCGGGCCCTTCACCGGCGATGACGAGCAGCGGCGAGGGGTCGCGGTCGAGCCAGGCGTGGGCGGCGTCGAGCAGCACGTCGTAGCCCCGGTGCCGCTCCAGGCTGCCCACGGCCATCAGCAACGGGCGGTCCACGGCGCCGAGTTCGGCCCGGGTTTTGTGGCGGGCGCGCTCGGCGTCCTCGGCGTCCTCGGCCTCCTTGACGCTTCCGGGGCTGCCGGCGCTTGCGGGGTCGACGTGCTCCGGGCGGCGCGGCAGGAAGGAGACCGCGGCGAGCCGGGCGTCGCGGGCGCCGCGCGCCCTGGCCCGGTCGACCAGGTCGGAGGAGGTGCCGAGGACGACGGACGCCGCTCTGGCCACACGCCGCTCCAGGATGCGCAGCAGATGGGCGCGGGCCCCTTCCGCGTAGGAGCGGGTGTGCCAGGTGACGACGAGCGGGATCCGGCGGCCGTGGAGCGCGAGGGAGGCGCGCAGCGCGGCATGCAGCCCGTGCGCGTGCACCAGGTCGGCGTCGGCGCAGGCCACCCGGAGCGCGGCGACGGACGCCGGGTCGCTCCGGCGCGGCACCGCGAGATGGTGGGCGCCGACGTCGCCGAACCCGTACGCGCGCTCGGCCTCGGACGGCGCGCACACGGTGACGCGCACGCCTCGGGCGACCAGGCCGGCGGCCAGCGAGCGGACATGGGCGCTGCTGCCCGCGCTGCCGCCACCCAGCACCTGCACGGTGCGCAGCGGCGATTGTCCGTGCGCTGAGTAGCTGCTCACGTGGCTCACGCGGCGGGGCTCCTGTGGGGTCGGTTCGAGTGGTCCAGGCCAGGATGCCAGCCCGTACGGACGTTCCGGCACCGGCCACGGTCCCCCACCGGGCGGCCTCCGGGCAACCCGGCGCACCGGACCACCCGCACGGGTGAGGGGCCGGCCCGCCCCGATCCCCGGCCGGGGCCCTACGTCCGGCCGGCCGACGTGAGGTCCTGGCGGGCCCACGCGCTCACGCGTTCCCCGGCCGCGGCCGCCGCCACGAGACCGGCGGCGTGCGCGGCGAGCCCGGCCCTGCCGTTGCCCGCGACGATCGCCACGCCGAGCGCGGCGCCCAGGGCGTGCGCCCCGGCGTCGCCGAGCATGCCGCGCTCCGCGAGGTCGTCGGGGAGCACGGCAGCGGCGGCCCCCATCGGCGCGGCGGTGAGCGACCCGCGCAGCAGACCGGCGGCGCCCAGGGCGAGAGCGGTCCCGGCCGCGCGCCCGGGGCGTACGTCCACCAGGTTGAGGAGGTGCGCGGTGCCCGCGACGACGACTCCGGCGAGCACCTTGTCGGCGCTGCGCTCCTTCAGCAGCGTGCCCGCGACGAGCCCGGCCGCCGAGACGCCGAACAACTTGACGGCGCCGCTGGTCAGTTCACCGTCCCGCAGCGCCCCGAGGTGCGCGCGGAAACCACGCCGCGGATCGCCGGCCCCGGCCATGTCGTCGTAGGCGCCGCAGGCCCCGGCCGCGAGCGTGGCGAGGAGGGTGGCGGTCCGCGTCCCCGGTTCCGCGCCGAGCGCTCCCGCCGCGACACCGACCGCGGCGGCGGGCCCGGGGCACAGATCGACGGTGCGGCCCGCGTGGTTCGTCCGCTCCCACCGTCCCGCGCCGCCCGGCTTCGTGCGGCGCAGGGCGGTGCGGGCGGCATGGGTGACGCCCGCGGCGAGGGCGGCGGAGGGCAGGGCGCGGGCGACGGCGGTCACGCGTTCACCCCGGCACCCGCGCATCGGCCCGCGAGGAGCTACACATCGGCCCTGGCCGCTTCGAGGAGCTCCTCCGCGTGGGCCCGCGCCGTCTCCGAGTCCTCCTGGCCCGCGAGCATCCGGGACAACTCCCGTACGCGGTCCTCACCTTCGAGGACGGTGACACCGGAGCGCGTCACCGTTCCGTCGTTGGTCTTCTCCACCAGCAGCTGGCGGTCGGCGAACGCCGCGACCTGCGGCAGGTGCGTGACGACCACGACCTGCGCGGATTTCGCGAGCTTGGCGAGCCGGCGGCCGATCTCGACGGCCGCCTTGCCGCCGACACCTGCGTCGACCTCGTCGAAGAGGTACGTGGGGACCGGGTCGGTGCCCGCGAAGACCACCTCGACCGCGAGCATCACCCGGGACAGCTCACCGCCGGACGCCCCCTTGGCGATGGGGCGGGGCGGCGCCCCGGGGTGCGGCGCGAGCAGCAGCTCGACCTCGTCGACCCCGCTGGGCCCGCAGACCACGGTGCGGCCGTCGACCTCGACGCCGTCGCCCGCGCCGGTCTCGCTCTGCCGGATGTCGAAGGAGACCCGGGCGTGCGGCATCGCGAGCGACGCCAGCTCGTCGGTGACGGCGGCCGCGAACCGCGAGGCGGCCTCGGTGCGGGCGTTCGTCAACCCCTGGGCCAGCGCGCCGAGTTCACCGCGCAGCGATTCGCGCTCGGCGGCCAGCTCGTCGATCCGCTCGTCGTCGCCGTCGAGTTCGAGGAGGCGCGCGGCGCTCGCCTCGGCCCATCCGAGGACGCCGGCGACATCCTCGCCGTACTTCCGGGTCAGCTGGGTGAGCGCGGCCCGCCGCTCCTCCACGGCCGACAGCCGCAGCGGGTCGGCGTCCAGGTCGTCGGCGTACCCGGCGAGTTCGGCGGCGACATCGGTGAGCAGGATCTGCACCTCGCCGATCCGCTCGGCGAGCGCGGCCAGCGCCGGGTCGTGGGACCGTACGGCGTCCAGTGCCCGGTTCGCGCCGCCCACCAGGGTCGTGGCGTCGACGCCCTCCGGGTCCTCGGGGTTCCCGGCGAGGGCGGCGTGCGCGGCGGCGGCGGCCGAGGCGAGCGCCTCCGCGTGCCCGAGCCGCGACGCCTCCTCGGCCAGCTCCACGTCCTCCCCGGCGCGCGGCTCGACGGCGGCGATCTCGTCGAGCCCGAAGCGCAGCAGATCCGCCTCCTGCGCCCGCTCCCTGGCGCGCGTGGTGATCTCGTCCAGTTCGGTACTGACCGCCTTCAACCGCTTGTACACGGCCGCGTACTTGGCGAGCGGCACCGCGACGGCGTCCCCGGCGTACCGGTCGAGCGCCTGCCGCTGCCGGCCGAGCTTCAGCAGGCCCTGCTGATCGGTCTGGCCGTGCACGGCGACCAGCTCGTCGGCGAGCTCGGCGAGGACACCCACCGGCACCGACCGCCCGCCCAGGTGCGCCCGCGAGCGCCCCTCGGCCGAGACGGTGCGGCTGACGAGCAGCACTCCGTCGTCCAGCTCGGCCCCGGCCTCCTCGGCGCGCGCGAGCGCACCCGAACCGGCGGGCACGGCGATGCGCCCTTCCACCACGGCGTTCTTCGCGCCGATCCGCACGAGTGCGGGGTCGGCGCGCCCGCCGAGCAGCAGCCCGAGGCTGGTGACGACCATGGTCTTGCCCGCGCCGGTCTCGCCGGTCACCGCCGTGAAGCCGGGTGACAGCTCGACCACCGCGTCGTCGATGACTCCGAGCGACCGTATCCGCATCTCCTCCAACACGGACACGACCTTACGAGGTCGGAGGCCGTCTGTGCGACGGGCCCCGGCCCAGGTGCCCCGAAAGGGGCGCGGGGAACGCCACGACCAGCCACGACGCACCCTGGGTCGGCCACGATCCGGTGACCGGCGATGACCGGCCCCAGGCCCTGTCCCGGCCTCCCCGTCCGCCCCACCCACCGGGTGGCCGTCGGGTACGTCCTCCGGGTGGCTGGCGGGTACGTCCTCCGGGTGGCCGGCGGGTATCCGACGGCAGGCCCTAGTGCGGCGCCCCGCGCCACCCGGCCACCGGCAACGCGAACTTGGCCACCAGGCGGTCGGTGAAGACCGCGTGGTGCAGACGCGCGAGCCGCACCGGCACCGCCCCTCGCCGTACCTCCACGCGCGCCCCCGCGGGCAGCTCCACGGTCCGCCGCCCGTCGCACCACAGCACGCCGTGCGGCGTGTGCGGCTGCACCTCGACGGCGAGCACCGAGTTCGGCGATGTGACCAGCGGCTTCGCGAACAGCGCGTGCGCGCTGATCGGCACCATCAGCAGCGCCTCGACCTCGGGCCACACCACGGGCCCGCCCGCCGAGAACGCGTACGCCGTCGACCCGGTCGGGGTCGCGCACACGATCCCGTCGCAGCCGAACCCGGTGACGGGCCGCCCGTCGATCTCCAGGACCACCTCGAGCATCCGCTCCGGCTCGGTCTTCTGGACGGCGGCCTCGTTCAGCGCCCAGTCGCGGTGCACGATGTCGCCGTTGCGGTGCACGACGACGTCGATCGTCATGCGCTCCTCGACCTCGTACTCCTTGGTGACGACCCGGTCGACGACCTGGTCCAGGTCGTCGCGCTCGGCCTCCGCCAGGAAGCCGACGCGCCCCAGGTTCACCCCGAGCATCGGCACCCCGGAGGCCCGGGCGAACTCGGCGCCGCGCAGCAGCGTGCCGTCACCGCCGAGGACGATGAGCAGCTCGCACCCGTCGAGGCAGGCCGGGGTGGGGGTGGCCTCCTGGACCAGGTCCACGGAGGGCGGCAGCGGCAGATCGGCCGCCTCCGAGGCCAGCACCCGTACCCCGAGGCCGTTGCGCAGCAGCCCCTGGACGACGAGTTCGGCGCTGCGGATGGCCGCGGGCCGCCCGGTGTGCGCGAGCAGGAAAACAGTACGAGCTCGGGTCTGTGTCAACGCGGCCCCTCCGCCACTGCACGGTCAACGTCGGCCGGGTCCAGTTCGGGCGCACCGGCGCGCAGCCACAGAAAGTACTCGACGTTCCCTGAGGGCCCCGGCAGGGGGCTCGCGGTGACGCCCCGGACGCCGAGCCCGAGCTGGTGCGCCTGCGCGGCGACGCCCCGCACGGCCTGGGCCCGCAGCTCGGGGCTGCGCACGACGCCCCCGCTGCCGAGCCGCTCCTTGCCGACCTCGAACTGCGGCTTGACCATCAGCACGAGGTCCGCGTCGGGCGCCGCGCACCGCGCCAGGGCGGGCAGCACGAGGCCGAGCGGGATGAAGGAGAGATCCCCGACCACCACGTCCACCGGCACCCCGTCGATCGCTTCCGGCGTCAGTTCGCGTACGTTCGTACGGTCCTTGACGGTGACGCGTTCATCGCTCTGCAGGGACCAGGCGAGCTGCCCGTACCCGACGTCGACGGCGACGACGTGCGCGACCCCGGCCCGCAGCAGGACGTCGGTGAAGCCACCGGTCGACGCCCCGGCGTCCAGCGCCCGCCGCCCCTTCACCACGAGCCCCTGCGGGCCGAACGCGGCCAGCGCGCCCGCCAGCTTGTGCCCGCCGCGCGAGACGTAGTCGGGGTCGCTGTCGTCCGAGGCGACGACGATCGACACCCCCGTGTCCACCTGCGTCGCGGGTTTGGTCGCGACGATCTTGCTGACGCTCACCCGCCCCGCCGCGATGAGCTGACTGGCGTGCTCCCGCGAGCGGGCCAGCTTGCGGTGGACGAGTTCGGCGTCGAGGCGGCGACGTGCCACACCTGCCACGGTCGGTTCAGCTCCTGTGCTCGTACGTCGATGAAGGCCGGGGGCCGGCGTCCAGCGCGGTCAGCGCGGTGCGCAGTCCCTGGTGTACATCCTCGTACACCTCGACGTGTCCGTCCGCCGCGAGGTGGTCGACGTCGCGGAGCCGCTCCAGCAGCGCGTCCACCTCGTCGTGGCCGGTGGGGGCGGGCTCGATGCCGAGGGGAGCCGGGGCCGCGGGCTCGTACGACAGTTCGCCCGGGGGCGGGCCCTCGGCTTCGGCGGGAGTCTCACTCATGCCCAGACGCTACCCCGGAAGCCCGGTGTACGGTCGATCACGATGGCGACGACGGAGGAGTGCCGGGCGGCACTCGACAGACTCTCGGACAGCATGGCGGGCGCGGACGGCGACGTCCGGGCCGCCGCCGCGCTCGACCGCTCGCTGAGCTGCCACGTCACGGACCTGGACGTGACGTTCTCCGGGCGCATCGGCGGCGGCCGGATCGTGGTCCTGGACACGCGGCCGGGTCCGCCCGCCGAGAAGGCGCGGATCCGCCTCGCGATGTCGGGCGACGACCTGGTGGCGATGGTGGACGGCCGGCTGAACTTCGCGAAGGCGTGGGCCGCGGGCCGGGTCAGGCTGGAAGCCTCCTTCCGCGACCTGCTGCGCCTCAGGACGCTGCTCTAGCCACGGCCGGGGCCTTCGGGTGGCCCTGCTGCCGCGCCTTGCGGGCGGCCGGCACGACCAGCGGGGTCCCGGTCTCCGGGTCGTCGATGACCTGGCACTTCATCCCGAAGAGACGCTCGACGAGGTCAGCGGTGACGATCTCCTTCGGAGCGCCCTCGGCGATCACCTCGCCGCCGCGCAGGGCGATGAGGTGGGTGGCGTACCGAGCGGCGTGGTTGAGGTCGTGCAGGACGGCGACGAGGGTGCGCCCCTGCTCCTCGTGCAGCTCCGCGCAGAGATCCAGGACGTCGATCTGGTGCTGGATGTCGAGGTAGGTCGTCGGTTCGTCGAGCAGCAGCAGCGGCGTCTGCTGGGCGAGCGCCATGGCGATCCACACGCGCTGGCGCTGACCGCCGGAGAGTTCGTCGACGTACCGGTCGGCGAGTTCGGCGACGCCGGTGGACTCCATGGATTCCCGTACGACCGTCTCGTCCTCCGGCGACCACTGGCGCAGCAGGCCCTGGTGCGGGTAGCGGCCGCGGGCGACGAGGTCGCCGACGGTGATGCCGTCGGGCGCGACCGACGACTGCGGCAGCAGGCCGAGCCTCTTGGCGACCTTCTTCGCGGGCATCGACTGGATGACGTCGCCGTCCAGCAGGACGCGGCCCGCGCTCGGCTTGAGCATCCGCGACAGGGCGCGCAGCAGCGTGGACTTGCCGCAGGCGTTCGGGCCGACGATCACCGTGAAGGAGTTGTCGGGGATCTCCACGGACAGCTTCTCGGCGATGACGCGCTGGTCGTATCCGAGGGTCACGTCGTCGGCTATCAGCCTGTTCACTGCGGTGCTCCTTTGGTTCCGGTGCGGCTGGTCCGCCTGAGTGGTGTGCGTGCGGGCGCTCATATCCGCCCCGCCTTGCGCTCGGTGACCAGGAGCCACAGGAGATAGGCGCCGCCGACGACGCCGGTCACCACACCGACGGGCAGCTGGTCCGCGCCGAACAACCGCTGCGAGGCCAGGTCGGCGACGATCAGCAGCGTCGCGCCCATCCAGGTGGCGGCCATCAGGTTCGGACCGGGCGACTTGGTCAGGCGCCGCACGATCTGTGGGGCGGTGAGCGCCACGAAGGTGACGGGCCCGGCCGCGGCGGTCGCGGCCGCGGTCAGGAAGACGGAGGCGGTGAGCAGCAGCAGCCGGGTGCGCTCGACACGGATGCCGAGGGCGCCCGCCGAGTCGTCGCCCATCTCCAGCATCCGCAGCGGACGCCCGAACACGGCGACGACCGGGACGAGCACGGCGAACAGGAAGAGCAGCGGCCACACCTGCTCCCAGCCGCGGCCGTTGAGGGAGCCGGTCATCCACACGGTGGCGCGGGCGGCGTCCACGAAGTCGGCCTTGGTCAGCAGATAACCGTTGATGGCAGTGACGAACGCGGAGACGCCGATGCCGACGAGGACGAGCCGGTAGCCGTGTACACCCTGCTTCCACGCGAGGACGTAGATCGCGAAACCGGTGACGAGTCCGCCGACGAGCGCGCCGAGCGCGACCTGCGTGGCGCTGCCGCCGAAGATCACGATCATCACGAGCGCGCCGGCGGTCGAACCCTGCCCGAGGCCGAGCACGTCGGGGCTGCCCAGCGGGTTGCGCGAGATGGACTGGAAGAGGGCGCCGGACAGGCCGAGCGCGCCGCCGACCAGCAGGCCGACGAGGACCCGCGGCAGCCGCAGGTCGTTGATGATGAACTCCTGCCCGGCGTCGCCGTGGCCCGCCAGGGTGCGCAGCACGTCGAGGGCCGGGATCGGGAAGTCACCGGTGCCGATCAGTACGACGCTCGCGGCGAGCGCGGCCACGACCAGGACGGCCACGACGACGGTCGAGCGGACGTCGAGCCGCACGGAGAGCCCGCCCGGGGTGCGCAGCGCCTTCACTGACTTCGTCGTCTGCGCTGACTTCGTCGTCTGCGCTGACTTCTTCTTCGTCTGCACTGACTTCGTCGTCTTCGTCGTCGTCTTCACAGCTGGGCCAACTTCCGGCGTCGTACGAGAACGATGAAGACCGGCGCGCCGATGACGGCGGTGACGATGCCGACCTGGAGTTCAGCGGGGCGGGCCACCAGCCGGCCGACGACGTCGGCGCCGAGCAGCAGGACGGGCGAGAGCACCGCCGCGTACGGCAGGATCCAGCGCATGTCGGGCCCGGTGAAGGAGCGCACGATGTGCGGCACCATCAGGCCGACGAAGACGATGGGCCCGCAGGCCGCCGTCGCGGCACCGCACAGCAGGGTCGCCGCGGCCATGCTCAGCGCGCGGGTGCGGCCGAGGTGCGCGCCGAGGGCGCGGGCCGTGTCGTCGCCCATGCCCATCGCGTTGAGCGGCCGGGCCAGTCCCAGGGCGAGCACGGCGCCGACGGCGATGAACGGCAGCACCTGCTGGATCGTGTCCATCTTGGCGCTGGCCAGCGATCCGACCTGCCAGAACCGCATGCGGTTGAGCGCCACGTCGTCGGTGATCATCACCGCGTAGAGGTAGCCGGACAGAGCCGCGGTGATCGCGGTGCCGGCGAGCGCGAGCCGCACCGGGGTCGCGCTGCGGGTGCCGCCGAGGACGTACACGAGGACACCGACCACGGCGGAGCCGAAGAAGGCGAACCACACGTAGCCGCTGAACGAGGTCACCCCGAAGAAGCTGATGGCGGTCACGACGGCGGCGGAGGCGCCCATGTTGATGCCGAGGATGCCCGGGTCGGCCAGCGGGTTGCGGGTCAGCGCCTGGAGGACCGCGCCGGACAGGCCGAGCGCGAGCCCGGCCAGCAGGCCGAGCAACGTCCGCGAGACCCGCTCACCGACGACGATGTCCGCATAGGTACCGGTGTCGTGGAACAGCCCGTGCCAGACCTGGTCCAGAGCGAGCGGTTTGGCGCCGACGGCGATACTCGCCACAAGAACGGCGAGCAGCACGACGACCGAGGCGAGAAGCCCGGCCGTGCGGAGCACCGCACGGCGGCCGGGGGGCGCGGGAGCGGGGTCCGCGCGCGTTTCTGGGGGGCTGTCGACCAACACGAGGTTAGGCTAGCCTATCCTCCGAATCGGCCACATCCTGCTGCGCCGAGACAGGCGTCTCCCCGGGGCAGCAGCCATCCGGAGGTGCCATCCGGAGGACCGGCCGCGGCAGCCTGCCGGAGGACCATGGCGGGCGGTCTGCCCGAGCCGGCCCCGCTCGCACTTAAGGGGCCGGCCCGCTCGCTCGTTACAGGTCCAGCCGCTCCAACGCCTTCGCCGCGTCCAGCTCGCACGCCCCGTCACCGGCGGCCGTCCAGGCGGCGGCGCACAGCGCGCGCAGCCCGTCGATCGCGTCGCCGTCGCCCTCCAGCTCCACCCGCTCGTCGCCGGCCGAAGCGGTCCATCCGCCGCACCGGAACCCGCCCTGCTCCTCGGTCACCTCCGGCTGTCCGGTCAGCATCCCGCGCAGATCGCGGTCCACGTACGTCGGCCGGTGCTGCGGCGGCGCGGCCAGCAGCTGCGCCCCGTCGGTCACACCGGTCAGTACCAGCAGCGAATCGACCTCCCCGTTGAAGGCGCCCTCGATGTCCGTGTCCAGCCGGTCCCCCACGACCAGCGGCGTTTTGGCCCCGGTGCGCAGGATGGTCTCCCGGTGCATGGGCGGCAGCGGCTTCCCCGCGACCTGCGGCTCCGCCCCCGTCGCGATCCGGACCACCTCGACCGCCGCCCCGTTCCCCGGAGCGATGCCGCGCCCGCTCGGGATTGTCAGGTCGGTGTTGGAGGCGAACCACGGCACGCCCCGCGCGATGGCATAACAGGCTTCGGCGAACCGCCCCCACGCCATGTCAGGACCGCCGTACCCCTGCGCCACCGCGACAGGCTCGTCGTCGGCGGAGTCGACCGGCACGAGCCCCCGCTCCCGCAGGGCGACCCGCAGTCCTTCCCCGCCGATCACCAGCACCCGCGCCCCTTCGGGCACCTGGTCGCTGATGAGCCGCGCGACGGCCTGCGCCGACGTGATGACATCGCCGGACCCGGTGGGGATCCCGAGCTCGCCCAGGTGCTCGACGACGGCGTCGGGGGTCCGCAGCGCGTTGTTGGTGACATACGCGAGCGCCATCCCCGCCTCGCGCGCGTCGGCCAGGGACTCGACGGCGTGCGCGATGGCCTGACCGCCCGCGTACACGACCCCGTCCAGGTCGAGCAGCGCGGTGTCGTACGCCTCGCTCAACGCCCGCGCGCTGCTCTCCGGCCGCGTCCTCGGCCCGCCGCCGGACGCACCGCTCGCACTCTGGCTCATTCTGTATCGCCCTTCCTCGATCCCACTCCCCCGATCATCCCCCACACCACCGACACTCGTACGATGCACGGATGAACACTGCAGGTGACGGCTTGGATCTGCGCCCCTTCCGCGGGGTGCGCTACGTCCCCGAGCGCATCGGCAGTCTCGCGGCCGTCACCTCTCCCCCGTACGACGTCGTCGTCCGCCCGGACGGCCTGCTGCACCTGGAGAGCGCGGACCCGCACAACATCGTCCGTCTCATCCTTCCGCAGGCCGGTCCTTCGGGGTCGCCGCAGGCACGCAACGACCAGGCGGCCGCCACCTTGCACCGCTGGCTCGCCGAGGGCGTCCTCGCCCCCGACGCCGAGCCGGCCCTCTACGTCTACGAGCAGCGCGACGGCGAGCTGCTCCAGCGCGGCCTCATCGGCGCCCTGCGCCTGTCCGAGGCGTCGGAGGGCGTGGTCCTGCCGCACGAGGACGTCATGCCGCACGTGGTCGAGGACCGCGTGGGCCTGATGCGCACCACGGCGGCGAACTTCGAACCGCTCCTGCTGACCTACCGCGGCGACGGCGACGCGACGGGCGCCACCGCCGTCATCGAACGTACCGTCGACAGCACTCCGCTCCTGGCCACGACCACCGAGGACGGTTACAGCCACCGCCTGTGGTCCATCACCGACCCGGCGGACATCCGGAGGATCCACGACGACCTCGCCCGGCACCAGGCCCTGATCGCCGACGGCCACCACCGCTGGGCGACCTACCTGCGGCTGCGCGCCGAACACCCGTCGCCCACCCCGTGGGACCGGGGTCTGGTCCTCCTCGTCGACACGGCCCGCTACCCGCTGCGCGTCCGCGCCATCCACCGGCTCCTGAACCGCCTCCCGATCGACCGGGCCCTCGCGGCGGCCGCCCCCTTCTTCCGCGTACGAGACGTCGCGGGCCCGCTCCCCGGGGCGATGGGGGCCCTCGCCGAAGCGGCACAGCACGGCAACGCGTTCCTCCTCACCGGCGCCGCCGACACGTACCACCTGCTGGACCGTCCGGACCCGGCCCTCCTCGACCGGACGATCCCGGCGGACCGCCCCGAGGAGTGGCGCACGCTGGACGCGACAGTCCTGCACTCCACGCTCCTCGCGCACGTCTGGGGCATCGCCGAGGACTCCCCCGCCGACGTCACGTACATCCACGACACGGAGGCGACGGTCGAGAAGGCGCGGCACGACGGCGGCACGGCGGTCCTCATGCACCCGGTCCGCGAGGAGGTCGTCCGCGAGCTGGCCCGTCAGGGGGTGACGATGCCCCGCAAGTCGACGTCGTTCGGCCCGAAACCTGCCACGGGCCTGGTCCTGCGCACGCTCACCAACGACTGACGGGCGGGCCCCCGAAGGAACCCGCCCGTCACGTCACACCATGCGCCGCCTACTTCTCGTCGGCGCCCTTCTTCTCGTCGTCCTCGTCGTCTTCGTCGTCTTCGTCGTCTTCGTCGTCGTCGTTTTCGTCCGACACCATGACGCCTTCGCCGGCGTCGTCGCCCGCGCTGTCGTCCTCGTCATCGTCATCGTCGGCGAAGGCGTCCACGAACTCGACACCGTCCATCTCGGCCAGCCGGTCCGAGGCGTCCGTGCTGCCGTCCTTGTCGGACTCCGCGGCCTTGGCGAACCACTCGCGGGCCTCGTCCTCCCGGCCGGCGGCCAGCAGCGCGTCGGCGTACGCGTACCGAAGCCGCGCGGTCCAGGGCTGGACGGAGTTCGAGGCCAGCTCGGGGCTCTGCAACGTCACGATGGCGGCGTCCAGCTGATCCATGTCGCGCCGGGCCCCGGCGGCGACGAGCCGCATCTCGACCTGCCCCTCCTTGTCGAGCTTCTGCACCTCGGGCGCCCCGGCCATCTCGAGCGCCTTCTCCGGCCGCCCGAGCCCGCGCTCGCAGTCGGCCATCACGGGCCACAGCTCTACGCGTCCGGTCATACGCCGCGCGGCCCGGAACTCGGCGAGGGCCTCGCTGTAGTTCTGGTTCGCGTAGGCGGCGAACCCGACGGCCTCACGGACAGCGGCGACCCGCGACGCGAGCCGCAGCGCGACCTTCGCGTACCCGTAAGCGCCTTCGGGGTCCTCATCGATCAGCCGGGCGACCATCACCAGGTTCTTGGCGACATCCTCCGCGAGCCCCTTTGGCAGGGACTGCAACTCCTGCAGTACGTCCTTGTCGAGCTCGAACCCGGTGACGTCCTCGGGGATCGGCAGCCGCTTGATCGGCTCGCGATCCCGCTCCCGCTCGTCGCGGTAACTCCCGCCACCACGGCGGTCGTCGCGCCGGTCGTCCCGACGGTCGTCACGTCCGCGGTACCCGCCGCCGGCGGGCCGCCCGCCACGGTCGTCGCGCCCACGGAAGCCACCGCCACGGTTGTCGCCGCCACGGTCGTCACGGCCGCGGAAGCCGCCGCTGCTGCTGCGGTTGTCGCCACCGCGGTTGTCGTCACGGCGGAAGCCGCCACCGCGGTTGTCACCGCCACGGTTGTCGCCGCCACGGTTGTCGTCACGCCGGTCATCGCGGCGGAAGGGGGGCCGGTCGCCATCGCGACGCGGACCACGGTCCCGGTCACGGTCGCCGCCGCCGCCGAAGGAGGGACGGTCGTCGCGACCACGGAAGCCGCTGCTGCTGCGGTTGTCGCCGCCTCGGTTGTCATCGCGGCGGTCGTCGCGGCGGAAGGGGGGCCGGTCACCATCGCGACGCGGACCACGGTCCCGGTCACGGTCGCCGCCACCGAACGAGGGACGGTCGTCACGACCACGGAAGCCACCGCTGCTGCTGCGGTTGTCGCCACCGCGGTTGTCATCGCGACGGAAGCCGCCACCGCGGTTGTCGCCGCCACGGTTGTCGTCACGCCGGTCGTCGCGGCGGAAGGGGGGCCGGTCGCCATCGCGACGCGGACCACGGTCACGGTCGCCGCCACCGAACGAGGGACGGTCGTCGCGACCACGGAAGCCACCGCTGCTGCTGCGGTTGTCACCACCGCGGTTGTCATCGCGACGGAAGCCACCGCCACGGTTGTCGCCGCCACGGTCGTCACGGCCGCGGAAGCCGCCGCCGCTGCGGTTGTCGCCACCGCGGTTGTCGTCACGACGGAAGCCGCCACCGCGGTTGTCACCGCCACGGTTGTCGTCACGCCGCTCATCGCGGCGGAAGGGGGGCCGGTCACCATCGCGACGCGGACCACGGTCCCGGTCACGGTCGCCGCCACCGAACGAGGGACGGTCATCACGACCACGGAAGCCACCGCTGCTGCTGCGGTTGTCACCACCACGGTTGTCGTCACGGCGGAAGCCACCGCCACGACTGTCGCCACCGCGATTGTCGTCGCGACCACGGAAGCCACCACCGCGGTTGTCACCACCACGGTTGTCATCGCGACGGAAGCCACCGCCACGGTTGTCGCCGCCACGGTTGTCGCCGCCGCGGCTGTCACTGCGGCGGTCATCGCGACGGAACGGGGGCCGGTCGCCGTCACGGCGCGGGCCACGGTCTCGGTCGCCCTGGGGGCGGTCGTCCCGCCGGTCGCCGCGCGGAGCGCCACCGCTGCGGTAGCCGCCCCGGTCACCACTGTCCCGGCGGCGCAGGTCGCGCTCCGGTCGCTCGTCGGGAGAGTTGGGGGACATCGGTGTGACTCCTGTCTTTGGTACTGCAAGTCATTCTCGCGCAGCCGAGGGGCCGGCGCGCTTCGAGAAGAGCTCTGGAAATACAAAAAGGACCTTTGGTCCCAGCATGTGTGCCGGGACCAAAGGTCCTCTCAAAAATAGTTCGGCGGCGTCCTACTCTCCCACAGGGTCCCCCCTGCAGTACCATCGGCGCTGTAAGGCTTAGCTTCCGGGTTCGAAATGTAACCGGGCGT